>NZ_CP084032.1:1228004-1842006 GCF_020181655.1 Pectobacterium colocasium
TGCCTGCGGGTCGGGCGTTGACGCGCCGCGGAGCCAGAATCGGCGACTGGGTCTATGTTACGGGTTCATTAGGCGACAGCGCCGCCGGTCTGGCTATCCTACGGAACACATTGCACGTTGAGGATGACGAGGCGCGTCAGGGACTGATCCAGCGTCACCTGCGACCTCAGCCCAGAATTCTGCAAGGTCAGGCGCTGCGCGATCTGGCCAGTTCGGCTATCGATCTTTCTGACGGCCTCATTTCCGATCTACAGCATATACTTAAAGCCAGCGAGTGCGGTGCACGTATTAATCTGGACGCCATTCCACAGTCTGATTGGCTGCGGGGATGTGTTGATGAAGAACAGGCATTGCGCTGGGCGCTATCTGGCGGCGAAGACTATGAGCTGTGCTTTACCGTGCCGGAGATTAACCGCGGTGCGCTGGAGCTTGCCCTGGGGCATCTCGGTGCCGGCTACACCTGTATCGGGCAAATCGGACCTTCATCTGAAGGGGTTCGCTTTTTCAGGGATAATAAAGTGACCGAGCTGAACTGGAAGGGGTATGACCATTTTAGCGAGCAAAACTGATTCCGCGAGTAAAGTGAAAGGTGCTGAGGTGGCAAAGCGTCGTCTACGGCTGAGTAACCCGTGGCACCTTCTGGCGACGGGATTGGGTAGCGGGCTATCTCCCTGGATGCCGGGCACGGTAGGGTCGCTGGCGGCGATTCCTCTGTGGTATCTCATGTCCTTCCTGCCGCTTGAATTGTATTCGCTGCTGGTCATGCTGAGCATTTGTATCGGTGTTTACCTGTGTCACCAGACGGCGAAAGATATGGGCGTTCACGATCACGGCAGCATCGTCTGGGACGAATTTGTCGGCATGTGGATTACCCTGATGGCTATTCCAGTGGATGAGTGGCAGTGGGTGGCGGCAGGGTTTGTCGTCTTTCGTTGTCTGGATATCTGGAAACCCTGGCCGATTCGTTGGTTTGATCGCAACGTACACGGCGGTATGGGAATCATGATCGATGATATTGTCGCAGGGGTGATCTCGGCGGGAATTATCTATTTTATCGGCCATCACTGGCCGATATTCTGATGTTACAACGCGATTGAACCGGGGCCATGTGCCTCGATTATCGTGAGCCGCTTATGCCATCCACTGCGTGATTCTGCGCTCGATGCCGGCGGCATCCAGACCCAGATCGGCACGGATTTCTTCCTGTGAACCTTGCGGAATAAAGACGTCCGGTAGCCCGATGTTCAGCACCGAGACGGCGAGACGCTTCGCCATCAGGAACTCATTCACACCGCTTCCCGCACCGCCCATGATCGCATTTTCTTCCAGCGTCACAAACGTGCTGTGAGACTGTGCCAACTCTTCCAGTAACGCTTCATCCAGTGGCTTCACAAAACGCATATCGACGAGGGTGGCGTTTAACTGCTCTGCCGCAATCTGTGCTTCTGGCAGAAGCGTACCGAAATTCAGAATCGCGATCGTTTCGCCCTGACGACGCACCACGCCTTTACCGATTGGCAGTTCTGATAGTGGCGTCAATTCCGTACCCGTACCGTTTCCTCGCGGGTAGCGCACTGCGGTCGGGCCTTTCTGGTAGTGATAGCCCGTGTGCAGCATCTGGCGACACTCGTTTTCATCGCTGGGCGTCATGATGATCATGTTCGGGATACAGCGTAAGAAAGAGAGATCGAACGCTCCCTGATGCGTTTGCCCATCCGCGCCAACAATACCGCCGCGATCGATAGCAAACAGAACTGGCAGATTCTGGATCGCCACATCGTGTATAACCTGATCGTAGGCGCGTTGCAGGAACGTCGAGTAAATAGCGACAACCGGGTGATAGCCGCCAACGGCCAGACCGGCAGCAAACGTGACAGCATGCTGTTCGGCAATGGCAACGTCAAAATATTGCTGCGGGTAATCGCGGGAGAACTGCACCATGCCGGAACCTTCGCGCATCGCTGGCGTGATCGCCATAAGCTTGCTGTCCTTGGCTGCCGTTTCCTGTAGCCATTGACCGAAGATTTTAGAATAGGTGGGTTGAGCGCCTTCCTTGCTTTTCGGCAATGTGCCGCTGGCTGGATCGAATTTTGGCACCGCATGCCAACTGATCGGATCCTGTTCGGCAGGGGCATAGCCTTTGCCTTTTTTCGTCATGATATGCAGGAGCTGCGGGCCTTTCAGGTTGCGCATGTTTTTCAATGTATGCGCCAGCGCCTGAACGTCGTGGCCGTCGACCGGGCCAATATAATTAAAGCCCAGCTCCTCAAATAACGTACCCGGCACAACCATGCCTTTAAGATGCTCTTCGGTACGCTTCACCAGCTCTTTTATTGGCGGCAGGCCAGATAAGACCTTTTTCCCTCCTTCGCGCAGGCTGGCATAGAGCTTGCCGGACAGCAGTTGTGCCAGATGATTGTTCAATGCGCCGACGTTTTCCGAAATCGACATTTCGTTGTCGTTCAGCACAACCAGCAGGTCGGAGCGGATGTCGCCCGCATGGTTCATCGCTTCAAAGGCCATACCCGCAGTAATCGCGCCGTCGCCGATTACACAAACCGTACGGCGGCCTTTGCCTTCACGCTCGGCCGCAACGGCCATGCCCAGCCCGGCACTGATTGAGGTCGATGAATGCCCGACGCTCAATACGTCATAGTCGCTTTCATCACGCCACGGAAAGGGGTGCAAACCGCCTTTTTGGCGGATTGTTGAAATGCGATCGCGACGGCCGGTCAGAATTTTATGCGGGTAAGCCTGATGGCCGACATCCCACACCAGATGATCGAAAGGAGTGTTGTAGACATAATGCAGCGCAACCGTTAATTCAACCGTTCCTAACCCTGAAGCAAAATGGCCGCTTGAACGGCTGACGCTGTCCAGCAGGTATTGGCGCAGCTCATCGCACAGCTTTGGCAGGCTATCTTTCGGCAACAGTCGAAGTTCATCCGGTGTTTCCACTAACGCCAATGTAGGGTACTTCGCGGTATCAAAACTCATAGAGACTCATTAGGTAATTACTTATCGCGTTCAACGATGAAATTCGCCAGCGCTTGTAGTGGGGCAATATTCAGGGGGATCGGACTGGATGCGACGAGATCGTCCAGCGATGCCAGTGATTCCTGATAAAGCTCCTGTGCTTTTTTTCGTGCGTTATCTAATCCCAGCAGGCTGGGATAGGTGCTTTTACCTAACTGCTGGTCCGCACCCTGACGTTTGCCTGTTGTCGCGCTGTCGCCAACAACATCGAGAATATCGTCCTGAACCTGAAAGGCGAGCCCAATCGCGTCAGCGTAGCGATCCAGGTGGGGCAAGGCGGCGCGTCCTGTTTCACCGGCGGCCAGTGCGCCTAGTCGAACGGCTGCGCGAATCAAGGCGCCAGTTTTGTGGCGGTGAATGCGCTCTAACGCAGCCAGATCGACCTGATGACCTTCCGCTTCCAGGTCGAAAGCCTGCCCGCCGCACATACCTGCGACACCACTGGCGTGCGCCAATTCTGAGAGCATCGCCAGCCGATCGCGATCGGAGACCTGTGGCATCGGCGCGTCGGCCAGAATGGAGAACGCCAACGTTTGCAGTGCATCCCCCGCCAGAATGGCATTGGCTTCGCCAAATTTGATATGGCAGGTTGGCTGTCCGCGGCGTAAATCGTCGTCGTCCATCGCTGGCAGATCGTCATGAATCAGTGAATAGGCATGGATACATTCTACTGCCGCAGCAGGGGCATCCAGACTCTCTAACGGCATACCAAACAGTTCACCCGTAGTATAAACCAGAAACGGGCGCAGGCGTTTGCCTCCTAAGAGTGAGCCATACTCCATCGCATTGACCAGTGGACTACTCTGAAAGGGGAGGCTGGTGATGAAATGGCCCAACATACGGTTAGTGCGTTGGTAATGCGCATTCAGTTGCGTGCTGAAATCGGTCATAGCGAATCATTATCCGGCGTGAACGGTGACAGCGGGGCATCGGGATCGTCACTAAGCAGGATTTGTACGCGCTGTTCCGCCTGTTGCAGTTTTTGCTGACCCTGACGAGCGAGCTGGATGCCATGCTCAAATTCATTTAGCGCATCGTCCAGCGGCAGTTCGCCTGATTCGAGGCGGGTAACGATTTTTTCCAGTTCGTTCAGCGAGCTTTCAAAGCTGACTGGCTGCTCGGTCTTCTTAGGCATAGTGGTTTCAGAATCCTGGTGTTATACGCCGTTGGCTTGTGGCGGCAGAGCGTGGTGTTGCGTTTGGTCATCCGTGGATGCGCAACAATTATACGGTTAAAGCGCACAGTATATCTTCATATAATGATATACTCCGCGCCCTGGATGCTATTGGTAAAATCATCTCTGTTCCGCTGATTTTACCGATAACGTGATTTTAGTGCTCAGGGTAAATTTATTTACGCCTTTCTGACCAAGTAACGACAGCCACCATGAAGTTTATCATTAAATTGTTCCCGGAAATCACCATCAAGAGCCAATCTGTGCGGTTGCGCTTTATCAAGATTCTAACCGGAAACATTCGCAACGTATTAAAACACTATGATGAAACGCTGGCGGTTGTCCGTCACTGGGATCATATCGAAGTTCGGGCCAAAGACGAAAGCCAGCGTTCAGCAATTCGTGATGCGCTGACGAGAATTCCGGGTATTCACCATATTCTGGAAGTGGAAGATCACGCCTACACCGACGTGCACAATATCTTTGAACAGGCGCTGGCGCTGTATCGTGAGCAGTTGGAAGGCAAGACGTTTTGTGTGCGAGTGAAGCGCCGCGGTAAGCATGAATTTAGTTCACAGGATGTAGAGCGTTATGTCGGCGGTGGTCTGAACCAGCATATTGAAACGGCGCGAGTCAATCTCACTGCGCCGCAGGTGACTGTGCATCTGGAAATCGAGCAGGATCGTTTGCTGCTGATTAAAGGACGTTATGAAGGGATCGGCGGCTTCCCGATCGGTACGCAGGAAGATGTGTTGTCGCTGATTTCCGGTGGTTTCGACTCTGGCGTATCCAGCTATATGCTGATGCGTCGCGGGTGTCGCGTGCATTACTGCTTCTTTAACCTTGGCGGTGCGGCACACGAGATTGGTGTGAAACAGGTCGCATACTATCTGTGGAATCGTTTTGGTAGCTCACACCGAGTACGCTTTATTGCGATTGACTTCGATCCTGTCGTCGGTGAAATTCTGGAGAAGGTTGACGATGGCCAGATGGGCGTCGTATTGAAACGCATGATGGTGCGCGCGGCCTCCAAAATTGCTGAGCGTTACGGTGTTCAGGCGCTGGTGACCGGTGAAGCATTAGGTCAGGTTTCTAGCCAGACGTTGACCAACCTGCGTTTGATCGATAATGCCTCCGATACGCTGATTCTGCGTCCGCTGATTTCTCATGATAAAGAACACATTATCAAACAGGCTCGCGAACTGGGAACGGAAGATTTCGCCAAAACGATGCCGGAATATTGCGGTGTGATCTCGAAAAGCCCGACGGTGAAAGCGGTAAAAGCGAAGATTGAGGCCGAAGAAAGCCACTTTGATTTTGCTATTCTGGAGCGTGTGGTGAGCGAAGCGCGGAATATTGATATCCGTGAGATCGCAGAACAGACCAAGCAAGAAGTGGTTGAAGTCGAAACGGTCGCGTCGTTTGCACCGACTGACGTGTTGCTTGATATCCGTGCGCCGGATGAACAGGACGACAAGCCGCTTGAACTGGATCACGTGGAAATCAAATCCTTACCGTTCTACAAGCTGGGTACGCAGTTTGGCGATTTGGATCAGAGCAAAACCTACCTGCTTTACTGCGAACGTGGCGTGATGAGCCGCTTGCAGGCGCTGTACCTGCGTGAGCAAGGTTTTACCAATGTGAAGGTATACCGTCCGTAATGTGAAAAAGGCGCGTAAGCGCCTTTTTCATTTACGCTAATCACGATAGTTATAAATCCCCGGCGGCAGGATTAACTGTTCAGCAACCTCGGCAGCTTTTTCTTTTCCTAGCAGTAAATCGATGATCTTCAGGGCGAAATCCATACTGGTGCCTGGCCCTTGCGTGGTTAACAGATTCACGCGCGGATCGTAGACGACGCGCTTTTCCATCCATTTTTCTGGCGCAATCTTATCCTTAAACGCAGGGTAGCCCGTCATGTTTCCGACGGGGAACAGCTGATGATATTCCAGCACCAGCGCAGGCGTTGCACACATCGCAGCGACAATTTTCCCTTCCAGATGCGCTTGTCGAATGCATTCCACCAGTATTGGGCTATCGCGGAAGCACTCCGCACCTTGCAGCCCACCCGGTAACACCAGCACATCGAAAGGCCGATCGGCGACGGCAGCCAGTGGGGCATCCGCCAGCAGCCTTACCCCACGTGAACAGACAATTTCCAGATTGCCATCGCTGGCTACGCTGGCAAGCGTGACCTGAATACCTGCCCGTACAAGTAAATCGATGGTCGTGACGGCTTCAGTTTCTTCACTACCAGGTGGCAGACACACCAGTGCCGATGCGGTCATAATCATTTTCCTTTTGCTTAATGTAGTCAAACAGACGAGCATTTTCGGGGAGCGTCAGGCCGTGGAGGCGCGCTCGGTGCAGTAAATACCCGGTAATGTAATCAATTTCGGTATGCCGCTGAGCGATGATGTCCTGCAACATCGATGAGGTGTTTGCCGCCGTGTTCTGAATAATTTGATTCACGTAGAGCAGCAGGCTATCCCGCGATGTGTGGAAGCCCTCTCGCTCCATGACGCTAGCCACTTCCTGACAAAGTGACGAAATCAGTTCCGGGTACGCAGAAAGCTCGCCATTGGTACAGTGATATTTCACCGTGAGCGGATTGATGACGCAGTTAGCCGCGAGCTTCAGCCAGCAGGTGGCGCTAATATTGGTGTGCCAGGCCACATCAGGCAAGGCCTGATGCAGCACTTCCGCCAGATGACTTTGGCTGCTGTCGCCGTTAAAGGTGCCGATGTGCGTTGTACCAGCGGCAACATGCACAACGTTGGTCGTGTCACGCCGTGCGGCATGGGTGGTGATCCCCAGAACCAGCGGCTGCTGTAGCGACGGTAATTCTTCCCGTGTGCCCATCCCGTTGTGTAAAAGCAGAATCGTGCAATGTGGGTTGAGCTGTGGCAACAGTACGGTGACGGCATCTGAAACCTGCCAGGCTTTTAACGTCACCAGCAGTAGTTCGCTTTGGGCAAGGTGTTCGGGATCGTTAGCCGTCAGGTTGAGATTACAGTGCTGACCATCCAGCATGGTGACATTGACCGGACAATAGGGTTGCGGAATGCGCAGCCATCCCTGGACATCATGCCCTTGCTGATGTAACGCAGCGAGCCAAAGTTGACCCAGCGCGCCACAGCCAAGAACGGTGATTTTCATGTATGTCTCCCCTATTTGATGCGGGCGCTGTCGTTCTGCCATCATAGGCTATCATTCACGTTACGATCTTGTGCTATTCGGCCTGTTTACCCGGTACAGAGTAAAAATCGGGATCGTGTCTGGCATCTTGCTTATCGCAGAAGAGCGGTTATTATGCTCGCCAGCCAAATTTGTCAGGAGAGCGAATTATGCCATCTTTCGATATTGTTTCGGAAATTGATATGCAGGAAGTCCGTAACGCGGTGGAAAATGCCACGCGTGAGCTGAGCACCCGCTGGGATTTTCGCAATGTTCCGGCCAGCTTTGAACTGAATGAGAAATCGCAAAGTATTAAAGCGACCAGCGAGTCTGATTTTCAGGTACAGCAACTGATTGATATTATGCGCGAGAAATTGCTGAAGCGCGGGATTGAAGGCGGTGCGTTAGAGGTTCCGGAAGCGTTCGAGCACAGCGGTAAAACGTACAGCGTGGAGGCCAAATTGAAGCAGGGCATTGAAACCACGCAGGCGAAGAAAATAGTCAAGCTGATTAAAGACAGCAAACTGAAAGTACAGGCGCAGATTCAGGGTGAACAGATTCGTGTTACCGGAAAATCACGTGATGATTTGCAGGGTGTGATGGCGTTGATTCGCGGCGGAAATTTGGGGCAGCCATTCCAGTTTACCAACTTCCGTGATTGATGTTTTCTCGTCATTTACCGACGAAAAAGGCCAGCGAAAGCTGGCCTTTTGCTTGTCAGCCGGACACCACTTTCGGGAAGTGGTGATGATTAATCAGACCTGACCTGCTAGTTGTTCTAGCTGCTGCCGACTGGTCTTTTTGTTGTCGATCTTCACATAGGCGCTGTACTCATCCGGCACGATGACCACGTCAGCAACGCCGGGCTGAGTACGAATTTTCTGTTCCAACTCGCCATCTTGCAACGCTACATCGGACAGGGCGATTCTCAGGCTGCTGAGATAAGGTGGTTCCTGCATGGTGAAGCTGACGAGTAGCCAGATGGCTGCAATAGCCGCACCAGCCATAAACACCGCCGAAGCGCCATACCACTCAAACACTCCACCGCCGAGGCTCCCGCCAATCGCCACGCCGATAAACTGTGTGGTGGAGTAAACCCCCATCGCCGTACCTTTGTATCCCGCCGGCGATTCCTTGCTAATCAGCGATGGCAACAGCGCTTCCATCACGTTGAAAGCCAGGAAGAACAGCTGCACGCCGAGGATAATTTGCCAGAGATGGTTACCTGCCGTCCATAAGACAACCTCTGCGGCGATCAGCACCACGATGCAGCCGATGAAGACCTGCTTCATTCGCCTTTTCACTTCGGCATAAATAATGAAAGGCACAACGCCAGCAAAAGAGATCAGCATCGTGACCAGATAGACTTTCCAATGATCCTGTGGCGCCATCCCCGCGGATTCCATGACGCGGGGCAGGGCGACGAAGCTCGACATCAATAAAATATGCAGACACATAATGCCAATATTCAGTTTCAACAGCCGGCTATTGCCGAGTACCTTGAGGAAACTGCCGCGCACCATCGCTGATTCTCGATTCAGGATATGTGCAGGAGCGGAAGGAATCAGGGTGAGGGTGATGGCGATGCCTGCGAGTGACAGAAGGGCGATGCCCCAGAAGAGCGCCTGTAAGCCAAAAGCGTGGGTAACGATAGGACCGACGACCATCGCGATAGCAAAGGTGACGCCGAAACTCACGCCGATAAATGCCATGGCTTTGGTTCGATTCTGCTCACGCGTTAGGTCAGAAAGTAGCGCCATAACGGCAGCGGATATCGCGCCAGCGCCCTGCAACGCGCGTCCAAGGATAATGCCCCAGATGGAGTCGCTTAGTGCGGCGATAACGCTGCCGAGTGCAAAAATCAGCAGCCCTCCAACAATCAGGGGTTTTCTGCCGATACGGTCAGAAACCAGGCCGAAGGGAATCTGGAAGATAGCCTGCATCAGGCCATAAATACCAATCGCAATGCCGATCAGCGCTTCACTGGCGCCCTGCAAGGCCATGCCGTAAGTAGTGAGGACAGGCAGCACCATGAACATGCCGAGCATACGCAGTGAAAAGACCGCACCCAGACCCCATGTGGCGCGTAATTCGCCTGGCGTCATTTTATTATCGTTCATTCGTACCTCTGAAAACAATTGGCGCTATTTTAGTGCGTTATCGCCCATACAGTAAACGATAGGTTTGTTACGTGATTTGGCGGAAAGTAACTAGGGGAGGGAAAAGTAAAAACCACCTGTCGAGGCGGTAATTTAAGGCCAACAATAAAAAAACAGGCGGACAAGCTAATGCCGGTCACTTAAGGTGACCGGCATTGTTTTTTAACGGATATTTCGCTCGTCTTCCCCTGATTTCTCGGGGGTAACTTCGCTCCCTTCTTAACGGCAATACCAGATAGATTGCCTGCTCATAAAAATGCTTCAGATGTCCTGGTATCGCACCCGGTGATGAACCCGGCAGACCGATAAGTAATCGCCAGATTTCCGTCAGGGCGCCGCTGAAGCTCAACTGATACGGCAGGTAATCTCCTTTCAGCGTAAACGCCATTTTCACCATCTGATAACGCACCAGATTGTACGTCAGCAGCACGCCCCACAACTCCTGCCTCACCATTTCCGGCAGTCTGCTCCGTAAATGCCACCTGTTACCCAGCAAGCCTTGTTTCGCCTCGCGATATCCCAACTCGATTTCCCATCGGTGAGCGTAAAGGGCGTTCACCTCCGCCGCCGGATAACGCATCGGGTCCGTCAGTGACGTCAGCACCTCTCGCGTTTTTCCTTCTATCGTCTTCGTTAACAACCGCGCTGTGATGCTCTCCGGCAGCGTCGCCAATTGTTTACGCGCCTGCGGCGATGTCTTTATCCGTACCAGTCTGTCTTGCCTGCCCAGCTTGCTTATCACTTCGTATTGCGTATTTTTCTTCAACGGCAGCAGCCAGTGCCGATTTTCCCCCGCTGTTCGCCAGTGATGCAGTAAACCGACGGAGTAAAACCCTTTGTCGAACAGGGTAATGCTGTTATCGGGTGTTTTTCCGGTCAGCTCTGCTGCCAGCCGCATCTCGTTGACATCGTAGCGGCCGAACGCACTGGCAGTTATCAGATGACTGCTCAGTTCCATCAGGCAAGCCATTCTCACCTGCGGGTAACCCTTGTCGCCGTGCTGATTGGAGGCCTTGCCGAAGGCCGCCTCATTTTCCGGTGTATCCTGCGTTTGCCAGACCACACCGTCGACGGCAAAGAGGTTAAGCCCATGCCATTGTGGGTGCTGAGCCTGTTCGTTCCAGTGTCGTTGTGTGATATCAAACAGTTCTCTGACAGCAGCCTCACCGAGCGTCTGCCGCCGTTGTATGACTGAACTGGGGGCGATGAACGGGGTGCCGGAGCGATCAGCGATATCCATGAGATTAACGATGTGGGAAAGAGGGCGCTGATTGAATACGGCCATGCCAATAACCAGCCACACCATGGACTCAAGGGGGAGTTTTCGCTTGCGCAGCGTGACGGTATCAGTGAGCGTTAATGCCTGTTCAATCATGCTAACGGGTAGGAGATCAGCCAGAGTGTGAATCTGTTCCGGCGCAGTAAGATTGATAATGCCAAGAGCCTGAGAAAGTTGCATAAAAAAAGGTCCATGAATGTCATGAACCTTTTTTACACCAACGGCTGGATCGTTCAACTAATCCTTAAACCATCGGCATTAGCCGGACAAGCCACCTGTTTTTCGTAATGTGTAGCGTACCGCTTGTGATTAACGCAGGTAGGTCAGCAGGACTTCATGCGCAGGAGCCATTGAGTCCACGGACATCATGACGCTCAGCGAAGTAATCGCGACGATGGAGAAAACAAACAGCTTTCTTGCCCACACGCGGTCATCAATCGCATTTTTATAGCCCGACAGCGCCATACCCAGCCACCAGACGCTAACGGCTGCGGCAACGACCAGATATTTGTAACCGGCATAACCGCCGAGAGACAGCATCAATGTTGCGACCGCAAACGCCACGATATATAGCGTAATGTGGTTTTTCGCAACGGAGATACCTTTCACCACGGGCAGAACCGGGATGTTGGCGGCCTGATAATCCTTAAAGCGGAAAATCGCAATCGCGTATGAATGCGGCATTTGCCACAGGCTAAAGATCAGTAGCAGAATCAACGCACCAGCATCGAACTGGTTGCTGACGGCGCAGTAACCGATAACCGGAGGCGCTGCGCCGGACAGGCTGCCAATGAGCGTGCCATAAACAGAATGCCGCTTCATATACAGGCTATAAACACCGACATACACGATGAAGCCCATCACCGCCAGCCACATGGCCAGCGGGTTAGCCGCGATGTACAGCAGAGCAAAGCCCGCAATACCTAACAGCGATGCGTAAACCAGCGTTACCTTCAGCGAAATCAGTCCTTTTACCAGAACCCGATTTTTGGTTCTCTCCATTTTCTTGTCGATGTCGCGGTCAATGACGTTATTAAACACGCAGCCAGATGCAACGACTAACGACACACCCAGAAGGGTGGCGAGAAACAAGGGATAATCAATGCGGCCCTGGGCCGCAAGGAGAAATCCACCGATAACGGAAATCAGATTTCCGAAAATAATTCCTGGTTTAGTAACTTGCAGGTATTGCTTAATCATCTTTTACGGCTCGGTTACTGGATCATCATATTGTGGTGTGCGCTCATCATAATCCAGATGGAGCCCACGACGACAATGGCGATAATCAGGACGGCAAACACAAGAGCCACCACGTTCCAGCGCTCTTCTGAGGACGTATTCAGGTGCAGGAAGTACACCAGATGCACCAGAATCTGAACCACTGCAGCTCCCACCACCGTGAAAAGAATGGCGTTATGTGAGGCAGTGCCGCTCATGACCATACTGAAAGGAATGACAGTCAAAATTACTGACAGTACAAAACCTATTACGTATGACTTAACGCTACCGTGGCTAGCACCTGAATGATCGGTTGTTGAATGACTCATTAGATTGCCCCCAGCAGATAAACAACGGTGAAGACGCAAATCCACACTACGTCGAGGAAGTGCCAGAACAGGCTCAGGCACATCAGACGTGTTTTGTTGGTTGCCGTCAGGCCACGTTTGGACACCTGAATCATCATGATGACCAACCAGATCAGACCGCCCGTTACGTGGAGCCCGTGAGTTCCGACCAGTGCGAAGAAGGCAGACAGGAATGCACTGCGATCCGGGCCATAGCCTTCAACAATCAGGTGATGGAATTCATAGATTTCCATCCCGATAAACACCAGACCGAACAAGAACGTTACGCCCAGCCAGGCATTAACCTGAGACTTGTTACCCTTGTTCATGGCGATCATCGCCATGCCGTAGGTAATACTACTGAACAACAGCGCGAACGTTTCTACCAGCACGAAGGGCAGTTGGAAAATGTCCTTCCCGCTTGGGCCACCGGCAGTACCGTTAACCAGTACGGCATAGGTTGCGAACAGTGATCCGAAAATGATCAGGTCGCTCATCAGGTAGACCCAGAAGCCGAAGACTTTATTGGCTCCTGTGTCGTGGTGCCCATGCTCGGCATGGGCAGTATTGTGGTTAGTCAGAGTTTCAGTTGACATGTTTCACGCCTGCCTTACTGAGTTGATCAAAATTCTGATTCTCAATTTGCTCAATTTCTTTAACCGGCACGTAGTAATCCACGTCTTGATTAAAGCTATGCACAATCCAGGTCACAATCATGCCTGCGAAGCCAGCTATGGCCAGCCACCAGATATGCCAGATCATGGCAAAACCGAATACCAGGCTGAATGCGGAGATAATCACACCGGCGCCGGTGTTTTTCGGCATGTGAATCTCTTCATAGCTGGCAGGGCGCTTGTAAGCTTCGCCTTTCTCTTTCGCTTCCCAGAATGCATCACGCTCGTCAACATGCGGCACGACAGCGAAGTTGTAGAACGGTGCAGGAGAAGAGGTTGCCCACTCTAGCGTGCGTCCACCCCACGGATCGCCTGTCAGGTCACGATTTTGGTGACGATCGCGGATACTGACGTAGAACTGGATAACCTGACACAGCACACCGATACCGATCAAGACCGCACCGATGGAAGCCACGACCAGTAAGGCGTGGAACTCAGGGTTGATTTGTTGGCTCAGACGACGCGTCATCCCCATGAAGCCGAGGATATACAGCGGCATGAAGGCAACGAAGAAGCCGATAATCCAGAACCAGAACGCACGTTTACCCCAGGTTTCGTTCAGGGTGAAGCCAAAGGCTTTCGGGAACCAGTAGGTAATACCTGCGAAGCAACCGAACACGACGCCGCCGATGATCACGTTATGGAAGTGAGCAATCAGGAACAGGCTGTTGTGCAGGACAAAGTTCGCGCCCGGTACGGCCAGCAGAACCCCGGTCATCCCACCGATAGTGAAGGTGATGATGAAGCCTGTGGTCCACAGCATCGTAGAGTGGGACTGAATACGACCTTGATACATGGTGAACAGCCAGTTGAAGATTTTAACCCCAGTTGGAATCGAAATAATCATGGTGGCTATACCAAAGAAGGCGTTGACGTTCGCACCGGACCCCATGGTAAAGAAGTGGTGCAGCCAAACGATGAACGACAGAACCGTAATCGCAATGGTAGCCCACACCAGAGAGGTGTAACCAAACAGCCGTTTCTTACAGAAGGTTGCTACGATTTCGGAGTAAACACCAAAGATCGGTAGCACCAGAATGTAAACCTCAGGATGACCCCATGCCCAAATCAGGTTGATGTACATCATCATGTTGCCACCCATATCATTGGTAAAGAAATGGGTACCGAGGTAACGGTCAAGCGTCAGCAGCGCAATGGTAACGGTCAATATCGGGAATGCGGCGATGATCAGCACGTTGGTACACAGTGCCGTCCAGGTAAATACTGGCATTTTCATCAACGTCATACCAGGTGCACGCATCTTCAGAATGGTAGCGAAGAAGTTAACACCCGTCAGCGTGGTACCGATACCGGATATCTGTAGACTCCATATCCAGTAATCGACCCCGACGCCGGGACTGTACTCCTTCCCTGACAGCGGCGGATAGGCAACCCAACCCGTCTGCGCAAACTCACCGACCCCAAGAGAGAGGTTGATCAAGATAACGCCGACAACAAACAGCCAGAAGCTGAGGGAGTTCAGGAATGGGAACGCTACGTCACGCGCACCGATCTGCAAAGGAACCGCCAGGTTCATCAGACCAACGACAAACGGTGTCGCAACGAAGAAGATCATGATCACACCGTGCGCGGTGAAAATCTGATCGTAGTGGTGAGCGTTTAGGAAGCCCTCTTGCCCGGCAGAAGCCAGCACCTGCTGGCCGCGCATCAGGATGGCATCGGCAAAACCACGAATCATCATCACCAGACCGACGATGATGTACATGATACCGATTTTCTTGTGGTCGACGGAGGTGAACCACTCGGCCCACAGCCATTTCCACTTACCTAAATAGGTTATTGCCGCCAGCAGTGCAAGGCCGCCAACGATGATCGCCGCCACGGTGACCATAATAATGGGTTCGTGGTACGGAACCGCATCGAGTGTAAGTTTTCCGAACATCGTATTATCCCTCGGCTCCTTTGTGCGAGCTATGCTCACCCATGTTCATGCCGTCGCCGTGTTGCATGGCCTCACCGTGTTGCATGTTTTCATCGTGCTTCATGCCTTCACTGTGTTGCATGCTTTCGTCAGACTTCATGCTTTCACCATCATGCTTCATGCCTTCACCATGATGTTGCATGTTCATGTCGTTGCCTATGAATTTGCGAATAAGATTATTGAACAAATCCGGCTGGACACTGGAGAAATATTCGACAGGGTGGAATTCACTTGGCTTAGCCAAAGTGTTGAATTCATCCATGGTATTCAGTGTCTTGGAAGACGCACGAACGTTCGCAACCCACTGGTCGAACTCTTGTTGAGTCGGTGTGGCAATTGCGGTGAACTTCATACCAGAGAAGCCTTTACCACTATAGCCGCCAGAGATACCGTCATACTTGCCCGGTTCGTTAGCGATCAAGTGGAGCTTCGTCTGCATTCCGGCCATGGCGTAAATCTGTCCACCAAGACGAGGAATGAAGAAGGAGTTCATCACTGAGTCGGAAGTAATCTTGAATGCAACCGGTACGTTGGCAGGGAAAGCCAGTTCGTTAACCGTTGCAATGCCCAAATCCGGGTAAACAAACAGCCATTTCCAATCAAGCGAAATAACTTCGACATTGATAGGTTTGACGTCTGATTCCAATGGCTTGTAGGGATCAAGCGAGTGGGTCGTCTTCCAGGTAATCGTGCCAAGAATGACGATAATGATAATTGGTACAGTCCAAACTACGGCTTCTATCTTATTGGAGTGTGACCAATTCGGGGTATATTTTGCCTTTTCATTGGAAGCACGGAACTTCCAGGCAAAAGCTATCGTCATAACGATAACGGGAATCACAACGATCAACATCAGCCCGATGGCAGTCAGTATTAGCGATCTTTGCTCTAACCCGATCTCTCCTTTGGGGTTCATCAGCGCCATATCGCAACCGCTCAGCAGAGCTGTGGCTGCAAATAAAGACAGCATCCCAAAAATTTTATTGTATTTCCTGAGTCTCATCTAGCGACCTCAATAACAAGGGCTCTATTGTCATTTCACGCGAGCGGGCATTTTACGGGAAGGTTACTGCACTGTAAACATGATTAAGGTTATGTCAGCCGGTTGTTGCTGGTTTTTGCCCTTAATGTCACAAGAATGGCCAAAATAAAAATAATTTTTAAAAACAGCAAATTAAGCGGCCACTCCGATAAAAGTATGGATGGATAATAAGAAATTACAACTTGCGCTAACGCTTATTTTCTATTTCCGGTTTGGTGAAAATTTTTGTTCAATCGGCGTTTTTGATAACGAATGAAATTAGTTTTGCGAGATTTTACGAGGAAATAAAATTCCCGCTAGCAAGATAATTATGGGAAAAATAATTAAATAAAGGAAATAGGTAATAGGTTCAGGCAGCAGATGAACGCTGCCTGAACGAAAACCATCAGTGTGTTGACGGTTTTGGCGCGCGCCTAAGCGACAGGTAATCCAACAAGCTACCGAAGAAAATGCCCAGCAGAGCAAGTGTACAGCCTGCAGCGAGCAGGTATTCCGCCAGTTGGGGCAATGAAGACCATTCCAGCGCATTGCTAATGAGCAGCATGAGCCACAGCGCCAGCAATATCACCCCTGAACCCAGTACATGTAAGGCCTTCCTGTAATAATTCTGGAAGTGTGTACGCAACTGAAAGGTGTCGGTTTTCTGGGTGAATTCCAGTGTCTCACGGCAAATCATCAGGATTGCCAGGCCCGGTAAGGCGGCCAAAATCGAGAACAGATAGAACCATGCCCAGCCGTAGGATTCAACAAACCAGCCTGCGATAGGGCCAACGTATACCCGTCCGACAGCTGCAAGGGCGGAAAGCAGGGCAAACTGTGTGGCTGAGAATGATTTATTACACAGCGTCATCAAGAGCGCGACGAATGCCGCTGTTCCCATACCACCACAGAGGTTTTCCAGGAAAACGGCGGTAGCCATAGTGAACAGACTTTTGGCCGTGATGGCCAGCAGCCAGTATCCTGCATTGGACACCGCCTGAAGGATGCCAAACAGCATCAATGCTCTGAACAGCGAGAGCCGCTGCATCAATAATCCACCGTAAATGGCTCCCACGATGGTGGCGAACAGTCCAAGCGTCTTATTCACCAGCCCAACATCACCGGCATTGAAACCAACGCCGCGTATCAGGAATGTGGTCGTCAGGCTGATCGCAAAGGCGTCACCGAGCTTGTATAAAACAATAAGCAGAAGGATAAGCCAGGCATTGTTGCGTTCGAAGAAATCGCGCAAGGGAGCAACAATGGCCTGCTCCATGGTGCGCGGCGCCGGCTGGCTATTTTGTGGCTCCGGTGCCAACAGGGTGGCGAACACACCGATCAGCATGAGTCCTGCCATGAGCCAATACGTTGCCTGCCAGCCGAGATAGCGATCCGCCATCCACAGCGCCAGTCCGCCAGAAACCAGCATGGCCAGACGATAGCCTAAGACTGAGGTTGCCGCGCCTGTGCCGCGTTCTTCCGGGGGGAGTAAATCCGTCTTATAAGCATCAAAAACAATATCCTGAGAAGCCGAACAGAACGCGACCATTACGGCCAACGCTGCCAGCCACCAGAGATCGCGTGCCGGATTCATAAACCCCATGCCAATAATGGCGGCGATGAGCAGGATCTGACTGAGAATCAGCCAGCCTCGGCGTCTGCCAAGAAATGGTGGGGTATAGCGATCCATGAGAGGGGACCACAGGAACTTGAATACGTAGGCTTGACCCACCAATGAGAAAAAACCGATGGTTTTCAGATCGACATTCTCGACGGTCATCCACGCTTGCAATGTGCCGGATGTCAACGCCAGTGGTAAACCGGAAGCAAAGCCAAGCAACAGCATAAAAAGCGAATTACGTTGGCTGAATAAAGCAACGATGCGACTAAACATGAAGAATCCTTTCCCTTGCTCCGACAGCGTTCAGGAGCAAGGGAAGCGGCGTATAGAGATTAACGGGCGTTTTCTTTGATAAAGCTGCTTACGCTGGTGTCTTGTGCCATGTCATTGATGACATCACCTAGCACGGTGTTAACCGCATCGGTAATTTTGTCGTTGCTGGCGGTGAAAGCACCCTGAACGTTATAGGTTGAGCGGTAGTTTTTCACCTGTTTGTTGCCGTTTGCCGCCTGAGAAATGATGGAGATATCGGCTTTGGTCGTGATGTTGTAGCGCAGGTTTCCTTCTGAAACGTCGGCATACAGGTGGTTAACGACGATCTGCAAGGCTACCGGGCCACCTGTGCCGATCATATAACCACGCGCGGTCATTTGCTTTTCCAGCGCTTCTTGTAACAGGAAACGCAGATCGCGGGAAGGTGTTAGCGTAATCAGTTGGCCATCGCGATTCACTTTTGCCAACGCCTGGTCGGCGCGCTGATCTGCACCATTAATACTAATTGTTACGCCCATCAGGGTCGGATCCTGAGAAGGTAGGCTAATTTTAGGCGTGATGTTCAGCGTGTTACTTTTTGCTGCACATCCTGCAAGCAAGATTACGGCCAGAAGAGGGAAAAATAATTTTTTTAACATTCGTATTTTCTCAGTAATGATTAGTGTGGTGAGTCGACAAATATTGTTGATATCATATCATCGCCACTGGCAGGAAAAAGAGCCGATAGCAGGTAAATTGTTCTGAAATTCATCTTTTTCGTGCCATTGGCCTGAAAAAACCGTTTTTATCACATCAAAACCGTCGATGAGATATCAAGGCGTTGCAAATATTTTTCTTCTTTGTCAGACCGTTTTTACGCATAACAGGTTGAAAAAACGCTAAGGTTATAATAATTCGGGCATCGGTGAGTCGCCGTTGAGTGGCAGCAATGTCGTGTTGAGATCAAGTTTTCCCCAAGCCGAAAGGGTAGCCGTATGATGCGTGAAACGATAGAGGAAAAGCTGCGTGTGGGTTTTGAGCCCGTTCATTTAGAGGTGATCGATGAAAGCTATCGTCACAACGTGCCTGCGGGAGCGGAAAGCCATTTTAAAGTTGTGCTGGTCAGCGATAAATTCACGGGAGAACGCGTAATTGGGCGACATCGTGCAGTCTATGCCGTATTGGCTGAGGAACTGGCTGGTTCGGTGCATGCGTTAGCGTTACATACGTATTCGACAAAAGAGTGGGTCAGTTTGCAAAATGCCGTACCTTCTTCACCACCTTGTGGTGGTGCAGGCATCCTTTCTTAGTCATTAATATGGCCCGTTCCTGACATATCGGGGCGGGTTACTGACTAAAAGTGTGAATCTGTTGCTGTAATAGTCCACCCGCCGTTCTCGACTCATCCTCTCTATACCGCTATAATGCCGCGTCTATTTTTCCTGAATGTATTCGGGACGCTTCTGACTACAGGGAACGGGGTTGGCAATTTCCCGGTTCTGCGAGGTTTGTTTAACGCTGTGCACCTTGGTGCCAGTTTTGAGTCAGCCTTGCTGTCGTGAGATTTTTCGTCGCGAGAATAGTTTTGGGGTTGACCGATCACTGTGATTTTTTGAGGTAACAAGATGCAAGTTTCAGTTGAAACCACTCAAGGCCTGGGACGTCGTTTAAACATTACGATTTCTACGCAAGATATTGAAAATGCTGTTGATCGCGAACTCTCAGTATTTGCTAAACGAGCAAAAGTTGATGGATTTCGTCCAGGTAAGGCGCCTAAGTCATTGATTGCAAAGCGTTATGGTGCGGATGCGCTGAATAATGCTTTGGGTGATGCAATGGAACAGAACCTCGTTAAGGCGCTGCAGCAAGAGAATTTAACTCCTGCTGGAAGAGTTAAATATGTGCCTGGTAACTATGATAAAAACTCCGACTTCACTTACTCTGTTGAGTTTGAAGTGTACCCGGAAGTTGAATTGAAAGGTCTGGATGCAATCGAAGTTGAAAAACCGGTTGTTGAAGTGACTGACGCTGACGTTGATACCATGCTGGAAACGCTGCGTAAGCAACAGGCGACCTGGAAAGAAACTGACCGCGCTGCGGCAGCCGAAGATCGTGTTACTATCGATTTCACTGGCTCTATTGACGGTGAAGTTTTCGAAGGCGGCAAAGCCTCCGATTTCGTTCTGGCAATGGGCCAGAACCGCATGATCCCAGGTTTTGAAGATGGCGTTGTTGGGCACAAAGCGGGTGAAGAATTCACTATCGATGTGAACTTCCCTGAAGACTACCACGCTGAAAACCTGAAAGGAAAAGCGGCGCAGTTCGCTATCGTCCTGAAGAAAGTTGAAGAGCGTGAACTGCCTGAACTGACTGAAGAATTCATCAAGCGTTTTGGCGTGGCTGATGGTTCTCAGGAAGGTTTGCGTGCTGAAGTCCGTAAAAATATGGAACGTGAGCTGAAAGGCGCTGTGCGTAACCGTGTGAAAACTCAGGTTCTGGACGGACTGATCAACGCAAACGAAATCGATGTGCCAGCGGCATTGATCGATGGCGAAATCGATGTTCTGCGTCGTCAGGCTGCACAGCGTTTTGGTGGCAACGAGAAGCAAGCGCAGGAATTACCGCGTGAGCTGTTCGAAGAGCAAGCTAAACGTCGCGTTGTTATCGGTCTGTTGCTGGGCGAAGTCATCAGCAGCAATGAGCTGAAAGCTGACGAAGCACGCGTTAACGCACTGATCGAAGAGATGGCTTCTGCTTACGAAGATCCGCAGGAAGTTATCGAGTTCTACGGCAAGAATAAAGAGCTGCTGAACAACATGCGTAACGTCGCGCTGGAAGAGCAAGCGGTAGAAACTGTACTTGCTAAAGCGAAAGTCGTTGAGAAATCAGTGAGCTTCAACGAGCTGATGAATCAAACCGCTACAGCATAAACCACGTTTATCGCGTAGTAGGGAATTTTCCCTATCAAAAGCCCGTGCCTTATGGCGCGGGCTTTTTGCTTATGGGCTAGTGCGATCATGATGCTGATAGTTACCGTTCGATCGTGCTTTATCTCGGTGTTTACCTCACAACGCCTGTTGTATCGACGAGGAATGGCTGCCTGAAATTGCACTATCATTAAATCAGGCAAAGAATTTATGAGGTCAGGCAAGGAGTTAAACCACAGGTTTGCCATGCCGATAACGTGTTAATAATAAAATAATTGGCTCTTTAATAGAGAGCGATTGATAGTGTAAGCTTGAAATTCAATGCGCGTGCCCCCACTCACTGAAGAGGAAAAGTAGGCACAGCAGGTAAGGATTCTCGGCCGTATAGGTTGTTCAGCCGTGGAGGGATAGGGTTCCGTAGTCATCCCCCCCTATCTCTAGTAGAATTGAATGCAATGCTTGAACAACGCAACAAGAGTGCCGGACGCATTTTATCTAGGAGACGTGAATGTCATACAGTGGCGAACAAGAAAGACAAGCACCTCATATGGCGTTAGTGCCGATGGTGGTTGAACAGACCTCGCGTGGGGAACGTTCTTACGATATCTATTCCCGTCTGCTAAAAGAACGGATAATCTTCCTGACTGGTCAGGTTGAAGATCACATGGCGAATCTGGTTGTGGCACAGATGCTGTTTCTGGAAGCCGAAAACCCAGAAAAAGACATTTATCTGTACATTAACTCTCCAGGTGGCGTCATTACTGCCGGTATGTCCATTTACGACACCATGCAGTTTATCAAGCCGGATGTCAGCACGATCTGTATGGGACAGGCTTGCTCAATGGGGGCGTTCCTGTTGACTGCGGGTGCCAAAGGCAAACGTATTTGCCTGCCTAACTCGCGCGTGATGATTCACCAGCCGTTGGGTGGTTTCCAGGGGCAGGCGACGGATATTGAAATCCATGCCAAAGAAATACTGAAAGTGAAAGCCAAGATGAATGAGCTGATGGCGAAACATACGGGCCAGCCTCTTGAAGCGATAGAGAGAGACACCGAGCGCGATCGTTTCCTCTCTGCCAGTGAGGCTGTAGAGTACGGTTTGGTAGATTCCGTATTCACTAACCGCGGGTAATCATTCGCCATAGTCGTGGTCTGGTGTAGCTAAAAATCAGTGTTCGACCGATAGTCTGTTGTGCGAGGTTATTTTACGCGTATTGGCTATAAGTATCGGCGTTCGTTGTAGCGGTATCGCTGTGGTTGGCCTGCGGGCAAAAGACGAAAAAGAGGTTTAACTCATGACAGATAAGCGCAAAGACGGTTCAGGAAAGTTACTGTACTGCTCTTTTTGCGGCAAGAGCCAGCATGAAGTGCGTAAGCTGATTGCCGGGCCGTCGGTGTATATCTGCGATGAATGTGTTGATTTGTGTAACGACATTATTCGCGAAGAAATTAAGGAAGTGGCGCCCCACCGTGAGCGCAGCGCGTTGCCGACGCCACACGAAATTCGCCGCCACCTTGACGATTACGTCATTGGTCAAGAACAGGCGAAGAAGGTATTGGCCGTTGCGGTATATAACCACTATAAACGCTTGCGTAATGGTGACAGCAGCAATGGGATCGAACTGGGTAAAAGTAACATCCTGCTGATTGGTCCTACCGGGAGCGGTAAAACGCTGCTGGCTGAAACGCTGGCGCGCTTCCTGGATGTGCCATTTACCATGGCGGATGCCACCACGCTGACTGAAGCGGGGTACGTCGGTGAAGATGTGGAAAACATCATTCAGAAGCTGCTGCAGAAGTGTGATTACGATGTGCAGAAAGCACAGCGCGGCATTGTCTACATCGATGAGATCGACAAGATTTCTCGTAAATCAGACAACCCGTCGATCACCCGTGATGTTTCAGGCGAAGGTGTGCAGCAGGCGCTGCTGAAGCTTATCGAAGGGACGATTGCTGCGGTTCCGCCACAGGGCGGTCGTAAGCATCCGCAGCAGGAGTTCTTGCAGGTTGATACCTCCAAGATCCTCTTTATCTGCGGCGGTGCGTTCGCGGGTCTGGACAAGGTGATCGAGCAGCGTACCGATACTGGTCGCGGCATTGGCTTTAATGCAACGGTTAAAGGATCGGCTGACAAGGCGACAGAAGGTGAACTGTTAAGCAATGTTGAACCGGGTGACTTGATTAAATTCGGTTTGATTCCTGAGTTCATCGGCCGTCTGCCAGTGGTTGCTACGCTGAGAGAGCTGAGTGAAGAGGCGCTGATTCAGATTCTGCGTGAGCCGAAGAATGCGCTGACCAAACAGTATCAGGCGCTGTTCAATCTGGAAGGCGTTGAACTGGAGTTCCGCGATGAAGCGCTGACGGCGATTGCCAAGAAAGCGATGGCGCGTAAAACCGGTGCACGTGGCCTGCGTTCTATCGTTGAGGCTGCTTTGCTGGATACCATGTATGACCTGCCATCGCTGGATAGCGTGGATAAAGTCGTCATTGATGAATCTGTTATTGCGGGCCAGTCCGAGCCATTGCTGATCTATGGCAAACCTGAGACACAGCAGGCTTCCGGCGAATAATTAATCAATTTGGCTGTATCAAAAAATAAAAATGGGGGATTTATCCCCCATTTGTTTTTTACACGCATGCTGGTCGTTGAATGTGAGACATTTATCCCCATATACTCAAATACCTATTTGATGAAACCCGTGAAAACCGCGTTTCATGAGATTCCCATAACCTGGCGGAAACGAAACTAAGAGAGAGCTCTATGAACCCTGAGCGTTCCGAACGCATAGAAATCCCCGTATTGCCATTGCGCGATGTGGTGGTTTATCCGCACATGGTCATTCCGTTGTTTGTTGGTCGTGAGAAATCGATTCGGTGCCTTGAAGCCGCAATGGATCATGATAAGAAGATCATGCTGGTGGCACAGAAAGAAGCCTCAACGGATGAGCCAAGTATTAACGATCTTTTCTCGGTAGGGACGGTAGCCTCAATTCTTCAAATGCTGAAACTGCCGGACGGCACGGTAAAAGTTCTGGTCGAAGGGTTACAGCGTGCACGTATTACGACGCTTTCTGACAGCGGTGAGCATTTCGCTGCGAAAGCCGAATATCTTGACTCTCCGGCGATCGATGAACGCGAGCAGGAAGTGCTCATGCGCACGGCAATCAATCAGTTTGAGGGATATATCAAGCTGAACAAAAAGATTCCGCCGGAAGTGCTGACGTCTCTAAACAGTATTGATGATGCTGCGCGTTTAGCCGACACCATTGCTGCACACATGCCGCTGAAATTGGCTGATAAACAGTCCGTACTTGAAATGTTCGATATCACTGAGCGTTTGGAGTACCTGATGGCGATGATGGAATCCGAAATCGACCTGCTGCAGGTAGAAAAACGGATCCGTGGCCGCGTTAAGAAGCAAATGGAGAAAAGCCAGCGTGAGTACTATCTGAATGAGCAAATGAAAGCCATTCAGAAAGAGCTGGGTGAGATGGACGACGCGCCTGATGAACACGAAGCGTTAAAGCGTAAGATTGATGCGGCAAAAATGCCGAAAGACGCGCGTGAGAAAGCCGAAGCGGAACTACAAAAGCTGAAGATGATGTCGCCGATGTCGGCAGAAGCGACGGTGGTGCGCAGCTATATCGACTGGATGGTACAGGTACCGTGGAATGCGCGCAGTAAAGTGAAGAAAGACTTACTGAAAGCTCAGGAAATGCTGGATACCGACCATTATGGTCTGGATCGTGTTAAAGAACGTATCCTCGAGTACCTCGCGGTACAGAGCCGTGTCAGTAAGATCAGAGGGCCGATTCTGTGTCTGGTAGGGCCTCCTGGCGTCGGCAAAACCTCACTGGGTCAATCCATCGCCAAAGCGACCGGACGTCAGTATGTACGTATGGCGCTGGGCGGCGTGCGTGACGAAGCGGAAATCCGTGGGCACCGCCGTACCTATATTGGTTCAATGCCGGGCAAACTGATCCAGAAAATGGCGAAAGTCGGTGTGAAAAACCCGCTGTTCCTGCTGGATGAGATCGACAAGATGTCTTCCGATATGCGTGGCGATCCGGCTTCTGCTCTGCTGGAAGTGCTCGATCCTGAGCAGAACGTGGCGTTTAACGATCACTATCTGGAAGTCGACTACGATCTGTCTGATGTGATGTTTGTGGCGACGTCTAACTCCATGAATATCCCGGCCCCGTTGCTTGACCGTATGGAAGTCATTCGTCTTTCCGGTTATACCGAAGATGAAAAACTGAACATCGCCAAACAGCACCTGTTGCCGAAACAGATCGAACGTAATGCGCTGAAAAATGGTGAACTGTCGGTAGAAGACAGCGCGATTGTTGGCATTATCCGTTATTACACGCGTGAAGCGGGTGTGCGTAGTCTGGAGCGTGAAATCTCTAAACTGTGCCGTAAAGCAGTAAAAACGCTGTTGATGGATAAATCCACTAAGCATATTCAGGTTTCGGGCGATAACCTTAAGGATTTCCTCGGGGTACAGCGCTTTGACTATGGCCGTGCGGATGACGAAAATCGCGTAGGGCAGGTGACCGGTTTGGCCTGGACAGAAGTCGGTGGCGACCTGCTGACAATCGAAACCGCCTGTGTGCCGGGCAAGGGGAAACTGACCTATACCGGTTCGTTAGGTGAGGTGATGCAAGAGTCGATTCAGGCTGCGCTCACCGTGGTTCGCGCCCGTGCGGAAAAATTAGGCATTAATGCTGATTTTTACGAAAAGCGTGATATCCACGTTCACGTTCCTGAAGGTGCAACGCCGAAAGATGGGCCAAGTGCGGGTATCGCGATGTGTACCGCGCTGGTGTCTTGTTTGACTGGGAATCCGGTGCGTGCCGACGTGGCGATGACGGGGGAGATTACCCTGCGTGGCTTGGTACTGCCGATTGGCGGTCTGAAAGAGAAACTGCTGGCCGCACACCGTGGTGGAATCAAGACGGTATTGATTCCCGATGACAACAAGCGCGATCTGGAGGATATCCCACAGAACGTGATTGCGGATCTGGAAATCCATCCGGTGAAACGTATCGAGGAAGTGTTGGCGTTAGCGTTGCAGAATTCGCCTTCTGGCATGCAAGTGGTCTCTGCTCCTAAAGCAAAGCCCAAAGCCAAGGCAAAATAGTGACCTGTCGCAAAAACCCTTGAGAAAATCAGGGCTGGTGGGTGAAATCGTGCTTGCCAGCTTTTTTTTGTACCGCTAAGTTAGAGCACTGTTAGTTTTAGCCGTAACTGGCTAAGCATGACAGTATTGATAATAAGTTACGTGTCGCGTCTTGGGACATTGAAGCGCGATAAGAGAATTCCAGAGGGGATGACAGAGTGAACAAGTCACAATTGATCGACAAAATTGCCGCAGATGCTGATATTTCCAAAGCGGCAGCAGGGCGTGTGTTAGATGCAATTATTGGTTCCGTTACCGAATCCCTGAAAGAAGGGGATGATGTTGCTTTGGTTGGTTTTGGTACTTTCTCAGTGCGTGAACGTGCTGCTCGTACCGGCCGTAACCCGCAAACGGGTAAAGAAATCAGTATCCCTGCAGCGAAAGTACCAGGATTCCGTGCTGGTAAGACGCTGAAAGACGCCGTTAACTGATTATTACGTCACAGGTTTGGCTGATAACCACTTTGGGTGCCAAACAATACCTGACGCAATGATATTGGTAGGGTAAGATACGAGGCGCATCATTTCATGATGTGCCTTTTATTTATATAGGATTTTACATACCCGACACATGGCAGAACGTGGCGGGCAATAAGTTTAAGTGCGCCCTAGCCTTGTATGGGCTATAGCAATCGCAAGGATGCATGGCTTCGGCCAGCGCAGGGAGTTTTATCCATTCTACAGCGGAGTGTTGTCACATTATGATGGACAATTTACGTACGGCCGCAAATAACGTCGTGCTCAAAATTATTCTTGCTTTGATCATCGCATCATTCGTTCTAACTGGCGTTGGTGATTATCTTATTGGTGGTTCAGGAGATTACGCGGCAAAGGTGAACGGGCAGGAAATTACCCGCGCACAGCTTGAGCAGGCGGTACAGAACGAACGCAGTCGTCAGCAGGAAGCCTTGGGTGAGAATTTCTCTCTTCTGGCGAGCAATGACGGTTACATGCAGCAATTGCGTAGGCAGGCACTCTCCCAACTCATTGATGAAACCTTGTTGGATCAGTATGCCAACAAGTTGGGGCTGAACATCAGTGATGAGCAAATCAAACAGGCAATCTTTGACGTTCCCGCGTTTCAGACAAACAACCGTTTTGATAATGAAAAGTATCTGGATCAAGTTCGTCGTCTTGGTGTAACACCGGATATGTATGCTCAGATGCTGCGTAAGCAACTGACATCACAGCAGCTGATCCGCGGTTTTGGCAATACATCATTCCTGCTGCCGCAGGAGATCGATAATCTGGTGAAACTGGCTGCACAAGATCGCGTTGTCCGTTTGGCAACCATTGATATTGCTGCGAAGGCGAAAGCCCAGATGGTTGCTGACGATGAAGTTCAGAGCTATTACGATCAGAACAAAGGCAATTTCATCGCGCCGGAAGAATTCAAAGTCAGCTATATCGGGCTGGATGCGGCAAGCATCATGGATAGCGTGAAAGTAGACGATGCGGCCATCAACGATTTCTACGAACAGAATAAGAACGACTACTCCCAACCTGAGCGCAAAAAATTCAGCGTCATTCAGGTGAAGAATGAGGCCGATGCAACGTCTGTTCTGGATGCGTTGAAGCAAGGTGGTGATTTCGCTACGCTGGCGAAAGAAAAATCAACGGACATCATCTCGCGCCGCAATGGTGGCGATCTGGGATGGATGGACGAAAACAGCATGATTGATGAGCTGAAGCAGGCAAAACTGACGGAGAAAGGTCAGGTTTCCGGAGCCATTAAATCCTCTGTTGGCTATCTGATTGTGCGTCTGGATGATATTCAGCCGCAGCAGATCAAACCGCTGAGCGAAGTGCGTGCTGAAATCGCTGAGAAAGTGAAGCATGAGAAAGCGCAGGATGGCTATTATGCGTTGCAACAAAAAGTCAGCGAAGCGGCCAGCAATGACAACGAATCTCTGGCTTCAGCAGAAGAAGCGGCTGGTGTGAAAGCCACACAGACCGACTGGTTTACGCGTGAGAAGGTTCCTGCCGCTCTGAACTTCCAACCGGTAACGCAGGCTATCTTTAGCGGTGCGCTGCTGGGAGAAAACGGTGCAGCGGGCAATAACTCCGATGTGATTAACGTTGACGGTGACCGTGCTTTCGTTTTGCGCATCACTGAGCACAAGCCTGAAAGCACTCGTCCTCTTGATCAGGTTCGTCCCGAGATCGTAGAGACATTAAAACGTCAGAAGGCTGAACAGCAGGCTCGTATCGACGCTGAAAAAATTCTGGCTGAGTTGAAGCAAGGTAAAGACGACGCGCTGAAAGCAGCAGTGTTGAGCTTTAGCGAAGCAAAAACGATGTCTTCGGTCTCTCAGGGTGATGCAACGGCTGAAGCGATTTTTGCTATGCCACATCCAGAGAAGGATAAGCCGTCTTATGCGATTACTCAGGATCAAGCTGGTAACGTCGTACTGGTCGCGCTGGATAGCGTGACGCCACATCAGCTAAATGATGAGCAGAAAACACAGTTTGCCAGCCAGGTTCAGCAAGGTTCACTGGGGGCGCTGTTTGATTCTCTGCTGTCCAGCTTGCGTAGTGAAGCGAAAATCAAGATGGGCAATGCGGCGCAGGAACAACAATAAGCCCCGCAAAAATTTGCAAACTGTTGCAACAACTAAAGGCCGCTTTCGCGGCCTTTTCCACATTTAAATTCTGCTGTTTGCGGTGTTGATTGCTCTACGGCAAGGTAGTCGTGCTGTCACACACATGGAGGAAACAGCATGAAAAAATCAGGAATAAAAGTACTGTGCTTAATCATTGGAATGAGTTTATCTGGGTTGCCATTACTGGTTCAGGCGGCACCTAAAGCCGCCGACAGCACGTCGACGGCAGTAAAGTCTGCGCCAGCGGATCAGAAAGTGGAAAAAGCGACGCTTCCTGATGCCGACGAGGATAAGGTAAGTATTAATGCAGCGAGTGCTGCCGAGTTGGCAGACATCATGAACGGTGTCGGTCTGAAAAAGGCGGAAGCGATAGTTAACTACCGCGAGCAAAATGGCCCTTTTACTCAAGTAGATCAGCTAACGGAGGTGCCGGGAATTGGGGCGGCGTTGGTTGAGCGCAATCTCTCTCGTTTAAAACTGTGATTTTTTAAGCCCGTGATGTCTTTAAAACTGTGATATCAGTCGCAGCTCAGTCGAGCACTTTCTCTGAGCTGCGAACCTCTGCTAGGCTAATTGTCAGGTCATACCAGTTGTCGGTTTTGTCACAGGAGTATTCCCGCTATGCAGACGTTAATTACCGTTCGTGGCTATCACATTGATGTTTATCAGCACGTTAATAACGCGCGTTATCTGGAGTTTCTGGAAGAAGCGCGTTGGCAATGGCTGGAAACCCAGCCCGCTTTTGGCTGGATGCATCGCAACAAAATCGCTTTCGTTGTGGTGAATATCAATATCAACTACCGCAAGCCTGCCGTGCTCGGTGATGTACTGCGCATTGATAGCGAATTACTACAGATAAATACAAAAAGCGGCGTGATCAGTCAGAAGATAACCCGGGTAGCGGATGAAAGCGACGTGACTGATGCCACGCTGACGTTTGTCTGCATCGATTTATTGACGCAAAAAGCGCTGCCGCTGGAGGGAGAACTGCTGGAACACCTAAACGGAATTCGCCGTTAACATAAAGCCGCAGGCTATTGCTGTTTGGCGTGGCCTACGGTTTTTACGTCGCATGATGTTGTGTTGTGGCGTATCAGCGTAATCCTGTTTTCTGCTTCAGTGATGCCATGACAGCCGCGGAGTCGTTTTGATATTGAGCAAGCCCGTTTGCGCGTAAATGGCAGGCGGCACATTGGCCACATCCATCACCCTTAATGCCGTTATAGCAAGTTAACGTGTGATAGCGCACCGTATCGAGTTGCTGGTAGTAATCCGCCAGCGCCCAGGTTTCTGCTTTATTGAGCCACATCAGCGGGGTTTCAAAGCGAATGTCGCGGGCAATGCCTAATACAATAGCCTGATTTAGCGCCTTCACGAATTCGTCGCGACAATCAGGGTAGCCGGAAAAGTCGGTCTCACACACGCCGGTAATGACAGTCTCGGCACCAACCTGATAGGCGTAGATTGAGGCGAGCGTCAGGAAAAGAATATTTCTTCCTGGAACGAAGGTATTGGGGATGCCTTGCGCATTGGCGTCGTAATCAGGAACCGGGATACTGTCGCGCGTCAGGCTGCTGGTGGCGAGCTCATTCAGTAAGCCTACGTCCAGAACCTTATGCGCCGTTGCACCCAGCTTCAGGCTGAGTTCTTGGGCGATATCAATTTCCGCACGGTGACGCTGTCCATAATCGAAGGTGATGCAGTGGACGTCATCATAATGTTGCAGGGCCTGAATCAGGCAGGTTGTGGAATCTTGTCCACCGCTAAAAACGACCACAGCACGCTTCATTCTTCATTCACCTTAACGCGACGCTAACCGCAGTACGTCTGTCATGCAGTGCGGTGTAACGTCGCCATGTTATCTGGAAAGCAATTCTGTTTAGAAAGCAATGTTATCTGAAAAAACATGTTACCTGAAAAATGGCTCGTATTCAGCGCCGCGGCTGCATGCTGAATATGTCAGCCTTACGCCAGGCTGGGTTCAGATATGAGAGGGGATATCTCTGGGCTGTTCAGCGCATTGAGGTAAGGGAGAATGTCGCCGATGTTTTTTTCTACCCAACTGCTGTTGTAATAGGTATCCAGATAGCGTTCACCGCTGTCGCAGAGTAGGGTCACAATCGCCCCTTTTTGACCGCGGCTCATCATTTCTTTGGCCAGTTGCAGCATCCCCCAGACGTTGGTGCCGGTAGAGGCGCCTGCCTTGCGACCTAATACGCTTTCCAGCCAGTAAAGTGTGGCGATGCTGGCGGCATCCGGCACTTTGATCATGCTATCAATGACGTCAGGAATAAAAGAAGGCTCGGCACGCGGACGGCCAATACCCTCTATCCGGCTACCGCACGGACCCGTGATGGAACGATCCCGCTGCTGGTAGCAGTCGTAAAAAACAGAATTTTCAGGATCGACGACGACCAGTTGCGTATCCAGACCCTGATAGCGAATGTAGCGCCCGAGCGTGGCTGAGGTGCCGCCAGTGCCTGCGCTCATCACGATATAGTCTGGAACAGGATACGGTTCACGTGCCATTTGGCGGTAAATGCTGTCAGCAATATTGTTGTTGCCGCGCCAGTCGGTGGCACGTTCTGCGTAAGTGAACTGATCCATATAATGGCCGTTCATCTCTTGTGCGAGCTGTTCAGATGCCGCATAGATTTGTCCTGCCTGTTCGACAAAATGGCAGCGTCCACCATAGAACGCGATTTGCTCAACTTTTCTTTTTGCAGTGCAGGAGGGCATGACGGCGATAAACGGCAGGCCAAGCAAGCGGGCAAAATACGCCTCTGACACGGCGGTACTGCCGGATGATGCTTCGATAATCGGCGTGCCTTCTTTAATCCAACCGTTGCACAGCCCATAGAGAAACAAAGAACGCGCCAGACGATGCTTCAGGCTGCCGCTGGGATGTGTGCTTTCATCTTTGAGGTAAAAATAGATACCGGGGTAATCCGGCAGGGTCAAACGGATAAGATGCGTATCAGCCGAACGCTGAAAATCTGCTTCGATAGCGCTGATGGCATTTTTAACCCAGGCATTGGTCATGATGAAAACTCGGTTAGACAGTGATGTGAATAGAGTAACGAGTTTTTAGGATAAAAAAATTACCTTTTTATCTCTTAATGGGGTTTTTGGGGGAATACTTTACTCCTTAATGGTTTTTTTTGGGGGTGATTTTACTATATAAGGCGTGGGTAAATTGCTACCTCCAACATCATGGCGACAGCAGGGCCTGTGCAACGAAGTCCATCGCATGCTGATGGTGCCAATAATGCTATTAGCGTGGCTTTAAACGGCAAGAACATTGCTTTTCTCTCTTAATGGCGGAAAGTAGAGAAAGTTTTCTATCGCGCAGCGCTATAGTGGTAAAGCTATATCAGGTAAAAACTAATCAGGTAAAAACTATGTTGGATAAAATTGATCGCACTCTGCTGAATATGTTGCAACAGGATTGCACGCTTTCGCTACAGACGCTGGCCGATGCGGTTAATCTGACATCCACGCCGTGCTGGAAACGCCTGAAGCGTCTGGAAGAAGAAGGGATTATCCGAGCTCGGGTGGCGCTGCTGGATAATGAGCGTCTGGGACTAGGGCTGACGGCGTTCGTCTTATTGAAGACGCAGCAGCACAACCGCGACTGGTATCAGACCTTCACTCGTGTTGTGTCCGATATGCCTGAAGTGTTGGCTTTTTATCGCATGGCTGGCGAATACGATTACCTGATGCAGGTTCAGGTTGCTGATATGAAAAGCTATGATGATTTCTATAAGCGGCTGGTGAATGGTATTCCCGGTTTGGTCGATGTAACATCTAGCTTTGCTATGGAACGAATCAAACACACCACGGCTCTGCCTTTATCCCTGTGATTCATCATCCATCCGTCTTTTGTATAATCACTTTTCTGAGTCTGTCATGACCCGTCTGGCTATTGGAATGAAAACCGCGTGAGACTGTTTGCTCAACTGAGTTGGTATTTTCGCCGTGAATGGCGCCGCTATCTGGGTGCCATTGCGCTATTGATTGTGATTGCCATTCTGCAATTGCTTCCTCCTAAACTGGTTGGCGTGATCGTCGATGGTGTGACGCAACACGGCATGTCGATGACCGAAATGATGAAGTGGATTGGCGTGATGCTGCTGACCGCCGTCATGGTCTACCTGCTGCGCTACGTGTGGCGCGTGTTCCTGTTCGGTGCTTCATACCAACTGGCGGTTGAGCTACGGGAAGATTTTTACCGCCAATTGAGTCGCCAGCATCCGGCGTTTTACCAGCGTCATCGTACCGGCGATCTGATGGCGCGAGCCACCAACGATGTCGATCGCGTGGTTTTTGCCGCCGGAGAAGGTGTACTGACGCTGGTCGATTCGATGGTGATGGGCTGTGCGGTACTGGTTGTCATGTGTACGCAGATCAGTTGGGAACTCACTCTGCTGGCGTTGCTTCCGATGCCATTTATGGCGATTTTCATCAAGCGCTACGGCACGCAGTTGCATAACCGTTTTAAATCCGCACAGGCTGCTTTTTCTTCGCTTAACGATCAGGCGCAGGAAAGCTTGACCAGCATTCGCATGATTAAAGCCTTTGGGTTGGAAAACTATCAATCTGCGCGTTTTGCACAGGTTGCGGCAGAGGCAGGTGCCAAAAACATGCACGTCGCCCGCGTTGATGCCCGCTTCGATCCCACTATTTATATCGCTGTCGGGCTTTCGAATTTGCTGGCGATTGGTGGCGGCAGTTGGATGGTGATTAACGGTTCGCTGACGTTAGGCTTGTTGACCAGCTTTGTCATGTATCTGGGATTGATGATATGGCCGATGTTGGCGCTGGCCTGGATGTTTAACATTGTTGAACGCGGTAGCGCGGCATATAGCCGTATTCGTCAGTTACTGGCGGAAGAACTCGTGGTGAAAGACGGTGAAGAATCATTGCCTGCGGAGCGGGGCGTGTTGGCGGTGAACATCTCCGCGTTTCGCTACCCGGATAATACCCGCGATGCCTTACAGCATATTCAGTTTACGCTGTCTCCGGGCAATATGTTGGGATTATGTGGGCCGACAGGGTCGGGGAAAAGTACGCTGCTGGCGTTGATTTTGCGTCATTTCGATACCCAGTCGGGAGAGATTCGTTATCACGATCGCCCGCTGAATGCTATTCGGCTGGACGAGCTACGAAGCCGTTTTGCCGTTGTTGGGCAAATGCCTTTTCTGTTTTCGGACACGGTGGCGCAAAACATCGCACTGGGTCGACCTGAGGCGACGCAACAAGAGATTGAACAGGCGGCGCGTCTTGCCAGCGTTCATGACGATATTCTGCGTTTGCCTCAAGGTTACCAAACTGAGGTGGGTGAGCGCGGTGTGATGTTATCTGGCGGTCAAAAACAGCGGATCGCGATTGCCCGTGCGCTGCTGCTGGACGCTGAAATTCTGGTGCTGGACGATGCGCTGTCTGCGGTGGATGGGCGAACGGAGCACCAGATTTTGCAGAATCTGAAAACATGGGGCGAAAAACGGACGTTGATCATCAGCGCACATCGCCTGTCAGCCCTCACGGAAGCGAATGAAATCGTGGTGTTGCAGCAAGGACAAGCGGTGCAGCGCGGCACACACCGGACGCTGGCCGCAGAGCCTGGCTGGTATCGGGATATGTACCGCTATCAACAGCTTGAGGCGGCGCTGGATGAGGTACCGCAGGCGGAAGGAGCAAGAAATGAATAGCCCTCAACAGTTTTGGCCAACGCTGAAACGCCTGTTGTCCTATGGTTCACCTTGGCGAAAACCGCTGCTGTCCGGTGTCGTGATGTTATGGGTTGCTGCGGCCGCAGAAGTTTCTGGCCCTATATTGGTGAGTTATTTTATTGATGATCTGGTGGCTAAAGGCGAATTTCCGCTGGCGATTGCGGCGGGCCTGGCGATGGCCTACATCCTGCTGCAAATGCTGGCGGCACTGCTGCACTATTTTCAGACGCTGTTGTTTAACCGCGTTGCGGTCGGCGTCGTCCAACAACTGCGCATTGATGTGATGGATGCGGCGTTGCGCCAGCCGCTGAGCACATTCGATACGCAACCCGTTGGGCAACTGATTTCACGCGTCACCAATGACACCGAGGTCGTTAAAGATCTGTACGTCATGGTGGTGTCAACGGTATTACGCAGTGCGGCGCTGGTGGGGGCGATGCTGGTGGCGATGTTCAGTCTGAACTGGCAGATGGCGCTGATTGCACTGATGATTTTCCCTGCGGTCGCGGTGGTCATGGCGCTGTACCATCGTTTCAGTACGCCGATTGTGCGCAAGGTTCGAAGCTACCTGGCCGACATTAATGATGGTTTCAACGAAGTGATTAATGGCATGGGCGTCATTCAGCAGTTCCGCCAGCAGGCTCGCTTTGGCAAGAAACTGGGAGCCTCCAGCCACGCGCATTATGACGCACGAATGAAGGCGTTGCGTCTGGAAGGGTTCCTGCTGCGGCCACTGCTGAGCCTGTTTGCTGCGATGGTGCTGTGTGGGTTGTTGATCCAATTTGGTTTCAGTTCGATGGGGTCGGTTGGCGTCGGGGTTTTGTATGCGTTTATCAACTATTTGGGGCGTCTGAATGAACCGCTGATTGAACTGACAACCCAGCAGTCTATGTTGCAGCAGGCGGTTGTTGCGGGTGAGCGTATCTTTGAGTTGATGGATGGGACAAAGCAGGGCTACGGCGACGATGAGCGTCCGCTGGCTACCGGGCGTGTCGATATTGACGATGTTTCTTTCTCGTATGGCACCGAAAAACGCGTACTACAGCATATTTCTCTGACGATACCAGAGCGCGGGTTCGTCGCGTTGGTCGGGCATACGGGCAGCGGAAAAAGCACCCTGGCCAGTTTGCTGATGGGATATTACACGCCGGACGAAGGAGAAATTCGGCTCGATGGCCGGCCGCTTTCTACGCTCTCTCATGCGGTGTTGCGCCAAAATGTGGCAATGGTGCAGCAGGATCCGGTTGTGCTGGCGGAATCCATGTTTGTGAATGTGACGCTGGGGCGTGATATCAGCGAAGAGGCCGTCTGGCGCGTGTTGGAGGTCGTACAGCTGGCTGAGCTGGTGCGGACTTTCCCTGAAGGATTGCATACGCGCGTTGGTGAGCAGGGGAATAATTTGTCTACCGGACAAAAGCAGCTGTTAGCGATCGCGCGGGTACTGGTGCAAACGCCTAAAATTCTGATTCTTGATGAAGCGACGGCGAATATTGACTCGGGTACGGAACAGGCTGTGCAAAAGGCGTTGCGTATCATCAGGGAACAGACAACCTTGATTATCATCGCGCATCGGCTTTCTACCATCGTTGAGGCCGACACGATCATGGTGCTTCATCATGGGCAAACCGTTGAGCGGGGAACGCATGAGCAACTGCTGCAACAGCAGGGGCGCTATTATCAGATGTATCAATTGCAACTGGCCGGAGAGGATCTTGCTGCCACCAGCACCGAACCTTGCATTGCCTGACTCGATTATAGGTCATACGATGGTCTGCACCGCCTTGAGTGGTGCAGACTGACAGTCTGCTCATGGCTTCGCACCATCATTAAGCATCGTGATTCCGGTTTTGACCCACGCTGCACTGAAAATACTCTTTGCGCACCAAAATAGTGCAATTCTTGCCCAATTCTTCCAGCCTTTCTTCCTCGTTATGTTTGCTTTTTGTCCTTTCTCATCTTTAAACGCGTTCTCTTTCCTGATTTATGCCAGATAAATCATTTATGGCACACCCTTTGCTTTAGTCATGACGTAGACCTACTTCATAGAGCGTGTAATCGAACAAGTGACGGGCGAAAGCCTGAACGTAATGGCTAGGGGGAAGACAAATGAAACTGGTTACTGTGGTGATAAAACCATTCAAGCTGGAAGATGTACGTGAAGCGTTATCTTCTGTCGGCATCCAGGGGCTCACCGTCACTGAGGTGAAAGGATTTGGTCGTCAGAAGGGGCATGCGGAACTCTACCGTGGTGCAGAATATAGCGTTAACTTTTTACCCAAAGTAAAAATTGATATCGCGATTGCAGACGACCAATTGGATGAAGTGATCGATGTTATCAGCAAAGCGGCGTACACCGGAAAAATTGGTGATGGCAAAATTTTTGTCGCCGAGTTGCAAAGGGTTATCCGTATTCGTACGGGTGAAACTGACGAAGCCGCACTTTAACAACACCTAGCGTAGATACGTAAATAGGGATGGATGAAAATGAAAAAATTACTCTCTTCATTAGGTCTCGGTGTGGCGGCATTACTCCCGTCCTGGGCAATGGCTGCAACACCGACGATTGATAAAGCGGATAACGCTTTTATTATGATTTGTACCGCGCTGGTACTTTTTATGACTATACCGGGCATCGCACTGTTTTACGGCGGCCTGATTCGTTCCAAAAACGTTCTGTCCATGATGACGCAGGTGAGCGTAACATTCGCGATGGTTTGTATCCTGTGGGTGGTTTACGGATATAGCCTGGCTTTCAGCGAAGGTAATGCCTTCTTCGGTGGCTTCAGTACGTTTATGCTGAAAGGCATCGGGATTGAATCGATTAGCGGCACCTACTATCAATTTGTACACGTGGCGTATCAGGCTTCCTTTGCCTGCATCACCGTTGCGCTGATTGTCGGGGCGATTGCTGAACGTATCCGTTTCTCTGCTGTACTGATTTTCGTTGCGCTGTGGCTGACGTTCTCCTACCTGCCGATGACGCACATGGTGTGGGGCGGTGGTTATCTGGCATTGGATGGTGCGTTGGACTTCGCGGGTGGTACGGTGGTTCACATTAACGCCGCGGTTGCTGGGTTGGTTGGTGCTTACCTGCTGGGCAAACGCGCTGGTTTTGGCAAAGAAGCCTTCAAACCACATAACCTGCCGATGGTGTTTATCGGTACAGCGATTCTGTATATCGGCTGGTTTGGCTTTAACGCGGGTTCTGCGGGGGCCGCAAACGGCATTGCTGCTCTGGCTTTCCTGAACACGGTTGTCGCTACTGCTGCTGCGATTCTGGCGTGGGTTGGTGGTGAGTGGATGGTGCGCGGTAAGCCTTCTCTGCTGGGTGCATGTTCCGGTTGTATCGCGGGTCTGGTAGCAATCACACCAGCTGCGGGTACGGTGGGCGTCGGTGGTGCATTGATCATCGGTCTGGCTGGCGGTGTCGCAGGTCTGTGGGGCGTAACCGTACTGAAAAGATGGCTGCGCGTGGATGACCCCTGTGATGTATTCGGTGTTCACGGCGTGTGCGGTATCGTTGGCTGTATCCTGACTGGCGTATTCACTTCAGCTTCACTGGGTGGTACTGGCTATGCAGAAGGTGTGACGATGGCGCATCAGGTTTGGGTACAGTTATTTAGCGTAATTGTTGCTCTGGTATGGTCTGGCGTGGTGGCATTCGTGGCCTTCAAAGTGGCGGATATGATTGTCGGCCTGCGTGTACCGGAAGATCAAGAGCGCGAAGGTCTGGACGTCAACAGCCATGGCGAGAGCGCTTACAACCAATAATTGAGCTTGTTCAAATGCAACAAGCGGGCGTGGAGGAAACTCCACGCCCGTTTTACGTTATGAGGCTGCCACCATCCTTACGTTTGACGGCGGCGCATCACCCCTTCCTGTACGCTGGATGCAACCAGCACGCCTTCTCGGGTATAGAACTGCCCACGTACGAAGCCACGAGCACCGGATGCGGATGTACTTTCTACGGTGTAGAGCAGCCAGTCATCCAACCGGAAATCACGGTGGAACCACATTGAGTGATCAATCGTGGCGACCTGCATACCCGGCTCCAAAAAGCCAACGCCATGAGGTTGTAAAGCCGTGAGTAGGAAGTTGCAGTCAGACGTATAGCCAAGCAGGTATTGGTGAATACGCTTGTCATCCGGCAGTGGGCCGCTGGCCCGGCACCAAACGTGTCGTACTGGCTCATCCACTTCGCCTTTTAAGGGGTTATGGAATTTAACCGGGCGCATCTCAATTGGGCTGGCCTGAATAAATTTATCGCGAAAGCGGGGCGGCAAGAGGTGCTGCATATCTTGCGCGATTTCCTGCTCGGATTTCAGCGCTTCTGGCGGTGGAACCTCAGGCATCACATTCTGGTGCTCAAACCCTTCTTCATGGCTTTGAAAAGAGGCTGTCATATAAAAGATAGGGCGACCATTCTGGATGGCACTGACGCGTCTGGCGCTGAAACTGTTGCCATCGCGCAGGTTTTCAACGTCATAAATAATCGGTTTCTGGCTGTCGCCGGGCAGCAAAAAGTAGCTGTGGAAAGAGTGAATGTTGCGCTCGACGGGAACGGTTTGTTTGGCGGCTGACATGGCCTGGCCTACGACTTGCCCGCCAAAGACCTGGCGCAGCCCCAAATCATCGCTTTGTCCGCGAAATAGCCCTTCTTCGAGCTTCTCTAAATGCAGGAGGTCGAGAAGGTGTTGTAGTGGTTGACTCATGGTATCGGCCCCAATGGATGAGAATGGCTAAGCATCTGTTTGTTTTATAAGGTGTAAATGTCTATTTATGGCTTTCTTTCTGCAATAAATATGCGGTTTTCATGAAAATATCAGAATTTTGCACCATCATTATTGTGTTGGGTGAATCATACTCTTTATGAGTGCCGGTTTGCGATACCGGTAGTCCGACAATAATAAAGGAGACTGACCGAATGAAATTATGGCATATCTTAGGTGGTATCACGTTATCGATGACTCTGGCTGCATGTGCACAGAGGAGTGATTATGGCGTTTCTCCTCAAACTGGTGCACCTGTCACCAGTGCTTCTTCACAGCGCCCGGCTGTTGCGATGCCAGCAGTAACCGGTACGGTGAATATTCGTCAGCGTATTGCACTTCCTCACAACGCAGTGTTAACCGTTACGGTGTCTGATGCATCGCTGGCAGATGCGCCTTCAAAAGTCATTACTCAGCGCGTGATGCGCACAGAAGGAAAGCAAGCACCTTTCCAATTCGATCTACCGTACAATCCGGCTGATATTCAGCCCAACGCACGTATTTTACTCAGTGCAGCAATTGCAATCGATAACCGCATCGTGATGGTGACGGAGAACGTCTTGCCGGTTATTAGCAACGGCGTAAATAACGCCGATTTGGTGCTGGTGCCTGTCGCCTCGGTTCCTTTGCCGGCTCAGAATCAGGGATCAATGCTATCCAACCCGGCGAATCAGAGCCCTCATATGCTTCAAGGGCAGCCTGCTGCGCCATCTGTGGCACCTCAGACTACTTGGTAACATGGGCTGCATACGCGCCGTTATGGCGCGTATTGCCAGCGGTATTTCGCAAGATCGATCTTTCCCTGACGATTGAAAATAATCCCTTCCGCCTGCAGCGCTGATTTCTGGCGCACATAGTCGCCACCGACTAGTGATATTTCACCTTTACGATTGATTACCCGATGCCAGGGGAGTTTGCTGTCTTTCGGCAGGCGTTTTAATACTCCTCCGACTTGCCTTGATGCTCTGGGTGAATCGGCAAGCTGGGCAATGTCGCCATAGGTCGCTATTTTTCCATAAGGAATCGCCGCGACGATTTGAAAAACACGCTGGCGGAAATTATCATTTTCTTCTGACATCAGCGGATGTTCCTGCTGTTTCGAAACCGATTGACTGCCATAGTGGCATAGTAGGGTGGGTAAGAAAACAACGGTTAGTCTGTGTTAGCTTGCAATTGCCTATCCTATCACCGATAATGCCCACCGCTTTGTGACACGTTGCGATTATCATGTGCTAGCGGTTATAAAGTCGTCAATGGAGGCCCTGTCGGTTCTCCCGCAACACTAACCTATGGATTCGGTCAGGTCCGGAAGGAAGCAGCCGCAGCAGGAGACGTGTGTGCCGGGATGTAGCTGGCAGGGCCTCCACCATTTCTGCCCTTATCTTGCCGTGTTATCGCCAGTTAGGTTTCATCTTCTGTTCATAACCCATGCTTTTGTCATATGCCAATTTTCGGCCATAAGTCCGCTCTCTGGAGCGCATAAGTATGGCTCCGTCACTTTCCGTTTTGCCGATCTTTGTTTCTTCTGAAGGATGCCGTGCATCTTTACCTGGTGAGTAATAATTGCGCCAATTATTACATTCTCTGTTTCCATCACTGGATATACTATTAGTGATGTTATCAATACGGTTGTTATAAATGATAAACGGTGGGTAAATAAGCGTCGTGGTATGAAGTAAAATTCATTTTTACTTAATATTAAAAATACAATTTGTTACAAGTCTTACTCAATTAATACGTTAAAAAGATAATAAAAACAAAGGCCGATAATATTATCGGCACAGTGTATTTAATGTCAGTTTTTGTATACGTTTCGTTGGAATTAACGGACGTATCGCCATACCGCAGTCGGTACTTTGTCATAGAGTTTGTTCATCGTCAGTTCTGCCAGACGATGATCGGCTGCGGAAAAGAACATCTCCAGTTCATCATTGGAGAGTTCATACTTGTTTTTTTCAATAACGCGTTCGAGGGTGTCAATGGTTGTGCATTTACGCAAACGCATCAAATAGTCGATTTTTTTCATAATGGCCTATGCAAACAGTACCTGGTGGTTAAAAAATATAAATAAATTATTGCTTAAGTTTTAGCAGGCGTACAGACGTTCTCCCCTGAGAACATTCCGAATAATTTTGCTTTGGACTTCTGCCAACGCCGCAGTTCAGCATCATTAATACCATAGTTGCTAAACAAGACGTAAGTATCATCCAAATACTTTTCAACCTGCTCTGAAAGCTCACTTTCGTTAGGGTATTTTATTTTAAATGTGAGAATAAACGTAGCGATATGCTCAATAAGTTCATTTAATTGGAGATTGATCGCAGATGTTGGATCATTGACCCAGCCGTGACTGCTATCGCCTAACGTTGCTATGCTTTCGTCACACAGATTCTCACATAAGAATCTGAGTTGGGCAATATCATAATGTTTTGGTGTGTACTCATCCATATCAATCCCTCCGTTAAGCCGTTATTCAGTGTTACTGCGGTTAACACCTGGTAAACAGGTAGACTGATGAAACTTGCAAGATAAAACGTTAACGCTGTTTCGTATTCCTGTTGTGACAAACAGAGCATTGAGCCATTGTGATTTGTTCAGCAATGAATGAGACAACAAAGATGTTTGTACCTCCTACTCTCTACTATGTCGCGAAATAGGGTTGTCGTAAATACCAACCTATCATGACTTAACCTTAAGTATAGCTATACCATGTTGGTTACGCTTACGTCATTCTATATATGACTATAGCAAAAGCGTTCGTAAAATTCGCGGATAATAGGTAAGGTTTTCACTGCTATTTATTTTGATTAATCCTCATATTTTTTGTTGTAACAATGAGCATAGAATAAACTTGGCTGCTGATGATTTAATTATTTCTATCTGAAAATATGAGAAATGGCAGAAGGAATGCGAAGAGACTAGTCAGTGGATAAGGTATGTTGGTGAGGGTTATCTTATTGTTTCAGAAGTTTTTTCATGCGTGCATCCCGTACAGTTTTGTTAACGTCATAACATAGACTGTATCGGGATGGGGTCGAGAAAGATTAACCTTTTTTCTTTTTTCCGCCTTGCACGGCCTTAAAGCGCGGATTGGATTTGCATATAACGTAAACTCGCCCACGACGGCGAACCACAATACAGTCTTTGTGACGATTTTTTGCTGAACGCAGCGAACTAAGCACCTGCATTTAATAACCCTCTCTGATTACTTGAAGAAGTTCCCAAAGCGCTGCTGGAAGCGCGCCGTGCTGCCTTCTTTGGAATATTCTTTTTGCTTCCCGGTGTAATAGGGATGCGATGCCGAAGAAACGTCAATGGCGACGTAAGGGTAGCTGACCCCCTCCAGTTCAATGGTTCGATCGGTTTTAATTGTTGATCCCGTCCTGTAATAGACATCAGCGCTGGTATCATGAAATACCACCGTGCGATAGTCAGGATGAATTCCTGCTTTCATATTTACCTCATTTGTTATGTTATAACATATGCGTTATGTTGCGCTTTTTTGGCATCAGGATCAACCATTATGTTGCTTTGGGGCTGTTGCATCCCTCTAAGCCACGATAAACACGGATAAAGAGCTAAACAGCGCGGTTTGGCACGAGTTAGTCGACATGAAAAGGGAAGAGGGTTGGGGAAAGAAAAAAGGCCGCGAGGCGGCCTTTTAGAGTAGATATGGGGGCAGTTTTAGTGCGCTGCTGTGTCGTCTACTTTCTTGCCGAAGCGACGGCGGACAACCACAAAGAACACTGGAACGAAGAAGATAGCCAGCACGGTTGCGGTAATCATCCCGCCCATTACGCCAGTACCAACGGCGTTCTGTGCACCGGACCCCGCACCGCTACTGATTACCAGCGGCATTACCCCGAGGATAAAGGCAAGGGATGTCATCAAGATTGGGCGCAAACGCATACGAACGGCATCCAGCGTTGCTTCTATCAGTCCTTTCCCTTCTTTTTCCATCAGATCTTTAGCAAATTCGACGATCAATATGGCGTTCTTCGCGGATAGCCCTATGGTTGTCAACAGGCCCACCTTAAAGTAAACGTCGTTTTCAAGACCTGTCATATTTGCCGCAATCAATGCGCCGATGATCCCCAATGGAACAACCAGCATGACGGAGAACGGTATTGACCAGCTCTCATAAAGCGCTGCCAGACACAGGAACACGACAATCAATGAAATGGCATAGATTGCAGGTGCCTGGTTACCGGATAACCGCTCCTGATAGGACATACCCGTCCATTCGTAACCGATACCTTGTGGTAATTGGGTAACGAAATTTTCCATCAATGCCATGGCTTCGCCGGTACTCTTACCTGGAGTCGCTTCACCTTGTATCTGCATGGATGGCTGGCCATTATAACGTTCCAGACGCGGTGAACCGTATTCCCAGTGGCTCTGCGTGAATGCAGAGAATGGCACCATTTGTCCATTGCTACCGCGGATGTACCAGTTTTTAATGTCATCTGGCAGCATACGGAAAGGTGCATCGGCCTGAACGTAAACTTTCTTCACACGACCTCGATCGGTAAAGTCATTTACATAAGAACCACCCAGCGCAGTTGCCAATGTTGAACTGATATCCGACAGTGATACGCCGAGCGCCTGTGCTTTTTCCTGATCGATATCGAGACGGAACTGCGGGGTATCTTCCATCCCGTTAGGACGAACCTGCACCAGCGTATCAGGGTGTTGTGCAGCCATGCCCAACAGTTGGTTACGCGCTTCCGTCAGTTTTGCATGGCCAAGGTTAGCCTGGTCAATCAACTGGAAGTCAAAACCAGTGGCTGTCCCCAGTTCGATAATCGCAGGAAGGTTGACTGCGAACACCATGGCTTCTTTATACTCACTAAAGGCTGCGTTCGCTCTTGCTGCAATCGCCTGAACTTTATTCTCTGTGCCGCTTCGTTCACTCCAGTCATTCAGGCTGGTGAAAGCCAGTCCGACATTCTGCCCGCGGCCAGAGAACCCGAAACCTGAGATCGTAAATACAGATTTGACGTTATTTTTCTCATTATCGAGATAGTAGTTCGTCATTCGGTCCATGATCTTCTGGGTATTTTCCTGCGTTGCTCCTGAAGGCAATTGAACGATGTTCAGGAGAACGCCCTGGTCTTCATCTGGCAGGAACGACGTTGGCAAACGCAAGAACAGGAATGCCAGCCCGACCACAATCAGCAGATAGATGACCAGATAACGCCCGGTGCTGCGCAGAATATTGGCCACGCTATCGGTGTAATGATGCGTGCTTTTCTCAAACAGTCTGTTGAACCAGCCGAAGAAGCCTTTTTTCTCGCCGTGATCGCCTTTGGCAATCGGTTTCAACAGGGTTGCGCAAAGGGCTGGCGTCAGAACCAACGCGACCAGCACCGACAGCACCATCGCAGAAACGATTGTGATGGAGAACTGGCGGTAGATTGCCCCTGTGGAACCACCGGTAAAGGCCATTGGCACGAAGACCGCGGACAGCACCAGCGCGATACCGACTAACGCGCCCTGGATTTGCTCCATGGAACGTTTGGTGGCTTCTTTAGGCGGCAGACCTTCTTCCGCCATGACACGTTCCACGTTTTCCACCACAACGATGGCGTCATCCACCAGAAGCCCGATGGCGAGCACCATCGCGAACATCGTCAAGGTGTTAATGGAATAACCAAACGCGGAGAGGATTGCAAACGTCCCCAGCAACACGACCGGCACCGCAATAGTTGGGATCAGCGTGGCACGGAAGTTCTGCAAGAACAGGTACATGACCAGGAATACCAGTACGATGGCTTCCACCAGCGTTTTCACTACTTCGTTGATCGAGATCTTAACGAAGGGCGTTGTATCGTACGGGTAAACGACTTTTAGGCCAGCAGGGAAGAATTCTTCGGCCTTGGTCAGTGCATTTTTGACTGCGGTTGCCGTATCCAGGGCGTTCGCTCCTGTTGCCAATTTGATACCGATACCGGCAGCAGGTTTACCGTTAAAACGAGCGATAACGTCGTAACCTTCTGCACCCAGCTCAACGCGTGCAACGTCTTTAAGACGAACCTGAGAGCCATCTGCGTTAACTTTCAGCAGTATTTTAGAAAATTCCTCTGCTGAATTCAGACGGGTTTGCGCAATGATGGAAGCATTTAATTGCTGTCCGGGAACCGGTGGGGCGCCGCCCAATTGTCCTGCAGCGATCTGGTTGTTTTGAACCCGAATTGCCGTGGTGACATCGCCAGCCGTTAATTGATAGTTATTAAGCTTGTTCGGATCCAGCCAGATACGCATGGCGTACTGGGAGCCAAATAACTGCGCGTCACCGACACCGGATGTCCGGCTGATAGGGTCTTTAACGTTAGCTGCTACGTAGTCAGCGATATCTTCCTGTGACATTTTGCCGTCTTCACTGATGAAGGCGGCAACCATGAGGAAACTGCTACTGGATTTCTGAACGTTAACCCCTTGCTGCTGTACTTCCTGCGGTAGCAGTGGCATAGCCAGTTGCAGCTTATTCTGCACCTGAACCTGAGCGATGTCCGGATCCGTGCCTGCCTCAAACGTCAGCGTAATCTGAACCGAACCAGAAGAGTCACTGTTTGATGACATATACATCAGGTTATCGATGCCGTTCATATTCTGTTCGATAACCTGCGTAACGGAATCTTGCAGCGTTGATGCATCGGCCCCTGGATAAGTTGCTATTACGTCAATCGCGGGGGGCGCGATCGTTGGATACTGGGCAACCGGTAATTTAACAATTGCCAGCAACCCCGTCAGCATCACCATGATGGCGAGTACCCATGCAAAAATGGGTCGATCTATAAAAAACTTAGCCATGAATTATACCGGCTCCTGTTAGAACGTCTTAAGACTTCGCGGGTTCTGCTGGTGCTTGTTGCGCCTGCTGATTTTCTTGGGCGACTTCTTTAGCCTTCACCTGCGCACCAGGTATGATTTTCTGCAGACCCGTAACAATAACGCGATCGCCCGCTTTCAGGCCTTCGGTAACCAACCATTTGTCACCAATAGCTTTACTGGTTGTAAGCGTACGGGGTTCCACTTTATCGCCTTCCCCAACTACCATAGCGGTAGCCTGACCACGTGGATCGCGGGTGATGCCTTGCTGAGGGACTAATAAGGCTGTTGGGTTAACGCCGGAATCGAGACGGGCGCGTACAAACATACCGGGAAGCAGGTTGTGCTGTGGGTTAGGGAAAATAGCACGCAGCGTGATGGAGCCAGTGGTTTCATCTACCGTGACATCAGAGAATTCCAATGTACCTGCCTCGGTATATTCCGTACCGTTTTCCAACAGCAGGCGGACATTGGCTTTGCCTGCACTTTGTTTCAGCGTACCGTTTTCCAGTTCTCTTTTCAGTTGCAGGAAATCATTGCTGGACTGCGTGACGTCAACATAGATCGGATCAAGCTGCTGCACGGTCGTTAATGCCGTCGCTTGCCCGGTAGCCACTAATGCACCTTCTGTCACCGTGGATTTACCCACGCGCCCTTCGATAGGCGAATTGACTTTGGTGTAAGCCAGATTGATTTGTGCGGTGTCCACTGCTGCTTTGGCCGCTTGAACGGCAGCATCAGCCTGACGAGAAGTGGCGACGGCCTGGTCATAATCCTGCTTGCTGACGTAGTTGGTGCCCAGCAGTGGCTTATAACGGTTAACGGTCAGACGGGCAATTTCCGCCTGAGCCTGAGCCTGAGCGAGTGACCCTTTGGCGCTGTTGTAGTTTGCCTGATAGGTCGCAGGATCGATTTGGTACAGCGATGCGCCCGCTTTAACGTCCGACCCTTCAACGAAGTTGCGTTTGAGGATAATCCCACCAACCTGTGGACGAACCTCAGCAATGCGGTAAGCACTTGTACGGCCCGGCAGCTCGGTCATGACATTCAGTGCTTCCGTTTTTAACGTGACAATACCCACTTCAGGCATCTGCTGCTGTGCGCCGCCTTGCTGATTATTGCCGCCATCACATCCTGCGAGCATTAAGCCGCCAGAAAGCATCAGAACTGCCGCCAGAGGCGTTAGCCCTCTGTTTTTGTTCATAGATAAACCTCAAGTGTCCGATTTGAAATTGACCAATGGATCACAAGCCCAAAAACCCATTGCTGCTATAGTCTTATGTTCGTGCTATGTTACATACATACTTGAATGTATGTAAATCTCACTTTCCTTCAAATACAGCGATATGGCACGAAAAACCAAACTATCATGGCACGAAAAACTAAAAAACAGGCTCAGGAAACCCGACAACAGATACTGGATACTGCGTTAAGAGTGTTCTCTGAGCATGGTGTGTCTGCAACTTCATTGTCTGACATTGCGACTGCTGCCGGCGTGACCCGGGGTGCTATTTATTGGCATTTTAAAAATAAAGCTGAAATATTTGATGAGATCTGGGCGCTGGCAGAATCGAAAATCAGTGAGTTTGAAATAGAGTATCAGACAAAATTCCCTGATAATCCACTCCGTGTGATGCGTGAATTATTGATTTATATGCTGCGTTTAACCGTTAGCGATACGCACTGGCGTTCCATTATGGAGATTGCTTTTCACAAATGTGAGTTTGTCGGTGAAATGTTGCAATCGTATAATGCACGCAAGGAACTCTACCTTTCCTGCTACGTCGATATTGAAGAAAATCTGATTCAGTGCATTCGTATGAGCATGTTGCCGACGGACATTCATCCCCGCCGTGCAGCGATTGCGCTGCGTGCCTACTTTTCCGGTGTGATGGAAAACTGGTTATTTATGCCGGAAAGTTTCGATCTCGATCAGGAAGCCCCTGCGCTGGTGGATGCCTTTATCGATATGCTGCATTTTAGCCCGGCGCTACGCAAACCCGCTGAATAAGCCGTCGCTGGACGGCGCTAACGCCTTTTATCATTCAATGTCCCTTTGATCGCGGGGCTGCGTCGCTTTCTTCTTGTGAGCGCTTTTTCTCAAAATCGTTACGGACAATATCCAGAGCAGCCAGAGCGATACGGGGCTCGATCTGGTTTTCTTCCAGCAACATGATCAAATCGACCGCCAGTTTGATTTCGGGTGGGGCGTTTTCAAGTGACATGAACCAGTTCCTCTTTTTTCCTCGGTCAAGGCGCTGTGCTATAGCCCTTGCTCCCGACGTTCGATCTGGCGCTCCAGTCGAGACAGTGCCTGACGGCAGCGCGATAGTCGTCCTTCCAGCGCCGCCAGCTCTTTTTGTAACCGCTGTTGCTCGCTGAAAAGCGTCTGCGTGACGAGCAGGCTTTCTCTATCCTGAATCATGGCGAGCAAACGGCGTTCATAATCCTGATGTTCTGCCAGCTTGTGATACACATCTTCCGCCGGCGGGGTCGCATACTGCTCCTGCCTGCGTAATGACTGCGTTGCCAGTTCACGCTGGAGTGCGGCTATCTGGCTGACCAGCTTTTCTGCCAGAAATGCCACACGTTCGGTGCGTTGCTCTGCGACCAACTGTTTTATTGCCTGCAAATTTTGTTCAACTTCGGCGCGATAATCCCGTAGTCGGGTGCCATAGCTGCTAAAAAGTTGGCGATCAAAGCGCGATTGCGGCACGGCCTTATCCGCCAGCGGTTCGAGTTCTTTCGCCAGCGTAGTAATTTGTTGTTCAAGCGCCTGCAGCAATCGGTGCGTGTTCACGGTTTCCCTTACGGTAAGGCTGATGATTCAGTGCATCGGTGCGTGGTGTATTGATAATTGTTAGCCAACATCGCCTTAATACACCGTATGAGGATATCTTAACTAATTCATCAGACAAGGTGGTGATAAAGTGTGATAGACACTGTCGCAGACAAAGCATACTGCGTAGACAAAACATATTGGTAGTGAACAACGTATAAAGGTGAATATGTATCGCGCGTTGCTGATTATATTAGGGTGGGTTTCCGTTGTGCTGGCAACGTTGGGTGTTGTGTTGCCTTTATTGCCGACCACACCTTTCTTGTTACTGGCTGCCTGGTGTTTTGCCCGTTCGTCCCCGCGTTTCCACGACTGGCTACTGTACCGTTCGTGGTTTGGCAGCTATTTGCGCCATTGGCAGCAGCATCGGGCACTGCCGCCGGGAGCAAAATGGAAGGCGGTTACCATGATTCTGTTAACGTTCGCGCTTTCGCTTTGGCTGGTCAAGCTGGTTTGGGTCAGGATTTTGCTATTGGTCATTTTGGCTATTTTGTTGACCTTTATGCTTCGTTTGCCCGTGATTGATCCAGAACAAGAAACACAGGGCGCGAATCCGAAAAGATAGCGTGGGCGGCGACCTCTGTGATGGAAATATAAAAAATACGCACCCAGAGTGCGGATAGTTGCATTTGTCCGTCACTTTGACTAGATTTGAGCGTTTTCGTGCGCGGGTCGCCATTTCCTCTTTGTCATAATGCCTCTTCATCACGCCATACGATGATGAAAGCCTTGTGGTGACCGGCATTTGTATGTTCAGAACGTTTTATCAGGCACAACTATGATGACCGTAACAGTGCAGCAGCAGGCAGAATTAATTAAAAACAGTATCAAAAGCATCCCCGATTATCCGAAGCCGGGCATACTGTTCCGTGATGTCACCAGCCTGCTGGAAGATCCTGTGGCCTACGCAGCCAGTATTGAGATGTTGGCGAACCGTTACCGCAATAGCGGTGTGACGAAGGTTGTCGGCACGGAAGCGCGTGGTTTTCTGTTTGGCGCCCCGGTTGCTTTGGCGCTGGGTGTGGGTTTTGTTCCCGTGCGTAAACCGGGCAAGCTGCCACGTCCGACCATCAGCGAAAGTTATGAACTGGAGTACGGTTCAGATACGCTGGAAATTCATGCCGATGCGATCTCTGCTGGCGATAATGTGCTGGTGATTGACGATCTGCTGGCAACGGGCGGTACGCTCGAAGCGACGGTGAAACTGATTCGTCGTCTGGGCGGCACGGTCAACGATGCGGCATTTATCATTAATTTGTTCGATCTGGGGGGCGAGCAACGCCTGACCGAGATGGGCGTCACCTGCTATAGCCTGGTTGACTTCCCCGGACATTAATCATAACAGTCTCGCCGATAGCGGCGTGGCTGTGTTAGCATGATCGCCTCAATAACTCGACTGTTGCGGTATTGATGAGCTATCAGGTTCTTGCCCGTAAGTGGCGTCCCCAAACCTTTGCCCACGTTGTCGGTCAGGAACATGTCCTGACCGCGCTGGCTAACGGCCTTTCCCTAGGCAGAATCCATCACGCTTATTTGTTTTCTGGCACCCGTGGCGTCGGGAAGACGTCGATTGCCCGTTTGCTGGCAAAAGGGCTGAATTGCGAACAGGGCGTGACGGCAACGCCGTGTGGTCAGTGTGATAACTGCCGCGAAATCGAGCAGGGGCGTTTTGTCGATTTGATCGAAATTGATGCTGCGTCTCGTACTAAAGTAGAAGATACGCGCGATCTGCTGGATAACGTGCAATATGCCCCCGCACGTGGGCGGTTCAAGGTGTACTTGATTGACGAAGTACACATGCTATCGCGTCACAGTTTTAATGCGCTGTTGAAAACGCTGGAAGAACCCCCTCCGCACGTTAAGTTCTTGCTGGCGACCACCGATCCGCAGAAATTGCCTGTGACCATTCTGTCACGCTGCCTACAATTTCACCTCAAAGCGCTGGATGTCGAACAGATTCGCGCACATCTGGAACAGGTATTACAGGCAGAGAATCTCATCAGCGAACCTCGTGCGTTACAGCTTCTGGCGCGTGCCGCCGATGGGAGCTTGCGCGATGCGTTGAGCCTGACCGATCAGGCTATTGCTATGGGGCAGGGGCAGGTCACGACCGCTTCCGTCAGCCAAATGCTGGGCACGCTGGACGATGAGCAACCGCTGGCACTTATTGAGGCGTTGGCGAAAGGCGATGGTGCACAGGTCATGTCGCTGTTAGATCAGGTCGCGGCTCGGGGTGTGGACTGGGAATCGCTGCTGGTAGAAACCCAGACGCTATTACACCGCATTGCGATGGTTCAACTGCTGCCTGCGGCATTGGGTGATGATTACGCTGCCGTTGAAGCCCGCATGCGGGATTTGGCGCGTGCGCTGCCGCCTGCGGACGTGCAGTTGTATTACCAGACGATGTTAATTGGCCGCAAAGAGCTGCCTTTTGCGCCAGATCGTCGCATGGGCGTTGAAATGACGTTACTGAGAGCGCTGGCGTTTCACCCTAGTCAGATTATCGCCGAACCTGTCGCGCCAGTGAGTGCTGCGCCTGCTCAGGCTGCGCGAGCTCCTGTGACTCAACCCGCCGTGCCGCCGCAGCCTGTTACCGCCGCATCGGCGAGGGTTCGTACGCCAGCGCCGCAGAACAATGAACCTCTGGCTGACGTACAGGCACCCACTTATTCTCCCGAACCACCGATGGATGCATCCGCGTATGCGCCACCGTTAGGGGAACCTTCTGCTTCATCGGCTTCTCAGCAGCCGGATGATGAGAGTGAACTGCCTGATGCGACTTCCCAACTGTTACAGGCGCGCAGTCAACTGCTGCGAAAACAGGGGAGTACGCTACCAAAAAAGGCTGAACCGGCAGCGTCTGACAACACGCGGCCGGCAACCTCAGCGCTGGAGCGGTTAGCTTCGGTGACTGAGCGCAGCATTCAACGGCAAAACGCGAAAACCTCGCCTTCCGAACCTAAAAAACCGGAAGCCTATCGTTGGCGGGCGCAAAACAAAGTCGATGAAGAAAAGGTCGATGTGGCGACGCCAAAAGCGCTGCGTTCGGCGTTAGAACACGAAAAAACGCCGGAGCTGGCAGCTCGGCTGGCGGAAGAGTCACTGGAGCGGGATGCCTGGGCGGCGGAAATCCATCGCCTGACGCTGCCAAAGCTGGTACAACAGCTGGCGCTCAATGCGTTTAAAGAGAGTGAAGAGGCCGGTAAGGTTCATCTGCACTTGCGTTCATCCCAGCGGCACCTGAATTCGCCGGCGGCCCAAAAGACGCTGGCCGACGCATTGACGGCCCACTACGGGCACCCTGTAGAATTACTGATTACGGAAGACGACAACCCAGCGGTGCGGACGCCGCTGGAGTGGCGTCAGGCTATATACGAAGAGAAACTGACGCAGGCGCGTCAGTCTATTCTGGCCGATACAACGATTCAAACGCTGCGGCGTTTCTTTGATGCGGAACTGGATGAAGAAAGTATCCGCCCTGTTTAACCGCTGCGAGTGCGCAGCCCGACGTGATAGAGAGAAAACTATGTTTGGTAAAGGTGGAATTGGTAACCTGATGAAGCAAGCCCAGCAGATGCAGGAAAAAATGCAGCAGATGCAGGAAGAAATTGCGAATCTGGAAGTCACGGGCGAATCGGGCGCGGGTCTGGTGAAAATTACGATCAACGGTGCGCATAACTGCCGCCGCGTAGAAATCGATCCCAGCCTGATGGAAGATGACAAAGAAATGCTGGAAGATCTGATTGCTGCGGCATTCAATGATGCTGCCCGCCGCATCGCGGAAACGCAGAAAGAGAAAATGGCGTCTGTTTCCAGCGGTATGCAACTGCCGCCGGGCTTCAAGATGCCGTTCTGATGCAGACCAGTCCGCTTCTTGAATCATTGATGGAAGCGCTGCGCTGCCTGCCGGGCGTTGGACCCAAATCGGCACAGCGCATGGCGTTTCAACTGCTGCAACGTAACCGCAGCGGCGGTATGCGCCTGGCGCAGGCGTTGACGCGGGCGATGTCCGAAATCGGCCACTGTAGCGATTGTCGGACATTCACCGAGCAGGATGTGTGTGCGATTTGCTCGAATTCGCGTCGCCAGCAAAACGGCCAGATTTGCGTGGTGGAAAGCCCGGCTGATATTCAGGCTATCGAACAGACAGGGCAGTTTGCCGGCCGTTACTTTGTACTGATGGGACACTTGTCGCCGCTTGATGGCATTGGCCCGGACGATATCGGTTTGGGGCGGTTGGAAGAGCGCTTGCAGGTGGAGTCGATCAGCGAAGTGATTCTGGCAACCAACCCGACGGTTGAAGGCGACGCGACGGCGAACTATATCGCTGAACTGTGCGCACAACACGGTGTGATGGCCAGCCGTATTGCTCACGGTGTTCCCGTTGGCGGCGAGCTGGAAATGGTCGACGGCACCACGCTGTCCCATTCACTCGCGGGGCGCCAGCCTTTCCGGTTTTAATCTGTCGGCTGCCAGCGCCATTATCTGGCAGCCGCAGTTTTGCTTTTCATTCTTATCGCACCGTTTTCTTTTTTCACTGAAATTTACCCCTTGAAATCAACCTGGTTTATCCCCATTTGCTACTTATCGTCAGTTTAATCAGCCTGAATAATATTAGGATTGAGGTAAGCAACAATGAGTATGAAAGGCCAAGAAACTCGCGGGTTCCAGTCCGAAGTTAAGCAACTCCTGCATTTGATGATCCATTCGCTTTATTCCAACAAAGAAATTTTTCTGCGTGAATTGATTTCCAATGCCTCCGATGCGGCAGACAAATTACGTTTCCGTGCGCTGTCTGCACCGGAACTGTATGCGGGCGATGGCGACCTGCGCGTGCGGGTGTCTACGGATAAAGAAAAACGTACGCTGACGATTTCTGACAACGGTATCGGCATGAGCCGTGACGAAGTCATTGATAATCTCGGTACGATTGCGAAATCCGGCACCAAGGCTTTTCTTGAATCGATGGGTTCCGATCAGGTTAAAGATAGTCAACTGATTGGCCAGTTCGGTGTGGGCTTCTACTCTGCCTTCATCGTGGCAGATAAGGTGACCGTGCGTACGCGTGCTGCGGGCGCGAATGCCGATCAGGGCGTGTACTGGGAATCTGCCGGGGAAGGCGATTACACCATTGCTGACATCACCAAAGACGACCGTGGAACGGAAATCACTCTGCATCTGCGTGAAGGCGAAGACGAATTTCTGGATGACTGGCGTGTGCGTTCCGTCATCAGCAAATATTCTGACCATATCGCGCTGCCGGTAGAAATTGAATCCCGGACGGAAAGCGAAGAAGAAGGCGGTGAGTCCACCGTTAGCTGGGAAAAAATTAACAAGGCGCAGGCTCTGTGGACGCGCAGTAAATCTGAAGTCAGCGATGATGAATACAACGAATTTTATAAGCACATCTCCCATGATTTTACCGATCCGCTGAGCTGGAGCCACAACCGTGTGGAAGGTAAGCAGGAATACACTAGCCTGCTTTACATCCCTGCCCGTGCACCGTGGGATATGTGGAACCGCGATCATAAACACGGCCTGAAATTGTATGTTCAGCGCGTCTTTATTATGGATGACGCCGAACAGTTCATGCCGAACTACCTGCGTTTTGTTCGCGGCCTGATTGATTCTAACGATCTGCCATTGAACGTTTCCCGTGAGATTTTACAAGACAGTCGCGTGACGCAAAACCTGCGTAATGCGCTGACCAAACGCGTGTTGCAAATGCTGGATAAACTGGCGAAAGACGACGCGGAAAAATACCAGACGTTCTGGCAGCAGTTCGGTCTGGTACTGAAGGAAGGCCCGGCAGAAGACGGCAGCAACCGTGAAGCGATTGCGAAATTGCTGCGTTTTGCGACCACGCAATCTGACAGCTCCGCGCAGACGGTGTCGCTGGAAGATTACGTTAGTCGGATGGTGGAAGGTCAGGACAAGATCTACTACATCACGGCAGACAGCTATGCGGCGGCGAAGAGCAGCCCACATCTGGAGCTGTTCCGTAAGAAAGGTATCGAGGTTCTGCTGTTGTCCGATCGTATTGACGAATGGATGATGAGCTACCTGACTGAGTTCGACGGTAAATCCTTCCAGTCAGTCAGCAAGGCCGATGAGGCGCTGGATAAACTGGCTGACGAAGAAAACGAGGAACAGAAAGAAGCGCAAAAAGCGCTGGAGCCGTTTGTTGAGCGTGTAAAAACCCTGCTGGGCGAGCGCGTTAAAGACGTGCGTTTCACTTACCGTTTGACCGATACGCCAGCGATTGTCGTGACGGATGCGGATGAGATGAGTACCCAGATGGCGAAACTGTTCGCCGCAGCCGGCCAGCAAGCTCCAGAAGTGAAGTACATTTTTGAACTGAATCCGGATCACGCGTTAATTAAACGCGCGGCCGACGTTTCTGATGAAGCGGAGTTTGGCGAATGGGTCGAACTGCTGCTGGATCAGGCTCTGCTGGCTGAGCGTGGTACGCTGGACGATCCGAACCTGTTCATTCGTCGTATGAATCAGTTGCTAAGTGCTTGATAGTGATACCCTTCAGACCCCGGTGTTAACCGGGGTCTTTCCGTTCTACGCATTTTCTTCCTGATGTCTTCCCTTTTCCGTCGCTGAACGCTAGCAACTCTGCCTGCCGTCTTTACGCTCGTTCTTGGTTTAACATCATTTCTGAGTCATTGGCAGTTCTTTGGCGCAAACTTGTTTTAGCAACGCATATTGGTGGCTAATGACCAGCATTCCCAGTGGGCGGCTTGGGCATATTTCGAGAAGATGCGCCCAGATATTACGTTGGATCGAAGGATCGAGTTGCGCCGTTATTTCATCTGCAATTAAAAAACGGGTACGCGGATTGAGGGCACGAAGCAGAGCATTCGCTCAACTCTCCCGATTTATACAAAACGCTGCATAATGCTGCACCAATACCAATTTGCAAGCTGGTCAACGCTCCCTGAAAGCAGCGTGTCCACAAATCGCGCCCCAGATTATCCGTCCCGAACCAATACAGCGAGTCAGGTGGCAGATGTCGGGCCAGAAGATTAACCGCTAAAGGCGTATCCAGACTCGTGAAGCCATAAATCGCAATGAATAATAAGCCTAACGAAGAGATCAAGAGGCGAATGAAAGCGGGGGCTGGGTTATAGAGCATGTGGACGCTCCAATGCACGATTTAACACTTTCACCAGCCAGGCTGACAGCGAGTTGCCAATAAACACCAATAAGGTGCTAAACAAGACTATTCGCATGAGTAAGGGCAGATCACCACGCAAGCCCGCATCTATGGTTGCCTGACCTAGGCCTGGATAGGCAAATACTTTTTCTGCCAGAAAAGCGCCGCCCAACAACCCTCCAAGCGAGGCAAACTGAAGACAGAGCGCGGGTGTAATTGCATGCCGAAGGATCTGATGGCGCAACAGTGACCATCCTTTATCGCCTTGAGAACGTGCAAAACGAATAAACTCGCTGTCCATAATAGTGGCAATTTTTTCACGCGTGTGGAGAGTGATTTGCCCTAATCCCAGTAAACTTAGTGCGCACACGGGAAGAGCCAGATGGCGCAACCGTTCTGAAAAGGTTGCTATATCAGCATTATTACCGGGTTCCCATGCACAACAAACGGGGGCAATCGGCCATTGCACGGCGAATAATGACAGCAGCAACATGCCAATCCAGAAGGTAGGGGGGAGGAAAGCAGATAGCTAAGCCGACAAATCATCTTGTCTGGCCAGCGATTGAGATAGCGCCCAGCTAAAAAGCCGAGAGCAATACCCAGCACTCCCGATATGAGCCAGGCCCCAGCAAGAAGAGCAAATGATGTTGCGAACCGCTCGTGAATAACACTGGCGACAGGGGCATTAAAGAGCATTGAATAGCCAAGATCGCCTTGTATGAGTTGTAAAAACCAACGACAAAAACGTTCCCAAAGTGGCTGGTCGAGTCCCCAGCGTGCAGCAATGCGCGCATATTGTTCGGGGGGGGGACATGCAGCAGGTCATTACCAATATAGGCGCGTATAGGATCAATAGGCGAAAAACTGAGCAGAATGAAGGTGCTGGCAGCAACCAGCACCAACAGTATCATCAGCCTGAACATATGACTGAAAACACATTTCATTAATGGCAGGTCCAGTCATCCAGATTATTCAGAAGTGACCAACTGCCGTGAATCTCAGCGGCCCCTTTACCTAGGTCAATACACGGGTTAGCAAGGTAGGTGTGTTGAATATTAATTAACCACGCCCAGGCGGCGTCACCCTGAACGCCCGCTCCCTGTTTTCCATCCCATTCAACTTGTCGCCAGAATGGCAGTGCTTTTTGCCAGTCAGGCGCATCAATGGCCTGTTTAAGATGTTGTTCAACAACCGGATTACTGTAATAACCCGGATTATAGTATTCCAAACCGGCAGTCTGAGCACTGTAATGATGGAAGAGTTACATTGGGTCCAGACTTCCCCAACCGAACAACGTAGGGTTGGCGTGCATATGCCGCTCTACGGTTTCCCAACTGCCCGATTGCAGAGAGATAGCGATACCTACGGGGTGCAGCATCGCCCGAACGGCTTCTGCCAGATCTTTTCTGGTGCTGTCACCACTTGCATACCATAAGGTCAAGCGCGCCTCTTTGCCCTCTTTGGTACGAATCCCATCTTTACCGACTTGCCAGCCCGCATCATCAAGGATTTTGCGTGATTTTTCTACATCGCCATCTTTGAAAACGACGTCAGGACTCTGCCAGGAGAGTCCCTGAACAGCACTGTATGCTGGTATAGCATGACCTTCCATGACCAGTTCTGCCAATTGTTTACGATTGATGGCGTAGTTAATGGCTCGCCTGATCGCCACATCTGCCGTTACATCGTTCCCAACAGGGAAGCCATTGGCATCGTTTTTACCTGCGTGAACCATTGGGAAAACAATGCCTCTATTCTCAACACTGTCGCGAACCCAGAGTTTAAGATTATCTTGTTGGGGTACGACTGCCATTGACGGAGCAATACGTACCAGCCCCAACTGACCACTTCTTGCGGCGGAGTAAGCATTATCTTCATCAAGGAATACAAAGATGAGCCGGCTAAAATCATTCTTTTTACCGGCATACCAAGGGTTAGCTTCAACAATTAACTGTTGTCCTGGCTGAAAACTGACAAGACGGTAAGGCCTGCGCCAATAGGCTTGTGGGCGAACGTTTTCTCATCATAAAGTTTCTCGGGAACAATACCTAAAGAGCCAAGCACATTAATGAATGTGCTTTGGGGATGACTCAACGTGATTTCAATTTGACGTACACCAACCTGACGTGCGTGGCTAAAGTTGCCCATGTCGATTTTTCCGCCGCTTTTTGCCGCTTTGTTATAAGTAAAAACAACATCTTTGGCAGTCAACGGCGAACCATCAGAGAACTTGAGATCGGGTTTTAATGTCAGTGTCCAGATTCTACCCTCTGCGCTAGTTTCAACTTTTTCGGTGAGCAGGTTTCCCCAACTCATATCGACATTTTGTTTTAACAACGGCGCATGCAGAAGAAGATAACTACCATGGCTCCAGCCAAGCATTGGGTCAAAACCTTCGGAAGGTTCTGGCCCGATTGCCATTTTTAATGTCTGGCCTTTAGCAATGTGTTGTTCTGCGAAAAGTGGGGTGGCTAAAGTGAAGGATAAGGCACACATAAGCAGTGCCAGTTTGCCTATATTCATGAATCGTGTCCCAGACTCTGCTTTACTTGTATTACTCCTCACGAAGCCATACGCAGGAGTTCCTAGAGTAGGGATTATGGTGGGCAAATCTGAGGGAGAATATGATACAGGACAGAAAAGTATGATGATTAAAAAAAACATCTGACGGTCAGTGAGCAGCGTGGCAATGGCCTGCTGGACTCACATTATGTCGCGGTCAGCCAAATCCAGGCTGAGCTGCTACAATGAATGCGTTATGCAGATTGCACTGCCCTGCATTTTCACTTTTTGGTGCCGTGGTTGTCATGATATTTGTCGTTACAGCAGTAAGGAATGCCGACAGTTGGGTGCAATGGACATGACGGCTTTGCAGTAATCGGGCTATTTCTGCTTTACGTTGACACTTTTTTCGTCTGCCTGCGCGTTGCTGAAGCGTGCCCGTTCCTTGAGCATAAGCGTCTGGAATGGTATGGTTTAGCGTTTTTCAAATTTATTTTATAAATATTACATAGCAAGGGGATTTACGCGATGCGTATTATTCTGCTGGGCGCTCCGGGCGCAGGCAAAGGTACTCAGGCTCAATTCATCATGGAAAAATACGGTATTCCGCAGATTTCCACGGGTGACATGCTGCGTGCAGCGGTAAAAGCCGGTACTGAATTGGGCAAGCAGGCTAAAGAAATCATGGACGCGGGTAAACTGGTCACTGATGAACTGGTCATTGCTCTGGTTAAAGAGCGCATCGCCCAGGACGATTGCCGTAACGGTTTTCTGCTGGATGGCTTCCCACGCACCATTCCGCAAGCTGATGCCATGAAAGAAGCAGGCATCAATGTCGATTACGTTATCGAATTTGCCGTTCCTGACGAACTGATTATCGATCGTATCGTTGGTCGTCGCGTCCATGCGGCGTCCGGTCGTGTCTATCATGTAAAATTCAATCCGCCTAAAGTTGAAGGCAAAGATGATGTGACAGGCGAAGAACTGACGATTCGTAAAGACGACCACGAAGATACCGTGCGTAAGCGTCTGGTTGAATATCATCAGCAGACGGCACCACTGGTTTCTTACTATCAGAAAGAAGCGGATGCGGGCAACACGCGCTATTTCAAAGTAGAAGGCACGCGTAAAGTGGAAGAAGTTCGCGCAGAACTGGAAACCATTCTGGGCTAATTTTTCGCTGCGAGTCCCACCTTGTCACAGAAATGCCAGACGACGGTCTGGCATTTTTTCGTTCTGAAATCCTCGTTTGCTTATTTTCCTCTATTGATAGCATCGGCGTTATCCCTGCTATCTACCCGTATTTGTTTAGCTTTTTTTCGCTACAATATACCCGTCATACTTCAAGCTGAATGTTCGTTGGCTTCCCTTGCTCACCCCAGTCACTTACTTGTGTAAGCTCCTGGGGATTCGTGCGGTTGCCGCCTGCATGCAACTCGAATTATTTAGGGTATAGACACTTGATATTACGCACTGGCGGGCTGAAAGAAGGCCTGCTTCTCCATAAAAGGAAGACGGCGATGAAACAAGAGAAATACGGCGTGCTAATGGTTAACTTAGGAACGCCCGATGCCCCGACGCCGCAGGCGGTGAAGCGTTATCTGGCTGAGTTTCTGAGTGACCGCCGTGTGGTGGATACGCCACGTTTGCTATGGTGGCCGTTGCTACGTGGTATCATCCTGCCAATACGCTCGCCGCGAGTGGCGAAGCTCTATCAGTCGGTCTGGATGGAAGGGGGATCGCCGCTGTTGGTGATTAGCCGTCGACAGCAGCAGGCACTGGCTGCACGAATGCCGGAAACGCCTGTTGAGCTGGGGATGAGCTATGGTTCGCCTAGCCTGCGTTCGGCGCTGGATAAATTACTGGCGCAGGGCGTGACGCAACTGGTGGTCTTGCCGATGTATCCGCAATATTCCTGCTCAACAACCGCAGCGGTGTGGGATGGGCTAGCGACACAGCTGCGTGATAATCGCCAACTGCCTGCGATTCGCTTTATCCGTGATTACGCCGAGCATCCTGCTTATATTGCAGCGCTAAAGCACCGTGTCGAGCAGTCTTTTGCTGAACACGGTGAACCAGACAGGTTAGTGATCTCTTATCACGGTATCCCCGTGCGGTATGCCAATGAAGGGGATGACTATCCGCAGCGCTGTCGGGCGACTACGGAGGCGCTGATTGCTGCGCTGGGGCTGCCGAAAGAGAAAGTGATGATGACCTTCCAGTCACGCTTTGGCCGTGAACCCTGGCTGACGCCGTACACGGATGAAACCATGCAGGGGCTTCCCGCGCAGGGCGTTAAACATATTCAGATTATGTGCCCTGGTTTTGCGGCTGACTGTCTGGAAACGTTGGAAGAGATTCAGGAACAGAACCGCGAAATTTTCCTGCATGCAGGTGGCGAGGCTTTCCACTATATCCCAGCGCTCAATGATGACCCGCTGCATATTGATCTGCTGGAACAGTTAGTGAGTAAAGCAGAGTAGGGATGAGGTTGCCTTTGTCTGGTGGCGTTTGAAGGCGTCAGTGTTTGAAGGCATGGCGCATAACGTAAAAAATGGCGGGCTTATTTGCCTAATACTGTTCACTTAAGCGTGGATTTAGGGGGAAACACGGTGATGAGGTTCCCGCAGGGATACCTCGCACCGTGGTAGCCCCCGGTATCTCGACTCTTAAACGATCGGCATTAGGGCTTATTTGCCCGCCATTTTCGTATTCAGCATGTCGCCGTTTAAATAGGACACGCCTGAGGTGCCGGAGGGAGTTCATCCAGTTTCAGCAGTGTGATCATGCTGTTGGCGATTTCCCGCTCGCCCATGACCACCTCGTTGGCTCCGTGCTCGGTAATGTAGCTGACTTCATCGTCATAGTGCGCGCGGGCGATAATCTCCAGATCGGCGCGCTTCTCACGGGCTGCCGCGACGATTTCCCCGGCTTCATAGCCGTTCGGAATCGTCAACAGTAACCAGCGGGCACAGTCCAGACGCGCAATGTCCATGATTTCAGGTTTGGTCGCGTTACCCAACACCGCTTTAATCCCCTGTTCACGCAAGGCATCAACGCGGGTACGGGAATTCTCAATGACCACGATGGGAATCCCTGCCTGATGCAGTTTGGCACCAATCAGGCTCCCTACGCGACCATAGCCGACCAGCAGCGCATGGTTGCACATATCGACAGGAATCTGTTTCTCTTCCTCAATCGCTTCTTCCACGATCTGCTCTTCGATGGTTTCATGCTTCGCCAGATAGCGTTCAAGCAGCGTAAACAGCAGTGGGTTTATCATGATCGAGAGAATAGCGCCGGCCAGCACCAGATTCCGCCCCTCTTCGGACAGCAGCCCCAACACAATGCCGAGCCCGGCCAAAATAAAGGCAAACTCACCGATCTGCGCCAGACTGGCGGAAATCGTTAATGCCGTCCGTTTTGAGTGGCCAAAGAGCCGAACCAGCACGAAAGCGGCGGCTGACTTACCGAACACGATAATAGCCAGCGTGATCAGCACAGAAATGGGGTCGTTCAGCAGGATCATTGGATCAAACAGCATACCGACAGAAACGAAGAACAGGACGGCGAAAGCATCGCGCAGTGGCAGCGTATCGTGCGCCGCACGCTGGCTGAGTTCTGATTCGTTCAATACCACGCCGGCGAAGAATGCACCCAGTGCAAAGGAGACATCAAACAGTTTCACTGCGCCGAAGGCGATGCCGAGTGCCATTGCTAACACCGCTAGCGTGAAAAGCTCGCGTGAGCCGGTACTGGCACTTTTTGCCAACACCCACGGCACCAGACGGCGACCAACGACAATCATCAGGGTAATAAACGCGATAACTTTACCGATGGTCCAGGCCAAATCGGCTAGCAGTTTGCTGGTGTCAGCATGTTCAGCGCCGATCATGTCGCCGAAGGCTGGCAGCAGAACCAGCGTCAGTACCATCGCCAGATCTTCCACAATCAACCAGCCGATGGCGATTTGACCGCGCTGGCTATCAATCAGCTGTCGCTCTTCAAGCGCGCGTAGCAGCACCACGGTACTGGCGGTGGACAGACAGAGGCCGAAAACCAGGCCGCTCGCCAGGCTCCAACCCAGTATGGAGGATAATCCCATTCCAAGCAGCGTCGCCACGGCAATCTGGGCTATTGCGCCGGGAATGGCGATGGACTTTACCGCCATGAGGTCTTTCAGCGAGAAGTGCAGGCCGACGCCAAACATCAGCAGGATGACGCCAAGTTCAGCCAGCTCGGAGGCCAGTGACGTATCGGCGACAAAGCCAGGGGTAAAAGGACCGACAAGTACGCCTGCGGCAAGGTAACCAACAAGGGGAGAGATTCGCAGGCGGTTTGCCAGAATGCCAAGGAGGAAGGCAAGAACCAGCCCTCCAGCGATAGTAGAAATTAGCGGTGTTGCAGCATGCATCCCAACTCCTTGTGCCATAGGTGAAACGTAATTGAGCGGATTTACCCTTCTTGCCTTGAAGCTACAGCGTGGTTAGCGGCGCTTACGTACCCTTATCACTCTTATAGATGTACCGAAAAGCGTATTGGATCCGTTCGTTTGCTGTCTGGCTGCAACGCCAATTATTCTGGGTATACACAAATTCTATTGCATATAGCGAAATGTTGCTTGGGTAAAAGTGGTATTTTATGAAAAATATCAGTTTCTCAAGCTAAAGGTAGTGTAACACAGATTTCAGGATGGTTTCTCGCGATAAGCATTGATAAACATGCGTAATTATTCTGATAGCGTGATGTTCTTGACGCTAATGCCTTACTGCTTTTCTGTGTATTCAGCGGAATAATTTTATCCACTGGTGTAAAACGTCGGAAAACAGAGGATTAACGGTATGATGCCGGGTTATTCTGGTGAAGCATCCATATTAGCAAGAGTTCGTGACGGCACGACGACAGCGTTGGGTCAGCGAGCGATCATTATAGCGACTATACCTCAGCTGATTTTGTCGGCTATCGCACATTGCTGACGGACGGTGCCGATGTGCTTCGCGCATTGTTCATCTTGCTGTGGTAATTTGTGTGCTGAATTTCTCAGTGGTTCCACTGCGTCTTTAAAATAAACGGAGATTTATCATGCGCTTTTCAATAAAAGCTCTGGGATGTGCGATGGCGGTATCGCTGGCGCTAACGCCTGTTATGTCAATGGCTTGGGAGAAAGATAAAACATACGCCATCACCATTTTGCATACGAATGACCACCACGGCCACTTCTGGCATAACGACCACGGCGAATATGGGCTGGCGGCGCAAAAAACGCTGGTCGATCAGATTCGACAGGAAGTGGCGAGTAAAGGTGGCAGCGTATTGCTGCTTTCCGGCGGTGATATTAATACTGGCGTGCCTGAGTCCGATTTGCAGGATGCGGAGCCAGATTTTCGTGGTATGAACATGGTTGGCTATGATGCGATGGCGCTTGGCAACCACGAATTTGATAATCCGCTGTCTGTCCTGCGTCAGCAGGAGAAATGGGCAAAATTCCCACTGTTATCGGCCAATATCTATCAGAAAAGCACCAATCAGCGCTTATTTAAGCCTTATGCGCTGTTCGACAAGCAAGGTGTGAAAATCGCGGTTATCGGCCTGACAACGGACGATACGGCCAAATTAGGCAATCCTGAGTATTTTACCGATATCGAATTCCGTAATCCTTCGACGGAAGCGAAGCAGGTTGTTGAACAATTGCGTAAGAGCGAAAAGCCAGATGTGATTATTGCTGCGACGCACATGGGGCACTATGACGACGGTAATCATGGTTCCAACGCGCCGGGCGATGTAGAAATGGCACGTAGCCTGCCAGCGGGATATTTGGACATGATCGTCGGGGGGCATTCGCAGGATCCTGTCTGTATGGCGCAGGAAAATAAAAAGCAGGTGGATTATGTGCCAGGCACACCTTGTTCACCCGATCGTCAAAACGGTACCTGGATTGTGCAGGCGCATGAATGGGGGAAATATGTTGGTCGGGCTGATTTTACCTTCCGCAATGGTGAATTGAAGCTTGAGCATTACCAACTGATACCCATCAACCTGAAGAAAAAGGTAGAAAAGGACGGCAAAACCGAACGTGTTTTCTATACGCATGAAATCACGCAGGATCCTGAGGTCATGAAAGTGCTGACGCCGTTCCAGGAAAAAGGGCAGGCGCAGTTGGGCATCAAGATCGGCAGTGTGAAAGGCAAACTCGAAGGCGATCGTAATCAGGTGCGTTTCCGTCAGACCAATCTGGCGCACGTGCTGCTGTCGGCACAGCTTGAGCGCGCAGGTGCGGATTTTGCCGTCATGAGCGGCGGTGGCGTGCGTGACTCGATTGAATCCGGTGAGATCACTTATAAAGATGTCCTTAAGGTTCAGCCGTTTGCCAACACGCTGGTTTATGTGGATATGAAAGGCAGCGATGTTGAGAAATATCTGGCCGTCGCAGCCAATAAAAAGGTGGATTCCGGTGCCTATGCGCAATTCCTCAACGTCAGTTTGACGGCGGACGGGCAGGGCGTACAGAACGTGAAAATCAAAGGTGAGCCGTTGCAGGCAGATAAAGTTTACCGCATGGCAACGCTGAACTTTAATGCGATGGGCGGCGATGGCTACCCGCGTCTTGATAATCTGCCGGGCTATGTGAACACCGGTTTTGTCGACGCTGAAGTGCTGAAACAATATATCGAGAAGCACTCTCCGCTGGACGCGGAAGCCTACGCGCCGAAAGGTGAGATTGTTTATAAGTAACAAATAGTGATGGCGGTTTTTGTCTCTTTGCTGATGACTGAAACCGCCATTTTTTCTGTTTGAGCCCTTAAAGGCTGTGCTGCATATAAGCTGCGCATTACAAAAATGAATTGAATCTAATTTGCTGGTTTTATTGATTAAATAATCTTATGTTTAGTAAAGTGCTTTAAAATAACAGACCTGCCAAATACGCGATACTCCTGATGCACCCTCACTAACGGAGTAGTCGGTACTATGAAAAACGTAAATATTGAAATCAACGTCTGTGGCAGCACAGGAAAAGCAACATGTGCTGTTAATCCCCCAATTCAGATCAATCCTCACACCTGCTGCCATGTGGATACGGATGAGCAGTGCGAGTCGCAACCTGGAGTGTCCGGGGTTTCCTCTGTATTTGGGCGTACCGGTGTCGTAACCGCTCAAGATGGTGACTATACGGCCGATCAGATTACCGAAACTGCCACCAGAACCTTTGTCACGCCGGATGAAAAGGCTGTCTGGAATGCAAAGCAGGATGCATTACTCTCTGGAACCACTATTCGCACGCTCTTTGGTCAATCGCTGCTGGGTAGTGGTGATATTTCACCTACGCCGGCACAAATGGGCGTTGCGGCCATTGGACATACCCATACCACAGCGGAAATCACCGACTACGCAGCAAAAACGAAGCAGCTCATCCGTTCCTCGCTGGAAGCCGGGACGGGTGTGACGTTGAGTTATAACCCGGTGAATGAGAAAACGGTAATCAGTGCTACGGGCGGTGGTTCGGGCAGTGGTGGCTCTGGCTATATCGTTGCCGATCGTCAGGGCGCAACGGCAGGGCAAAATCACGCATTCAACATTAACCCACAAAGCACGTTTAATCTCGCGGCGTACGCGCTGAAAGAAGTCGCTGGCGCAACGAATCAGACTTATGTTGTTGATGACTTTAATGCGTCGAGTGAGCCTAATTATAACGCGACCAATGCGGTTATTTTTGATGGAAAATTACAGCCATACATGGGTGGAATTGTAACGCTCAGCGAATCCGGTGGAGAATATTTTTCAGATATAAAATCCGGAGCTAAATCGTTATCAATCTCTGATATGGAAATAACATCCATTATCCCTGATATGGAATCAAACGAATCCTCGAGTGGATATACTATCTCTTCATCATCGATATACACTCCTGCATATTCAGGGTGGATGGCATTTTCGTCGACCAATCCTGGCTTTTGGAATTCAGCAGTTGGACCAACAACTGAAGCACCTCAGTGGTTGCGTGTCGATTTACCAAAACCAGAAGCTATTGGCGGCTATTCAATCCAGAATCGATTATCATCTGTTATCAGTAGCCCACGCTCATGGCGATTTGAGGGAAGCCATGATGGAGTTGCATGGGAAGTCCTTCATTCTGTTAATAATGATACGAACAGCAATGCTGGGATTATCAGAGAGTACAGAATATCCTCATCAGTAGCGTATGCGTCATACCGAATTATTATTACTGAATCAAACCCAAATACTAACTATGTTGTTATACAAAACATTAAGCTATTCCCTCATGCCCGTATGCTGATTAATGGCAGTGATAATGCATGGTATACCGTTAATAATGGATTGCTGGAGAACATCGGGACAGCTGACTTTAGTCGCGGATTTTCATCATCTGGGACCATTAATGGATCTGATATTTCGGCTATTTCTCCGTTCTCAGTACACGCAGAGAATCAGCGTAATATTAAATTAACGTATCTCCCTAATTCACAAATTGTTATCAGTAAATCTCTATTATCTGCCTCTGCGGGTTCATGGTCAAAAATCAATGCCGCAACGTTAACGGCAACGCAGACAGGCAACGGTAAAGTGCGTGTCGCCGTGACGCGGGATTTAGTGAACTGGCATGTCTTGCGGAACGGAGCGTGGGTTGATGTGGGGGCGTTATCAGCCGATACGGCGGGCGCAACGAAACTGATCGCCGACGGTATGATGCCTGCTGAGCTTGGCGCTATTACGGCGGCCCAGTGGACGCAGCTGTTTGCATCTAACAACGGTGTGCCGGACTCGCTTGCCTTTGCGTTCGCACTTGATATTACCGATCCGGCGGCAGATGTCGCGACCATTGACCGCTTGGTGCTGAACGTTAACGATGCGTCGAGTTGGAAAGTGCAGTCTCCCGCAGAAGTGGAAATCCGCTGGCGCACCGACAGCGTGACATTCCGCACCGTAACGGCAGGCAATTACAAACTGGCGTATCAGGTACCGTAATCGTTCACGATACTCAACATTTTACTGGCCGCGACGTTCGCGGCCTTTTCTTTTATAGCGCCCCATTTATCCCCTGCCACTTACCGCGTCATTCTAACCGCTTAACTTGCTATTCTGCCGCCTACCCAAATACCCGCCCCACGCGCGTACGCGATGGCGTAATGTGCCGCCACGATGTCCCTTTATCTGAAACACGCGATGACACGTTATCGCGCAACGTCTTACCAGGGTTTCTTTTTCCACAGCTAACAAAATCAAACGATCGTAATTTTTAATTGAAGGATGTCTTATGAAGAGCAGTTCCATTCTTAAACACATCCCCTGGATGATTCTTGGAATCATCGGGGCTGCCTGCCTCGGCGTAGTCGCACTACGTCGCGGTGAGCATGTCAGTGCATTATGGATTATTGTTGCTTCTGTCGCCGTTTACCTCGTGGCCTATCGATACTACAGCCTGTATATCGCACAGAAAGTCATGAAGTTGGACCCGACCAGAGCAACCCCTGCCGTTGTCAATAACGACGGTCTTAACTATGTGCCGACGAACCGTAACGTCCTGTTCGGGCACCACTTTGCCGCTATCGCTGGTGCAGGCCCGCTGGTTGGGCCGGTACTGGCCGCCCAGGTCGGTTACTTGCCCGGCACCTTGTGGCTGCTGGCCGGCGTCGTGCTGGCGGGGGCAGTACAGGACTTCATGGTGCTGTTTATTTCAACCCGTCGTAATGGCGCGTCGCTAGGCGAAATCGTTAAGAAAGAGCTGGGCCCTGTACCGGGTACGATTGCGCTATTCGGCTGCTTCCTGATCATGATCATTATTCTTGCCGTACTGGCGCTGATTGTGGTGAAAGCACTGGCAGAAAGCCCGTGGGGCGTCTTTACCGTGTGTTCTACGGTGCCGATCGCGCTGTTTATGGGCATTTACATGCGCTTTATCCGTCCGGGTAAAGTCGGTGAAGTCTCGGTGATGGGTATCGTGCTGCTGGTCTTGGCGATCTGGTTCGGTGGCGTGGTTGCACATGACCCGTACTGGGGCCCGGCGCTGACCTTCAAAGATACGACGATTACCTATACGCTGATTGGCTATGCTTTCGTGTCTGCACTGCTGCCGGTATGGTTGATTCTGGCTCCGCGTGACTATCTGGCAACCTTCCTGAAAATCGGTGTCATCGTCGGTCTGGCGATTGGTATCGTGATCCTGAACCCAGATCTGAAAATGCCAGCAGTAACACAGTTTGTGGATGGCACCGGCCCGGTCTGGAAAGGTACGCTGTTCCCGTTCCTGTTTATTACTATCGCCTGTGGTGCCGTATCTGGCTTCCATGCGCTGATTGCGTCTGGTACGACACCGAAACTGCTGGCTAATGAAACCGATGCGCGTTTCATCGGCTATGGCGCGATGCTGATGGAATCGTTCGTGGCGGTGATGGCGCTGGTTGCGGCATCTATTATCGAACCTGGCCTGTACTTCGCGATGAACACCCCGCCAGCGGCGCTGGGCATTACGATGCCGGATCTGCACCGACTGGGCACGGCGGATGCGCCGATGATTCTGGCACAGTTGCAGGATGTCTCCGCTCATGCCGCGGCGACAGTCAGCTCCTGGGGCTTCGTGATTTCTCCTGAACAGATTCTGCAAACGGCGAAAGATATCGGTGAACCTTCTGTTCTGAACCGTGCTGGTGGCGCACCAACGCTGGCTGTGGGGATCGCACACGTGTTCCACCAGATCATTCCTGGTGCCGACATGGGCTTCTGGTATCACTTCGGTATTCTGTTTGAAGCGCTGTTCATTCTGACTGCGCTGGATGCGGGCACACGTGCTGGCCGCTTCATGTTGCAGGATCTGTTGGGTAACTTCGTTCCGTTCCTGAAGAAAACCGACTCTCTGATTGCCGGTATGATCGGTACGGCGGGCTGCGTTGGTCTGTGGGGTTACCTGCTGTATCAAGGCGTGGTCGATCCGCTGGGCGGCGTGAAGAGCCTGTGGCCGTTGTTCGGTATCTCTAACCAGATGCTGGCTGCCGTCGCGCTGATTCTGGGTACGGTGATTCTGATTAAGATGAAACGGACACAGTACATCTGGGTCACGCTGCTTCCGGCGATTTGGCTACTGATCTGTACGACCTGGGCTCTTGGTCTGAAATTGTTCAGTGACAACCCGCAGTTGGAAGGTTTCTTCTATATGGCGAACATGTTCAAAGGCAAAATTGCGCAAGGCGGTGCTGACCTGAGCGCGCAGCAGATTGCGAACATGAACCATATCGTGACCAACAACTATACCAACGCCGGTCTGAGCATTCTGTTCCTGATCGTGGTGTACAGCATTATTGCGTATGGTATCAAAGAGGCTCTGGCCGCACGTAAAGTAGCTGAACGTACCGATCAGGAAACGCCGTATGTGCCGGTTCCTGAAGGCGGCGTGAAAGTCTCTTCCGGCCACTAAGTCACTCGCCCCGTCAGATTTTGCGAGACAGCTAGCAAGGCTGAATGTGAAAGATGACGGGTACAGATACCCTGTATAATGTATAACGTTATACAGGGTATTTTTTATCTAGCCGCTATCGCAGGCGATGGTCTGGAGGTAATGATGTTTGGCAATCTGGGAAAAGCAGGAAAATATTTGGGCCAGGCGGCGCGTATGCTGGTCGGTATGCCAGACTATGACACCTACGTGCAGCATATGCAGACCAACCACCCGGATAAACCTGTGATGACGTATGAAGAATTTTTCCGCGAACGCCAGCAGGCGCGTTACGGCGGAGATGGCAAAGGCGGGATGCGCTGCTGTTAACGATTTGGAACCTGTTATGACTCAACCTTTATCCTCTGATGTGGCTACCCCTGTGTATGTCACCATCCTGACCGGGTTTCTCGGCGCGGGAAAAACCACCTTATTACGACATATTCTGAATGCAGACCACGGCTATAAAATCGCCGTGATTGAAAACGAATTCGGCGAAGTACCGATTGATAATACGTTAATCGGTGAACGCGCGAGCCAAATTACGACCCTGAGCAACGGTTGCATCTGCTGCACACAGTCCAATGAACTGGCCGATGCGCTGCTCGATCTGATCGACGGCGTTGATAACGGTACGCTGGATTTCGATCACGTCATCATTGAATGCACGGGTATGGCTGATCCTGGGCCGGTAGCACAGACCTTCTTCTCGCATGACGTTATCTGCGAACGCTTTGTGCTGGATGGCATCATCACGCTGGTGGATGCGGTACATGCGCAACAGCAGCTCGATCAGTTCACTATCGCGCAGTCGCAGATTGGCTATGCCGACCGCATACTGCTAACTAAAACCGACGTAGCAACTGAGGACGACACGCTGCTACCGCGTCTTCAGCGCATTAATGCGCGTGCACCGATCTATCCCGTAGTACACGGCGATATCGATCTGAGCGTGCTGTTTAACATCGACGGCTTTGTTCTCGGCGATAATGTGCTCAGTGACAAACTGGACGTGAAAACGCCCGTATTCCGCTTTGTTGCCCCCGCGCAGAATAACGTGCACTCCATTGTTGTGTATCTCGATAAGGCGGTTGAGCTTCAGTCTGTTTCCGATGTGATGGAAAACCTGCTACTGCAATTCTCCGATAACCTGCTGCGTTATAAAGGCATTCTGGCGATTAACGGTGACGATCGCCGTTTGCTGTTTCAGGGCGTTCAGCGCTTGTACAGCGCCGATTGGGACAGAGAATGGCAGCCTGGTGAAGAAAGAAAGAGCGTGCTGGTGTTTATTGGTGTGGATTTACCTGAACAGGACATTCGTGACGCTTTCGCTCGCCTGACGGCATAAGATCATTCATCTTATCTGTGCTGGTCGCTCTGGCCAGCACCATTCCTTATTCCGCTTACGTTGCTCACTACCCGACAGAACGGTATTCAGGCTATGCCCATCGGCAAAATGTGAATAGGGCAATTGCACAGAAAAATTCATACCTTATTGTAATTATTACGAATACATCTAAAACGTGATCGCTCCTCGCTTTTTTATGGAATGAGAGTGTTATTTTATTAAAACTATATTTCATTTTTTAGTGAGGTTAAGTATGCGTAGTGGTCTTGCCCTGTCGTTAATGGCTTCCTGCATCACATTGGGTATTCAAGCAGGCTCTGCACAAGCGGCCAGCTCAGTGAAATTCCCCGATAAAATCTGTGACGTAACGCAATACGGCGCCGAAGGCCACCGCTTACAGATCGCACTGAATACCGAGGCTTTCCAGAAAGCGATTGATGACTGTGCTGCGGCCGGCGGGGGAACGGTACACGTACCTCGCGGTAACTATCTGGTCGATCCGCTGTTCCTGAAAAGTAATATCAGGCTGGATTTAGCGAAAGATGCGACCATTGTTGCGTCGACCGAAGAAGCGGCGTATCGCGCCACGGAAAAAACCAAGTACGCTGAAGCGGAAAATGGCTGGCTTCCCTTCATCAGTATTGCGGATGCGCAAAACGTGGCTATCACCGGCCAGGGCACCATTGATGGGCAGGGCGCCGTCTGGTGGGAACGCTGGCGTGCCAATATTCGCGCAACGGGCAAGAAAGGTGGTACCGATCGTCCACGCCTGATTTATATCAAAAATTCCAGTAACGTGTTGGTGGACGGCGTCACGCTCACGCACTCCCCAAGTTTCCACGTTGTGATGCGTTACTCGCATGATGTGGATGTGAACGGTACGCGGATTCTGTCGCCGTGGCATGCGCCAAACACGGATGCTATCGACCCGATCGACAGCCAGAACATCCGTATTACCAACAATTATATCGACTGTAATGACGACCATATCGCGATAAAAGCCGAGAAGCCGGATAGTCGCTTCCCGAACGGCGTCGTCGATAATATTTATATCGCCAATAACATCCTGAAGCAGGGGCGCGGTATCTCCATCGGCAGTGAAACCTCCGGCGGTGTGAATAACGTGCTGGTCGAAAATAACCAGTTCGAAGGTTCTATGTACGGAATCCGTATTAAAACCCTGCGTGGTAAAGGCGGTGAAGTGAAAAACATCACCTACCGTAATACTAAAATGGTGGATGTCGAAATCCCGCTGGTCTTTGCGGGTTACTATAAAGCCGCGCCGATTGTGCAGGCTGAAGTAGACAAGATGCTGGCCGAAGGCGGCTTCACTATGGGCGAGCAGATTTACCCACCGGATACCGATCCAGAGCAGCCGTTTGATCAATACAAAACGCCGCATTTCAGTAATGTGACGATTGAGAATCTGGAGTCGACCGGTAAGACCAAGGCGGCGGCATACATTATCGGCGTGCCGGAAGCCCCGCTCAGTGGTTTCCACTTTGATAACGTGCGCATTGATGCAGATAAAGGGATTCGCATAAGGAACGCGGAACTGCAAACCAAAGGCCTGACGGTGAATGTGAAAGAAGGCCCAGTGATGCAGCTGGATAAAGGGGCGAAAGTCGATCAGTAATCGATTATGAAGCGGTAGCGGGGGGCACACTGGCCGTGGAGTCCTCTGCTACCTGCTTCACTTTGCTACACGTCACCCGGCAGGTGATGGCCGTTCAGCGACGGATATTAATCATGTCTGGCGATATCGGCAAAGGTCGCACGCAGTAGCCGCGCCAGATCGTCTGCCGATAGCTCAATATCCAACCCGCGTTTACCGCCGGAAATGAAAATGGTATCGAACTGGCGTGCCGGTTCATCAATGACCGTCGGCAGGAGTTTCTTTTGCCCAAGCGGGCTGATTCCCCCAACCAGATAACCGGTTACACGCTGAGCGATGACCGGATCGGCCATATCGGCTTTTTTGGCCGACAGCGCGCGAGCGACTTTCTTGAGATCCAGCATTCCGGCGACGGGCGTGACGGCTACGGCGAGGTTTTTCGCATCGCCATTCAGAGCAACGAGCAGCGTTTTATAAACCTGTTCTTTATTCAGTCCCAGCTTTCTGGCCGCTTCCTCGCCAAAATTGGTTTCGTCACTGTCGTGGTGGTAGCTGTGCAGCGTAAAGGCGATCTTATTCTTTTCGAGCAGATTGACTGCGGGTGTCATGATTTCACTGTCCTTAACCCTTTCGCGGGTTTTATCTTGCAGACGCGGTTGCGCGTCATAATGTGTTCTTTTATGGCGTGGTGGAATGACCATTTCTGAGCAATGTGGGTAAATTCTCATCGCCATACAGATGCAGGGCACCGACGGCCACAACGTAGTTTCCGGGCGGCAGCGCCTGAAGTTGCCGTTGCCAGAGGCGGTTACGCTGGCCCATCAGCAGGTCGGTCATTTCATTGCTAAATGTTGCGGGGATATCCGGCTTATATTGGCCTGGCTTGCTGTCTAGCCACCAGCCGACCATCGTTTGCAGCAGACGCGCGTTGGTGTGCCAGTGTTGAATTGTATCTTCCAGCAGCAGCAAACCGCCCTGTGGCAGCTGCTGTAACAACTCAACCTGCGTCTGTTGCCCTTCTAGTTCGATGACCGGAATACCGTGAGATTTCGCCGCGTTAATCAACTGATAATCGATGCCATAGTCGGGGCGTAAGCCCAGCAGCTGTGCCTGCCTTGCTTGCAGCATCAGCGCGGCCTGCCAGGCCGGAAGCGTATTGATATTGCTTTCATCGAAAGCGAGCGATTCGCAGATTTTTTGCAACTGGCGGTAGCTGTCTGGGCTGAGGCGTTGCACCAGCGGTGGCTCGTTATCACTGTGGCCGAAGGGGGAGTGTGCATCGGAGATATCGGCTTCGACGATGAGTGCGGTCGCCTGGCGGAGCTGTCGTAACAGCGTATCGGGCAGCGGTGCCATATCCTGACTCCCCATATGAATACTGCCGACCAGATGTAGCTGTCGTTCGTTGGCAAGCTGAACGTCTATCGCCGGATAGGCATAAGCCAGCGGTGAAATAAAACCAAGAAAAGTTGCGATTCTGCGCAGCAGTTGCCCCATTGATTCCGCCTCCTGATGTGGGAATAACTATGCTAAACGCTAGATGCGGAACAATACAAGGTGTACCAATCCTAAGGGCACTGAAGCCTCAGAGTTTGGCTGCTCATCCGTTATCGATTTTCCCTGCGCGTAAAATATTGATGGGTGTGTATTAGTGTGTATAATGAAAATCAGGTTAGGAGGATATATGAAATCAACTGACCTGATAAAGGAGCTGGCAGCGGCAGGTTGTGAGTGCAAACGGCATAACGGCGGAAGCCATCAAATATGGTGGTCACCCATTACCGGAAAAACGTTTCCGGTGCCGCATCCCAAAAAGGATTTACCACTTGGAACTGTCAAATCCATCAAAAAATGGCGGGGATCTAATCCCCGCCTTTTCGGAGGCAATATGTTTTTCTCAGTCGGTGTGGAAACGCCAAAAGATGACGCTACGGCATATGGGCTGATCGTTCCGGCATTGTGTACTGATGATTACGGCTGTTTCTCCGCGGCTGACAGCCAGCAAGATATCGCACGCATGGCGCGGGAAGCGATTTTAGCCCTTATTGATGAAGCGGTGAGTCGCGGAAGTCTGGACATTAAGCGACTTAATGATGCTGGATATCTGATCTATGCGGCGATGCCTGATTTCGCGGACTACGATAGTTGGTTTGTGCTGGATGTCGATCTATCGGCTTTTGAAGGAAAGCCGCAGAGATTGAATATTTCACTTCCTGATACGTTGATACAGCGTATTGATAATCGCGTGCGGGAGCAGCCGGGAACTTATCGCGATCGTAGCCATTTTTTGGCAGAAGCGGCACGTCATGAACTGGAGTGAGTCTGGTTAAATAGGTCTGACGACAGTCGATAAAAACCATGACAATTTCCGAAAGAGGAAACGCGGCGCGTTGTTGAGACGCGCCGCATTTGTATTACTCACTTTTAGGTGTAAAACGCAGCAGGCGGTTAGCGTTGCTGACAACCGTGATGGAGGAGAGCGCCATGGCGGCACCAGCGACCACCGGGCTGAGTAGCGCACCGGTCAGCGGGTAAAGTACGCCCGCGGCAATCGGGATTCCCAGCGAGTTATAGATAAATGCGCCCAGCAGGTTCTGCTTCATGTTGCGCAGCGTGGCATTGGAGAGCGCCAGCGCATCGGCGACGCCGTGCAGACTGTGGCGCATCAGCGTGATGGCGGCGGTTTCAATCGCAATATCGCTGCCGCCGCCCATCGCAATGCCGACATCGGCCTGCGCCAGCGCGGGCGCATCGTTGATGCCATCACCAATCATCGCCACGCGTTTGCCTTGAGCCTGTAGCTTTTTGATGGCTTCGGCTTTTCCGTCTGGCAGCACCCCAGCAATCACCTGGTCGATACCCGCTTCTTTCGCGATGCGCTTCGCCGTAAGCGGGTTGTCCCCTGTTAGCATGACGAGCTGATAGCCCTGCCGATGCAGACGCTGCAAGGCGCTCACGCTATCTGCTCGCAGCGGATCGTGAATAGATAACACCGCGATGATGCGACCATTCGCCGCAAGCAATACTGGCGTGATCCCGCGCTGAGCCTGTTCGTTGATCAGTGTTTCACCTTCGGTGATATCGACCTGATGCTGTTTGAGTAGTGCCGGATTCCCCAACAGCAGAGTGGTATCGCCGATCTTGCCGCTGACGCCGAGACCGCGCAGCGTACGGAACTGCTCGGTTGGCGTGAGCGGCAGATTCTCTGCTCGTTCAAGAATCGCTTTTGCCAGAGGATGATTCGATCCCTGTTCCAGCGAGGCCGCCCAGGCCAGTGCCTGTGTTTCCGTTACGTCACCGAAGGTATGAACCGCCACAACGCGCGGCTGTCCTTCGGTTAGCGTACCGGTTTTGTCAAACACCAGCACATCTAGCTTGCTGGCCTGCTGTAAGGCATCGGCATCTCGCACCAGCACGCCAAACTCCGCAGCACGTCCGACGCCGGAAATAATCGACATCGGCGTTGCCAGCCCAAGTGCGCAGGGGCAGGCAATGATCAGGACGGTCGTGACGATGATGAGCGTGTAGACCATCTGCGGCTGCGGCCCAACGAAGAACCAGATCGCGCCGCTGAGAAGCGCAATAGCCACAACGACGGGCACAAACACGGCAGAGATGCGATCCGCCAACTGGCCGATAGCGGGTTTGCTGCTTTGTGCCTGCCTGACCAGCCGAATAATGCGCGACAGCGTGGTTTGATTACCAATTGCATCCGCTCGGAAGAGAACGCTGCCGTCGGAAACCAGCGTACCCGCATGCACCGTATCGCCAGCTGTTTTGGCTTGCGGGATCGGCTCCCCGGTCAGCATCGCTTCATCCACCCAGACCTCACCTTGCAGTATCTCGCCATCGACAGGAATACGATCGCCGGTTGTCAGGCGCAGCGTCATGCCGGACTGCACAGCGGACAACGGAATCGATTTCTCACCTTCTTCTGTCACGACGCGAGCGGTGGGCGGCGTCAAATCCAGTAGCCGCTCCAACGCACGAGAAGATCGCTGGCGGGCACGCTGTTCCAGTGCATGACCGAGGTTGATTAAACCGATGATCATCGCGCTGGCTTCATAATAAAGATGGCGCGCCGCCATTGGAAAAAGGTCCGGCCACAGGTTAACGGTAATGGAGTAAAGCCACGCCGCCCCCGTTCCCAGCGCGACCAGCGTATCCATGGTTGCGACACCGTTTCTAAGGCTACGCCAGGCGTTACGGTAAAAATGACTGCCAGCCAATACCATCACCGCCAGCGTCAAAATACCGATGATGAGCCACGGCGTTTGGCTTTCTGGCGTCAGACTCATGCTGCCGCCCAGCACGCCCCACAGCATTAGCGGCACACCGAGCAGTAAGCCCAGCGCGGCCTGCCATTGGAAACGGCGGATTGCCTGCTGAGAGGTTTGCTGCTGGCGCGCGCGGCGTGCTTCTTCGTCCTGAATGATTTCCGCCCCATAGCCCGATTGTTCAACGGCGGCAATCAACGCTTCCGGTTCAGCATGACCGCTGACCAACGCACTGCGTTCGGCCAGATTGACACGCGCTTGCGTGACGCCGCTGACGTTTTGCAGCGCCGTCTGTACGCGGTTTACGCAGCTGGCGCAGCTCATGCCCTGAAGCAGGAGCTGCACGCTGTCGTCATCGTGGGTGGACGATGTGGTTGTTGCCGGAAGAATACTCTCGGCCGCTGGCAGCGCTTCCGGCGTCGTCGCTACCTGTGCCAGCGGCTCAGTTTTTGGGTGAACACTCTCCTGCACGCTGGCGTGATAGCCGGCTTCTTCAATGGCGCTAATCAGTATTGTGGCCTCAACGTTGCCGTACACGCTTGCCTGCTCTGTAGTGACATCCGTCGCCACAACGCCGGGAATAACTTCCAGCACTTTACGCGTAGCCGCGACGCAGTGATTGCAGCTCAGGCCGGAAAGCTGGAGGGACACATCCGGTGTAGTCGCAAGCTGCGCTTCGTAGCCAGCCTGCTCAATGGCGTCGATCAACGTCTGCGAATCAATGTCGCCGCTGACGCTGGCGTACTGTTGTGTGACGCTGGTTTGTTCGACCGCAGGAAGCGCGTCCAGTGCTTTTTTAACACGTTGGACACAGTGTCCGCAGGTTAGACCCTGCAATGACAACACGATGGTTTGTGACATAATAATTTTCTCCCGTGATCACAGCCGGAGGTGAAAGACGTTGACCGGCTATCTGATTTCTACTAGTTATTGGGTAAGGTAAACCTTCTAGCAAGGGGAGGGTCAAGGGGGAAATCATGAATATCAGTGATGTCGCGAAAAAAACCGGTCTTAGCAGTAAAACCATTCGCTTCTATGAAGAAAAAGAACTTCTGACTACGCCGCTGCGTTCTGAAAATGGTTACCGTAGCTACGACGATCATCACGTTGAAGAGCTCACGCTGCTGCGCCAGGCTCGTCAGGTTGGGTTTAATCTGGATGAATGCCGGGAACTGGTGACGCTGTTTAACGATCCGCTGCGGCGAAGTGCGGATGTCAAAGCGCGTACCTTGCAGAAAGTGCACGAAATCGAAATGCATATCGAAGAGCTAAAAACGATGCGTGAACAGTTGCTGGCGCTGGCCGAGCAGTGTCCGGGTGACGGTGGGGCGGACTGTCCGATAATCAATAATCTGGCGGGCTGTTGTCAGAAGAGTAAGTCGTCGGAAGCGTAAATTGCCAAAAAGTAAGCCGTCATAAAGGGGAGACGGGCTCCCCTACAGTGTGTGCGGTTAGCGCTCTGTTGGGCGCACATGCAGCGTGATGCCATCAATGGCAATCACTTCGACAGGCGTGCCCGCGGGCAGATCCTGCTCTGCTTTCACACGCCAACTGCTGTCACCGATGTTTACCCGGCCGAAACAGTTAGTCACCGGGTCGGTCAGGGTCGCGCGCAGGCCAATCAACTGCTGCCCGCGTTGGTTGAGCGTTGACTGTGGGCGTGACAGCGTCCGTTTACGTAGCCAATACCACCAGAGCAGCGCCGTGACGATCGTCAGGATGGCAAAAATTGTTCCCTGCCATGGCCAGCCCAGCGGCATGACCCACGTGAGCAGCCCAACCAATACCGCCGATAAGCCGCTCCACAGTAAATAGCCACTGGCGCCTAGCATTTCGGCGGCTAAAAGCAGGCCGCCGAGTGACAGCCAGAACCAGTGCGCATTTTCCATCACCAGTTCAATGCCCATTATTTACCTCGGCTTTCTTTACTGTCTTTAACCAGTTCTGCAATTCCGCCGATAGCACCCATTAAATTGCTGGCTTCCAACGGCATCATGATGACTTTGCTGTTATTGGAAGAACCAATCTGTTGCAGTGCATCGGTATATTTCTGGGCGATGAAGTAGTTGACTGCCTGAATGTCGCCCGCCGCGATGGCCTCTGACACCATCTTGGTTGCCTGTGCTTCCGCTTCCGCCGCACGTTCACGCGCCTCTGCTTCCAGGAACGCGGACTGACGCAGGCCTTCTGCTTTCAGGATCTGCGACTGTTTTTCCCCTTCGGCTTTCAGGATTGCGGCCTGACGCACCCCTTCGGCTTCCAGAATATCGGCACGCTTGTTACGTTCCGCTTTCATCTGCGCGTTCATCGCGGCAATCAGCTCTGTTGGCGGACGAACGTCGCGGATCTCAATACGGGTAATCTTAATGCCCCACGGGTTGGTCGCTTCGTCCACGATATGCAGCAGGCGGGTATTGATGCTGTCACGCTGAGACAGCATTTCGTCCAGCTCCATCGAACCCAGTACGGTACGAATGTTGGTCATTGTCAGATTGACGATAGCCTGTTCCAGATTGCTAACTTCATAAGCGGCGCGAGCCGGATCGATAACCTGGATAAAACACACCGCGTCGATGGTGACGTTGGCGTTATCTTTCGAAATGATTTCCTGTGAGGGAATATCCAGCACCTGTTCCATCATATTAATTTTGCGGCCGACACGATCCATAAATGGCACGACCAGATTAAGGCCCGGCATCAGCGTTTTGGTATAACGACCAAACCGTTCCACAGTCCATTGATATCCCTGGGGTACGATTTTGATGCCTGACCAGACAATGATGAGTGCAACAAAGATCAAAATAGGAATGACGGTGAGCATGTTTTAAAACCTCCAGGTTGTTTTATATCGGTCAAAAGACGATGTCAGCGGGTAGTGTAACTCACTTGCGTAGGAAAGCGGGCAGGAAATGCGCCCGCCAGCGAGAGCGATAGACGGAGTAGTCGATGTGGGAGGACGGAACGGGATTAAATATCGAGTTCGATGTCGCCTTGCGGCATGCAGCAGCAGGGGAGAATTTCATCCTGTTGGATGCAGGCCAGTGGGGTTTGGCGATACGCGACTCTGCCTTTTACCAGACGCAGTCGGCAGGAACCGCAATAGCCGGAGCGGCACTGATATTCAATGCTGACGCGGTTGGACTCCAGCACATCCAGCAGGGAAGGGCCGTCGTCTGAGCAGGAAAACTGCGCACCGGATGTGCGCAGTGTGATCGTTGGATTGCTCATCGCTTACAGTTGGAAATCGCTCAGGTCATCGTCGCTGATTTCTGAATCGATCTGGCCGACCAGATAGGAGCTGACTTCCACTTCCTGAGGCGCGACCTGCACGTTATCGGATACCAGCCAGGCATTGATCCACGGAATAGGGTTAGTGCGCGTCTGGAACGGCAGCGGCAGCCCAACCGCCTGCATGCGAATGTTGGTGATGTACTCCACGTACTGGCACAGGATATCCTTGTTCAGACCAATCATCGAACCGTCGCGGAACAGGTATTCCGCCCACTCTTTTTCCTGCTGCGCGGCGAGCACAAACAGGTCATAACACTCTTGCTGACACTCTTCGGCAATCTGCGCCATTTCAGGATCGTCATGGCCAGAGCGCATCAGGTTCAACATGTGCTGCGTGCCGGTCAGGTGCAGCGCTTCATCACGCGCGATCAGCTTGATGATTTTGGCGTTGCCTTCCATGAGCTCGCGTTCTGCAAAAGCAAATGAACACGCGAAGCTGACGTAGAAGCGAATGGCTTCCAGCGCGTTCACACTCATCAGGCACAGATACAACTGCTTTTTGAGCGTGTGCAGGTTCACTGTCACGGTCTTGCCGTTAACCTGATGTGTGCCTTCGCCCAGCAGATGATAGTAGCTGGTCATTTCGATCAGCGAGTCATAGTAGCCGGAGATATCTTTGGCGCGCTTCAGGATCTCGTCATTCGTGACGATATCGTCAAACACCAGAGACGGATCGTTCACGATATTACGGATGATGTGCGTGTAAGAGCGTGAGTGAATGGTTTCTGAGAAAGCCCAGGTTTCTACCCAGGTTTCCAGCTCAGGGATCGAAATCAGCGGCAGCAGCGCCACGTTTGGGCTACGACCCTGAATCGAATCCAGCAGCGTCTGGTATTTAAGATTGCTGATAAAGATATGCTTTTCATGATCGGGCAGTGCCTGATAGTCGATACGATCGCGCGACACGTCGACTTCTTCCGGGCGCCAGAAGAAGGACAGTTGCTTTTCGATCAGCTTTTCGAAAATTTCATATTTTTGCTGGTCGAAACGGGCAACGTTAACGGACTGGCCGAAGAACATCGGTTCTAGCAACTGGTCATTTTTATTCTGTGAAAAAGTGGTATAGGCCATGAGTCTCTCCAAAAAATGCCGGGAGCATTTTTTAATGCCGATTGCGGCAGCCCCGTAGGGGGTGGGCAGGGACGCCCGCTATAAAAGGATGAAAGGCTGCATTGCAGCCTTTCATTATCATACCCGTCATACTTCAAGTTGCATGTGCGTTGGCTGCGTTCAGTCACCCGAATCACTTACCTGAGTAAGCTCATCGGGATTCCCTCGCTTGCCGCCTTCCTGAAACTCGAATTATTTAGGGTATATTGGCTTAAATCTTACATGCGCCGCCTTCGCAGCCGTCGTCCTGTGGCTCTGCCAGCAGGTCGTCCTGTACGTCTTCTGCGCCGTCACGGGTGTTTTGGTAATACAGCGTTTTCACGCCGAATTTGTAAGCCGTGACCAGATCTTTCAGCAACTGTTTCATCGGCACTTTGCCTGATGGGAAACGCGACGGATCGTAGTTGGTGTTAGAAGAAATAGCCTGATCGACAAATTTCTGCATCAACCCCACCAGTTGCAGGTAACCATCGTTGCCTGGCATTTCCCACAGCAGCTCGTAAGCATCTTTCAGTGTTTCGTATTCCGGCACCACCTGGCGCAGGATACCGTCTTTGGATGCTTTAACGCTGATGTGGCCGCGCGGTGGTTCAATGCCGTTGGTCGCGTTGGAGATCTGAGACGACGTCTCAGACGGCATCAGTGCAGACAGCGTGGAGTTACGCAGCCCGTATTCTTTGATGTCGTTACGCAGCGCTTCCCAGTCGAGATGCAGCGGTTCGTTGCAAATCGCATCCAGATCGCGCTTATAGGTATCGATAGGCAGGATACCCTGCGAATAGGTGGTTTCATTGAACCACGGGCAGGCACCTTGCTCGCGCGCCAGCACGTTAGAGGCTTTCAGCAGGTAGTATTGAATCGCTTCAAACGTTCTGTGTGTCAGGTTGTTGGCGCTGCCGTCAGAGTAACGCACGCCGTTTTTCGCCAGATAGTAAGCGAAGTTGATGACGCCAATACCGAGCGTGCGGCGGCCCATCGCGCCACGCTCTGCGGCCGTGATTGGGTAATCCTGATAGTCCAGCAGGGCATCCAGCGCGCGTACAGCCAGCGTCGCCAGCTCTTCCAGATCCTCTAAGCTGTTGATAGCACCGAGGTTGAAAGCAGACAGCGTACACAGCGCGATTTCACCGTTTTCATCATTCACGTCGTCCAACGGCTTGGTCGGCAGTGCGATTTCCAGACACAGGTTGGACTGGCGAACCGGCGCAATCTGCGGATCGAACGGGCTGTGCGTATTGCAGTGGTCAACGTTCTGAATATAGATACGGCCGGTGGAAGCACGTTCCTGCATCATCAGAGAGAACAGCTCAACGGCTTTGATGCGCTGTTTGCGGATGCTGTCATCCTGCTCATATTGCACATACAGACGCTCGAACTCATCCTGATCGGCGAAGAACGCGTCGTATAACCCCGGTACGTCAGACGGGCTGAACAGCGTGATGTCTTCTCCTTTTACCAGACGCTGATACATCAGTTTGTTCAACTGCACGCCATAGTCGAGGTGACGAACGCGGTTACCTTCTACACCACGGTTGTTTTTCAGCACCAGCAGACTTTCCACTTCCAGATGCCACAATGGGTAGAACAGTGTAGCTGCACCGCCGCGTACACCGCCCTGAGAGCAGGATTTCACCGCAGTCTGGAAGTGTTTGTAGAAAGGAATACAGCCGGTGTGGAAGGCTTCACCGCCGCGAATTGGGCTGCCGAGCGCACGGATACGGCCCGCGTTGATGCCGATACCGGCACGCTGGGAAACGTATTTCACGATTGCACTGGATGTCGCATTGATGGAATCCAGACTATCGCCGCATTCGATCAGCACGCAGGAACTGAACTGACGCGTTGGCGTACGCACGCCCGCCATGATTGGCGTCGGCAGGGAAATCTTGAAGGTGGAAATCGCGTCGTAAAAACGTTTGATGTAATCCAGACGCGTTTCACGTGGGTAACCGGAGAACAGGCATGCCGCGACCAGAATGTACAGGAACTGGGCGCTTTCGTAGATATCACCGGTGACGCGGTTTTGTACCAGATATTTCCCTTCCAGCTGTTTAACCGCCGCGTAGGAGAAATTCATGTCACGCCAGTGATCGATGAAAGCGTCCATCTGGGCGAATTCTTCTGGGCTATAGTCTTCCAGCAGGTGTTTGTCGTACTTGCCCAGTTCCACCATCTTGGTGACGTGAGTCAGCAGTGCTGGCGGCTCAAACTGACCGTAGGCTTTCTTGCGCAGATGAAAGATAGCCAGACGCGCGGCCAGATATTGATAATCCGGGCTTTCGCGCGAGATCAGATCGGCGGCGGCCTTAATGATGGTCTCGTGGATATCGGCGGTCTTGATGCCATCGTAAAACTGAATGTGGGAGCGAAGTTCGACCTGAGAGACGGAGACATTGTGTAAACCCTCTGCGGCCCAGGTAATGACGCGGTGGATTTTATCCAAATTGATTTTTTCTTTACTGCCATCGCGTTTGGTAACGAGCAAGCTCTGGTTCATGTTGGGATTTACCTGTTGGTGAAAATAAAAAATATCCCCTGTTTATTCACAGAAACCACCCTGTGACTAACTCTGTGGATAAATACTAGATATAGATATTTTTTGATAAAAGGCTACTACATGGTGAGTATTGTAGTGTGGATTCTTTGAAGAACAAGAGTTGATTTTTCGTTAATTTGGAGGTTTAAGAAAAGATATTTTGTTAAAAACCTCGCCTGATAAGGCCTGTGGCGATGTCAATATCATTCTCGGTTTTGATAAGAAAAAGAAAACCTGAAGGCTTTGCTGGTTTTGGCACCAGAAGGATAAAGGCGCGCGGCAAAAAACCGCGCAGCATTTAAGAATATTCTGAATCCGATCTATTTGTCGTGGCGCGTGTGCAGCATGTAGTTCACGTCTACGTTTGGACCCAGCTTAAAGCGGTCTGTCAACGGGTTGTAGTGTAGCCCGGTGATGTGTTTTTCACGCAGCGGCGTACTGTCAACCCAGTGCATCAGCTCAGCCGGGCGGATGAATTTCTTAATGTCATGGGTGCCGCGCGGTACCATTTTTAGCACGTACTCAGCGCCGATAACGGCCATCATCCACGCTTTCGCATTGCGGTTGATGGTGGAGAAGAAGACATGTCCGCCGGGTTTGACCAACTTGGCGCAGGCCTGCACCACGGATTGCGGGTCGGGAACGTGCTCCAGCATTTCCATACAGGTGACAACATCGTAGAGGCCCGGATGCGCCTGTGCATGGGCTTCTACCGTTTCCTGTACGTAATTCAGGGCGACACCGCTTTCCAGTGCATGCAAACGTGCGACTTGTAGCGGTTCTGCGCCCATATCAAGCCCGGTGACGTCTGCGCCTTCACGCGCCATGCTCTCGGCTAAAATGCCGCCGCCGCAGCCGACGTCCAGCACTTTCTTGCCGAACAGACCTTCCGCACGCTGCGAAATATAGCCCAGACGTAGCGGATTAATGCGGTGTAACGGTTTGAATTCACCTTCTAAATCCCACCAACGTGAAGCGATAGCCTCAAATTTGGCAATCTCCTGATGGTCAACGTTCGGAGTTTGATTTTCTACATTCATCTGTCATCGCTGCCTTTCGTCATCTTTTACTGCCGCGAGTATACTCCCTTCGTGTCGCAACGTGCAGCGCTGTCGTTTTTCACTGCGGCATACTTTTCTTTGCCGGAGACTTTTCTCTGCAAAATACGTTATCTCTGCAAAATACCTGTCCAGCAGGAAAACCGTCCGTTCAAGGTGGAAGGGAGTTTCCCCCGAAACGGGGCTTTGTGATATAATCCTTCACCTTTTGAACAGTTCACCTTACCTGAACGGTTCACTTTTCTGAACACGGGTAGATGCCTAAATAGAGGGATAGCGGCTCCATGAGCGACCTTGCCAGAGAAATCACACCGGTCAACATTGAAGAAGAGCTGAAAAGCTCGTATCTGGATTATGCGATGTCCGTTATTGTCGGGCGTGCATTACCAGATGTTCGTGATGGACTTAAACCGGTACACCGCCGCGTACTGTATGCGATGAGCGTACTGGGCAACGACTGGAACAAACCGTATAAAAAATCCGCCCGTGTCGTCGGGGATGTCATCGGTAAATACCACCCGCACGGCGACTCTGCCGTTTATGAAACCATCGTGCGTATGGCGCAGCCTTTCTCACTGCGTTACATGCTGGTTGATGGTCAGGGTAACTTCGGTTCGATTGACGGCGACTCCGCGGCGGCGATGCGTTATACCGAAATTCGCATGGCGAAAATTGCCCATGAACTGCTGGCCGATCTGGAAAAAGAGACGGTCGATTTTGTGCCGAACTATGACGGCACCGAGCAGATTCCTGACGTCATGCCAACGCGTATTCCCAACCTGCTGGTTAACGGTTCTTCCGGTATCGCCGTCGGGATGGCCACGAACATTCCTCCGCATAACCTTACAGAAGTCGTGAACGGCTGTCTGGCGTATATCGACGATGAAAACATCAGCCTTGAAGGGTTGATGGAACACATCAAAGGCCCGGATTTCCCGACGGCGGCGATCATCAATGGTCGACGCGGTATTGAAGAAGCCTATCGCACCGGGCGCGGTAAAATTTACATCCGTGCGCGCGCGGAAGTAGAAGCGGACGCGAAAACCGGACGTGAAACCATCATCGTGCATGAAATTCCTTATCAGGTGAACAAAGCGCGCCTGATCGAGAAAATTGCCGAGCTGGTTAAAGACAAGCGTATTGAAGGCATTAGCGCACTGCGTGACGAATCCGATAAAGACGGTATGCGTATCGTCATCGAGATTAAGCGTGACGCCGTGGGTGAAGTGGTTCTGAATAATCTGTATTCCCAGACGCAGCTTCAGACGTCATTCGGTATCAACATGGTTGCTCTGCATCAGGGGCAGCCAAAGATCATGCCGCTGAAGGATATTCTGGTTGCGTTTGTGCGCCACCGCCGCGAAGTGGTGACGCGCCGTACCATTTTTGAACTGCGTAAAGCCCGCGATCGCGCCCATATTTTGGAAGGTCTGGCGATTGCGCTGGCGAACATCGATCCGATTATCGAACTGATTCGCCGCGCGCCATCACCGGCTGAAGCGAAAGCCTCGCTGATCGCACAAGCATGGGAACTGGGTAGCGTGGCGGCTATGCTGGAACGTGCGGGTGATGATGCCGCGCGTCCAGAGTGGCTGGAGCCGGAGTTCGGTATCCGTGACGGGCGTTACTACCTGACGGAACAGCAGGCGCAGGCGATCCTGGATCTGCGTTTGCAGAAACTGACCGGTATGGAGCACGAAAAGCTGCTGGATGAATATAAAGCGTTGCTGGCGGAAATCGCCGAGCTGCTTTATATCCTCAACAGCCCTGAGCGCCTGATGGAAGTGATCCGCGAAGAGCTGGAAGCGATCAAAACGCAGTACAGCGATGAGCGTCGTACCGAGATCACCGCGAATACCGCTGATATTAACATCGAAGATCTGATCAATCAGGAAGATGTTGTCGTCACCTTGTCCCATCAGGGTTACGTGAAGTATCAGCCGCTGAGCGATTACGAAGCACAGCGCCGTGGCGGCAAAGGCAAGTCTGCCGCACGTATAAAAGAAGAAGACTTTATCGATCGTCTGCTGGTGGCGAACACCCACGACACGATTCTGTGCTTCTCCAGCCGGGGTCGTTTGTACTGGATGAAGGTATACCAACTGCCGGAAGCCAGCCGTGGCGCGCGTGGTCGCCCGATCGTCAACCTGCTGCCGCTTGAAGCGGATGAACGTATCACCGCGATTCTGCCGGTGCGTGAATACGAAGAAGGTCGCCATATTTTCATGGCCACCGCCAGCGGTACCGTGAAGAAAACGGCGCTAACCGAATTCAGCCGTCCGCGCAGTGCGGGGATCATCGCGGTTAACCTGAACGAGGGTGACGAGCTGATTGGTGTCGACCTGACCGATGGCAGTGATGAAGTGATGCTGTTCTCTGCGGAAGGCAAAGTGGTTCGCTTCTCCGAGCAGGCGGTGCGCTCCATGGGCCGTACGGCAACGGGTGTCCGTGGTATCAACCTGCAAGGCGAAGATCGCGTTGTTTCACTGATCATTCCTCGTGGCGAAGGCGATATCCTGACCGTGACGCAAAATGGCTTTGGTAAGCGTAGTGCCGTGAGTGAGTACCCGACCAAGTCGCGTGCGACGAAAGGGGTTATCTCTATCAAGGTCAGCGAACGTAACGGTAAAGTGGTTGGTGCGGTTCAGGTCGATGCCGCAGACCAGATCATGATGATCACCGATGCCGGAACGCTGGTGCGTACCCGCGTATCTGAAGTCAGTATCGTTGGCCGTAACACGCAAGGTGTGACGCTGATTCGTACGGCGGAAGACGAACATGTTGTCGGCCTGCAACGCGTGGCCGAACCGGTAGAAGATGAAGAGCTGGATGGTGTGGTAAAAGTTGAAGGCGAAGTTGCCGAAGACGACGACGCGATTGATGACATTGATGGCGATGATGATATCGCAGAAGATGACGAATAAGCCTTTTCCTTAGCCGGAATGAGTCGAGTAAGCCAGCGCGATGCGCTGGCTTTTTTTATCGACACTCGGTAGTGTATCAGCCAACGGGTTCTTCCATTATTCAACGGTATCCACTTGAAATATCTCGCCTCATTCCATACCACATTAAAAGTTTCCCGCTATTTATTTCGGGTTCTGGCGGTCATGCTGTGGGTGCTAGGCGCGCTGATATCCGTTTTTTATGTCACTAAAGTATTGAATGAAAAAGAGTCAGAGTTGCGGCAGGAGTACAACCTCAGCTTTGATCAGTCGCAGGGCTATATCCGACACGCGTCGGATATTGTGCGCGAACTCCAGTATCTGGCGGCAAATCGGCTGGTGCTGGCGAGAGAAAAAGCAGAGCCGCCAATGGAAGGGGGCCCCGGTGTCTCCGTTTATTCGCTCGCGCCCGGCGCAACCTGTTCCACGCAATATGGCGGGAATGCAGCGCTGCTTTCATTAAGTCATTTCTTTAACGGCTGGCAGGATAACTTCTCTGCCGTCTACGATCTTAACCGGGTCTTTTTTGTCGGCGGCGATCGGCGCTGTATGGTTGATTTTGGCATCCGTAACCAGTCGCTCGACCGTGATAACTTACTTAAAAACGTGCAGGATCGGTTTCAGGATCAGAAGAAGAACCGCACCCAAACCGGACGTGATGAAACGCTCTATTGGATTACTCCTGCGTCTATCCCCGATGTCGGCTATTTATATGCGCTGACGCCGATTTATGTGGATAACAAGCTGGAAGTCATCATGGGGATTGAACAGACGATTCGTCTGGATGACTTTGTCACCATAGGTAAATTTCCGATCGGTGCCAGGCTGTTGGATCAATACAATCAGGTCGTTTTGCAGTTTTCCGATGATAAGGGGCGTTACGCTTCGTCGGTAGACGGTTATCCCTCCGATCATAACTATTTTGGCTATGTGAATGGTTATGACGAGCTCATTTTGAAGAAGTCGCTGCCGCCGACGTCGTTCAGCATCGTGTATTCACTGCCGTTGAAAGTGCTGCTCTCCCATATCAGCGCCTTAATGATCAACATGCTGGTGCTGAATATGTTATCGGCTATCTTGCTGTTTGTGCTGGCGCTGGTGTTTGAGCGGAAAATGCTGTTGCCGGCAGAAGTGAATGCGTTCCAACTGGAAGAGAACGAGCAATTCAACCGTAAGATTGTGGCCTCGGCACCGGTAGGGATTTGTATCCTGCGTATCAATGACGGCACGAACATCCTCAGTAACGAGCTGGCGCACAACTATCTCAACCTGCTGACCCACGAAGACAGGTTGCGTATTACCCGCATCATTTGCGAGCAGCAGTCCAAGTTTGTGGATGTCATGACCAGCCGCAATCATCACCTGCAAATCAGCTTTGTTCATTCGCGCTATCGTAATGAAAACGTGGCGATTTGTGTGCTGCTGGACGTCAGCGCGCGCGTCAAAATGGAAGAGTCGCTACAGGAAATGGCGAATGCTGCCGAGCAGGCCAGCCAGTCGAAATCGATGTTTCTGGCTACCGTCAGCCATGAATTGCGTACGCCGCTGTACGGGATTATCGGTAACCTCGATTTACTGCAAACCAAATCGCTGCCGCAGGACGCCAACCGTCTGGTGGCGGCGATGAATAACTCTTCCTCGCTGCTGCTGAAAATCATCAGCGATATCCTCGATTTTTCCAAGATTGAATCGGAACAGTTGAAGATCGAACCGTGTGAGTTTGCGCCGCATGAGGTCATCAGCCACATCACCAGCAACTATCTTCCACTGGTGGTTAAAAAGCGCCTGACGCTGTACTGCTTTATCGATCCCAATGTGCCAGTCAGCCTGTTTGGCGATCCCGTGCGTTTGCAGCAGGTGTTGTCTAACCTGCTGAGCAACGCCATCAAATTTACCGACACGGGCTGCATCATTTTTGAAGTCGGCTGCCGCGATGGCTATCTGGAATTTGTGGTGCGTGATACCGGGGTAGGGATTCAACCTCGTGAGGCGGTGAAGCTGTTTGACCCGTTCTTCCAGGCGGGGAGCGGCGTGCAGCGCCATTTTCAGGGCACAGGGTTAGGGCTGGCGATTTGTGAAAAGCTGGTCAATCTGATGGATGGAGACATTACCATTGAATCTGAACCTGGGCTCGGCAGCCTGTTTGGCGTCAGAATTCCGCTGTATAAAGCGCGTTATGCTCCCGCAGCAATCAACGCCAGTCTGCAAGGGAAAATGTGCTGGTTGAAGATACGCAATGCTCGGCTGGAGGCTTATCTGCTCACGCTGTTGCAAGATCAGGGGTTGCAGGTTGCGCGTTATCAGAACCAAACCGTGTCGCCTGATGATGTGATGATTAGCGATTACATATCAGAAGAGAATATCACCGTTCGGGCGCATATCGTGATGAGCGGTTCCCATACCGGATCCGCGCAGGAAGTGAGTGCAGGGCATTGGGTGCAAGGAACGTCCACGCCGCAACATCTGCCCGATTTGCTGGAGAAAATCTATCGTTCAGAAAACGAGGATCGCGCGTACGCCGAGATTTCACCGCCGCTGACTCACTACGAGCGCGCAGAGAATGGCGATATTATGATTCTGGTGGTTGACGATCATCCCATCAACCGCAGGCTGCTGGCGGATCAGCTTGGTTCTCTGGGGTATCAGGCGATGACGGCGAATGATGGGATCGACGCGCTGGGCGTATTGAGTAAAAATCATATCGATATCGTGCTGACGGATGTCAACATGCCGAATATGGATGGTTATCTGTTTACACAGCGTATGCGCGAGCAGGGATTACGCTTCCCGGTTATCGGCGTGACAGCGAATGCGTTGGCGGAAGAAAGGGAACGTTGCCTGGGTGCGGGGATGGATAACTGTTTGTCAAAACCGGTTACGCTGGATACCTTGCAGCAGGCGCTGGCGTATTACAGTAACGTGGTGCGTCAGGCGAGAACATCCGGGGAGTAACCTGCACCAGCGGTTGCCGGTGCAGGCGAGGAAAGGTAAAGGTTTAGTCGACCTGCGTTGCGCCGCCATTAACGGAAGACAGGTAGTTCAGCAGGGCAATATCGTTGTCGACGCCCAGCTTGGTCATCGCTGACTTCTTCTGGCTACTGATTGTTTTGATGCTGCGGTTGAGTTTTTTGGCGATTTCGGTGACCAGAAAACCTTCTGCAAACAGACGTAGCACTTCACTTTCTTTCGGAGACAGGCGTTTGTCACCGTAGCCGCTGGCGCTGATTTTCTCCAGTACTTTGGATACGCTGTCCGGCGTAAATTTCTTCCCTTTTTGCAGGGCAGCCAGCGCTTTGGGTAAATCGGTTGGCGCACCCTGTTTCAGCACGATGCCTTCGATATCCAAATCCAGTACCGCGCTCAGAATCGCCGGATTATTATTCATGGTGAGAACAATAATAGAGAGATGAGGAAAATGGCGCTTAATGTATTTAATGAGGGTGATGCCATCGCCGTATTTATCGCCAGGCATGGATAAATCGGTAATTAAAACGTTAGCGTCCAGCTTAGGCAGGTTGTTGATCAGCGCTGTTGAGTCTTCAAATTCGCCAACCACATTGACCCATTCAATCTGCTCAAGCGATTTTTTGATGCCAAAAAGGACAATAGGATGGTCGTCGGCAATAATTACGTTTAAGTTACTCATCGTTTTGGTTACTCATCTTGTTGGCTACCTTGCTGCCCTTTAGGTTCTATTGGGGATAGTAATGCACTGACAAACCTCTCAATTTCATGAAGGTTAGCCTCGATCTCTTCACTATCATGCGCGGTAATATGCTGTTCAAGCTGTTCACACAACTGTTTGCCAGGATGCAGATTCAGCATGGCAAACACGCCTTTCAGCCGGTGTGCCGTCTGCGAAAGTGACGGGAAATCGCCTGCTTCCGCTTCAGTATACAGCCTCTTTAAATCATCCGGTACTGTCTCCACGAACAGCGAATAATAGTCGCTTGATGCCAATTGCGCGGCGTAAAAGTCGACATCGTCCTGTTCCCCTTCCTGTAGCGCATCGGGGGAATGTTCCAGTTGTAGCTCAATCAGCTTAAGCAACGCCTCCAGCAGGAGGTGGCTGATATTATAATTCACCCGCAAACGGCGCGGGCCCAAAGGCGTTAAGGTGTCATCGTCGTGACTCAATAGCAGCGTATAATCTGCCTTATTATCCGGGTCATCCGTAATACAGATATCGACTTCCTGATTAATCTGGCGTTCATCGCTGACCAGATAATTCGCTCCCCAACCCGTCAGCATATTGCCGACAATATGCTGTACTTCATCAGACGTCACATCCAGCAGAATGGTAATACCATCCAGCAGTTTTTCTTCCTCAACGGAAAGCGGTTCCGGCTCCAGTTTTAGCGTCAGAATATAGTGTGTACCTAGCCCGGACTTACTGTTGATGGTTAACGCACCGCCCAGTTTATTACAGAGTTGATTACACAAAAATAAGGTCAATCCTGAATTTTGTCCGAAACGATCGGAAGTGGCAGGGTGCAGGAAAGGGTGGCGGATATTTTCCTGCTCTTTGCCTGAAACATGGGTGCCCGTATCGCTGACCTGAATAATTAGGGTGTCCGATTCATTATTTTTTCTGTCAACCGATACCGTAATTTTGCCGTAATCCGTATTGGTCACCGAATAATTCAGCAGCAGCGCCAGCGTCTTTTTCAGCAACCCGGCATCACCCACGTAAGTTTGATTATTCTCCAGGTTGTAATGATGGAATAGGGCCAGGCCTTTTTGATTCAATCGCGGTAGTAGCTCAAGAAGCACATTGTCCATCAGCGCCAGCAGCGAAAAGCTGTCGTTGACCACGCTCCATTCCTGCGCTTCCAGCTTTTCGTGCAGGGCGATATTTTCCAGTAGCTCAATAGCGCAACGGGTATCCGCCGTGAGTTGCTCCAGTGTGGGTGTCTGTACGGTTCCCGTATCGCTGTGGCGCAGCGCATGAATATGCTGTTGTAGTGAAATCAGCGGCTGTTTGAATTCGCTGAGCAGGTTTTGAAATAAGCGTTTTCTGGCGTGAATATTCTTTTCATATTCACGCTGGGCGAGCAGCAGTTTCCGCTGCACCAGAATCTCTTTATCCTGTTCACGCAGCAGGAAGAGGCAATAGTCCGGCGAATATTGGCTACGAATTTGGCGGATTTCATACATTTCATTATTGATCGTGACCTGAATGACGCCCTGGTGCTCGTCTGCCATATTAGTGATTTTTTGCAGACTAAGGTGTGGAAGCAACTGCTCGGCACGCTCATTTTGTATGATGATTTTATTGCTGTTGAAGTCATAAACCAGCACGCCCATCGGGATTCTGCTCGTGGTTTCACGGTAAATATCCAGTTTCTTTTCCAACTGATGGGATACATCCTCTACGGGGTGCGCATACTTCCGGCGGAAAAGATAAAAGCCCGCGAGGGACAAACTCAGCAGAACCAGATTCAGCAGCAAAAGCCAGACGTTATTACGCAATGAATCAATAATCAGGGCTTTTACGGGCACCTGAAAAACGATTTTCAGCGGCGCATTAACGAGCGTAGCGGAGATTTCAATATTGGATCCGTGAAGCTGCACATCGGCCGAGCCTTCGCTATTATTGCTGCTGTCCATCGTGCTGGCTGCTGGCGTATCCGGCTTCAGCATAAGGTGCTCACGCGGGATGGTGTCCGGAATTAAATCGTTAATCGGCAGATCGAAGGCCAGAATGGTTGCCAGATGCCCCGGCTGATTGAATGTGGTGCGCAGCGTAAAATAGTAGTCGTTATAGAAGCGTAATTTACGCAGCGGGGAAAAACTTTCACGCTCGTCTAACACATTCGCCTGTTGCAGCATTTCCGTCCGGCGCGCCTCGGCGATGACCGTAATATAATTGCCCCGGAACTGCGAAGAGATATCTTTCAGCGTCTGCGTGGAAATCATTGTCAGGCTGTTGTCGATACCGTTCAGGTAATACATGGAATAGACACTGTTCTCCGCTCCCCAGAGAATATCAAGATAACGGGATATCCGACGAACCGACGTCAGCGTTCCTTTATCGTGCTGCCCGAAAATCAGTGCGTCCGTTTTCTGACCGTTTTTTTCTACGTAGAACACATTCGGCATTAAATTAATGGCGGTAATGCTGGGGTCGTTAGCGGCGGGTTCGCTGTTCAGACTGCCGTATATTTGATAGGTGAAAAAACGGTAGGTATCGACGCGTTTTTGTATGCCCTGCGCAATGGTCGTCAGCGAATGTTTTTTGCCCGCCAGCAAATCGTTGATGTAGCTATAGCCGAACGTTCCGGTAATAAGGAGCGATAGCACCGTAAGGAGAGAAAAATAACGCAGGATTATGGCTGGCATCAATTAACGCTCCTGATTAGCGGATGACGGCACGCGCACTGGCGCTAACGGCCAGCAACAGCAGTGCGACAAACCCGAATGCGGTAGCCAAATTGCTGAACTGTGCAATAAAGCCGAGAATGGTCGGGCCGATCAGAATACCGGCATAGCCCACGGTGGTGATCGACGCGATGGCCAGATTGGGCGGCATGATCTTTTGATTTCCCGCCGCACTGAAAAGAATCGGCACCACATTTGATGCGCCGATACCGACCATGACGAAGCCAAGAATCGCGGTGATCGCATTATCAATGCTGATCGTTAACACCAGACCAAGTGCGGCACAGAGGCTGCCGCCGGTAAGAATCGCGTAGCGCCCGAGCGCATTAACGATGCGATCGCCGTTCAGCCTGCCCAGCGTCATGGCGACGGAAAACGCGGCATAGCCCATGCCCGCCTGCGCGCCGGTCAGGTTGCGTTCAACCGTTAAGAAGAGGGCGCTCCAATCCAGTATGGAACCTTCGGCCAGGAACATGATGAAGCACAGTGAACCAATAAACATGACCCAGCCGCGCGGAATGACAAACAGCGGGCCACCGTCATCCTGATTCGTGGTGCGCAGCAGGTGCTTGTGCGCCGTTGCCATAAAGATCAGGATCAACGCAACCATCGTCAGGATTGCCATCAGCGGGGACAGGCCAAGCCACAGCAGGGCGCTGACGCCACCTGCGCCGACAATCCCCCCCACACTAAAGAAGCCATGAAAACCGGACATCATCGCCCGCCCGCTGGCACGTTCTACGATGACGGCCTGAATATTCATTGCGACATCGATCATGCCCATAGAGGCACCGAAAAAGAGCAGCGTTATCGCCATCAGGGGTAATGTGCCTGCCTGCGTCAATGCGGGCAATACCAGACAAAGCAGCGCGCTTCCCAGCAAAATCACGCTGCGGCACCCTAACTTGCTGGTGAGAAAACCGGTGAGTGGCATAGCCAGCAACGACCCAATACCGAGAGAAAGTAGCAACATCCCCAGAGAGGCATCACTGATAGCCAGCCGCGTTTTGACAAAAGGAACCAGCGGCGCCCAGGAGGCCATGGCGAAACCCGCAACAAAGAAAACGATGCGCGTCGCTGCCTGTGCCTTTTTGCCTGGCAGAGGCTGATTAATGCATAACGGGTTGGAATTCAGTGTTGTACTCATCCTGACGAGACTATCCGGTCAACGTAACAAGGGCCTATTTTTACCATAACTCATGCCCTGAATGGAAAGAATCCTGATACGCCGTTCGAGAGGGAGGGAGAGCGCGTTTCCCGAGGTTATATCGCGCGCAAAAAAATGCCGATTAGATAATCGGCAAAAGAAGAGATCAATTAAAGCAATAATGATGATGTGAAATTTTAAAGCGATGCGCACGCGCCGTTTTGCCGTTTGATGCGATTTTGCGTTGTCTTCCCCCTCGTGGTTGTAACGGGGACTTTGGGCTCTTGCGTAAGCTCTCACCCACGGCGTGTTTTTTCCCGTATAATCCCCTACTTTGTGTTAGGTCTCTGGGGTAACGGTGAAACAACTTTCCGACTTGCTGCGGCATTTGCAGCAGGATTTGCGCGAGCCACAGCCTGAATGCGCTGGTTTCAGACAAATAACGCGTTCATTAACTCTCAGCGATGCGTCTGAGCTATTGCCGTGGCTGGCGACTCAGCCGGTGTACCCACAGTTCTATTGGCAGCATCGCCAGGATCGTGAAGAAGCCGCTGTGTGCGGCAATGTGTGCGGGTTTCATCATATTCAGGATGCCGAGGCATTTCTCGCCGAGCAGCAGTGCGGCCCCAACGTGCGAATCTGGGGACTGAATGCGTTTAACCAGATAAAAGAAAGCGACACTTCGTCTCCTGGCTACCTGTTTTTGCCCCGTGCAGAGCTGCGGCGTCAGGATGATACGCTCAGCCTGAGTATTAATCTGTTCAGCGATACCTCATTGCAGCAGGATGCCGCCGAAGCCTCGGCGTTTATTAATCTGCTTCTGCCGCCTGCGTCGCTGCCTGCTTTGCATGCGGAGGTTCAGTCCGTCGGGCATCAGCCAGAGCGCCAGGGATGGATTGATTTGCTCCAGCGGGCGCTGCATGACATCAATGCGGGACTGATGGAAAAGGTCGTTCTGGCACGGGCGACTACGCTAACGCTGACGCAGTCGCTACAGGCCACCACCTTTATGGCCGCCAGCCGGGCGGCAAATCACCACTGTTTCCATTTCATGCTGGCGCACGACGCGCGTCATGCGTTTCTCGGTTCCAGCCCGGAACGGCTTTATCGTCGTCGGGGGAGTGAGCTGGAAACGGAAGCGCTGGCGGGGACGGTGGCAAGCGATCGCGACGCACACAAAGCTGCTGAACTGGCTGACTGGCTGATGAATGACACCAAAAATCAGTGCGAGAACATGCTGGTGGTGGATGATATTTGCCAGCGGCTCCAGCAGTCCGCGCTGTCGCTGGATGTGATGCCGCCGGAAATTGTGCGCCTGCGTAAAGTACAGCATCTGCGCCGCACCATTCATGCCACATTACGAACGGCGTCTGATAGCGCGTGCCTGAAGGCATTACAGCCCACGGCGGCGGTTGCGGGTTTGCCGCGGCAAGAGGCGCGGCGCTTTATTGCCGAACATGAACCGTTTGAACGCGGCTGGTACGCAGGGTCGGCGGGTTACCTTTCTCGTCAGCAGTCTGAATTCAGCGTGGCGTTACGTTCAGCCGAAGTGCGGGATCATATTTTAACGCTCTATGCCGGTGCCGGAATTGTGGCCGCTTCTGATCCAGAACAAGAATGGCAGGAGTTGGAAAACAAAGCGGCAGGGCTGAGATCCCTGTTAGACGGTGATATGTCATAGTTTTGTTTTATGGTTGTTGTGCCTGGTACTGGTTTATATCAAAGTCAGCGTGGTAAAAAAAAATATAATAGGGTCGATCTTGATGTTTGCTAAAGGGCAACCAGGCCGCCAACAGTTGATCATTCGTCTTTTGCCTGTATCCATCATTTTCTGTGAGCGGTTCAGCCAGTACACAGGAAGATGGCGGGAATAACCTGCAACCTGAGTTGTTGAGTACATCATGTCAACAAGTGTATTTAATCGCCGCTGGGCTACATTACTGCTGGAATCGCTGACCCGCCACGGCGTCCGGCATGTCTGTATCGCGCCCGGTTCTCGCTCCACCCCGCTGACATTGTCTGCGGCGGACAACCACGCGCTGATTTGCCACACGCATTTTGACGAACGCGGGCTCGGGCATCTGGCGCTTGGGCTAGCAAAAGCCTCACGTGAACCGGTTGCGATTATCGTGACGTCAGGCACCGCTGCCGCGAACCTTTATCCTGCCATCATTGAAGCCGGGCTGACCGGTGAGCGGCTGGTCGTTCTGACCGCCGACCGTCCGCCGGAGCTGATCGACTGCGGCGCGAATCAGGCGATTCGTCAACATGCGCTGTATGCTTCACACCCCACATTGGCGCTGGATTTACCGCGCCCCACGCCCGACATCCCAGCTAGCTGGCTGGTTTCTTCTGTCGATAGCGCCATGGCGCGACTGATGCACGGCGCGCTGCACATTAACTGCCCGTTTGCTGAACCGCTGTACGGTGCCGATGACGGCACGGCGTATCAGGATTGGCTGATGACGCTGGGCGACTGGTGGAATAGCCGTGAACCCTGGCTGCGTGAAATGCGTCAGAGTGCGCTGGTGGTGCAGCCGGACTGGCCGCAGTGGCGACAGAAGCGCGGCGTTGTGCTCGCCGGTCGCGTGAGTCCCGAACAGGGGGCGCGTCTCGCCGCGTGGGCAAATGAACTGGGTTGGCCGCTTATTGGTGATGTTCTGTCGCAAAGTGGGCAGCCGTTGCCCTGTGCGGATATCTGGCTGGCGCATCCCGACGCAGCGGATCGCTTACGGCAGGCGGAGATTGTCTTGCAGTTCGGCGGTAGCCTGACCGGTAAGCGCCTGTTGCAATGGCAGGAACAGTGCCAGCCGCAAGAATTCTGGTTAATTGACGATCTGCCGGGACGGCTGGATCCGGCTCATCATCGCGGGCGTCGTCTGGTGGCGGACGTGGGCGAGTGGCTGTCAGCGCACCCGGCGCACAAGCAGGCACCGTGGGCGGATATGTTGGTGGATATTGCCGACAGAACGCAGCGGCAGATCGACATGCATCTGGCTCCTCGCTTTGGTGAGGCACAGTTGGCGCAGCGTATACCCGCACTGTTGCCGCCAGATGGACAGCTGTTTGTCGGCAACAGCCTGGTAGTGCGCTTGATCGACGCGCTGGCGCAGCTCCCGCAGGGATATCCGGTGTACGGTAATCGCGGTGCCAGCGGTATTGATGGCCTGATCTCCACGCTGGCTGGCGTGCAGCGTGCCACCGCGAAAGCGACGCTGGGCATCGTCGGCGATCTCTCTGCGTTATACGATTTGAATGCGCTGGCGCTGCTGCGTCAGGCTCCCGCTCCGCTGGTGCTGATTGTGGTGAACAATAACGGCGGCCAGATATTTTCCCTGTTGCCGACGCCGGTTGCGCAGCGTGAAGCGTTTTACTGCATGCCGCAAAATGTGGAGTTCGGCCATGCTGCTGCGATGTTTGGCCTCAATTACGTGCGCGCTGATAACTGGGAACAGCTGGCGAATACGGTAATGGACTGCTGGGCACAGGGGGGCGTCACGCTGCTGGAGGTCGTGGTTGAGCCGAAGGATGGCGCAGCAACGCTCAATGAACTGGTCGCGCAGGTGGCGACATGGGCGCACTAGATTCTCAGGGGATAGAGTTTCAGGGGCTAGATTCTCAGGATTCAGGTTCTCAGGGGTTAAGCTGCCGGAAGGTGACGCATGGCGCGGTGGCGCCGAGGCAGCCGTGGCTGGTATGCCTACATGGTTTATTAGGCAGCGGAGAGGACTGGTTGCCCGTCCTGCCGTTTTGCCGCGACTGGCCCGTACTGCTGGTGGATTTACCCGGACATAGTGCGTCGCGAACGATTTCCGCAACCGATTTTGCCGATGTGAGTCGCCTGCTCAGCGAGACGCTGCGGGAGCAAGATATTACGCGTTATTGGCTGTTGGGTTATTCGCTCGGTGGGCGTATCGCGATGTATCACGCTTGTAACGGGCAGCATGACGGCATGCTGGGGCTGTTGGTCGAAGGCGGCCACCCCGGTCTGGCGACGCCGGAGCTGCGTACGGCACGTATCCACCATGATGCTCGTTGGGCGCAACGCTTTCATCACGAACCGCTGCCCGCGGTCTTGCAGGACTGGTATCAGCAGGCAGTCTTTGCCGATGTGGATTCAGTACAGCGTGAACAGCTGATTGAGCGCCGGAGTGCGAATCACGGCGCATCCGTTGCGGCCATGCTGGAAGCCACGTCGCTGGGGCGGCAGCCTTTTTTAGCAGACCGTCTCCGACACCTGTCGATGCCTTTTGTTTATTTATGCGGTGCCAGCGATATGAAATTTCAAACGCTGGCGACGCAATATGGCCTGCCGTTACTGAGCGTAGCGCAGGCAGGCCACAATGCTCATCAGGCGAATCCAGCGGTGTATGCCGAGCGGGTTCGCGCTTTTCTTTTGCATCACGTTAAGGATTGATAACTATGCTTTATCCGAGTGAAGAACTGCTTTACGCACCGATTGAATGGCACGATTGCAGCGGCGATTTCGCCGATATCCTCTACCATAAATCCACCGATGGCATTGCCAAAATCACCATTAACCGCCCTCAGGTACGTAATGCGTTTCGTCCGCAGACGGTAAAAGAGATGATCCAGGCGCTCGACAATGCGCGCCATGACGACGGGATTGGAACGATCATTCTGACCGGTGCAGGCGATAAGGCATTCTGCTCCGGCGGCGATCAGAAAGTACGCGGCGACTACGGCGGTTATCAGGATGACAGCGGTGTGCACCACCTGAACGTGCTGGATTTCCAACGCCAGATCCGTACCTGTCCGAAGCCAGTTGTCGCGATGGTCGCGGGCTATTCCATCGGTGGCGGACACGTTCTGCACATGATGTGCGACCTGACCATTGCGGCTGAAAATGCCATCTTCGGTCAAACGGGGCCGCGTGTGGGGTCCTTCGACGGCGGCTGGGGGGCGTCTTACATGGCACGCATCGTGGGCCAGAAAAAAGCACGTGAAATCTGGTTCCTGTGCCGTCAGTACGATGCGGCACAAGCGCTGGATATGGGGCTGGTGAACACAGTGGTTCCGCTGGCCGACCTGGAAAAAGAGACCGTGCGCTGGTGCCGTGAAATGCTGCAAAACAGCCCAATGGCGCTGCGCTGCCTGAAAGCGGCACTGAACGCGGACTGCGATGGTCAGGCGGGCTTGCAGGAACTGGCGGGTAACGCCACCATGCTGTTCTATATGACGGACGAAGGGCAGGAAGGCCGTAACGCGTTCAACGAAAAACGTCAGCCTGACTTCAGCAAATTCAAACGGAATCCGTAATGCGTCGGGTCACTCTCTATCGTTACAGCGTGCCGATGGAAGCGGGTGTCGTGCTGCGCAATCAGCGTCTGAAAACCCGCGATGGGCTTATCGTTCGTCTGCAAGAAGACGAACGGTTGGGCTGGGGTGAGATCGCGCCGTTACCGGAATTCAGCGTGGAAACGCTGGCTGAGGCGGAAGCCGTTACGCTTGAACAGCTGCAATCGTGGGCGACAGGGTCTGCATTTTCTGACGATCTTTTGCCGTCAGTGGCCTTTGGCTTAAGCTGTGCACAGGCAGAGCTGGATCAACACCTGCCGCAGGCTGCTGACTATCGCAAAGCGCCGTTGTGCAGCGGCGATCCTGATGAGCTGTTTGACATGCTACAGGCGATGCCGGGCGAGAAAGTGGCAAAGGTCAAAGTCGGCCTGTACGAAGCGGTGCGTGACGGCATGATCGTTAACGTGCTGCTGGAAGCGTTGCCGGATCTGAAACTCCGTCTGGATGCCAACCGTAGCTGGACGCGCGCCAAAGCGGACGGCTTTGCCCGCTATGTCGCGCCGTCATTGCGTTCGCGTATTGCCTTTCTCGAAGAGCCTTGCAAAACCCGTGAAGAATCTCGCGAATTTGCGCGGGAAACCGGTATCAGCATTGCCTGGGACGAAAGTGTGCGCGAGGCCGATTTTCGGGTGGAAGCTGAGCCGGGGGTGAGCGCGATTGTTATTAAGCCTACGCTGGTCGGCAGCCTCGCTCGCTGCCAGCAACTGGTGCAGGAAACGCAGCAGGCTGGATTAACGGCGGTGATTAGCTCCAGTATCGAATCCAGTCTGGGTTTAACGCAGTTGGCGCGTCTGGCGCATTGGCTGACGCCGGAGACGATTCCAGGTCTGGACACGTTGAATCTGATGCAAGCGCAGGTTATTCAAGCCTGGCCGGAGAGCACGTTGCCGCTGCTGGCTGCTGAGCAACTGGACGTGGTATGGCAATCCTGACTGACTGGCCGTGGCGACACTGGGCTAACCAGACGCCTCCGTCTGTCGCATTGATTGACGATGAAACCTGCTGGAGCTGGCAGGCGCTTGCCCAGCAGGTGGATCGTCTGACGCAGCATTTTACACAGCAGGGCGTTGCGACCGACAGTACGGTTGCGCTACGTGGGAAAAATAGCGTACAGATGCTGTTCAGCTATCTGGCGCTATTGCAATGCGGTGCACGTGTGCTGCCGCTGAATCCACAGCTGCCCGATGCGTTAACCGAGGCGCTGTTGCCCGCATTGCATGTGGCGTATGGTCTTTGCCTGAATGATACCCCCTGGCCGAATGCGGTACGCACGCTTTCTTTAGCCCCCCTTTCTTTACCATCAGATTTTTTGCCATCGGGCTATACCGAAGAAAGTCGCCGTGCCGATCGATTGTGCTGGCAGGCCGAACGGCTGGCGACGCTGACGTTGACATCCGGCTCCAGCGGAATGCCAAAAGCGGTGGCGCACACGTTCTCGGCTCATCTTTCCAGCGCGGAAGGTGTGGTTCAGATGATGGCGTTTTCCTCCCGCGACAGTTGGCTGTTGTCACTCCCGCTCTTTCACGTGTCCGGGCAGGGTATCGTCTGGCGCTGGCTTACCACGGGAGCCACGATAGTCGTTCGTGCGCATCAGCCTCTGGAGAGTGCGCTGCGCGATTGTACCCACGCTTCTCTGGTGCCGACGCAACTGTGGCGACTGCTGTCGGAGGAAACTTTCCCTACGGCACTGAAAGCCGTATTGCTCGGCGGCGCGATGATTCCGCAGACGCTCACGCAACAGGCTGAAGCCCGAGGCGTGAGCTGCTGGTGTGGCTATGGTCTGACGGAACTGGCGTCGACAGCTTGCGCGAAACGCGCCGATGGGCGTTCTGGGGTGGGGCTGCCGTTACACGGGCGGGAGATCCGACTGGTTGAGGATGAAATTCTGCTGCGCGGCAGCACGTTGGCGGCTGGCTACTGGCGCGACGGGAAACTGATCCCACTGGTCGATGAGGATGGCTGGTTCCACACGCGAGATCGCGGGCGCTTTGCCGAGGGTGAGTGGCACATTCTGGGGCGTCTGGATAATCAATTTTTTAGCGGTGGAGAAGGGATCCAGCCGGAGAATATCGAAGCCGTACTGTTGAGGCATCCCGATGTGCAACAGGCCTGTGTTGTGCCCGTTGACGATGCGGAGTTTGGTCACCGTCCTGTTGCGGTGCTGGAAGTGGCACAAACGACGACGCTTGATGCAGTACGCGATTGGCTACAGCCGCAGCTTGCCGGATTTCAGCGCCCGGTTGCGTATTATACGCTGCCAGCCGAACTGAAAAATGGCGGGATTAAGCTGTCGCGTCAGCAGGTGAAAGGCTGGGTTAATGCAACGCACCGCGTGCCCAACAGGTAGCGCGACGTGGCCGTAAGCTAATAATCTGGTGCGTTGCTGCTGGGTTTCGTCGCCTTTTTTTGCTGACTAGCCTGATGATTGGCGTTGGTTTCACGATCGAACAGCGCCAGCTTTTCCAGAAACCACATATCCTGAAACCGCATCGGCGTGTGCTTGTCGGAAGGCACCGTATGGGTATCCATCGCCGTGGCACGCTTTCCTGCGGCTAATTTTCCTTCTCTCATCATCGTTTCTTTCTGCCTGTTTTGTCGTCGTCCATGATGAGTACTATTGTTCACTTTGTCTTTTTTGAGCAAATAGGCGACGCTTATTGTTGCCATTGTCAGCAGCGCTGAATGAAAACTTTCATGATTATTAAAAGAATAAATCGCTGCTCAGGGTAATTTCATGCTGGAGTGAGGGGGCGTTTCGGGTAAAATCGGCAGCGATAACATCTTTACACGCGCGTTTAACGACGGTTTTTAAGGATATTGAAAATGAAAAAGTTTGTGATTGCCTGTGCGGGAAGCCTGTTACTTGCAACGGCCTCTGTACATGCCATTAGCCTTTCCGGGGAAGCAGGTCGCGATTATGCAGGCGCTAATGCGGGCTTCGGTATGGGCATTCCTGGGCTTGCGGGGAATGTGAGCTATGCCCACGGCGACAACAACAATGACGTCTACGGCTTCGGTCTGGGATACACCATCCCTGTCGGCCCACTCAAGCTGACTCTGGGCGGTAAAGCGCTGTACCTGAATCAGGATCATGGCAATGATGGCTATGGTGTTGCTCTGGGCGGTGGCGTGCAGTGGCCACTGAGCCGTCAGTTCTCGCTGTATGGCGAAGGTTACTATTCACCGGATGCTTTCTCCAGCCATGTCGATCACTACGTTGAAGGGAAAGCAGGTGTACGCTGGCAGGTATTTGCACCGCTGAACGTTGATGTCGGCTACCGCTACATCAATATGGCACGTGAAAGCGGGCCGGATAATAAACTGGCGGATTCAGCCTATGTCGGCGTTGGCCTGAACTTCTGATCGCTGGTTTGAAAGAAAAAAGAGCGTGAATGCTGAGTTCACGCTCTTTTTTTATGTATGACGGACATCCTTGTCCGTCACCCTGCGGGCCGTCGCAAGCGACGTTGAAAAACGCTCCCGGCGTTTTTTTATGACGGACATCCTTGTCCGTCACCCTGTGCGGAAGGCTAGCTGATTGACGGCAGCCAGCCTGCCACCATCGCCAGTTGGATCAAAATAATACCGACACCGCTGGCGAAGACCAGCGCCAGAATCGGCGCGCCACCGCGCGTTGCGCGTATTTCAGGACGCTGTTTGCGTACCTGCCAGCTCAGCAAAACAGGAATAAGCAGTGCCAGCACGGCCAGCGCGATTGCCGCATAACCCAGCGCCATCACGAACCCCTGCGGATAAAAGAGGGCAAACACCAGCGGGGGAATAAAGGTCAGAAAACCTGTTTGCGCACGCCCTGTGACGCTATTTTTGCGTTTAAACAGATCGGCTAAGTAATCGAATAGCCCAAGTGCCACGCCGAGGAAAGAGGTCGCCAGTGCCAGATCGGCAAACAGATGGACGGCCAGCTCAACGTGCGGTGAAGCCACCAGCGTATGAATAGCCTGCATCAACCCATTCAATCCCGCCTGATCGGCCAAAATCGCGTTGAACGTTGAAGAGCTCAGACTGCCTAGCATCGCCAGTTGCCAGAAAATATAGGCAATCAGCGGGATCGCGCTACCGATAAGGAATATCCGGCGCAGCTTACGGCTGTCACCGCCCATATAGTGCACGATACTGGGGATGCTGCCATGAAAACCGAATGAAGTCAGAATGACGGGTAATGCTGAAAGCGTCAGACCCTGTTGCAGTGGTAGCGTTAAGAGATTAACGCGCTGAATATGTGGCACCATGACGGCCAGCATAATGACGAGCATGAGCACTTTGCCGCTAAACAGGATGCGGTTAAACAAATCGACGGAGGATGTGCCGATACAGACAACGCCGCCGGCAACCAGCGTGAAGAGCAGAATTCCGGCGGACAGTGGAAGTGAGTAGCCACTCCATTGGCTGATGCTGGTGGCGAGCAGTTCGCCCGCGCCGCTGATATAGGCTGCCGTGAGCGCGTACATCAGAAATAGCATACTGAAACCTGTAATCCATTGTCCCCAGCGGCCGAGGTAGATTTTTGCCAGCGTGCCCAGCCCGGTGTGCGATGGCTGATGTTGATACACTTCAACCAGCAGCAGGGCGCTATAACACATCAGTGCCCATAAACCGATTAATATCATTAACGTAGTACCAAATCCGACGCTAGCGGTGGCTAACGGCATCGCCAACATTCCTGCTCCAATGGTGGTACCTGCAACGATAAAAATACTGCCAAGAGTGCGATTTTTCACCTATTCCTCTATATATAGCGTGGCTATCCAGATATTTTTGGCAGCAGGGTAGAGTATTCAGTGATTTCTGTCAAAACACCGTTACGAGGGGTGTAATTTTATATTTACACTGGGGCTGTGCTCGTTGGCTGCGTGTGTTCTCGGGCTGGCTGAAAGAAATATTGTGTTTGTTCATCCGACTTTTTAAAGTGGTTTCAGGATCGTCACGAGGAATAAAAAAATGCTTAGGGTCGAGATGTTATGTACCGGCGATGAAGTGCTGCATGGTCAGATTATTGATACCAATGCGGCCTGGCTGGCGGATTATTTGTTTCAACAGGGATTACCGATGACCAGCCGGATGACGGTGGGGGACGATCTCGATGCGCTGGTGACCGCGATAACGCAGCGTAGCCAGATCGCCGATATCCTGATTGTTAACGGCGGGCTGGGGCCGACCAGCGACGATCTCAGCGCGTTGGCGGCGGCCACCGCAGCAGGCGAAAGGCTAGTTGAACATGCGGAATGGCTGGCGCGTATGGAGGCCTTTTTTGCCGAACGTGGCAGAGTGATGGCACCCAGCAACCGCAAACAGGCGCAAATCCCCGCCAGTGCGGAAATGGTGGATAACCCGGTGGGCACCGCCTGTGGTTTCGCGCTGAAACTGAATAAATGCCTGATGTTTTTTACGCCGGGCGTGCCATCTGAATTTAAGGTCATGGTCGATCAGCAGATTATGCCGCGCTTGCGCGAACGTTTTACTGTCGCAGATGCGCCGCTGTGCCTGCGTTTGACCACCTTTGGCCGTTCTGAAAGCGATCTGGCAAGTCAGCTGGATGGCATGGCGTTACCGCCGGGCGTGGTGCTGGGTTACCGCTCTTCTATGCCGATCATTGAGCTGAAGCTGACCGGTCCAGCCGCACAGCAGGAAAAGATGATGCAGCTGTGGGAAACGGTGCGCGCCGTGGCCGGAGAAAATACCCTTTTTGAAGGAACGGAAGGGCTTCCTACACAGCTGGCAAGGCGTCTGGCTGAACGTGATATGACGCTGGCAGTGAGTGAACACTTCACGGCGGGATTGCTTAACTGGCAGCTTCAATCGGCAAATACGCCGCTGGCAGGCGGGGAACTGCTGGCAAACGTTGAGGATGTTAGCCTGTCTGGGATAGCGGACTATGCTCGCCATTTGGCGGAGCGTCAGGGCGCGTCGTTAGCATTGGTCGTGGGGAATAGGAACGATGCCGAGCTATCACTGGCGCTACATACGCCGGAAGGATCTTTCGCCCAAACGATACAGTTCAACGTACAGCGCTACAGCCTGAAAACCCATCAGGAGGTCGTTGCGATGCTGGCGATGAATATGCTACGCCGCTGGCTAAACGGCTGGTCAGTGTACGGCGGCCACGGCTGGATCACGGTGCTGGATACGTTGTAGTTAGCGTGGCGTTATTGAGGATCTTATCCTAACCTGCCTGTTGGCTGCTTCTATGCTGCTGCCGATGTGGTTTCGTGCGCGATAGTACCGTCATTTTCATGCTACCTCGTAGCACGCGCCCGACACGGGGCGGCTCAAGCGCCGCTCGCCCCATGACCCTAGGCTTTCGGCGTGAATTGCGCCGCTGTGCGGTGCCTTCGGAGATCGTTCCCGCTTTCGAGCCACCAGTGACGCGTTCCTGACGCGGCACTGGCTTTCGCGGCGTCCATGCCGCTCACTCGGCGGTAACGCTCACCTCAGCGCAATTTTTACGCCGAGTAAACCTGCCCGAAACCATCACATCAATCTAGCATAAGACGATAAGTCTATAAGCCGATGGCTAATGCTTACCTGTAAATAAAAAGGCCAGAATCAACGTTCTGGCCTTTTTCACAAGAGAATCAATATAATAACGAATAGAGCTGGCGGCGGTAGCGGGCGGCGAGGGCGTCGCTGGTGCCGAGGGCGGCCATGATGTCCATCAGCGTTTTGCGCGCGTTACCATTAGCAACGGTCAGATCTTTCTTCAGGAATCCCATCAGCAGCTCAAGTGCTTCTTCATTACGACCGACCTGATGCAGTTGCAGCGCCAGCTGTACCGCCAGTTCCGCATTTTGTGGGTCGGCGTCCAGTTGCTGCTGTAGATGCTGAATCTCCGGCGTATCGGCTGCCTGTTTTAGCAACTCAATCTGCGCAACGAGGCTGTGATAGCGCGTGTCTTGATCTTGCAAAGGAATGGTGGCTAACACGGCTTCAGCCTCTTCACTGCGTTTAATTTGAATCTGCACTTCCGCCAGCATCAGACCGATGTCGCTACGCTGTTGGCTGAGCTGCCAGGCGTCTTTCAGTAACTGCATCGCTTCCGGCAGTTTGTCTTCCTGAATCAACTGCTGTGCCTGTGCGACTTTCAGCTCTTCTTCTTTCGGCAGCGCGCGTTTCAGTAATTCACGAATGGCTTCTTCCGGCTGTGGCCCCTGAAAACCGTCCAGCGGCTGGCCATCTTTAAACAGATAAACGGTTGGAATTGAACGCAGGCCAAACTGAGCGGCGACGCGCTGCTCGGCATCACAGTCAACCTTCGCCAGAACGAACTGCCCGGCGTATTCCTGCGCCAGCTTGTCCAACACCGGTTCCAGCTCCAGACAGTGCTGGCTACGTGCTGACCAGAAGTAAAACAGGACTGGCAGTGTCATGGAGTGTTCCAACACCTGATGCAGGTTGGATTCGTTGACGTCAACGATAGTCGCTTGTTGTTCTAACATGAGTAGTCTCTCTTACTTCCTGAATGCGTTTGACCCTTAGATGGGGCCTGTCGGTGTCACTTGCAAGCCTCATACAGAGGCAAGTGCGCAATACCTCACCTTCTGAGGTTTTATCCCCGTAATACCTTATCCAGCAGACATCCCGGTAGCAGGCGGCGCAGCCAGGTTAAGGCGTGAGCCACCAGCGTGACGGGATAGCGTAATTTAGGCCGCGAACTTTCCAGCGCATGATGCAACTTCGGCAATATCGCTTCCGGCGGCAGCGTGAAGCGTTTAGCGATGCCGGGATTGGTCACCGGCTTGTCTGTCTGTGTCTGTGCGACGTTGCTGGTAAAGCGCGTACTGATTGGGCCAGGCTCGATCAGGCTGACGTGCAGGCCGCTACCGTGGAGCTCCATACGCAACGCATCTGACCAGGCTTCCAGTGCATATTTGCTGGCGGCATACGCGCCGCGCCCCGGCGTGGACACCAGCCCCAGAACAGAACTGGTCTGGATGATACGGCCTTCACCGTGAGGCAACATTGCGGGTAGCAGCAACTGGGTGAGTTGATGCGTGCCGAATAGATTGCTGGAAAATTGCTGTTCAAGCTGCTGGCGCGAAATGGTATTCAGCGGGCCATATAGGCCGTATCCGGCGTTATTAAACAAACCGTACAGGCGGTTATCGGTCAGTCTGATCACCTCCGCAGCCGCTTGCTCAACGCTGGCGCTGTCATCCAGATCGAGCGTAATCGCTTCCAGACCCAGCGTGGTAAGACGCGCGACATCCTCTGCGCGGCGGCAGGCGGCAATCACGCGATAGCCGCGCTTTTGCAGATCCTGAGCGGCAATCAGGCCAATACCGCTGGAGCAACCCGTAATGAAGACCGTTTTTTGCATAACTTTACCTAATTCAAAAGCCTATTTATTAAGACTCATGGTTAACTAAGGGTTCCAGCTGCTTCGCCATCCATTCTGCGATAAACGGTTGGGCATCCCGGGTTGGATGGATGCCATCTTCCATCATCCACTCCGGTTTAAGATACACCTGCTCCATAAAGAAAGGCAGCAGCGGAAGCGCAAACTGCTCCGCTAATTTGGGGTAGATATTGCTGAATGACTCGGTGTAGCGACGGCCATAGTTGGTCGGCAAACGGATCTGCATGAGCAGCGGCTGAGCGTTAGCCTGTTTGACCAGCGTGATGATTTTCGTCAGATCTTGCTCAATGTTAGGGGCCGGAAATCCCCGAAGGCCATCATTGCCGCCCAGTTCAATCAATACCCAACGCGGCTGATGCTGTTGCAACAGGGCAGGAAGACGCGCCAGTGCTTGCGCGGTGGTGTCTCCACTAATACTGGCGTTAACCACCGCGACGCCTTTTTTCTGCGTCTGCCACTGTGTGTTCAATAGCGTTGGCCATGCGTTAGCGATCGGCATCTGATAGCCCGCACTGAGGCTATCGCCCAGAATTAATAATGTGTCAGCGGCGAAAGCGCGTACGCTGCATAATCCCAGAAGCAAAAGGACGAAAACATGTTTGCGAAGACCAGCCCAGCGAGTGCTACGCCAAGCGAAACTGCGCACGTAGAAAACATTCTTGAAGTTCATCATCTTAGTAAGCACGTTGGTCAGGGAGAAAATCGGCTTTCCATCCTTACCGGAGTTGAGCTTATTGTCAAACCTGCGCAGACAATTGCCCTGATTGGCGAATCCGGTTCGGGCAAGTCAACGTTGCTGGGGATTCTGGCCGGGCTGGATGATGGCACAGAGGGCGAGGTGAGCCTGATGGGCAAATCGCTAAACGCGCTGGATGAAGAAGGCCGTGCGGCGCTGCGTGCTCAGCATGTGGGTTTTGTTTTTCAGTCTTTCATGCTGGTGCCGACGCTGAATGCGTTGGAGAACGTGCAATTACCTGCGTTGCTGCGCGGTGAAAGCGACAGCCATAGCCGTGGGCAGGCTGAACAGCTTTTACAGCAGCTCGGGCTAGGTGAGCGCTTACATCATCTTCCTGCCCAGCTTTCCGGTGGTGAACAGCAGCGGGTGGCGCTGGCGCGGGCGTTCAGCGGTCGTCCCAACGTCTTGTTTGCTGATGAACCGACCGGAAATCTGGATCGTAAAACCGGTGAGCGCATCGTTGATCTGCTGTTTTCCCTCAATCGCGATTATGCCACCACGTTGATTCTGGTGACGCACGATGAGCAACTGGCGGCACGCTGCGAGCGGCGTCTGCGGTTAGTCGATGGCAAGCTGCGGGAGGACGCATGATCTGGCGGTGGTTCTGGCGCGAATGGCGCTCTCCTTCCTTACTGATTGTCTGGCTGGCGTTAACGCTGGCGGTGGCCTGCGTGTTGGCGCTGGGCACCATCAGCGATCGCATGGAAAAAGGGCTCAGCCAGCAGAGTCGTGATTTTCTGGCGGGTGATCGCGTGTTGCGTGCCTCGCGGCCCGTGGCGGAAGCCTGGCTTCAGGACGCGCAGCAGCGCGGGCTGACGCTCAGCCGACAAATTTCCTTTATGACCATGACGTTCGCGGGCGACACGCCGCAGCTGGCGCAGGTTAAAGCCACCGACCAGCGCTATCCGCTGTACGGTAATTTGCAGACGCGTCCGGAAGGGCTGCATGCGGAAGCGGGAACGGTGCTGGTAGCGCCGCGCCTGCTGGCGCTACTCGGGCTGAAAGTCGGTGACATGCTGGACGTCGGCGATACCTCGCTGCGCATTAGCGGCGAACTGATTCAGGAACCGGATGCGGGCTTCAATCCGTTTGAGACCGCGCCGCGTATTCTGATGAATCTGGACGATGTCGAGAAAACCGGGGCGATTCAGCCGGGGGGACGCATTACCTGGCGCTACATGTTTTCCGGCAATGAGAAGCAGATTAGTGACTTCGGTAACTTCATCAAACCCCAGCTTAAGCCCGATCAGCGCTGGTATGGCATGGAAGATTCTGAAGGCGCATTAAGCCAGTCGTTAAAACGGTCGCAGCAGTTCCTGTTGCTGTCGGCGCTGCTGACGCTGTTGTTGTCTATCGCCGCGGTGGCGGTGGCGATGGGGCACTACTGTCGTAGCCGCTATGATTTGGTCGCCATTCTAAAAACGCTGGGTGCAGGCAAACAGGCACTGAGGCGATTAATCATCGGGCAGTGGCTTTCCGTGCTGGGCTTGGCGGCGATTTGTGGCAGCGTACTTGGCTTAGGGTTTGAAGCGCTGTTGATGAAAATGCTGGCACCCGTGCTGCCTGCCTCGTTGCCCGCTTCCGGGCTGTGGCCGTGGGTATGGGCGCTGGGATCGCTGGTGCTGATCTCGCTGCTGGTTGGGCTACGCCCTTATCGGCTGCTGCTGGCGACACAGCCACTGCGCGTATTGCGTCAGGATGTGGTAGCGAACGTGTGGTCGCTGCGCTATTACCTGCCGATCGTCCTGCTTATTGTCGTCGGGCTGCTGGCGGTATTGTCCGGTGGCGGCGTGCTGCTGTGGTCACTGCTCGGCGGAATGGCAGTGCTGTCGCTACTGTTGGGCGTCATTGGCTGGGGCGGTTTGCTGCTATTACGGCGTCTGACGGTTAAACGGCTGGCGCTACGTCTGGCCATTAACCGATTGCTGCGCCAGCCATGGTCGACGCTCAGCCAGTTGGCCGCCTTTTCGCTGTCCTTCATGCTCTTGGCGCTGCTGCTGGTGATGCGCGGTGATTTGCTGGAGCGCTGGCAACAGCAATTGCCGCCGGGTAGCCCGAACTATTTCCTGCTGAATATCACGAAGGAACAGGTGCCACAAATAGAGGATTTCCTCTCTCAGCATGACGTGACGCCGGAGCAATTCTTCCCGATTATTCGTGCGCGGCTAACGGAGATTAATCAGCAGGTTGCGACAGAAGTGATCCACGAGGACGATCCGGGCGGCAACACGGTGAACCGTGAACTGAACCTAACCTGGATGAACGGGATTCCACCGCACAACGTACTGGTGGAAGGCGACGCGCCGAAGGCGGGCGAAGTCTCGATGGAAGCAAAAGAAGCCAAAGAGATGGGGATCAAGATTGGCGATACGCTGACCTTTACCGGCGACACGCAGCCGTTTAGCGCCACAGTCACCAGCTTCCGTCAGGTCGACTGGGAAAGTCTGCGTCCGAATTTCTTCTTTATTTTCCCCGTGGGTGCGCTGGATAACCAGCCACAGTCTTGGCTGACCAGCTTCCGTTACGACGGCGATGAAAAGATGATTACGCAGTTGAACCGCCAATTTCCGACGGTGAGCGTGCTGGATATCGGCAGTATTCTGCGTCAGGTTGGGCAGGTCTTGCAGCAGGTAAGCCGCGCGTTGGAGATTATGGTCATTCTGGTACTGTTCTGTGGCGTACTGCTGTTGTTGGCACAGATCCAGGTCGGGATGCGTCAGCGACGTCAGGAACTGATGGTATACCGCACGTTGGGGGCCGGGTTACGCCTGCTGCGCACCACGTTGTGGTGTGAGTTTGCTGTTCTGGGACTGGTGGCGGGAACGGCAGCGGCGATTGGTGCAGAATCGGCGCTGTGGCTGTTGCAGCGTAAGGTCTTCAACTTCGCCTGGGAACCGAACGTCACGATGTGGATAACGCTCCCGTTAATTGCGGCGTTCCTGCTGTCGCTCTGCGGCGGCTGGCTGGGGCTACGGCTATTACGCGGCAAAGCACTGTTCCGCCAGTTCGCGGGGTAAAATTTATTTACCGTGCGTTAATCTCTTATACATAAACACTATGACACGATGGTTTTTAGTAGCATCCGGCGTAAAAAATTATGCAGCGGTGGGCATGAACGCCGAGTGAGCGACAGGACGTCGCGAAAGCCAGTGCCGCGTCGGGAACGCGTCACTGGCGGCTCGAGCAGCGGTCATGAACACCGATGGCACCGCGTAGCGGCATAATTTAGCCGGAAAGCCTGGGTTCGCAGGGCGGCGGCGACTGAGCGCCCTGCGTCGGGCGCGTGCTACGAGATAGCATGAAATGACAGCATTATGGCGCACGAAACCGTCTCCGAACCTGCATAAAACGAACCACAGAGATTGCGCTAAAGGGGAAATAAATCGCGTTAGGCCAGCAATGCTGGCCTTTTTACCTTACTGACTGATAGCACTCCCCGGGGCTTCGCCGCCGGTTCCCGTCACGGTTTTGTGCTTCGCCAGATATTGGTGCTGGAAAATGCACATGCGGATCGTGTTGCGGTATTCACCGTTGATGAAAAACTCGTGGATCAATTCGCCTTCTACCTCAAACCCTAGCTTGCTGTAGATGTGGATCGCTTTCTTGTTTTCCTTATCCACAATCAAATACAGCTTGTAGAGGTTCAATACTGAAAAGCCGTAATCCATCGCCAGTTTGGCTGCCGCGCTGGCGTAGCCGTGGCCTTGATAGGCAGGGTCGATGATGATCTGAAATTCCGCGCGACGGTGAATATGGTTGATCTCCACCAGCTCAACGAGACCAACCTTGGTCTGCTCATGTTCAATAATGAAGCGCCGCTCGCTCTGGTCATGAATATGCTTGTCGTACAGATCGCTGAGTTCGACAAAGGCCTCGTAAGGCTCTTCAAACCAATAACGCATCACACTGGCATTGTTATCCAATTGATGAACGAAAGTGAGATCGTCCCGCTCCAGCGGTCGTAGCCGAACGGAATTGCTCGTACCGGACATAGTGAATCCTTAATTGATAAAAGAGACGTGAAACGGCATGGCCGGAGTCACGCTGGCATGAATATGCCAACACTAGTATAGCGGCGGGGAGGCGGGGGCTGAACGCTGAATGTGACGTGAAAAATAGCACGATGCCCCGCATCGGTGAAATGCGGGGCTAAAGTGCATTAGAAATCGACGCTGGCGCGCAGCACCACCTGACGCGGTTCGCCGATGGCGACACGTAGATTATTACCGCTTGACGGGTAATAGGTTTGATCGAACAGGTTTTTCACGTTGAGCTGCCATTTCACCTTGTAGCCGTTGAGCGGCAGGCTATAGGCGACAAACGCATCGGCAACGGTGTAGTCATCGAGATAAAAGGTATTTGCTGCATCGCCCGCGCGACGGCTAACGTAGCGTGCACCTGCTCCGGCGCGGAGATCGTCACCAGATGCCAGGCCAATATTGCCAAAATCCTGTGTTAGGAATAGCGAGGCGGTATGACGGGCAGCGTTGCTCATCCGTTTGCCTTCATTTTTCGGATCGGCGGTGACGCGAGCATCGGTATAGGCGTAAGAGCCGATCAGACTTAATGAATCGGTAATGTTGCCTGCCAGATCCAGTTCAACGCCTTGTGAACGTACGGAGCCTGCGGTGCGCGTTACCGTCTGGCCATTGATGAGCTCATCGACCATCACGTTTTGTTTTTCAATATCGAACAAGGCTACGTTACCCGTAATACGGTTGGGCAGATCCCATTTGGCACCGAGTTCGTAAGAACGCCCTAATTCTGGTGGTAGCGAGCCGATTTGCGTTGCAATAGAGGAGTTGGGTTTAAATGATTCACTGTAGCTGGCGTAAAGGGATGAATAGGTCGTCAGGCTGTAGATGATGCCTGCACGTGGGACGACGCGACTGTAGGTACTATCTGTTCGCGTGACAAATGGACGACCTTTACCCGCCATCACATCGAAGGTGTCATAACGCAGACCACCCAGCAATTGCCAGCGATCGTTAAGACGAATGGTGTCTTGCATAAAGAACGCTTTGCTGTCGATATTTTCACGCTGATCGCTCTCTGAGGCGATGACGCGTGTGGAGGCGGCTAACTGACCATAAACGGGGTTATAGATATTGAAGGCCGTATTGTTTGTCCCACGGATCATATCACCACGGAATGTTCTGTCCGCTTCGTAATCAAAGCCAAACAATAACTGGTGATTGATACGCCCCCAGTCCACATCACCATTTACGGTAAGCTGCACAATCTGCGCCTGGGAATGCGCGTAAGCGGTGGCATCGGCTCGGCGCGTTAGTATTCCGGTATTAGTGTCATAGCTCATCGCCCGCGCCTGATTGTCGCTGTAGCGGTTGCGGTTGTACGAGTAGGTCAGGCTACTTTTCCAGCGGTCATTCAGGTTGCGATCAACCTGCATGGTGACGCTGTCCTGATCGCCGCGTGTCGCATTGTAGCTTTCATCAAAGCGACGATCGCGCGGCGTATTAACCGGCTTGCCCGTCTTCGGATCGATAATGGTGCCGCGATCGAAAGGCGTCAGGTATTCCATATGTTCGTAGGATACACGCACGGTGGTGTCTTCACCGTACCACATCAATGACGGTGCAAGTGTCGTTTGGCGATTACGCCCGAAGTTGCGCCAGTAGTCGGTTTCATCATGATCGACCACCATACGGTAAGCCAAACCGGATGTGCCTAATGGGCCGGTGACATCCAACTGTCCGCCGCCGCCTTTGAAACTGCTTCCCCAGCCTTCAATGTGTGTTTTCTGTACCAGCTCGGGTTTTTTACTGATGATATTGATGACGCCGCCGGGTTCGCCCATGCCATAGAGCATGGAAGCTGGGCCTTTCAACACTTCGACGCGTTCGCTGCTGGGGGTAAAGTTGCGTGCCTGAATAGAGCGCACGCCGTCACGAAAGATCGAGCCGTCGCGGTTATCGCCGAAGCCGCGTTTGATGATGGCATCTTGCGTGCCCCCCAGCGTATTCGACTGTGTAATACCGCTGACGTTATACAGTGCTTCATCAATATTGCGAACTGCACGATCTTTAAGCACTTGCGTGGGGACGACGTTGACCGCCTGTGGCACATCCAGCAGACGGCTTTCGGTACGGGTTCCTGTTACCGTTTTATGGGGCTGATAGCCTGTTTCTTTTCCTGCTTGATCGCCCGTCGTGGCGTTCACCACCATCGTGTCTTCTTTGCCATCAACAGTTTTGTTATTAACAATGGCTGCCTGAATGCTAAACGGCAACAGTGCCAGCAGCGGCCAGCTGTGGCGTAACGGGGTCTTTTTTATAGCAAACTTATTCATGCGAAATCTGACTCCAATAAATCCCTGAAAATTCAATAGGTAAAAACTGTTGATAGAGTTGTTGTAGTGTTTGTTGCGGATCGATATCGGCGAACCGATCCGGGTAGAGCGCCTTGGCAAACATTTCGACCATCACGACGTGGTACGGGCTGAGGTAGAAGTTGTGCCACATGCTCCAGGCTCGGCCTGTTTGCACGGCTTGCAGGTGAGACAAAATAGGTTCCTGACGGATAAGCGTGTCGAAGCTCTCTTTCGCCTGCGCGGCGTTAACCAGCGGGCCGAGCATCAAGCTGGAGAAACGTTTTCCCTCCGGACCGGCCATACCGGTGGCGATGTAGACATCGGGATTAGCGGCCAGTACGCGCTCTGGACTCAATTCCCCGTAGACGCTGCTGATCGTGCCGCTGGCAATATTCTCGCCGCCGGCGAAAGTCAGCAGGTCGCCAAGGCTGCCGCCGACCGCCGTGGTACAGCAGGTGTCTCGTCTGCCCAGATGCAAATGCAGCATGACCGTCGGTTTTTTACCGTGATAGTGCGCGATACGCTGGCGCACCACGTCCATATGCTGCTGATAGAAATTGCTGAAGGCGGTCGCGCGCTGGGCCTGATCCAGCACCTCGCCAAGCAAACGAATACTGGGCAACGTGTTGTTAAGCAGATCGATACGCAGATCGACATAAATAAACGGGATCCCTGCACGAGTCAGCGTTTGTTGCAGGAGATCTTCATTGGCTGCGTTTTTTGCCAGACGGGGCAGAATGACCAGATCGGGTTTTAGCGGCAGCAGCATCTCTGCGTTCATCGCTTGCAGGCTGCCGTTGCCTAACTGTGGGATCTGGGTGAGCTGCGGGAATTTTTCGGTATAGCGTGACCAGCTTTGCGCATCGTAGCGCGCCATATCGCCCGGCCAGCCGACGACATGCTTTGCCGGGTTATCCGGTTGAAGCAGCGCCAGCGTATACAGCATGCGACTCTCGCCCAGAATGATGCGCTGGGGGCTGTCTGGGATCTCTACCTGTCGACCCAAAATATCAGTGACGGTTTTTGCCTGCAAAAGCGGGCTGAGAAAAAGCAGGCAAAGCAGTAGGGCAATACGCATGATGGAGTTCACAGAATTTAGGATGGGGAAAGATAATCATTGTCATTTTCGTTTTCAACCGATGAAAAGTACGTGTAATGACGGCTGATAGAAATGTTGTTTTTTATCTGAGAGTTAGTGGTTTCTTCGTAAAGATTAGTAAATATTTAAAGCGTAGAGAGAGGGGAACAGCGGTGCCTGACGTGGATACGGAAAGAAAGAGGCGGATAAGAAGAGGTGAGAGGGGGGGGAAGTAAGGCTCCGTAGTGGGAGCCTTACTGAAATGAGCAGACAGAATTACTCGGCAGCGTAGCCCTGTGGGGGAATACGCACGCTGTCCAGCCAGGCTTCATTATCCCGCATCACCAGTCTGCCATTCAGGAACCAGTTAATGACCATCGGATAAATTGTGTGCTCGTGCGTTTTCACGCGCTCGCTCAGGCTTTCTTCGGTGTCATCACTAAATACTGGCACCTTCGCTTGCAGAATCAGTGGACCGCCATCCAATTCATCGGTGACAAAATGTACGGAAGTCCCGTGTTCCCGATCGCCATTTTCCAGCGCCTTGCGGTGCGTATGCAGGCCGGGATACTTAGGTAGCAGAGAAGGGTGAATGTTCAGCATTTTGCCTGCAAACTGAGCAACAAATTCCGGGCTAAGAATCCGCATGTAACCCGCTAAGATCACCAGCGCCGGCTCATGTTGCTCAATTTCATTTGCCAGCGCGGCATCAAATGCAGCGCGATCGGCAAAATCTTCAGGGTTCAGGACGAACGTCGGAATATCCGCATTCTGTGCGCGTTCTAACCCGTAGGCCTCCGCATTATTACTGAATACGGCGGCGATCTTTCCTTTGAGACGTCCGTTCTTACTGGCGTCAATCAACGCCTGCAAGTTGCTTCCATGACCTGAAATCAGCACAACGATGTTTTTCATCAGTTAATAACCACTGCGTCTCCGGCATCGGTTTGAGTAATGACGCCGATTTTCCATGCGTTTTCGCCGCTGCTGTTGAGTAATGCAACGGCCTCGTCTGCCTGTTCGGCTGGCAGTGCGATGATCATACCAACACCGCAGTTAAAAGTACGATACATTTCATGGCGGCTGACATTCCCAGCCTGTTGCAGCCAGTTGAAAACCGCAGGCCATTGCCAGCTGGATTCGTCGATAGTTGCCTGCATACCTTCTGGCAGAACGCGTGGGATATTTTCCCAGAAGCCGCCGCCGGTCAGGTGAGAAATCGCATGAACGTCCACTTTCTCAATCAGGGACAGGATGGATTTCACGTAGATTTTGGTCGGTGCCAGCAGGTGGTCGGCCAGCGGTTTGCCTTCCAGCTCGAACTGCTCTGGATCGGTTTTGCTGACTTCAAGCACCTTGCGTACCAGAGAATAGCCGTTTGAGTGGGGGCCGCTGGACGCGAGGGCAACCAGCACATCACCGTTCTGGACTTTGCTGCCGTCGATGATTTCTGATTTTTCTACCACACCGACGCAGAAGCCAGCTACGTCGTAGTCTTCGCCGTGGTACATGCCCGGCATTTCTGCGGTTTCGCCACCAACCAGCGCACAGCCTGATTGTTTACAGCCTTCTGCGATACCAGTAATCACGCTGGCAGCCGTATCAACATCCAGTTTGCCTGTAGCGTAATAGTCGAGGAAGAACAGCGGCTCTGCGCCCTGAACCACCAGATCGTTCACGCACATCGCAACCAGATCGATACCAATGGTATCGTGGCGTTTCAGATCCATCGCCAGGCGCAGTTTGGTGCCGACTCCGTCAGTGCCGGAAACCAGAATCGGTTCGCGGTATTTTTGCGGTAAGGCGCACAAGGCACCGAAACCACCCAATCCACCCATAACTTCCGGGCGACGAGTCTGTTTCACTACACCTTTGATACGGTCGACCAATGCATTACCTGCATCGATATCCACGCCTGCGTCTTTATAACTGAGAGAGGTTTTGTCGGTCACTGCTGAGTCCCCACGAAGGTTACGGGTCGTATTCAGAAAACACGGTATTGAGAAAACATACTGTGGTAAAAATAATGCGCGCTAATTCTAACAGTGTAGGCAATCGTTTGCGAGTGATGAGTCATCGGCGGGCTATTTTTCGTTAACGGCAACAATTTCTCTTCTCGGTTGATCTGGATCAGGCTTAATCGTATGGCGCTAAGCAAAAAAGGCGGTATAATCCCGCGATTTTTTTTACGACGGGCTCTTGTGCCCGCCGCCCTGCGGGCCGCCGCAAGCGGTGTTTAAAAACGCGCTTGGCGTTTTTGTCCGTCCACTAGCCGATGGGGAGATAAAGATGAAGATCGTCGAGGTGAAACACCCACTCGTCAAACACAAACTGGGTTTGATGCGAGAGAACGATATTAGCACGAAGCGTTTTCGTGAGCTGGCTTCCGAAGTGGGAAGTTTACTGACTTATGAAGCCACCGCCGCTCTGGTCACTGAGAAGGTCACCATTGATGGCTGGTGCGGTCCGGTTGAAGTCGATCAGATCAAAGGCAAGAAAATTACCGTCGTACCTATTCTGCGTGCAGGGTTGGGGATGATGGAAGGCGTGCTGGAAAATGTCCCTAGCGCGCGTATCAGCGTTGTCGGCATCTACCGTGATGAAGAAACGCTGGAGCCTGTTCCTTATTTCCAGAAGCTGGTGTCCAACATCGAAGAACGCATGGCGCTGGTGGTTGACCCCATGCTGGCGACCGGCGGCTCAATGATCGCGACGATCGATCTGCTGAAAAAAGCAGGCTGTCACAGCATTAAGGTGTTGGTGCTGGTCGCGGCGCCAGAAGGGATTGCCGCACTGGAAAAAGCCCACCCGGATATTGAGCTTTACACGGCATCTATCGATAAAGGCCTCAACGAGCAGGGTTACATCATGCCGGGCCTGGGCGATGCGGGCGATAAAATATTTGGTACGAAATAACAGGTAAGCCGACTTATTAGTCGGCTTTTTTTTGGCGGGAACCTAAGTATTTCCTATGGTTCGCCACTGCCTGTGTTAGGCCATAGTCGGTTTTTTTATTACATCAGCAGTCAACATCATCCTGCTTCACCACGGTGGGGCGGGGTAAGTCTGGCTGTAAATAAGAAGTGCGGTATACCTGCACACATAAATAGCAATACTAGATAACAACACGACATAACAACACGACATAACAACACGACATAACAACACTACAGAGGATATTGAAGATGACTCGTCGCGCCATCGGGGTAAGTGAACGACCACCCTTGTTACAAACCATCCCGTTGAGTTTCCAGCATCTGTTTGCGATGTTTGGCGCTACCGTTCTGGTACCCATTCTGTTCAAGATTAATCCGGCCACCGTACTGTTATTCAACGGTGTCGGTACGCTGCTGTATTTATTCATTTGTAAGGGAAAAATCCCGGCCTATCTGGGATCGAGCTTCGCGTTTATTTCTCCGGTTTTACTGCTATTACCACTGGGATATGAAGTCGCGCTGGGCGGCTTCATTATGTGCGGCGTGCTGTTTTGTCTGGTGGCGCTGATTGTTAAGAAAGCGGGGACTGGCTGGTTGAATGTGTTGTTCCCGCCTGCGGCGATGGGAGCGATCGTCGCGGTTATCGGCCTTGAACTGGCCGGTGTGGCGGCGGGAATGGCAGGGTTACTGCCTGCCGATGGCGCTTCTGTCGATTCCACTGCGGTGACGATTTCACTGGCGACACTGGCGATCACCATTCTGGGATCGGTGCTGTTTCGTGGTTTCCTGGCAATCATTCCAATTCTGATTGGGGTGCTGGCAGGCTATGCGCTGTCGTTCGCGCTGGGCGTGGTGGACTTGACTCCGATTCGTGAAGCTCACTGGTTCGCGATGCCGACATTCTATACGCCGCGTTTTGAGTGGTTTGCCATTCTGGCGATTCTGCCTGCGGCGTTGGTGGTGATTGCAGAACACGTCGGCCATCTGGTGGTGACGGCGAATATCGTGAAGAAAGATTTGATGCGTGAACCGGGGCTGCACCGCTCCATGTTCGCCAACGGCATTTCTACCGTGCTGTCCGGCTTCTTTGGCTCCACGCCGAACACAACCTACGGCGAAAATATCGGCGTGCTGGCGATTACCAAAGTGTACAGCACCTGGGTGATCGGCGGTGCGGCGATCCTCGCGATTCTGCTCTCCTGCGTGGGTAAACTGGCGGCGGCGATTCAGGCTGTACCCGTTCCCGTCATGGGCGGCGTATCGCTGCTGCTGTACGGCGTAATCGGGGCGTCTGGTATTCGTGTGCTGATTGAATCCAAAGTGGATTACAACAAAGCGCAAAACTTGATCCTGACTTCCGTGATTCTGATCATCGGCGTCAGCGGTGCGAAAGTGCATTTGGGTGCAACCGAGCTGAAAGGCATGGCGCTGGCGACCGTTGTCGGTATCGGGATGAGCCTGGTATTTAAGGTCATTAGCCTGTTCCGCAAAGAGGAAGAGATCCTCGATGCGCCGGAAGAGAACGACGCTCGTCCATAACCGCGTCAGTTTCCCTGTTGAGGCCGTGCATATCGCGTCCTCAACAGGGCTTGGTTTCTGTGATAAACTCGATCCGATTTCCTGCCCGTTTTGCTTGAGGTGATTCTGAACACGCCGGCACAGCTTTCATTGCCACTCTACTTACCCGATGACGAAACCTTTGCCAGTTTCTATCCGGGTGAAAACGCGTCTCTTCTTGCCGCCATCAATAATGCTTTGCATCAGGAGCATGGCAGCTACATCTATTTCTGGTCACGCGAAGGGGGCGGACGCAGCCATCTGCTGCATGCTGCCTGCGCTGAGCTGTCGCGTCAGGAACGCGCGGTGGGCTATGTGCCGTTAGATAAACGCGCCTACTTTGTGCCGGACGTGCTGGAAGGCATGGAACAACTGGCGCTGGTGTGTATCGATAATATTGAATCGATTGCGGGTGATGAAGAGTGGGAAATGGCCGTGTTTAATCTGTATAACCGCATTCAGGAAACAGGACGTGCCCGGCTGTTGATTACTGGCGATCGTCCGCCACGGCAGCTGAATTTACGTCTGCCCGATCTGGCTTCCCGCCTCGATTGGGGACAAATCTACAAGCTACAGCCGCTGTCGGATGATGAGAAAGGGGAAGCGCTACAGCTGCGTGCCAGACTGCGCGGGTTTGAATTGCCGGAAGACGTGAGCCGTTTTCTACTTAAGCGTCTGGATAGAGAAATGCGGACGTTGTTTATGACACTCGATCAGCTCGACCATGCTTCCATCACTGCACAGCGCAAGCTGACCATACCTTTTGTGAAAGAGATCCTCGGTCTGTAGTTAACGATCGTTGTTAAAAGATCGCCGTTGAGGATCGTTCACGCCTCTCGTTTATCGCTATTCTCTGACAGCCATTTTTTACAACGACAGAATCTCCAGCACCTGTTCCGGCGGACGGCCGATACGCGCCTGGCCGTGTGCCACGACGATGGGGCGCTCGATAAGCTTCGGATTATCGATCATCGCCTGAATCAGCTGCGCTTCCGTCAGCGTGGCGTCGGACAGCCCCAACTGCTGATCAATCTCTTCTTTGGTTCGCATCAATTCGCGTGCGCTGTTAAAGCCTAACTGCCGGATGAGCTGCGCCAGCGTCGCGGCATCGGGCGGCGTGTCGAGATAGAGCACGACGTTCGGTGTAACATGATGCTCCTGCAACAGTGCCAGCGTTTCGCGGCTCTTGGAGCAGCGCGGGTTATGGTAAATCGTCACTGCGGGTTGGGGTGAAGATTGTGTCATCGTCATGTTCCTTATCAGGATTTCTGGTACTGGCGGAAACGCTGTTGCAACTGACGAAGCTGGTCGATGCGGGCGTCGTAGCGCGCCTGTTCCAGACTCCCCAATTTAACCAGTGAGCTCGCGTTGCTCAGTAGTCGAATGGCTTGATCGAGCTGGCCGTTGAGCGCCAGACTCTCTGCTCGTGCGGCCAGTTCTTCCGCCCGCTGTCCTTGTGCGGCTGCGGCTTGCGCCAGCAGATCCCAGCCGTTTGAATCATCTGGGTGCGCATAGGTATAGCGGTACAGTATTTTGCTGGCGGCGGCAGGCTGTTTCCCTTCGACATAAGCATTCGCCAGATTTAACTGAAGCACCGGATTAGCCTGCGCGCCAGGCGCGTTTTGTAAGCGGCTGATCGCCTGCGTTGCGCGGTTTTGTCCCAGATCGATATCGGTCATCATATCCAGAAACCACGGATTTTCAGGCGCGTTGCTTAGCAGTGGTTGTAGCACGTTACGTGCCTCATCGTACTTTTTCGCCTGATAAAACTGAATCGCTCGACCGTACTTCGCCGCCAATTGCTCCCGCACGTTGCCTTTCTCCCATTGCTCCAGCAGATCGTTGCTCAGCGGGCGATCGGGTGAGCCATACATGCCAAAGGTACGTATTTTGGCGAACAGGAAATCCTGAGAAGACTGCACTGGCGTCGAGCGCATCTGGTTGGCACGGTTGCGGGCGTCAGACAGCCGACTTTCCGGCAACGGGTGAGTCAGCAACATTTCCGGTGGTCTTGAGGCATAACGCGATTGGTCAGCCAGCTTTTGCAGGAAATTCGGCATGGCTTGCGGATCGAAGCCCGCACGCTGTAACACCTGAATCCCAATACGGTCTGCTTCTTGTTCATTTGCCTGCGTGAACGTAATCATGCCCTGCTGTGCACCCGCCAGCGTGCCGCTGAGCGCGGCCATCCCTAACTGAGGATTGGCCATCGCCAGCAGAATGGAGCCGAAAGCGCCGACCCAGGTGAGCGGGGCGTTACGCTGCTGTGATTCCATGCTGCGTGCCAGATGGCGCTGGGTAACGTGGGAGATTTCATGCGCCAGCACGGAAGCCAGTTCGCTTTCGCTATCGGCATAGCGGAACAGCGCGGAATGCAGCACCACGTTGCCGCCAAAGAAGGCGAAGGCGTTGATGTCATCATTACGGATCAGATAGAAATGGAACGGCGTACGTACCGAATCGGCCTGTTTGACCAATCTGTTGCCGAGCTGATTAATGTAATTGGACAGCAGCGGATCGTTGATAAGCGGTGCACCTGCGCGCAACTGGCGGACGTAAAAATCACCCATCGCCAGTTCCTGATTGATACTGAGCGTGCCGCCCGCGGTGGTGCCGATGTCCGGTAGCCGATCCTGCGTGTCGGCCTGAGCGGGAAGCAGGTTGCCAGCCAGTAATGCCCCGAGCAGGACAGACATGACCGTTTTTCTTAACCGAATAGACATAACGGAAGATAACCTTTATCAACAGCTAACGTGAAAGCATTCTGCCAACTATCTTAGCCAGCGATGGCAGACAAAGAAATGCCCGAGCGGGAAAAACGTGGTGAAGGTGGAAGTCCGCATGGAAGATATCTCATCTCGCAGAGATAAATCTATCAGGGTTGAGGCGGTTTCAATGCTTCCAGACGCTGTAGCCAGCCGTCAAAGTGAGGACATTGCCGACGAATCGCATCCAACCCGATATCTGCGGCAATCAGCGGCCCATGCAGTGTCTTTTGATATTCCGGTATTGCTGCAAGAATACGTTTTGACGGAGCGGTTTGTGGGCTATTGTTAATGGATTCAGGAGAATCGAATGCAAGCTTAATATTGTTAAGTTCAATTATCGGCTTTTTTTCTTCAAGCCAGTCTGCGAATTTTTCTGTGTCGCAAAATAGCAACGCTTCAAACTCATGTAATAAAAAATTGGCGATAAAATTAGGCTGAGCAATATCGGCATCAAAGGCGTTTTCCAAATCTTCGATCCACGAATATATATCTTCATTAACAGATTTGCCTTGCCCAACCATTGGGAAATCAGTCGGGAGGCCATAATAATCAATCAGCGTGGTTACCCAGGCTTTCTTATCTTGCTGACACAGCCTGGTTATTTGATGTTTCACTTTTCCATAGCTGACAATTCCACCTTTATGCCCTCGGCTGGTTTGTGCCAAGATCGCGTTAAGGTAAATGCCCTGTTGTGCAAAGTAAGGAGCCAACGTATCACGAACAAATGTTTCTTCCGTTTGTCCTTCAACAAAAACATTAATCCTCGTCATGAGTATCGTTGTGGCCTCCCGCCAAGTATGTTTTTCTTCCACAGCTCTCCTAAACTGTAATCTTCCAGCCACTCTTGCAGTGAATCTTGATCCAAACGTTTAAACGTGGAGGCGCCAAGATGTTTATCCACGACGATCAAATCTTCGGCTTCGAATTCATTAACCAACTCAACAGATTGTGTTGAAACAATAAGTTGGTGCTGTTCACTGGCACTTCTGATGAGTGCGGCGAGTACGCTGATAGCATAAGGGTGCAAGCCTAATTCTGGCTCATCGATAATGATAGCGCTGGGCATGTAGGTTTCTGGCTGGAGCAGCACTGTAGCCAGCAGAATAAAACGTAACGTGCCATCGGATAGTTCATGGGCTTTAAATGGGATATCCTGATCTCTTTCGACCCATTCAAGCTGAATGCTTTCGAGGTTATCCGGCGTTGGGCGGAGATAAAAATCGCCAAAGAAAGGAGCGACCATTTGGATCGTTTTTACGATACGTTGGTAGTGTTCGGTGTGATTTTTTTGCAGACGAAATAGAAATGCGGCCAGATTGGCACCGTCTTCTCGTAAATAGTCATTATCATTAATACGGTGGATTTGTTTGACTCGGGCGCTTTCACTGGTGTCATGGAAATGGTACACCCGCCAGCGACGCATGGCAGGAAGCGTGTACTTTTTTATATTCGAACGATGTTGCTCGGCTAAGGATTCAAAATGCCCTGAGTTAACGCCATTATCGCCATTAAGGTTCCACCATAACGCCTCTCGCTGGAACATCATACGGTTGTCGTTGGTGGGTTCTAGTGCGAATTTATAACCGTTATTTCCGAAATAGAGTTCGCCTTTCAGCACTTCCGTTTTTTTACGGCCAAAATGTAATAATGCATCAGGGCCACCAGACTTACTGATTAACAGTTGTAACCGCTGATCCAATAATGTGGCGATGAGTCGGAAAAAGCCAATGAAATTCGACTTCCCAGCACCATTTGCGCCAATCAGCACATTCAGGCAGCCCATACGCAGATCGCAGCTAGCAATTGATTTGTATCCTTCAATTACTATATGGCTTAGATGATCGCTTTTGGTTACCGTTTTCATGGTGATTTTATTGCCTTATTTGACTGAGTTACTCGCATCTCACGATGACGTTGTATGTTGGTCTACTGTGGTATAGCAGAAAGAGAAGGTGAGGTCTTGTGCCGCCTATCTGATTTAACGAACTATCGTGAGCGTTTTTCCAGAATCAGGAAAAACCGGCACCTATGACGGTGCCGGTGGAAAATCTGAAAGCGGTGAATCAGGCGTTTTTCAGATAATCAAGAACGATGTCGTGGTGGTTGCTGGTTTTGAAGTCGTCAAAAACCTTCTCTACCTTACCGTTTTCATCGATCAGGAAACTGATGCGATGAATACCGTCATAGGTTTTCCCCATGAAGGTTTTTTCTCCCCAAACGCCAAATCCTTCTGAAACCTGATGATCTTCATCAGAAAGCAGCGTGAAATTTAAGACTTCTTTCTCGACGAAACGGGACAGTTTTTCTGATTTGTCCGTGCTGATACCGAGAACTTCAACACCATATTTTTTCAGATCGTCCATGTTGTCGCGCAGACCGCAGGCTTGAACGGTGCATCCTGGCGTCATCGCTTTAGGGTAGAAATACACCAATACTTTCTGTCCCTGGAAGTCGGTTAAATTTACTTGTTCGCCATCTTGGTCGGGCAAGCTAAATTTCGGTGCAATATCACCGGCTTTCAGTGTGTTCATCACGACTCTCCGTCTTGTTTCTCTTCATGCTGTGGATATGCCCATGCCCTTTGCAATAATAATGGCAACGTTATGCCATTGGGTCCAAATGCTATTGAGCCCAAATACTATTGAGCCCAAATACTATTGAGCATAGTTAACGACGCTAATACTGCCTTGTGCGTTCAATTCTGTACATAGCTGATGAAAGGCTGGCTCAATAATTGAGCTATCCAACGGGGTAGAACTGTGTGCGGCAATCTGAATGTACAGTTGCGGCGGTTTTTTACCCTCGGCGGGCTGCGTTTTTGAAACCAGCTCAGCAATATTTAACTGATGGGAATCGAACAAATCGGTAAAACGCTCAATGATGTGAGGGGAGTCGACAACGTCAACTTTCACCCAGACGGTCGAAGGCGTCGGCTGGCTAGCCTGTGACTCCGTCCGCTTCATCACGATCAGCAAATCCATCTCCGCGCCTTTCAGCGGCAGGGTTGATTCGATCAGTGTTATCGCGTTCCAGCTACCGGATAGCAGCATAATGAAGGTGAACTCTTTGCCCAGCATAGCAAGACGGCTATCTTCGATATTGCAGCCACAGCTACTGACGTGGCGGGTAATCGCATTGACAATACCGGGGCGATCAACCCCCAGAGCGGTAATAACCAGATAGTATTCTTGTGAGCTTGGCAACATCATGCTTCCTGTCTTTTTTCCCATTAATCACATGGTAAACATAAAAAATTGCCTGGAGCAATTTTTAACGCCGCTTGCGGCGGCCCGAAGGGTGGCGGGCAGGGATAGCCCGCCATAAAAAGCCTGGAGCAATTTTTAACGCCGCTTGCGGCGGCCCAGACACTATTTCGTGATTGTAGGGATTCCGCGTTATGGTATGTGTTGGTAACCAAAGACAAAGCGCCTTTCATCATGCGACGGCATCAAATAAATAACGATTGGGTAAAGCAGGCTCAGCATCCCGCCTCGTTCGAACGAATTGAGGCTTTCTTCCGTGGACACGGTTACGATCCCCATCGGCACGATACCTATGCGATTGGGCGGACGTTATCCGGCGTGCAGCGCTTTCACTATCGTGGCGGTTTGTGCAATAGCGTGCCGGGGGGAACGCTGGTGCTTCACCCGGATGAGATCCATGACGGCGAGGCGGGTTCCGCCGACGGTTTTCAGTACCGCATGATTTACGTTGAGCCCGCGCTGATTCAAAAAATACTCGGTGGCAAACCTTTGCCCTTCGTTAACGGTGGCATATCCAACGATCCACGCCTGTTTGCGGCAACAGAGCCGTTGCTCAGAGCCATGGAAGAGGCGTTTGATGAGCTAGAAGAAGATGATGTGCTCTACGATCTGGCACTGGCGCTGTCAGCCGTGGGAGGGCAGCGGCATCCGCGGCGTTTGTTCGACTATCACGCGGCTGAGCGGGCGCGTGAATATATTCATGATGCCTTTGATAAGACCATTACGCTTGATGCGTTGGCGCAGGTGAGCGGGCGGGATCGCTGGAGCCTGACGCGTGATTTCCGCGCACTCTTCGGCACGACGCCGTACCGCTACGTCACCATGCGCCGTCTCGAACACTGTCGGCGGCTCATGCTGGCAGGTGACAGCCTCGTCGATATTGCTGCTCAGACGGGTTTCGCAGACCAAAGCCATATGACGCGTCATTTCGTGAAGGCATTTGGCCTTTCTCCAGGCCACTGGCAGCGCATGTTCAAGACCCCTTAGCCTGCTTGCACAATCGTTCAATACAGCCGGTACTGTGCTTCGCTAGTCTGGGGGCGTCATCATAAGGAGAAACGGTATGTATAAATCCATTAATTTTGCCCAAAAGTTAGCGTTATTCGACGATCATTGGCAGCCGAAAGTGATCGCTGAGATGAATGACTATCAGTTTAAAATCGTTAAAATTCAGGGCGATTTTATCTGGCACTCTCATCCCGAAACGGACGAAACGTTCATCGTGCTGGAAGGCCAACTGAGAATTGATTTTCGTGATGGCGATGTGCACATCAATGCCGGGGAAATGTACGTTGTTCCACGCGGCGTTGAACATAAGCCTTATGCCGAGCACGAAGTAAAAATGCTGCTGATTGAACCGAAAGGCGTACTGAATACCGGTCATGAAGGCGGCGAGCGGACGGCTGAAAATGATATCTGGATTTGATTGGCTGAGTAAAAATTAACCTGAAACGTCCCGCGAGTGACGGATAAGTCGCAGTAAACGGGCTGCTTTTGTACCAAAACGTCAGAAGCATTTTTAATTTCGTTTACTGCGTCATAAAAAAACCTGCGTCAGACACCGACAACGCCCTTGTCCGCTTGCTTTTGCATAGAAGTCAAAAGTACCATGAAGCACTTGTTTGTGGAGGGGATGGCCAATGTTTACGGGAAGTATTGTTGCGCTGGTTACGCCGATGGACGCCAAAGGCGCCGTCGATCGGGCGAGCTTGAAAAAACTGATTGATTATCATGTCGCTAGCGGTACATCGGCGATTGTCTCTGTCGGCACGACGGGTGAATCCGCCACGCTGAGCCATGACGAACATGGCGATGTCGTGATGCTGACGCTGGAACTGAGCGACGGACGCATTCCTGTCATCGCTGGCACGGGTGCTAACGCGACCGCTGAAGGCGTTTCACTGACTAAACGCTTTCATGGCACAGGCGTCGTTGGTTGCCTGACGGTCACACCGTACTACAATAAACCGACGCAGGAAGGCCTGTACCAGCACTTCAAAGCGATTGCCGAGCATACCGATCTGCCACAAATCCTGTATAACGTACCTTCCCGCACTGGCTGCGATATGCTGCCAGAAACCGTTGCCCGTTTGTCCGAAGTGAAAAATATTGTCGCAATTAAAGAAGCGACGGGGAACTTAAGTCGGGTAAGCCAGATCCAAGAGCTGGTTAGTGAAGACTTCATTTTGCTGAGCGGCGATGACGCCAGCGGTCTGGACTTTATGCAACTCGGCGGTAAAGGTGTGATTTCCGTAACGGCGAACATTGCTGCACGTGAAATGGCGGAACTTTGCAAGCTGGCGGCGCAGGGCAATTTTGTCGAAGCGCGCCGTTTAAATCAGCGCCTGATGCCTCTGCATCAAAAATTATTTGTTGAACCCAATCCTATTCCGGTGAAGTGGGCCTGTAAGGAATTGGGACTCATGGCGACCGATACGCTGCGCCTGCCGATGACACCGCTGACCGATGCCGGTCGTACGGTGATGGGGCAAGCACTTAAGCAAGCGGGTTTGCTGTAATCGTTAGGGAGATTTAATGAGTTATTCATTACAAAAGTCGATGGTGGCGAAAGTTGTTGGCATATCACTTGTGATGTTGCTTGCGGCTTGTTCCACCGATCAGCGCTATAAGCGTCAGGTGAGTGGCGATGAATCCTATCTGAAGGCACCGGCGCTGCACGCGCTGAATACGCCGGCCGGGATGATTTTACCGGTGCAGAACGGGGATTATGATATACCGCCAGTTACCCTGAATGGCGCGGTCGGCAAGGAGCTGGATATTCGTCCTCCTGTGCAGCCATTGGCCTTGTTGAATGGTTCTCGCACCCAGATCTCTGGAGATACGGCAACGCTGTTGTTAGAAAACAGCGCGCAAAACAGCCAGCTCTGGTCTCAGGTTATCCGCGTGTTGCAAGACAAAGCGTTCACTATTGCCAGCCGTCAGGACGCCAGCCAAACGCTGACAACCGACTGGATCTCATGGCCGCGTGAAGATGAAGACGTACCGTATCAAGGGCGTTATCAGATCGCCGTACAGCAGCAGGGCTATCAGGTCGCTCTGATCGTGAAGCTGCTGGGATTACAATTGAACGGCCAGCCAGTGACGACGGGCGATCAGGCTCAGCGTTACACCGGCCTGATGCTGAATGCGCTCAGTAATGGTCTGGATGCTCAGGCAACCGCACGCGAAAACGCACTGGCAAACCGCACCATTGGTTCGCTGGATGTGCAAAGCGGGGCGGATGACACGGGGCTGCCACTGCTGATTGTACGCGGTCCGTACACGGTGGTGTGGGATCGTCTGCCAGCCGCGCTGAGTAAAATCGGAATGGAAGTTAGCGATCGCAGCCGGCCGCAGGGTTCAGTTTCCGTCAAGTACAGAGCACCGAGCGGCGGAACCTGGGATGACCTGGGCGCGAAAAATCCTGAATTGCCTAACGGCGATTACAAATTGCAGGTCGGCGATTTAGATAACCGCAGCAGTCTGCAATTTATCGACGCCAAAGGGCATACGCTAACCCAGTCTCAGAACGATGCGCTGGTGGCCGTATTCCAGGCGGCGTTTAGTAAATAACGCATAAACCAAGGGTCGGATTATCCGACCCTTCTTCATTCAACAATCTCTACCCGAATTGACGGGCGCTATCGGCAACCGTTCGGGGAAGCGTTAAATATCGGGTCGTATTGGTTGACCCTCACTGTGTGGAGTAATTAAAGATGCAAAAGCTAGCTGAGCTGTATCGTGGAAAGGCGAAAACCGTCTACACCACCGAAGATCCCGATCTACTGGTGCTGGAGTTCCGCAATGATACATCAGCAGGAGACGGTGCGCGCATTGAGCAGTTTGACCGTAAAGGAATGGTGAATAACAAGTTCAACCATTTCATCATGAGCAAACTGGAAGAAGCTGGAATCCCAACCCAAATGGTGAGCCTGCTGTCTGACAATGAAGTGCTGGTGAAGAAGCTGGATATGGTGCCGGTCGAATGTGTTGTGCGTAACCGCGCGGCAGGGTCGCTGGTAAAACGTCTGGGTATCGAAGAAGGTATCGAGCTGAACCCGCCGTTGTTCGATCTGTTCCTGAAAAACGATGCGATGCATGACCCAATGGTGAACGAATCTTATTGCAAGACGTTCGGCTGGGTGAACGAAGAAAATCTGGCTCGCATGAAAGAGCTGAGCTACAAAGCGAACGACGTGCTGAGCAAACTGTTTGGCGACGCCGGGCTGATTCTGGTCGATTTCAAGCTGGAGTTCGGTCTGTTCAAAGGGGAAGTCGTGCTGGGTGATGAGTTCTCACCAGACGGTAGCCGCCTGTGGGACAAAGAAACGCTGAACAAAATGGATAAAGACCGTTTCCGTCAGAGCCTCGGTGGCTTGATTGAAGCGTATGAAGAAGTTGCGCACCGTATCGGCGTAAAATTAGACTAACTGCGCAATCGTTTACGTTCAGGTCGCCTGCTGGCGATAGGCTGACGGCCTGAATGTTTTGCTGATTTTCCTCTCGAAAAGCTGCCTTTCTCTTCTCATCTCTGTCTGAATAAGTTGCAGACCTAGCTCTTACTTCGATTCCTGCCCTTGCTCTGATTAATGCTATGATTGCGCTTTGCTTAACGCGCAACCTGACTACTTTTCGACAGACTCGCATCCATGGCTTACTTCGATCCAACATTGTTAATTCTGCTTGTTTTGGCGGGGCTGGGTATTATCAGCCATAACATGACCGTCACGCTGGCGATTCTGGTTCTGCTGGCGATACGCATCACACCATTAAACAGCTATTTCCCGTGGGTAGAAAAATACGGCCTGAGCATCGGTATCGTTATTCTGACGATTGGCGTGATGGCACCGATTGCCAGCGGAAAAATTACCGCCAGTGAAGTGATGCATTCCTTCCTGCACTGGAAATCTCTGTTGGCGATCCTCATTGGTGTTGCGGTGTCCTGGCTTGGCGGACGCGGCGTGTCGCTGATGAGCAACCAGCCCTCCGTGGTAGCGGGGCTGCTGGTGGGCACGGTTATGGGCGTGGCGTTGTTTCGCGGTGTTCCCGTCGGGCCATTGATCGCTGCCGGACTGCTTTCCCTGCTGATCGGCAAGACCTGATTCATTCGGCGCGTGTGATGATATTGCGTGATTTTCTCTCCAGCCAACACCAGCAGCAGCGCTATGGCGTCCGACGCCTGCTGGTGCTAAGCGGTGAACCAAGCTGGTGTGAAGCGCAGGCGTTGGCGCTTAGTTGCCAATTGTCCGGCGACTGGCTGTGGATCGGTGAGTCTGCACCTGATTCCGTTACCTCACGGCCAGCCAGCCGAGTACGGACGCTGCTGGGGCGGGAGTTTCTCCATGCGGTATCTGATGCACGTAAAGGCGTGGACGTCGAGGCGCTGGCGATGCTATCAGGCACGCTACAGGCTGGTAGCTGGCTGATTATGCTGGTGCCGCCGTGGCAGACATGGCCGACCTTGCCGGATGAAGACAGCCTGCGCTGGTGCGAACAAGCACAGCCGATTGCTACCCCGTACTTTATCCAACATTTTCAGCGCCAGCTGTTGGCCGATGAAGATGTGGTGCTCTGGCTGCAGGGCCAGGAAGCTGTCATTCGGCCACTGGCCGTGCGATCGGACTGGCAGCCAGCGAACGGTGAACCGACCGCGCGACAGCAGCACATCTTGCATGAGCTGAACGCCGCTGAATCCGGCGTATTTGTGATTACCGCTCCGCGCGGGCGCGGGAAATCCGCGCTGGCAGGAATGCTGACGCAGCGGAGCCGTAAAGCCTGTTGGATCACCGCACCGTCTCGTGCGGCGGCGGAGATTCTGCAACAGCACGCGCGTGCCGATGCGCAGTTTTGGGCACCGGATGCGCTGCTGGCACACTGCCGCCTTCATGGCGCGCCTGATGTCGACTGGTTGTTGATTGATGAAGCGGCGGCGATTCCGTCTTCCGCGCTCTCCGCGCTATTACCCTATTTTCCTCGTATTCTGATGACCACGACGGTGCAAGGGTATGAAGGTACCGGACGGGGATTCCTGCTGAAGTTTTGTGCGACGTTACCGCAGTGGCGAGCGTTTACGCTGGACGATCCTCTGCGCTGGGCTGTTAACGATCCGCTGGAGCGGGTGTTGGATCAGGCATTGCTCTTCAACGAGCCCGACGCGTTTCATTCCCCGCTGCCGTCCAATCTACCTATTCCGCCTTCTGCGCTGGACAGTCGAATCGAACGTGTCGACGACTGGCTAACGAACCCTGAGCGTCTGGCGGGGTGTTACGCGCTCTTGTGCAGCGCGCATTACCGTACTTCGCCGCTGGATTTGCGCCGCCTGATGGATGCGCCGGGCATGCAGATTGCCAGTGCACAGGTGGCGGGCAATATGTGCGGCGTACTGTGGCTGGTGGAGGAAGGCGGGCTATCCGCATCATTGGCGCATGAGGTGTGGGCCGGGCGGCGGCGCCCGCGTGGCAATCTGGTGGCGCAGTCGCTGGCGGCACACGCCGGGCTGTGGCATGCACCGACGCTGCGGGCGCGTCGCGTGAGCCGGATTGCGGTGGCATCGGCATACCGCCGACAGGGAATTGGTCGGGCACTCATTGCAGAGCAGACGCGCGAGGCACAACGGCAGGCGTTGGATTACCTGTCGGTTAGCTTCGGCTATCAGCCAGACTTGTGGGCATTCTGGCAATCATGCGGCTTTCAACTGGTGCGTATCGGCAGCCATCTTGAGGCTAGCAGTGGCTGTTATAGCGCGATGGCGGTACTGCCGCTGAGTGACGCGGGGCATAAGTTGGCGGAGCAGGGAAGCCGACAGTTGGCGCGTGACTGGCGTTGGTTACAGCGCCTGATTCCGCTGAACCTCGCGCTGCCGCAGACAGGAAATACCGAGCTGGATGAAGGCGACTGGCGTGAACTGGCGGGGTTTGCGTTTGCGCATCGGCCGATGGAGGCCAGCTTCGCTGCGATTTGCCGCCTGTTGAGTCACACCACTTTGCTGCTGCCTGCGCTACGCCTGCTGGCGGAAAAACCGGGTGAAAGCGAGCTGATAGCCACGACGCTGGGGCTAAGCGGTAGGAAAACGCTCCTGAAACGCTGGCGAGAAGAGATCGCCGCTGCGCTGGTCGATCTTGATGTGCAACACAGTGAACGCTGGCGAAGAACCGTCGTATTAGGTGACTCTTGACGAGTATTGCGTGATTGAAGACGACAGAACTCGCAAATCGTACAGGTACGTCGAATATAGTAAGATGAAGTGGATTACTGCGTCTCTAACAGTCGGAAAATCAGCGGTGTTTTCCCTTGTTTGTCAGAATAGTCGGCAATTAGCGTGAGGTCAGTTTTCCTCTCTCCAGACCAGAGCTGGCACTCGACTCTCTTTCGCGGAGCATCAGCGTCAATGTCGTAACGGTACAAGGGAATTCTGCCCGTTTTATCGGGTGTAAAGGCAACGTCGAAAGGCGGAAGCGTCAAATCTGCAACCGATTCTCCCGCGCTATCCAGCTCTTCAAGAATCTCGTCGTAGATAGCAGGGCTTACGCCAAAGTCGAGTAGAACGTCGGGGTCGCTGTGCTGGATGCCCCTCAACAGATCGCCCGCGAGCCGATAAAGTTCATCTCTGTCACGTGTCATCTCTTATCGCCTTATTTTTCCCAAATTGTCCGACGCTACCTCATCGGGTACGAGTGGCGAATTTTATCAGGCTCTGCCCGTTATCGCTTGCGGTTCTGTTGGAAAGCGCTCTTGATGCGTTGGCGAGAATGAGGGCTGTCTGTTCGCTCGGCGGAGGATGCGCCTCATCCGTGAGGCGCAGATTAGGGTATCAGTCCAACTGCGGTTTGAAGGCGGGGGCCCGACGGAGCAATGCCCACAGCGTTTCCTGTAAGGGGATTTTCTGCGCTTCTAACAACTGCGGATAACGCTGATAAAAAGCGTCCTCTTTCGCGGAAAAATCCGGGTTCTCCTGAAGCCATTGCTTACGGAGCGCGGTAATTTGCTCGTCCGTTAGCTGTTTGTTGGGCGTGGCGTCTTCCTGTTCCTTAAACCAGCGGAAGCGTTTGTCAGGTGTTGCCCGTTCTTCTCTGCTCCAGCCGTCGTGAATTTGCAGGATCTGCGCTAGCGCGAAGCCGAGAGTAATGCTCACGCCTCGCCAGCTATTCGCGTCGGACGCGGCAGGTGGCGGTGATAGGCTGGCAATGATTGACGCTATATTTTTTTCCAGACCCAGTTCGCCAGAGGCTTTCTCCTCCCAACTTATTGCCTGCTGATGCAGCGCCGTCCATTCGCTTTCCGCTACGGTTTCACCCGCCAACAACTGCGAAGTGGCGCTAATCCACTGCTGACGCAGGCTGTCTACCGTGCTGTCTGCCAGCCAGTCTGACCACGGGTTGCTCGCATCGTCTAACCACTGCTGTAGCCATTGCAGCGCAACGCCATCTATGGCTTTTCCGGGAGCGATAGCAGTAAAGAGAGCGTCAACCTGTGCTGGCGTGGTAGTCGGCAGCTTTTCCATCAGTAGGCCGAGTGCGGCTGGCAGCCCGCTGACGCGTTCAAAAATGTGAATGTCAGCACTGTGCGCCAGCACCGCAGAGACCGAGCCCTTGTTGTCCTGCCAATAAGGGGAAAAGGCGTGTTCAATATCCCCGTTTGCCGCATGCTGACGTAGTCGCTGGTGGAGAAAATCGTGTAGCGACGCATCGCCATAAAATGCTCCCCACGTCACGCGGGTTTCTGCCAGCGGCTGGGCGGTGTTCTGTATCGTAATCTGGTGTGATTCCAGCCAGCCACGTAGCTGCGCCAGCGTTTTTACGCCAATCTGTCGCGAAATTTCCTGCCCGTTTTTAAACAACAGCAGCGTTGGAATGCCGCGAACCCCAAAACGCTGCATGAATGCCGGATACTGTTCTACATCCAACTTGGCGACGGTCAAGTTATCTGGCGTGTTATCCGCGATGGTATGCAGCAGCGGTGCCAGTGTTTTACACGGCTGGCACCAGGGTGCCCACAGGTCAAGCAGAATGGGCTTGTCGTTATGATTGAGCAATGCATCTAGCGAGGTATCGCTGGCAGTGATAATGGCGTCGGACATGGTGTCTCCGTTCAGGGAAAAGTCGTAAGTAAATAAGCAAAGCGCGGGCGATGAACCGTGACGACACGGTTTATTGCGAGCCGCCTACGGTCATGTTGTCGATACGAAGCGTTGGCTGACCGACGCTGACGGGCAGGGATTGACCTTCCTTAGTACACGCGATATTGCCGTCATCCAGCGCCAGATCGTTGCCCACCATGGCGACGTGCAGCAGGGCTTCCGGCCCGTGACCAATCAGCGTGGCACCTTTAACCGGACGGGTGACGCGCCCGTTTTCAATCAGATAGGCTTCCGTGGTAGAGAAGACATACTTCCCGCTGCTGATATCCACTTGCCCGCCGCCGAAGCCGACGGCATAGAGGCCGTTTTTGACAGACGCGATCACTTCTTCGGCGGGGTACTGTCCTGCCAGCATGTAAGTGTTGGTCATACGCGGCAGCGGCAGCGTGGAGTAGGACGCCCGACGTGCGTTGCCCGTGAGCGCGGTATTCATCAATCTGGCGTTGAGGCTGTCTTGTAAATAGCCGCGCAGGATGCCGTCCTCAATGAGTGTCGTACACTGTGACGGCGTACCTTCGTCATCCACATGCAGCGAGCCCCGACGATTCGCGAGCGTGCCGTCATCCACGACGGTAATACCCGGCGCGGCAACCCGTTCGCCCAATAAACTGGAAAATGCGGAACTGCCTTTCCGGTTAAAGTCGCCCTCCAGCCCGTGTCCAATGGCTTCATGCAGCAAAATACCGGGTGAGCCCGCACCGAGGATCACGCTGTAGGTGCCTGCGGGAAGCGGACTGGCATCCAGATTATTCAGCGCCTGATCGACAGCCTGATTGATCCAGTTGCTGACCGTTTCTTCAGTAAAAAAACCATAATCAAGACGGCGTCCGCCACCGCTGGAGCCATTTTCCCGCCGACCCTGCTGTTCAACCACGACGTGGATGACCAGATTCACCAGCGGGCGAACGTCGGCGGCGAGTCGCCCGTCATGTCGGGCGATGAGAATGGTTTCATGCGAGGCGTTCAGATAAGCCGTGACCTGTGTGACCCGAGGATCGCGGGCGCGAGCCTGACGATCGATAGTCAATAACAGCTGGCGTTTATGTTCTTCCGTGACGGCAAGCAAGGGATTGTCTGCCGGATAGAGCGTCGTGGCGCTGGACGGTAGCGAGGCGGGTAGCGCTACGCTGACGTTCTGCCCCTGACGGCTGATTTCTCTTACGGTGCTGGCGGCCTGAAGAATGGCCTGTGGGCGCAGGTCGTTGGTGTAGGAGAACGCGGTTTTCTCTCCGCTGATGGCGCGGACGCCAACGCCCTGATCGCGGCTAAACCCCGTTGGGCGCACAATGCCGTTTTCGACCTGCCAGCCTTCCTGCTGGCGTCGCTGAAAATAGAGATCGGCATAGTCCACCTGACGCTGCATGATGTGGTTCAGCGCATGCGATATCTCCGCCGTTTCCAGCGAAAATGCCGATAGCACAGGTGAAACTGATGTCGTGGTGGCGTGTATTGCCATGATGGTGATCCTGTATCTGGGACGCGATGGGGGATTACTGCCCGGCGATCTGCATCTCTTCAATCAATAAAGAACCGCAGGAGAGATTGCCCTGCGTGTGGATGTCCGCGCCGAGCGCCACGCATTGCAGGAGCAACGTTTTCAGGTTACCTGCAATGGTGATCTCTTCGACCGGATACTGAATATCGCCGTTTTCGACCCAAAAACCTGCCACGCCTTGAGAATAGTCGCCTGTCATGGGATTCAGCCCGTGCCCCAGCAGTGTGGTAACCAGCAGCCCTGTGTGCATACGGCGCAGTAGCGTCGGCAAGTCATCGTCGGTGTGTTTCTGGCTACTGCTAACGCTCAGGTTATAAGCCCCACCGGCGTGTCCGGTCGTGGTGAGCCCCAATCGTCGGGCGCTGTAGCTGGAGAGAAAATAGCCTTGTGCGATGCCGTCGTGGATGACATGACGCGGAACCGCAGCGACGCCTTCGGTATCAAAACAGGCGCTGGCCAGTGCGCCAGGAATAAACGGGTTTTCATATAGGTTGAGGTGTGGGGCGGTGATGGTTTCGCCGAGGCATTGCCCCAGAAATGACGTGGAGCGATAAAGCGCCGCGCCGCTTAGGGCGTTGACCAGATGATGAATTAAACTGTGGGCTACGGGGGCTTCAAATACCACCGGGCAGCGGCGGGTTGACAGCTTTCGCGCGCCTAACTGTGCGGCGGCGCGTTGGGCAGCGGTTTTCCCAATCGCTTCCGGCGCGGCCAGTCGTGAAGGCGAACGACCGAGGGTGTGCCAAAAACCTTGCTGACGCTGCGTGGCGTTACGGGCGATCGCATGGCTCCACAGCGTGTGCAGCGACGTCGGGTAACCTGCACAAAAGCCCGCGGAATTCGCTAGAATAAAGTCACCCTGCTGTGAGGTGATTTCGGTACTTTCACTGTAGCCATGCTCGTGTGTGCTATTGGCCGCCTGTTCGGCACGTAGTGCCAGCGACAGCGCCTGCTCAACGGTCAGCGTATCGGCGTTATGTAAATCAAGGTCGTAAATATCGCGAGCGAGATGCTGCGGTTCCGGTAAGCCGCTACAAGGATCTTCATCGGCGTATTTCGCCAGCGTGCTGGCGGCATCAACGGCATCCCGTAAGGCTTCCCGGCTAAATAAGGTGGAGGACACGCTCCCCGCGCGCTGGCCGAAGTAGACCGTGACTGACAGAAAGCGGCTTTGGTTTTGCGTCAGTGTATCAATATCGCCATTCCTGACACGGATCGTACGGCGGTTTCCTTGCGAGACGTTAACAACCGCCTGACTCGCGCCTTTAGCGGCCGCGAAGTTCAGCACGTCTGCGGCCAGTGACTGGAGCGTCTCGGCTTGCGGCGTCGCAAGAACGGGGGATTCATCAAGAGAAGGCATCATTGGTATCCATGTGTGGCAGTGTTCTACTCATGATGTGCAACGAGAAAAGAAAAGCGTCAGCGCGCGGCGAAACTTTTTTATAGGGAGCGGCGGTTATGTTGTACGGTTTTTATGACTGATGCTGGCGATGGGAACACCAGCATCAGTACGGGAGGGGAGATCAGGGGGCTTTGACGGGTTGCAGGACGAAATCGATTTTGCTCAGGCCGCGCTGTTGGGCGCTGGTCATGACATACGCCACCCGACCATATTCGACGGCTTGATCGGCAAACAGCCGTATATTCGGGTGGGTGCCTTCTGCTGAGGCCGCATCGAGTTTGGCGATCAGTTGTGCATCATCAATCGCTTCTTTGTTCCAGTTAATCTGCCCGGTCGCGGTAATGGCGATATCCACCGCCCGTGGATCTTTCTTGATTTTCTCGACGCTGGCACGCGGCAGCTCCACTTTGACGGCGTGATTAATCACCGGCAGGGTAATCATAAACACGATCAGCAGCACCAGCATGACGTCGATAAACGGCGTCATGTTGATATCGTTAAGCAACGCATCGTCCTGACTTTCAAACGGGGATGACATACTCATGGCGGTGTTCCTCTTAGGCGGAGCGCTCAACGGGGTGAGTGGCTTCATACCGCGCAGTGCTAGTCAGGTCGGTCAAACTGGTGTCGACGCGTGCGCCCGTCAGCAGGTAGGCGTGGAGATCGTGCGCAAAGCGGTTCATGGCATGGAGCACGATGCGGTTGCGGCGGTTGATGGCGTTAAACCCTAATACGGCGGGAATCGCCACAAACAGACCAAATGCCGTCATGATCAACGCTTCACCGACCGGGCCAGCCACTTGCGCCAGATCGGGCTGGCCGATGGTGCTGATAGTTTGCAGCGCGTGAAAAATTCCCCATACGGTGCCCAGCAGGCCGATAAACGGTGCGGTGCTGCCGATGGAGGCCAGCGTTCCGAGGCCTGATTGCAGTTTCCCGGCGTTGGTGTCCAGCGTGTTGCTCAGGCCGCGTACCAGCCAGTCGCTGAGATCGACATGTCCGCCCAGCGTGGAAGAGAATTTATGCGGATGTTTCAGCAACGCATGTCCTTCGATCACCAGATCGCGGAACGGATTAAAACGTTGTTTACCGAATTTTTCGACGCTTTCTTGCAGGCTGGTGGCTTGCCAAAAGGTATGTCGGCTGTATTGCACGCTCTTGTTCAAGGCGATCAACTGCCGTGCCTTGAGCAGCATGACCGTCCATGACAGCAGCGACATGATCAGCAGAATGATGGCTACGGAGTGGGTAACCACATCGCCCTGTTGCCAAAAATGGTAGATATCTAACGTGTTCATGTGTGACCTCTTGTGCAATAACCTGATTCAATGTGTCTACGATATGGCTGATGTGATATTTCAATGACGCTTACTTCAACGTCGCTGCGTTTCTATTAGCGATTGAGCCGGAAATTAACGGGCTGAATCGTCATGACGGTAATGGCCTGCCCGTTTTCACGGTAAGGCGTACAGCGCGCCTGTGCCACGGCGTCCACGGCAGCCTGATCGAGTGCGTCATAGCCGCTGCTGCGGGCAATGTCGTGTCGGATTAAACGCCCTTCCGGGTTAATCACCAGACGAACCAACACGTCGCCTTCCTGCTGGAGACGCTTTGCGCGGCGAGGGTAGTCAGGCTGCGGGACGACACAGCCGACGGAGGCAACCTGCTTGGGCTGCGCGCCAGGACTGTTCTGCATCAAATTGCCTTTGCTGGAGGTGGTAAGCGGCCCGGCCGTCGCTTCTGGTACAGCAGGGGGTGCTTCCGCAGCAGGACGCGCAGCGGGCTGACGTTCGGCCGTTGTTTTGGGGCGAACGGGCTGAGGTTTTACCACCGGTTTAACGGGAGGCTGGTGGACTTCTTTTTTGACTGGCGGGGGCGGTGTTTGCTGCTCCTCAACGATAGGTTGCTCAGGTACGGGCGCAATTTCACGTTCCCCCTGTTCTGACGTCAGGACGGGCGGTTCTGGCGACGGTTCGGGAATCGGTTCAGGTTCTGGCGCTTCCACCATGGAGGCCTGAATGCTTACGCTGGCTGCCGGATTAAGCAGATTGATCGGTGTGTATTCGGTAGTACGAGTGATAAGCAGCGCAGCGACTCCCGCATGGATCAACGCGACGGTCAGAAAGCTGAGCGCTATCTTCCCCATTTCTCCCCGAACGGGCGCAGCCGCTGTCATCCTGTGCGCTGGTTGTACGGGGACGGCATCACGCCGTGCGGTAGGAACCGCATCAACGCGTGCGTTTAACGAAAGGTGTTGCACGGATGCCTGTTGCACGTTTTCCCCTGATACTTTTGCTGACGGTGTCGGACGTTTCATCCAGCCCTGAACACGGAACGATGATGACTTCTACTAACGATGTGCAACGAGATGGAAAAAGTGTCACCACGCGCATGAAATTTTTTATCCATCCGCTTTTGTGGATGAGGATCAGGTATTGGCTGCGCGAATGTGTATCCAGTAATCGGTGGTATGCACAATGGCGATGGGCATGGTTTGCGCCAGTGAATCCAGCGTGTAATTCAGGTTATCTAGCGGGAAATTGCCGCTAACGCGTAAATCGGCGATGGCGGGATCCAACCGGATGATGCCGGGGGTGTAATCACGCAATGTGCTGATGACGGAAGCCAGCGAACGATCGCGTACCTCCAGACGGCCATATAACCAGTCTGTTTCTGATTCCGGTGTCACGGCGACCTGATAAAGTGTGGAACGATCGAACCACACGCCCTGACCCGCATGAAGGCTCAGGCTATGCCCAGCGCGATTGGTAATTTTGGCGATGTTGTCCAGCACGCCAACATGGATGCCGCCGCTTTCATGGCGCACATTTATCGTGGACTGAAGTGCGACGATATCGCCCATACTGGTGGCAATCACAAAGGGGCGCTGCGTATCTGGCTGAATCTTGGCGAAGAGACCACCGTTATGCAGAGCAACCTGACGCACTGGCGTCTCTGGACGCACGTTGATATCGACCGCAGTACGCGCGTTCAACATGAGCGTACTGCCATCACTGAGTGGAACCTGCTGGCGCTGTGCCGTTGCGGTCTTTATATCAGACATTAGCGGAGACAGCGGGTAGTGTTGGTTAAGTAGCAGGCTGCTTAGCGATACGACAGCAACCATCCCCAGCCCATATTGCATAACTTTACGTCGGCTTGATGGCGCCAAGAGCGCCTGACGAATCGGTTCGTGAGGCAGCGTGGCGAGGAGCGGCTGAAATTTTCCCAGCGTGCGCTCAATGTGTTGGCAGGCTCGTTCGTGCAGCGGGTTCTCGTACCGCCAGCGGCGGTACTCATCGTAATCGCTCTGTGTCGCCTCACCGGAACGCAACAGCACCATCCATTCAATGGCCTGTTCGGCAACCGGGTCATCCATGTGTCGTCTTGCCATGTGGTTCACCTATCAGTCGCTGCTGTCCTGTGTGGCCAGATAGCAGTTGGTTAGTGCTTTGGCGATATATTTTCTCACCATACTGACGGAAACATCGAGCTTTTCGGCAATGTCAGCATAGGTCATACCATCAAGCTGGCTGTACAAGAACGCTTGCCGTGCTTTGGTTGATAGCCCATCCAACGCCTGATCGATAGTGAGCAACGCTTCCATCAACAGCTGTTGCTCCTCCGGTGACGGATGATGATATTCGGGTTTACTCGCCAGTGCCGAGAGATAGGCTTTTTCCAGATCGCGTCGACGCCAGTTTTCATACAGGACGCGCTTGGCGAGCGTGGTGAGCATCGCGCGCGGTTCCTGTACGTTGTCAAGGTTTGGCAGGGAGGCTAAGCGCAAAAATGCCTCTGACGCGACATCCTCAGCTTCACAGCCGTAGGCAATACGGCGGCGTAATTTTTCCGTTAACCAGCGGTAGTCGCTGCGAAATATCAGCGACAGCAGATCGGGTTTTTTAGCGGCCTCTGTGTACATGAGGATCCCCCTTAGATAGCGTATATCACAACAATGCTTGAGCTGGGATACCCCAGAGCCGCAGGATAAAAGGAACGATGGGTACTAAAGTGTTTTTAAGTCAATATTTGGAAAAATCAAACAATTTTTTTCTTATATAATTATCGAGAAATGTTCTGTTATTGATAAAAATGCATGAATAGCGATTTCTGAATGTGTCTTTCTCGGAGATAAAAAAGCTCTTGCTGAATGGTTAATTTTTCAATGTGGGGACAACAGTGCCTTTATTGATGCATTTTCTATAGTGAAAGTGAAAAATAAAAATTTTTATTAATCAATATTTTATGTGGAAATAGAAAATAATCACATGAAAACATAACTTTCCCCTGTCACTTTTTCATCGTCATTGCACAACTCATACGAAGGCCAATAAAAACCGATTTGTTGAAGCAATTGACGAGGGAAAAATGAAAAAACGTAATGCTGCCTCTCCTGCTCTGGGGCTGAGTTTTAAGAAACGCTTATTTTTCACGAATATGCTGGCGATAAATTCTGCGTTATTCGTGGGGGCGACTGCTGTTCCTGTTAGCGTCTACGCTGCTGGTGAAAATGACACGATCGCTTTTTCTATTCCGGCGGGCGATCTGCAAAAAGGATTATTGGCGATTGCCAATCAAAGCAAGCAGACGCTCTCTTTTAATCCTGCGCTGGTGGCGAACTATCAAAGTGCGGCGCTGAATGGTAATTATTCGACGCGTCAGGCTATTTTGCGGTTATTGCAAGGTACGCCTTTATTGCTGACGACGACGGATAACGGCACGCTAACCATTGTTTCTTCTCGCGCCAATGATGCAGAAGTCGCACAGGCTAACGACAAAACGCTGCCCGCGATTACGGTCAGTGCAGAGAGTGAAGATGAAACCGTCTTGAACCCTGGCACGTCGTCTTCGGCATTACGTACCAGCACCTCGTTGCAGCAAACGGCGCAGTCGGTGCAGGTTATCAGTAATAAGCTGATTAACGCGCGTCAGGCGACATCGCTGGAAGATGCGCTAAAAAACTCCGGCAGTGTGGTGACGGTACAATCTAACCGTGGTACTCCCACCTACTGGATTCGTGGCTTCAATGTGACTTCTGGTGCGACAGACGGCCTTGCCGGATCCAGTAATTCTGGAATTGGTCAGGGAACGGCTATTGACGGTATTGAACGCGTCGAGGTATTGAAAGGGCCTCAGTCGGTGCTGACAGGGAGCAGTTCTGCCGCTGGAACCATTAATATCGTGCGCAAAAAGCCCGTGACGGAGACGATTCGACGCGTCAAAGTTGAGGCTGCACGTTACGGTGAATTCAAAACAGCCCTGGATCTCGGTGGCGCGCTTACGGATGATAAGGCCTTTAGCTACCGTCTAAATGCTTCGACGATGAAGTCCAGCCAGTCTTATCCTGACTTCAACGGCAGCCACAACGACTATCTGGCTCCGGCATTCTCGTGGAAAGGTGACAGCACGCGACTGACGGTAGGCGCGGAAGTTAACCAGCTTCGCGATTCTGGCCCAGCGGGGACGTTTTATAGCAATGGGAGGGTACAAAAGCTCCCTGTCTATCGTCTGGGCGATAAGGACGATCATAACAAGCTGAAAACCACGAATGCTTATTACGAGTTTGAACAGGATCTGCCGCAAGGGTGGTCGTTCAATAGTAAGGCTGGTTTCCAGAGTGCCTCTATGCAGGCAAAAATGAATGAAACCCTGCAAATTAATAATGATGGCAGCAAAATTAGCCACCCATTGGCCTATAAATCTACTAACCAGAACTGGACCCTGCAAAACGATTTCCGTGGCAAAGTGGAATTGGGACCGGTTACCCAAACGTTGCTGATAGGGCATGATTACCAATACGGACGTTTTACCAGCTACGATGGCGACTTTGTTTTGCTAAACACTGGCAATGTCTACAATCCTGATTCGCTGGTCTATCCCGGTATCGGTGAACCGACAAATCAAACCTATAGCACGAAGCTAATCCAGAGCGGCTTCCTGTTGCAGGATCAAATCGATCTGTGGGAAAGATGGCACGCCCAGCTTGCCCTGAAGCATTCCAGTTGGAATAACTCTTATCTGGTGGGAACGCGAACCTCGAATTATTCCACCAGCAAATGGATTCCCAATTACGGCCTGAGTTTTGATATTACGCCCGATATTACGATTTATGCCAATTTACTCAATAGCTTCAGCGGTAATGCGCAGGTAAGCCGCACGGGGGAAACGCTGCCGCCAACGACGGGGAAATCGAAAGAAGCGGGGCTTAAGTTTAATTTGTTAGATGATGATCTGACATTGACGACAGCTTTCTTCAGCCTGAAACAGCAAAATCTTGTGATATTCCAGAATGGGATCGCGGTCGGTACGGAAGGACGTGAAACACAAGGTTTTGATGTTGATTTGAATGGTACTGTGCTGCCAGGGTGGGATGTGACAGCCAGTTATACCTATTCGGATAATAAAGATCCTTCTTTGGTTCAGTCACAGGGATCGCCACGCCATGCCAGTAACGTCTGGACATCCTATGAAATTCAGTCAGGGCGTTTGCAGGGCGCTGGGGCGTCTGTTGGGGTGAGCGGAACGTCACGCGCCAGTAGTGGACGTGGTGCGCAATCCTTTGATATCGGCAGCCAATACTCAACGGATGCCTCCGTCTTCTATCGCCAACCATCATGGTCGCTGACGCTGGGCGTCAATAACGTTTTCGATCGCGATATTTATTATCCGTCATCGACACGTTCGTGGGTTGGGATAAAAGATGGGCGGATCTGGCGTCTCACCGGAACCTATTCGTTCTGATAATCCGTTCAACGAATCACGAGAACGGGCATTCACACGAATCAGCAGGTAGAGACGGCGCATGAACGCAAGAGAGACAAGTACGGCAAGACCGGGTATCGGCCAGATCCTTATACCCTATTGGCTGACGTCGGAGAAATATCTGGCGCTGCTTATTCTGGCGATGATTATTAGCATCAATCTGGGGACGGCTTACATTAGCGTGGAGGCGAATCGTGTATCGGGAAAATTCACCGATGCGCTGATTGGGCTGGATTGGGAGCAAATAAAACCGCTGTTTATCTTCAGCTTTGTGCTCGGTTTGAGCGCGATGATGCTGAGATGGATAAACGTACTGGGTCAAGGCTATCTTGCGCTGCGTTGGCGTACCTGGATGACGCTTCACTATATTCGGCGCTGGACGGGGACATCGGCTTATTACGCTATCGAGAGGGAAGGGGCGCTGTCGAATATCGATCAGCGCATCGCCGATGATGTTAATGAGCTGGTCTCTGCCTCGCTGAATTTTTTTCTTAGCCTCATTTCGGTTGTCATCAGCACCGTAACGTACACGGCGCTGCTGTGGTCCGTTTCCGGGGTGCTGCGTTTCTCGTTTATGGGCAGCGACTGGGCGATATCCGGCTATATGGTTTACGCCCTTTATATTGAATACTTTTTGCAAATTTTGCTGTCGCACTGGCTCGGTAAGGCATTGATAAAGCTGAACATGAACCAGCAGAATGCGGAAGGTGACTTCCGTTTTCTGGGCGTTCAGTTACGTGAAAATGCCGAGCAGATTGCTTTCTATCAGGGAGGTGCACGCGAAGGTGAACGGCTTACTCAGCGGTTTGCGCGCGTGCGTGATAACGCGTTGTCCGTGTTGCTGCGTGGCTTCAAAGTCTCGTTTGGTCAGAGCCTGTTTAGTCATTTCCTTTCACCATTACCGACGCTGTTGGCGCTGCCGCTCTTGTTAAGCGGCGAAATCACCTTTGGCGACCTGACGCGCATTCAGATGGCTTACGGTTCTCTCGGGGCGACGTTGAGCTATTTCATGCAGGCATATCAGTCCTTCACGCGTTGGCTGGCGCTGACGAAGCGTTTGCAGGATATGGAAGAAGCGCTGAATAAAAGTGAACAGTCACCTTCGCCCATTCGGGTAACGGAACACGATGGCCCGGAATTTTCCTGCCAAAATCTGCGGCTGTTAACACCCGATGGTCGGGCGCTGACGGCGCTAGACAACTGGCAGGTTTTGCCCGGTGAGCGCTGGATGATCAACGGGGCGTCCGGCGTAGGTAAGAGCACGCTGTTGCGTGCTTGTGCCGGACTCTGGCAGCACGGTAGCGGGTTGATTGCGCGACCTCGCCGCTGCCGCTCTCTGTTTTTACCCCAGAAAAGCTATCTGCCTACGGGATCGCTGAAAGCCGCGCTGTGCTACCCCGGTAATGCGCGTGATTTTACCGACGCACAGTGCCGGCAGGCGCTGATCGACAGTGAATTACCGGATATGACCTCGAAATTAAATGATGAAGATCGCTGGCAACAGCGGCTATCCGGCGGCGAGCAGCAGCGCGTAGCGATCGCGCGCACGTTGCTGCACCGTCCTGACTTTATTTTTCTGGATGAAGCCACGAGCGCACTCGATCCTGAAACAGAACAGCGGGTTTATCAAACGTTGGTAACCCGTTTGCCCGACAGCGCGATTATCAGCGTGGCGCATCGGGAGGCGCTGGCTACATTCCATACTCACCATTTGCACCTGACACCGCTAACTGAAAGTGATACCCATGATGAACGGAAAACCCAAACGGAGGATGACGCGCTGCCGCATCAACATGCTGATAGCGCTATTGGCGAGCGCAGCCTTGCCTGGCGCAGCGAGTGAGTCTCCTGACCTGAGCCGCGAGAACTATCGCCTCATCAGGGAGCAAGGACAGCATTATCGTACACTGGTTCACCACTATCCGGGACGGATAGTGTGGCAGTCCGACGGGCAGACATTTTTCTACCGTCGCTCGATAGCGGCGACGGCAGAGAACCCTGGTGGCTATGAATTTATGCGCGTAGAGGCGGCCAGCAAGACGCAGCAACCCGCTTTCGATCACACACGCTTGGCGCAGGCGCTGAACCTGTTATTGACCAAACCGGTGACGGCAACGACGCTGCCGTTTGAGCAGATTGATTATAACGAACAGGCAAAACTGCTGTTTATCCCGCAAGGCTCGCGGCTGCTTGGCTGTGATATCAGCAGCTATCAATGTCGCGTGTTGTCCGATCTCTCTCAAACCGAGGAGCAAAGCCTTACTGCTGCGAAATCTCAGAGCCGGCTCTCACCGGATGGACAATGGGAGGCGTTCATTGAAAACCATAATCTGGTGCTGGTCGGTAAGCAGAATGGCGAACGGCTTGTTATCACGCAGGACGGGACAGCGCAAAACGAGTACGAGATTGAACGGTTGAGCTGGTCGCCGGATAGCACGAAACTGGCACTGTTTCGTGTTCAACGAGCAGACAAGCGTTACGTTCACTATATCGAATCGTCGCCAGCAGACCAGCGACAGCCGAAGCATCGTCAGATCTTTTACCCTAAACCGGGCGATGTGCTGGATATTCCGCAACCGGTGCTGGTGGAGGTGGCTTCGCGCCGCATCACCGCTATCGATCCCGCACTGTTTCCCAATCCTTATTCGCTTTCTTACCCCGTTTGGCGCAAAGACGGGCAGACATTCACGTTTGACTATAACCAGCGCGGTCATCAGACGTACCGAGTGATTGAAGTAGATAGTGCGACCGCCACGCCGCGCGTGCTGATCAACGAAACGTCAGACACGTTTATCGATTACATGCCGCTAACGGGTGTGGCGACGGGAAGCGGTAAATATTATCGGCGAGATCTGGCTGACAGCAAAGAGATCATTTGGGCCTCTGAGCGCAGTGGGTGGCAGCATCTTTACCTGTATGACGCTGTGACGGGAACGGTGAAGAATGCGATTACGCAAGGCGAGTGGGTGGTGCGCGCCGTTAATTGGGTCGATGAAAAGAATCGGGTGATTTACTTCAGTGCATCGGGCATCAATCAAGGGGAAGATCCTTATTATCTGCACGGCTATAAAATCGGTTTTGACGGCAGCGGACTGACGGCATTAACACCGGAATCTGCCAACCATACGCTGAGCTTCTCACCCAATGGCGACTATTACGTTGATACCTACTCGCGCTACGACTTACCGCCAGTCACCACGCTCTATCGCACGGCAGATAATCAGGCGTTGATGCGGGTGAATATCACGGATATCAGCCAACTGCGTGCCGCAGGCTGGCGTCCTCCGATTCCTTTTATGACGCCGGGCAGGGATGGCAAAACGGAGATTTGGGGGCTTCTCTATCCGCCACGCAATCTCAACGCGGGGGAGAAATACCCAGTCGTTGAAGGGATCTATGCCGGGCCACACGGCTCTTTTGTGCCGAAGGATTTTTCCTTTTGGCCGGAGCCGTTGACCGAACTTGGGTTTGCCGTCGCAAAGATCGACGGTATGGGAACCAATAACCGTTCCCGCGCCTTTCATGATGTCGCGTGGCGGAACCTGAAGGATGGCGGGTTTCCCGATCGGATCCTGTGGCATCAGGCAGTCGCGCGACAGTATCCCTGGTATGACATCGCCCGTGGCGTAGGGATTATCGGCGTGTCTGCTGGCGGGCAGAACGCGATGGCGGCACTGCTCTTCCATCCTGAATTCTATAACGTCGCCGTGGCCGATTCCGGCAGTCACGATAATCGCATGGATAAAATCTGGTGGAATGAACAGTGGATGGGCTGGCCGGTCGATGAAAAGTATGCGGACTCTTCCAACGCGGAAAATGCCTGGCGTTTACAGGGTAAGCTGCTGCTGATGGTGGGGGAGTTGGATGAGAATGTCGATCCGTCCACGACGATGCAGGTCGTCGATAAGCTCATTAAAGCCGACAAAGATTTTGACCTGTTCTATCTGCCCGGCGGTGGTCATGGTGTCAGCGGCGGGGCCTACGGTCAGCGGCTGATGTGGGATTTCTTTATTCGTCATCTGGCAGGACGAAAAACGCCAGACTGGAATCGCCCGGTGCAGGAAAAGCCTCCGGCGCGCTAAGTGCGCTCGCCGATGTTGTCTTCATCGGCGAGTAATATATTCATCATGCCTTGCGGATTGTTTAAAAACTGCCGCGTGATTTGATAATGCTCTGTATCTTGCCATGCGACCTGCTGAATACCGCTTTCACTGAACTGATAAATCACCGAATTAGGATAGGCCAGAATAATGGGCGAGTGGGTGGCGATGATGAATTGACCCCCTTCGTTTACCAACTGGTGGATGCGCGCCAGCGCGGCGAGCTGCCGAGTGGGAGACAGTGCGGCTTCCGGTTCGTCCAGTACATAAAACCCGTTGGCGCCGAAACGATGGTTTAACAGCGCCATAAACGATTCACCGTGCGACTGCTGATGGAGCGAAACACCCCCGTAAGCCAGTTGAATCAGGCGAGGATCGATATTTTCTATTTCTGTCGCGACATTAAAAAAACTTTCTGCCCGTAAAAAGTAACCGGTACGAGGGCGTTTTATGCCTTTGACGAGGCGGAGGGATTCGCTCAGCCTGGAATGAGAATCACGGGTACTGAAATTGAAGTTACGCGAACCGCCCTCCGGGTTGAAGCCCATCGCAATGGCCACGGCTTCTAATAGCGTCGATTTTCCTGAACCATTTTCACCAACCAGAAAGGTGACATCAGGGTGAAAACGGATCTTTTCGATATCGCTTATTGCCGGAATGTTCAATGGGTAAATGTGTGGGTCGCATGTTTTTTGCGGATGAAAATAGACGCGCTGCAAATAGGGTTTGTCAGACAGATTCATGCTATTTATTTCCCCTGTGGTACCGAGACGATTTTACTCGTTACCGGATTCGGTGTTTTTCTTATTGCGCTGAAAAAATTTCAGTACAATAAGTCCACCGGTCATCAGGATTGCACTGGTTGCTAATGCTTTAATTAGCGGGGCTGAATCTGACAGGAGCAAGCCAGAAATGACGACGCTGAAAGAAAGTAATACTGTGATGATAGTAATAACGGAGACATCGTATGGTGAGATTTTCCGCCTAAAGATTATCGCCTTAGCTGCCAGAATGATTAAGGCACCAATCACACATCCTATGATGGATGTAGCAATGTCTGAATAAAGGTTATTCGTGATAGCAAGGTAACCTGCGACAATAATGATAAAAAAACGGGAATGACAAATAATAAAATTTTATTTCTCACGATATGTCCTTGTGTTTGAGATGATTATATTTGAGGTGAGATGTCTGAATTAAATTATTTTACGTGGTTTATGTTATATGACCTATTTTATATTTAATAATTAAATCGGCATAGGATAGATAATATATTGATATGATGATGGTGTGGATATCGTATTAACGCCGACGAAGATACCGTCGGCGTTATGGTGCTATCAGAAGGACACGTCGACACCGCCGCGCAGCACTTCTTCGTTACCGCGATCGGCAAAGTGTTTGTCAGCACGCAGGAAGAAACGGGCATCCGCCGCTTTGCCTACGTCCAGCCTCACACCTGCCCACTGCGAGTCTTTGTCCAGTCGAATGCCCGGAATATCGAGGCGTTCTCCTTCCCGGCCCAATCCGCTCCAGCGGGCAGAAACATCCAGCGACGGATTGGTGAATGCATGCTGATATTCACCGCTCACACCAACACTGCTCCACCATCCCTGATTCCATTGCAGCAGCGCGCGCAGGTTAACCCCTGTCAGGCCAACGGTACGGGAATAATCATTGCCTTCTCCCGTCAGGCCAAATGCGCTGCCGGTATCCGTAAAGCCGCCAGTGGACAGATAGCTGTATTTGAGTCCTGCATAGGGTTGTACGCTAAAGATATCGTTGATCGCCCATTCGTAACCCGTTTTGAGCAGGCTCTGCCAGCTATCGCTTGAGGTACTGCTGGAAACGGCTTCGACGTTGTTCAGCAAGATTGAACGCTGCAATTTATCGCGACCATGCTGATAGCTCAGGTTGCCCTGAACATACCATTCTGGCGTGAGGTTATAGCGCGCATAGGTCATCACCCCGTGCAGTTTATTTTCACTGCTGCCGCCGCTGCCCTCGTAATCTGCTTTGATTTGGCTGTTGGTATAGGCGATCCCGGCACGTAATCCCGGCGTGTCGAAGTCGGTATCCGTACCGATGGCAGTCAGCGTGATGTCGTAATGGCTGCCCAGATAGCCGGACTGTTTCAGGTCGCCGCGCAGCTTGCCGGTTTCAATCCACAGTCCGTAGTTTTTCCCGTTCCCTAACAGATCCAAGCGGTTGTTCAGGAGCTGGTTCTGATAATCCAGACTGTTAAACAGAATGGCATTGCTGGAAGCGTGTGCCTGACCGGACAGCGAATCCAGTGCGATAGCGGCGGCACTCGCGCTGCCTAACTGCTGGAAGGCGGCGGCTTTAGCCAGTAAACCGGCTTGCTGTTCGCTGGTTGAGGACAGTGCTGACCAGCGATCGGCAACCTGTAGCGCCGATTCAACATTCGCCGCTGTCTGCAACTGCGCTGCGCTGCGCAAACCGCTGCTGGTGGCCGCTTCTACGGTATTCAGGCGGCTGAATGCGCCTGTCACGTCGTTGCTGCCGTAAGTCAGGTTCCCCGTCAGGAATAGCCCCAGATCGGTGGTACGGAATGTTCCCGTGATGCCCTGATTGCTGTGCAGCAGCGTTTCTTGTGTTTGGACGATGTAGGTATTGCTGGGCAGGCCAACGCGCAGTGTGCCATCCAGCGTCGCGCTGCCTTCCACGGTGAACGGGTTGGCCAGCGTCACGCTCAATAAGCCGTTGCTGCCCTGCGTGTAATTGCCTGCGACGGTTAGCCCACCTTCTGCGGTGGTGGCAACGATACCCGTGTTACTCACATTGCCGCCAATGCGGCCTTTTCCTGCCAGCGTGCCGGAGCCGGATACGCTGGCATTACCCACAATTGAGCCGTCAACGTACAGGCTATTGGCGGTGATTTGGGTATCGCCTTTATAGGTGTTGTTGCCTGTCAAACGCAGAATACCGCCTGCATTGCTGGCTCCGTTGACGATCAGGCCGTAGTCGCCGCTGATATCGTTAGCGAACGTGTAGTCGCCTGCGGTTAAACGCGCGGTGAAATTATCCGCGTAAAACATGGCTGGGCCTTTCACTGCTTTATCGACGTTGAGATCGCCCCAGCCAAAGGTGTCGTTATAAGGGCGTCCGTTGGCGGTATCGGCGACCGAGATATAAGCAGGGTGGAAAACACTTCCTGTGATGTTGCCGTCGCTGTCTCGGATGATTTCGTAGTAAGCGTTCTCAGCATCGTAGCGAGTATACCCGTCAGTGTGATAGGTCGCGGTGGTCAGCAGCGTTTGCTGCAGGTTATAGCCTGTCATCCACGGATAAACTGCCTGCACCAGCGAAGCTCCGCCCGCGACGCGCGGCGCTGCAAAAGAGGTACCGTGCGAACGCTCTGAAGTGCTGCTGCCTGCAACGGGATAATCAACATAGCCCGGTGCGCTCATGCAATAGGCAGCCACATTGCCACACTTATCAAAAAGATAAAGTTCAGCAGGACGCTCATTGCCTTCCTGTCCAACCCATTCAGGGATGTAACCTGTGACGGCCAAAATGCCTTTTTGCAACGACGTTTCACCGAAAATTAGCGGGATCTGTGTGTTGGGGGAGGGCGTAGAACCGGCATTATTCCCCGTGGCGACAATGCTTAGTGCTTCAGCATCGACAATGCTTTTTAGCTCGTTACGCACTAAAAGGTAGCCAAAGTTGTTTCTTGCGTTATTCAGTGCATCGGCGGTCGTCAGCCGTTCGTCCGCGGCATAGGACATATTGATGATTTTCACGCCGGAATTGAGTAACCAATTCACGGCAGAGGTGGTGTTTTGATAGTCAAAGCGGCTATTTAACGACGCCTGCGCAATATAGAGTTGACTGTCGGGGGCGACGCCTCCTGCATAGCTGTCTGTCGCCAGACCGGCCAGCGCCAGTGCCACTAGCGTGCCGTGGCCGTTAACGCCTTGATTATCATTAAGCTGTGAACCGCCGACAAAAGAGGAAAAATGCAGATTGCTGTAATTAAATTCCGGGCGAGCCGCTTCCAGACCGGAGTCAATAATCCCGACTTTAACCGCAGATGTGGTCGGCGTTTCCGGTGCTGTAGGAGTTTCCGGCGTTGTAGGAGTGGTTGGCGTCGTCGGTGTTGTGGGAGTGGGCGATGTTGGCGCGATGCTGGCGGTTTCACCGCCGCCGCCTCCTCCACTGCCGCAGCCTGCCAGCATCAGCAACGCTAGACTAATATTGGCGGCGATGATGGATTGGCGAAATGTTTTTCTTTTTGGCGCATCATTCTTTTTTAGTGGAAATAACTGAACTGCCGTCGTCATTGTCGTGTCCCTGTATTTATTACGAATAGAGAACCGCCTCCCAAAAAACAGGGATTCGGAAAGTCAGACTGTTGTTAATGAGGGGGGCGCTATTCTGGTGAATAAACCTCATTTGCATGAAGGTCGGTTTCTGGTAGAAAAGAATCTCCGTCTCCTTCACTACTCTTTGTGCAATAGCTACAGAAAAGTGACAGCGAGGGACCGATTATTTTTTGTTGAATCAGGATAAGCCGATGCTGGAATTACGCCCTAATTGTGAGCACTGTGACTGTGATTTACCGCCAGATACCGAAACGTATATCTGCTCCTATGAATGTACGTTCTGCCCAGACTGTGCGGATACCGTCTTTCATCACGCCTGCCCGAACTGCGGCGGTGAGTTAGTCAAACGGCCGGTGCGTCCGGCACGCTGTCTGGTTAACGATCCGGCCTCAACGATTCGTATCGTAAAACCGCACTGAGCGGGCGGAAAGTTTTGTTCCCGCCGCGTGAGAATCCAAACCGCCCGCAGCGTGACGCTTAACTGGCGGTTTGGCGATGACCCGTATCAGGGTTTTTTCTTCGGCCAGTCCTCGTCTTCATCATCCCATTTATCGTTGTTGTCACGATGCGGGGGCAATTTGGGTTTGTTGAGCAGAAAACGCGTGTGGTCAACGTTGCGCAATTCTTTGATGCCGTTAATCAGCATGCCAATCAGGATAATCAGGATTATCCACCAGTAATCAGCCAGCCATGCCATGGTTACGCCTCGTCAACATTATGAATATAACGGGTAAACAGCTGCGGCAAGTTCTGGCAAAGCCAGTGGTAGCCTGCAATATCTTCATCTTGCCAGGCGGCAAGAATGAGGTCGGGTGTAAGCTGTTCTTCCGCATACTGTGCTAATGGATAATAGCTGATATGCCAGGGTTCGACTGCGACACCGCCGAGATCGTGCGCATAAGGCCGATAAAAACCGTATTCATGCATGTGCGCGCTCAACCACGCGTTCAAGACGGCAAAATAACCGCCTTCTTCATATTCCCACGGTTCTAGCTGGAGCGAACTGCCTGCGGGTAATAAATCGGGATCGTAGATATCGAGATCGCTGCCCCAGTGGTGGCGGCTGGATCCGGGCATGGCAGACCAGCGTAGAATTGCTTCACAGCGCTCGGCGTCGTCCAGAGCTGACACATCCAGAGGCTGACTGTTTGCATCCATGACGGGACGTTCACCGCGAAACTTGCCATTCCAGATTTGACGCTGGCGTTCGAAATCCCGAAACGTACTGGCGGGCTGTAGGTTAAATCCTGCGGTTTTTGCCGCCAGCTGTAGCGCCAGAAACGCTGTTACCGCCTCCGGTTGAAGGCGATGGCGACCGTCTAAAGCGACCAGATGCTGGTCGCTTTTACCGGTTAACATAGCTGACGTCATCATGCGATGAGCTGCTCCATAATGCGCTGGTACATCCGGCTCAGCAGCTGCAAGTCTGCCGCGCTGACGCACTCGTCCACTTTATGGATTGTGGCATTGACGGGGCCGAGTTCAACCACCTGTGCGCCCATACGCGCGATGAAACGGCCATCGGAGGTGCCACCATTGGTCAGCAGCTCTGGAGTCACCTCGTTGTAATGCTCGACGGCATTCACTACGGCATCGACCAGTTCGCCGCGAGCGGTCAGGAACGGCTGGCCGGAGAGCTTCCAGTCGATGGTGTAATTGAGCTGGTGACGATCCAGTAATTCTGCGACGCGTTGCTGGATTAGCGTATCTGTTAATTCGGTGCTGAAACGGAAATTGAACTGCACAAACAGTTCGCCGGGGATGACGTTGTTGCTGCCGGTGCCTGCCTGAATATTGGCAATCTGCATGGTGGTTGGCGGGAAGAAATCGTTGCCCCGATCCCACTCGGTGGCGATCAGCTCGTTAAGCGCTGGTGCGGCACGATGGACAGGGTTGTCCGCCAGATGAGGATAGGCAACGTGTCCTTGTACGCCGTGTACGTACAGGTTCGCCGTGATAGAACCACGACGGCCATTTTTTACCACATCGCCCACAACATGCGTACTCGACGGCTCGCCGACCAGACAGTAGTCCAGGCGTTCGTTGCGTGCCATCAGCGCCTCAACCACTTTTACCGTGCCGTTAACGGCGCTGGCTTCTTCGTCCGACGTAATCAGGAACGCGAGACGCCCTTGATGATTCGGGTGAGCGGCGACAAAGCGCTCGGCGGCAATCACCATTGCTGCCAGCGAACCTTTCATATCCGCGGCACCGCGACCGTACAACATACCGTCACGGATGATCGGTTCAAACGGTGGGTGCTGCCACTGGTTTTCATCCCCGCTGGGAACCACATCGGTGTGTCCTGCGAAGGCCAGCGTTTTTCCCGCACCGCGCCATGCCCAAAAGTTCTGGGTATCGCCAAAGTCCATTGCTTCGACGGTAAAGCCAATCGCCGTCAGGCGTTCAATCATGAGCGCCTGGCAGCCCTCGTCATTCGGGCTAAGGGAAGGGCGTTTAATTAACTGTTGAGCGAGCTCTATGACTGGGCAAGACACGTTATTGGTTCTCCGCAATAAATTTCTGGTAGCTGTCGATACTAAACCCAAGCAGCGCGTTACCGCCATCGGCAACCAGCAACGGTCGTTTAATCACCGCTGGCTGTTCCAGCATCAGGCTTTTGGCGGCCTCTGCGCTGTCACGAGTATCGCTATTGATTAATTCACGCCGTTCCTCACTGAGCTTACGCCAGGTCGTTCCGCGTGTATTGAGTAAAGCCTGAAACCCCAGTTGGTCGATAAAACGCTGTAGCTGCTGTTCATCCAGACCGTCGGCACGGTAATCATGGAAGAGATACGCCACCTGTTGATCGTCCAGCCAGCGGCGCGCTTTCTTTATGGTGTCACAGTTTTTGATGCCGTACATGGTCAGCGCCATAGGGGTAAAATCCTTTCTGCTTATTGGGTTGCATGACGATCGCTGTTCTCGGCAGCGCGGCCTGATGAGGCCTAATCGGGCGATAGCCCAGCATGCCGAAAAAAGGCGGGGAGATCTACTGTGAACTGTGTAGCAGAAATAGGCGGCAGTACGCTTTTTATACTTTCATAATACTTTTACCTGATTAAAAAGTGTGCGTATAATGCATCGCCGTTAATCACCAAGAGGTTCGCATGGTAGAAGTAGAAGTGAGTACTTGGAAAGATTTTATTGAAGCAATGTTACGTAAATAATAACGAGAAGTACTGTTAGTCATTGCATACCAGGAATAAAATCATACGAATAAGCAGTATTGAGTCTCTCAATACTGCTTTTTTTCTATCCAAAAAGGGGAAACTTGAGTGAATAAAAGAGGGTATTATTAAGCTTGCGAACGAAATCCATTTTATCCAATTAATTCATGTGGATGATTGGTTAAGCGCAAATTTCGCAGCGGCAATTGCGTGAAGCTTACTGGTGTCAAAAAGAGGAACTGTCGCATCTTGGGCGCTGATTAACAGCGGAATTTCCGTACACCCCAGAATGATGCCTTCCGCGCCTTGCTGTTCAAGCTGCTGGATAATGCCCCGATAGGCCTGCCGCGAGGTGTCGTTAATGTTCCCCAGACACAGTTCGTCGTAAATGATGCGGTTAACGATTTCCTTTCCCTCATGATCGGGAACCATCACCTCCACGCCAAATCGTTCCTGAATGCGCTGGCGATAGAAATCCTGCTCCATCGTGTAGCGGGTTCCGAGCAGGCCGACTTTCTTCAATCCGTGCTGTTTCAGGCTGGTACCGGTGGCATCGGCAATATGCAAAAGAGGAAGCTGGCAGGCACGTTCAACGTCATCGGCCACTTTATGCATGGTGTTGGTACAGATGACGATAGCGTCTGCGCCAGCCTGACGTAATCCTACTGCGATATTGCTGAGTAAAGCGGCTGACTGCTCCCAATCACCTTGTGACTGCAACCGTTCGATCTCGTGGAAATCGACGCTGTGCAGGATGATTTTGGCGGAGTGCAGGCCGCCAAGTTGGCCTTTCACATACTCGTTGATCATGCGGTAATACGGGATGGTGGATTCCCAACTCATTCCCCCGATCAGACCCAGCGTTTTGCTTACCATGGTGCCTTCCTTCGATATCATAAAAAGTGATGAATCGGCCAGAACCGAGCGCTCTGCGTTCTGCATCGGGTTAAAATAGGGCAGCGAGGTCTCCCGGTATACATTTTTAGCGATTTTTATCACTTTTTATCCAACTTCAACTGGACAAAAGGCCAATCTATTGTTGTACTGTACCTGACACAGATTTTGTGTCTTTCATTCATGTAAAGGTAAGTTTGATGTCTAAGATTAAAGGTAGTGTTAAGTGGTTTAATGAGTCCAAAGGCTTCGGTTTCATTACTCCTGAAGATGGTAGCAAAGACGTGTTCGTACACTTCTCTGCCATCCAGAGCAATGGTTTCAAAACTCTGGCTGAAGGTCAGCGTGTAGAGTTCGAAATCACTGACGGTGCCAAAGGTCCTTCTGCTGCTAACGTTAACGCTATTTAATTATACCGATTTCGTGAAAAACCCGCCTATGGCGGGTTTTTTTTGCTTCATTTTCCACGTGCTATCAATTTTCACGTGCCATCAATTATCAAAAATATCAGTGCGTTGTCACCCACGTGACCAGAGCAAACGCCAGCGCGGTCATCAGTAACGATCCCGCCAGATTCAACAACACATGTAACCCCGCCGCTGCCAGCTGTCCGCTTTGCAGAAACATGACAACCTCTGCGGAAAAGGTAGAAAACGTTGTTAGGCCGCCGCATAGCCCGGTGGTAATCAACATTTTCCAGCCCTGATCGAGATGAGGATGGCGCAGGAAGAAAGCGAGGGCGCCGCCAATCACAAAGGCGCCAATCAAGTTGGCAAGTAAGGTACCCAGCGGCAGCGTTGGATACAGATTATTAAACTTCATTCCGAGTTGCCAGCGTGCCACGCTGCCAACTCCGCCACCAATAAATACCGCGAGTAATGTACTAAACATAGAAATCTTTCCTGGATTATTTGTGCTTAGGGCGTTTTTGTCATCTCGAAGAGTATCGGGCAGGACGCTACGCCCTCTCTGCGAGGTGGACGTAGACATCATTAGCCAAGTGGCGGTTGTACCCTGTCGTTCAGTCTGCCAGCGTTTTTGGTGGCATTAGGGTAGGGAGGAATGTCATCTCCGCTTTGGAGGGAAAAGTTTACGTCGTCGGACAGTTTTTTTGTAGTGATACCGAGGGAAAAGTTGTAAACCAATCTGAATGCGTGTGAAAGCGCTTTTCCCGCGTCTTACTTTGTTACAGATGGCGATTGTATCGTGTTGCGTAAGGTTTTACATAGAAGGCATAGGATAAAAAGCATTGCTCCGACAAGAATAGTCTCGTTTGCTGGCGTCTCCAGCCTCTGTAAATCAGGTAGGTTTGTATGGAAGGTATCAGTATTGCCAAACTGTTGGTGATTGGCGCATTAATCATCCTGCTGTTCGGTACGAATAAACTTCGTAGCTTAGGCGGTGATTTGGGCGCGGCGATTAAAGGCTTTAAAAAGGCGATGAATGACGATCAACCGGCAAAAACGGATGATACAGCAGCGCTGCATGATTCATCTCGTAAAGAATCCTGATTGCCCATCACACAGCAAAACGGACGGCTATTGCCGTCCGTTTTTTATTCCACACAAAAAATGTGTAAAAAACTATGAGCGCTTATTTTACTTCGATGCCTTTTGCCTGTAGGTCGGCATGGTAAGACGAGCGAACAAATGGGCCGCAGGCTGCATGGGTAAAGCCCATCGCCATCGCTTCGGCTTTCATCTCATCAAATTCATCCGGGCTGACGTAACGCTGTACTGGCAGATGATGGCGGCTAGGCTGTAAATATTGTCCCAGCGTCAGCATCGTCACTCCGTGGCGGCGCAGGTCGCGCATGACTTCCACGATTTCAGCATTGGTTTCTCCCAATCCAACCATCAGGCCAGATTTGGTCGGGATATCCGGGTGCGCGTTTTTGAAGTTCTCCAGCAACTTCAGTGACCACTCATAATTCGCGCCAGGGCGAACCTGACGATAAACGCGCGGTACGTTTTCCAGATTGTGGTTGAACACATCCGGTGGCGTGGCGGTCAGGATCTCTAACGCGCGATCCATACGGCCGCGGAAGTCTGGCACCAGCGTTTCGATGCGGATATTCGGGTTTTTACGGCGAATGGCGCTAATGCAGTCTGCAAAGTGCTGTGCTCCACCGTCGCGCAGGTCATCACGGTCAACCGAGGTGATCACCACATAGCGTAAACCCATGTCATGGATAGTCTGTGCCAGTTTCTCAGGCTCATTCGCATCCGGCGTAAGCGGGCGGCCGTGGGCAACGTCACAGAACGGGCAGCGACGCGTACAGATGGCGCCCAGAATCATGAAAGTCGCGGTGCCGTGGTTAAAACACTCTGCCAGATTCGGACAGGAGGCTTCTTCGCAAACTGAGTGCAACCCGTTTTTGCGCATGGCTGCTTTGATTCCCTGAATACGGCTTGAATCTGCCGGAAGTTTAATCTTCATCCATTCAGGTTTGCGCAGAATCTCTTGGCGTTCGGTAACGACGGTACGTACCGGGATTAGCGCCATTTTATCGGCATCGCGGTATTTAACGCCGCGTTCGATCTGAATCGGTTTACTCATGTTTGCGTAAGTTCCAGTTCTGAATCGTTTCTTTAAATTTGTTATCCAAATTCAAAGGATTATGTTTTTGGTTAAACTTTTTTTTAAAAAACTCTAAAAATTATATCATCTTGCCTAACCACAATCAGCCTTTGCGCGATCAAAATGAATAAATTATGTGAATAAAATGTAATTTATCAAGACGTGATAGTCTAACCGGTTGATTTTCATCGACAGGATGAAACTTGTTAACCAGGAAGCGGCTCACCCTGTATGTCCAGATTCCACGGAATAAACTCGGGTGCGGAATAGCCAACTTGCTGTAAAAAGGTGTTCACTAGCACGGGGGATGTGTCATCCAGCGTGACGCCTGCTACCAGATCGCTAATTTGCGTCATTTCCATACCAGCGTAACCACATGGGTTGATACGCAAGAAAGGAGAGAGATCCATCGCGATATTGAGCGCCAGTCCGTGGAACGAGCAGCCTTTACGAATGCGCAGCCCCAACGAACAGATTTTACGCTCCCCCACATAGACGCCGGGCGCATCAGGGCGCGCATGAGCTTCGATCTGGAAATGTGCCAACGTACCAATCACGGTATTTTCGATGGCGGTGACGAGCTGGCGAACGCCGAGCTTGCGGCGTTTTAGATCAATCAACACGTACATGACCTGTTGGCCGGGGCCGTGATAGGTCACCTGGCCGCCTCTGTCGCTCTGAATGACGGGAATATCGCCAGGCATGAGGACATGTTCGGCTTTTCCTGCCTGACCTTGTGTGAATACGCGAGGGTGTTGAACCAGCCAGAGTTCGTCCGGGGTATTCTCATCGCGTCGGTCGGTGAAGTTATGCATCGCCAGAGAGACGGGTTCATATGGCTGTACGTCAAATTGGCGTACGATGATCTTATCCTGTAGCAAGTGTGTCATCTTCAGGTTAAGGAAAGGTGGGGGGATTATAACGGCGGGAGGCCTCAGCGAACAGCACTATGCAAATTATGTAGTGCAAAACGTCGGTGACACAAAACCATGCACGATAAAACTATGCATCACAAAACTGTGCATCACAAAACCATGCATCACAAAACCATGCATCACAAAACTATGCCGCCCGCCAATTTTCCCGCTCGTTCTTCTTACTGCGTGGTTCTTACAGAACCCTATGCTTTACAGGACGCTATGCCTTACAGAACCATATGTCTTACAGAACCATACGTACGATATCGATATTGCCCAGTTCTTCGTACAGCGTTTCCACCTGCTCAATGTGTGTTGCCGTGATGGTGATAGAAACGGAGTGATAATTCCCTTTGCTGCTGGGTTTGATCTGTGGCGTGTAGTCGCCTGGCGCATGACGCTGTACCACTTCAACGACCAGATCGACCAACTCTGGTTTTGCCTCACCCATGACCTTGTAGGTAAAAACACAGGGGAATTCAAGCAGTTCGTTTAATTTGGTTTTCATTTGCGCTCCAGAAAAGGGAATACATCGGCGTAATGCCGACTGTATTAGCCACGATATAACGACATTATACTAAAAAATAACACTCCCGCGTTGTGCGGGAGTGATGGATGCTATCTATATGGGGACGTTTTAGCCCCAGACAAGGGGGGATTAGCCGAACCAGTGGTGGAACATCAATTTGATGTAGTCGATCATGCGGCCAAAGATCCCGCCTTCTTTCACTTCGTTCATGACTACCAGCGGGCGCTGGTCGATCGTTTTGCCATCCAGTTGGAAGTTGATGGAACCCACAACCTGATTTTTCGCTAACGGCGCGTGCAGTTCTGTGTTGTCCAGAACATAGCTGGCTTTCAGATCTTTCATACGGCCGCGTGGAATAGTCAGGTAGGCATCTTTCTCAACGCCCAGCGCCACGCGGTCGCTGTCGCCAAACCAGACGGGTTCGGAAGCGAATTCTTTGCCTGCTTTCAGCGGCGCAACGGTTTCAAAGAAGCGGAAGCCCCAGGTCAGCAGCTTTTTACTTTCTGATTCGCGTCCTTTGGCATTACGACCACCCAGTACCGCTGAAATCAGGCGCATCTGACCTTCTGTTGCCGAGGCGACCAGATTAAAGCCGGCTGATGACGTATGACCCGTTTTGATGCCGTCAACATTCAGACTGGAATCCCACAGCAAACCGTTACGGTTAGGCTGGCGAATGTTATTGAACGTGAATTCTTTCTCTTTGTAGGTCGCGTATTCTTCTGGCACATCGCGGATCAGCGCCTGGCCGATCAAAGCCATATCACGCGCCGAACTGAACTGGCCGGGCGCATCCAGACCGTGTACGGTTTCAAAATTGGTATTTTGCAGTCCCAGCGCCTTCACGTAACCGTTCATAAGGTTAACGAAAGCGTCCTGGCTGCCGGCGACGTAGTCGGCCATCGCGACACAAGCATCATTACCGGATTGCAGGATAATACCGCGGTTTAATTGGGATACGGGAACACGGTCGCCCGGCTTCAGGAACATCAGGGAAGAGCCCTGGAAGGTCGGGTTGCCAGTTGCCCAGGCATCTTTACCGACGGTAACGATGTCGTTCGGGGTGATTTTTCCTGATTTAATGGCTTGACCAATGACGTAGCTGGTCATCATTTTCGTTAAGCTGGCCGGATCGCGGCGCGTGTCGGCATTCATTTCCGCCAACACTTTCCCAGAGTTGTAATCAATCAGGATGTAGGATTCAGCATCGATTTGCGGAACGCCGGGGATCATCGTTTTGAGATTGATATCTTCGGCATAGGCAAAGGAAGTGGCACTAATGGCGAGCAGTGCGCCAAGCGCAGTACGCTTAGTAAAACGAGACGTGTTTACAGTATTCATGATTGGAACAACAACATCCGTGGGTATGAGTTAAAAAACGAGCCACACTATAGCAGATGGGCAATAGGCCGGCATCAGACATTACGTTACGTGATTTTGCAAAAGGGCGGTATGTTCAATGCCATAGCCGCCGTTTTCGCTGCGCAAGTCTGCCGGTTATTCGCTACTAAAGTGTGCTGGGTGCGGCGGTAATAAACGACTGCTGCTGAGCTTCGACTGACAAACGTTGTTGAAGTTCAGCGGCTTGCTGACGATTCTGGAATGGCCCCAGTTGGATACGGTACAGCCCGCCGCTCGCTGTGACTTTACCGGCTACGCGGAAGCGTTCGCTCAGGCTGCGTTGCCAGGTTTGTGCACGCTGCTGATCGCTCAGCGCCCCGACCTGAACCACATAGCGCCCCGTAGCAGACGGTGTCGTTGCGGCGGGTGCGGCAACGGCAGCCGCTGGCGCGACGCTCAGTGGCGCTGCGGATGAAGACGGCGTTGCCGCCGGCGTCACGCTGGACTCAACCACGCCAGCGCGCAGCGCGGAAGGCGCTCCCAAAAAACCACCGCTGTGCGACGGTGCGCTGCTTTGCGGCTGTGTGCTTTCTGCTGGCACGCTCAGGCTGCTATTGCTGATTGGGCGAACGGCGCTGTTCGGCGTGGGGGATGTCGATTCCATCATGGGGGTACCCAGCCCGCTAGCGCCGAAGCTTGGGCGTTCTGGCAGGGCGAAGCTTTGCTTCGCGACGGTGGTGCCCACGGTTCCGGGGCCGGAGAGCGTGCCGTCTGGTGCGACGTTGATGAAATCCACTTTTACTTTGGTATTGTTCGAGATATTCAGCCGATCGCCTGCGGCTTTCGACAGATCGATAATTCTACCCGGTGTATACGGTCCGCGATCGTTCACACGCACAACCAGACGACGACCGTTGCTCAGGTTGGTGACGCGGACATAGCTCGGCAGCGGCAACGTCGGGTGCGCGGCGGTGATCGCATTCGGATCAAACGTCTCGCCGATTGACGTGCGGTTACCGCTGGCTTCTTCGCCGTACCAGGCGGCTAAGCCGGTCTCGCTAAAGTTTTGCGGATCTTTGACAATTTTATAGCTCTTGCCTTTGATGCTGTAGTCTTGCAGCGTCCCCTGATTGTAGGGTTCGTAACGGGGTTCCGCACCGCCGATTTCCTCAACGGGGCCGCTATAGACCTGAGTCACGGGCGGAGCAGGCTGCCGCTGTTCCGTCGTGGTACAGGCAGCAAGCGCCAGAGTTGCTACGCCGATCCAAAGCCAATCCTTACGCATTGCTCACCTCGTGTTATAAATTTTTGGATAGCAGTTTGCGGTGAGTATGTATCGACATGACGATACCGAACCCCGCCATTAAGACGACCAGCGCCGATCCGCCATAGCTGATTAGCGGTAGCGGCACGCCAACGACGGGAAGTATACCGCTGACCATCCCGATATTGACGAAAACATAGAAAAACAGAATCAGCATCAGCCCGCCGACCATCACCCGGCCGAACGAGGTTTGTGCATTAGCGGCAATGACCAGACCGCGCATGATCATGAACAGATACATCGCGAGCAGAATCAAAACGCCGATTAAGCCGAGTTCTTCTGACAGCACGGCAAAGATAAAGTCGGTGTGGCGTTCGGGCAAAAACTCTAACTGAGACTGTGTGCCGTGCAGCCAACCTTTTCCAGACAGGCCACCAGAGCCTATCGCAATTTTCGACTGAATAATATGGTATCCGGCACCAAGCGGATCGCTTTCTGGATCGAGCAGCATCATCACTCTGGCGCGCTGATAATCATGCATCAGGAAAAACCAGAGTATAGGAATAAACGCGGCGAGTAGCAGAACGGCGATACCAATTAAACGCCAGCTCATACCAGCGAGGAAAAGCACAAACAGCCCTGATAGCGCGACCAGAATTGAGGTGCCTAAATCCGGCTGTGCGGCAACCAGCAGCGTAGGGACAAAAATCAATACCAGCGCGATTGCCGTATTTTTTAGCGACGGCGGACACATATCACGGTTGATAAAACGCGCAACCATGAGCGGTACGGCGATCTTGGCGATTTCCGACGGCTGGAAACGGATAAAGCCCAGATCCAGCCAGCGCTGTGCACCTTTACTAATCTGCCCGAAAATATCCACGATGAGCAGCAAAATCACGCAAAAGACGTAGAGGTAGGGAGCCCAGCCCTCATACACGCGGGGTGGGATTTGCGCCATCACGATCATCACCGTAAACCCCAGTACGATTTGAACGACTTTTCGCTCCATCATACCGACGTCTTGCCCGCTGGCGCTCCATAAGACAAATAGGCTATAGCCCAGCAGTGCCAGGATGCAGAGAAGAAACGGGAGGTCGATGTGGATTTTCGCCCAGAACGATCCCTTTTGTTGGCTATCGGTCATGACTGTTTGTTACTCACTCTCGCTACCCGGTGACGCAGGGGGCGCACTGGGTAAATCAGTATTGTTATCACCCAGCAGAATATGATCAAGGATCTGGCGAGTGATGGTGCCAACGGTCGGGCCTGCGCCGCCGTTTTCCAAAATGACCGATACTGCGACTTTAGGATTCTTGTACGGGGCAAAGGCAACCATTAACTTATGGTCACGCAGATGCTCTGCGATCTTGTGCGCATTATAGGTTTCGTTTTCTTTTAGGCCGAAGACCTGCGCCGTACCGGATTTTGCCGCAATTTTATAAGGGGCATCCTCGAAACTTTTGTGCGCGGTGCCGTTAGCACGGTTAGCCACGCCATACATACCATCTTTTGCCACTTCCCAGTAGCCAGAGTGAATGTCGCCAATTTGCTGATTCTCGGCCTGTCGGTAAGGCACAATAACGCCATTTTCGCGTGAACTATAAAGCAAATGCGGTGTTTTGACCTGGCCGTCGTTGATCAGTGTGACCAGCGCCTTATTCATCTGGATCGGCGTCGCCGTCCAATAGCCTTGCCCGATTCCGACAGGAATCGTGTCGCCCTGATACCAGGGTTTTTTGAATTGTCTGAGCTTCCACTCACGGGTTGGCATGTTACCTCTGCTTTCTTCCGAGATATCAATACCGGTTCGTTGCCCGTACCCGAATTTGTTCATCCATTCAGATAAACGGTCGATGCCCATGTCATAAGCAACTTGATAGAAGAAGGTATCCGCAGACTCTTCCAGTGATTTGGTGAGATTCAGGCGGCCGTGTCCCCATTTTTTCCAGTCGCGAAAACGCTTTTCTGAACCGGGTAACTGCCACCAGCCGGGATCGAACAGGCTGGTGTTGGTCGTAATGACTCCTGCCGTCAGGGCGGAAACTGCGATGTAAGGTTTCACGGTGGAAGCGGGGGGATACACACCTTGTGTCGCACGGTTGATCAACGGACGATTGGGGTCGTTACGTAATTTGTTGTAATCTTTGGTAGAAATGCCATCGACAAAGAGGTTGGGGTCATAACTGGGGGTAGAAACCATCGCCAGAATACCGCCATCGCGCGGGTCGGTGACGATGACCGCAGCACGACTACCTTCGAGTAATTTTTCGATGTAGATTTGCAGACTCAGGTCCAACGTTAGATAAATATCACGTCCGGCCTGTGGCGGCTGTTCATGGAGCTGACGGATCACACGGCCACGGTTGTTAACTTCAACTTCCTCATAGCCGGGCTTACCGTGCAGTAAATCTTCGTAATGGCGCTCGATGCCCAGCTTACCGATGTCGCGCGTAGCGGCATAATCGGCGATTTTCTCTTCTTTGGTCAGCCGCTCTACGTCTTTATCGTTGATTTTGGAAACATAGCCGGTGATGTGTGTCAGCGCAGAGCCATAAGGGTAATAGCGGCGCTGATAACCTTTAATTTCAACACCGGGAAAGCGATATTGGTTGACGGCAAAGCGGGCAACCTGAATCTCGGTGAGCCCGGTTTTTACCGGAATCGAGGTAAAGCGGCGCGAGCGCTTGCGCTCTTTTTCAAAACCCTCCAGATCGTCATCGGTGAGATCGACGACGGGACGCAGTGCTTCCAGCGTATCTTTAAGATTGTCGACTTTGTCGGGTACGAGTTCTAACTGGTAGATAGTGCGGTTTAGTGCCAGTGGGGTGCCGTTGCGGTCATAGATGATGCCGCGACTGGGCGCGATAGGAACCAGCTTAATACGGTTTTCATTAGAGCGCGTGCGATAGTCATCAACACGCACAATTTGCAGATGATAAAGGTTAGCGACTAATACACCGGAAAGCAGCAAAATGCCCAGAAAGGCAACCAAAGCACGGCGCACGAACAGGGCGGACTCAGCCGTATAATCTCGAAAGGGTTTACGTTCTACTTTCATCCAGCGTTATTTCACAGGTTTCATCGTACCGCCTTACTCCCGGTGGTAAGGGTGATTAGTCGTAATGCTCCATGCACGATACAGGCTCTCCGCGACCAGTACACGGACGAGCGGGTGCGGCAGCGTTAATGGCGAGAGTGACCAGCTTTGCTCCGCCGCCGCTTTGCATTCTGGCGCAAGGCCTTCGGGCCCGCCAATCAGCAGGCTGACGTCGCGCCCGTCCTGCTTCCAGCGCTCCAGTTGCTGCGCCAATTGCGGTGTCTCCCAGCGAGTCCCTGGAATATCCAGCGTCACAATGCGGTTGCCTTTGCCGACCGCAGCCAGCATCTGTTCGCCTTCACGCTCCAGAATGCGTTTGATATCCGCATTTTTGCCTCGTTTCCCTGCCGGAATTTCGAGTAGTTCGAAAGGCATGTCCTTGGGAAAACGGCGCAGATAATCGGTGAAACCAGTCTGCACCCAGTCAGGCATTTTGGTGCCAACGGCGACCAGTTGCAGTTTCATGCTAGCCCCACAGTTTTTCCAATTCGTACAGCTGGCGACTTTCTTCTTGCATGACGTGAACCATGACGTCACCCAAATCGACAACAACCCAGTCAGCGGCGCTTTCGCCTTCGACACCGAGTGGGATCAGACCTGCGGCGCGTGAAGATTGCACGACGTGATCGGCAATAGACGCGACGTGGCGCGTAGAGGTTCCCGTACAGATAACCATGTAATCGGTAATGCTGGATTTACCCTGCACGTTAAGTGCAACGATATCCTGGGCTTTTAAGTCATCGACCTTATCAATAACGAAATCTTGGAGTGCTTGGCCTTGCAAAGGTTCCCCCTCAATGGCGTTCTGTCTGTAACTGACAGATGCGTGTGGCGCTGAATTGTTTAGGAAAAACGTGAATCACCGAGTAATTGCCGAGAATTTCCGCTTTTCCCGGTGATTGAAACCAGCCGCGGAGTATATCACGCACTTTTACCGAGTGGTATAAAGCCCATGTCTGATGGACAGGAAAAGCGATGTTATTGGTATAGACCGTTTTCGTCGATATAACGGAGCACGGCGGGCGGTAATAAATCGTGGCAGTCGAGACCTTGCTGCCGACGTTGGCGAATGTCCGTGGCGGAAATGGTAACCAGCGGCGTGTCTGCCAAAAAGATCCGCCCATGCGGTTGGCGATGAAGATCGTCTGGCGTGTGGGTCAGATGATCGTCCAGCCACTGTTGTAACTCGGGCGTTTCCAGCGTCGAGCGATAGCCGGGGCGCGCGCACACCAGCAAATGGCAGACGTCGAGTAGATCCTGCCAGCGGTGCCAATGGTGTAGTGTCAGCAGCGAATCCTGCCCGATGATAAAGCCCAGCGGCGCATTGCGGCCTTTTTCAGTCCGCAGCGCCTCCAGCGTATCAATGGTATAGGAGGGGGTTTGCCGTTGCAGTTCACGGTCATCCACGGTGAAGAGCGGATTACCCTCAACGGCCAGTTCAGCCATATGAAAACGCTGTCGTGAAGTGGCTTCAGGCTGCTGCCGATGTGGCGGAACATTATTGGGCATCAGAACAACCTGAGTTAGCCCCACGAGATGTGCCAGTGCTGTCACTGGCTGAAGATGACCGTAATGAATCGGATCGAACGTGCCGCCAAAAAATGCGGTCAGCGGTGGCGTAGCGGGGGACTTATTCAAATGAATGCCTCCGGTAATGCTTTGCCGCATAGCAACATGGCAAGGGATTCGAGTTCAGACCAAACGGGCTGACCGTAGTCTTGCTTTAGTGTTATTTCCACCTGCGCCAGTAATCGCACAGCCTGCTGTAGTTGTTGAAGGGAAAGCCGCTGTAATGCCTGCGTGAGCAGGTCACGCCGATTTTGCCACACCTTTTGCTGATCGAATAAGGTACGCAGCGGTGTGCCTGACATACGCCGTTTCAGCGTTAACAGCTGTAGCAGCTCACGCTGTAGCGTGCGCAGCAAAATGACCGGTTCGCAATCTTCCTGTTTTAGCTGCTGCAAAATGTGCCAGGCGCGTTTGCCTTTGCCTGCCAGTAGCGCATCAAGCCAATGGAATGGCGTGAAGTGGGCGGCATCATTAACGGCGCTTTCCACGCGCGGCAGGGTCAGTTTGCCATCGGGATAAAGCAGCGCCAGCCGTTCTAACGCCTGAGACAGCGCGAGAAGGTTACCTTCATAGCAATAGCAAATGAGCTGCGTAGCCTGTTCATCCAGCGTCAATTTCATGGCTTTGGCTCGCTGAGCCACCCAGCGGGGAAGCTGTGCCTGTTCCGGCGTGAGACAGTTGATATAGACGCTGTCTTGCGCAAGCGCTTTGAACCAGGCGCTGTTTTCCTGCGCTTTGGTCAGCTTATGACCGCGCAGAATCAGCAAAATATCGGGGTGCAAGAGTCCGGAAAGCTTGACCAGGTTTTCGCTTATCGCGGCATTTGGGCCGTTTTCCGGCAGAACCAGTAGGAGCGATTGGCGTGAGGCAAACAGGCTGAGCGCCTGACAGGTGCTGAAAATCGCATCCCAATCGGTATGCGGGTCCAGGATGAAGCTGAAATGCTCGCTGAATTCGTGCTGTTGAGCGACCCGTTTAATGCTGTCTAGGCTTTCCTGTAGCAGGAGTGGGTCTGCACCAAAGACCAAATAACAACCGCGCAGCCCCTCATGGAGTTGCGCGGTGAGTTGCTCGGGGTACAGCCGAATCATGAACGCGTGGCGGCAGTAGTGGAATCGGTGGACTGCAACCGATTTTTGACTTCCTGGCTACCGTTGATGGTCAGCAATTTACGCACCAGTTGCTGGGCAGCCTGCTCGCGCATTTCCTGACGAACGATGTCCTGTTCGGCATCTTTCGCCAGTGCAGCCAGCGGGTTATCAAAGAACGTGCGGAACACCGTCACGCTGAGCGGATAAATGTCTTCACCCGGTATCAGCACCTGTGCCTGCAATGTCAGCACCATCTGGTACTCCGCCGTTTTACCGTCCTGAAAAATAGAAACGGTATCGCGCGTTTCGCTTGAGCCCAGTACCCGCAGAGACGGGATATCCTGGCGCGTCGCATCGTCAACGATTTTCACATCGCTGAGGCGGAGCTGCTCGCGTACTGCACGCGTGAGCGGGCCATAAGGGTCACTGCTGTCAAGCACCAGCGTTTGTAGCTGCGCAGGCACTTGTGTTGTGCCACGCAGATGAAAACCGCAGCCAGCGGTGATTAACACCGCCAGCCCCAGCAACAACGTGAATAGACGATGTCGCACAGTTCCTCCTTGCCTTAACCCACAACCAGGTTAAGCAGTTTGCCAGGGACATAAATCACTTTACGAACCGTGACGCCGTCCAGATATTTCGCGACCAGCGGTTCCTGAGCAGCGCGTTCGCGAACCTGTTCTTCGCTCGCGTCAGCGGCAACGGTAATTTTACCACGAACTTTACCGTTAACCTGCACGACGACCAGCTTGGAATCTTCAACCATTGCACTCTCATCTGCAACCGGCCACGGCGCGGTATCGATGTCGCCTTCGCCTTGCAGCGCTTGCCACAGAGTGAAGCAGACGTGCGGTGTGAACGGATAGAGCATACGAACAACGGCCAGCAGCGTTTCCTGCGTCAGTGCGCGATCCTGATCGCTGTCCTGCGGCGCTTTCGCCAGTTTGTTCATCAGCTCCATGATGGCGGCGATGGCGGTGTTGAAGGTTTGACGACGGCCGATATCATCGGTCACTTTCGCGATCGTTTTGTGCAGATCGCGGCGCAGTGATTTCTGATCTTCGTTCAGCGTCGCGACATCCAGCGCCGTTACCGCACCTTTCTCGGTGTGCTCAAAGGCTTGTCTCCAGACGCGTTTCAGGAAGCGGTTCGCACCTTCTACACCGGATTCCTGCCATTCCAGCGTCATTTCCGCCGGAGACGCAAACATCATGAACAGACGCACGGTATCTGCACCGTATTTCTCTACCATGACCTGTGGGTCGATGCCGTTGTTTTTAGACTTCGACATTTTGCTCATGCCCGCGTAGATCACGTCGCGGCCTTCATTATCCACAGCTTTAACGATGCGGCCTTTGTCATCACGCTCAACGGTGACGTCGATAGGTGAAACCCAGACGCGCTCGCCGTTATTGCCTAGATAATAGAAGGCATCGGCCAGCACCATGCCCTGACACAGCAGGCGCTTGGCTGGTTCGTCAGACGTTACCAAACCCGCGTCGCGCATCAGCTTGTGGAAGAAGCGGAAATACATCAGGTGCATGATGGCGTGTTCGATACCGCCAACATATTGGTCAACGGGCAGCCAGTAGTTGGCGGCGGCCGGATCCAGCATTCCCTGATCGTACTGTGGGCAGGTGTAGCGCGCGTAGTACCAGGACGATTCCATAAAGGTGTCGAACGTATCGGTTTCACGCAGCGCAGGTTGACCGTTAACGGTAGTCTTCGCCCATTCCGGGTTAGATTTCAGTGGGCTGGTGATGCCATCCATCACAACATCTTCCGGCAGGATCACCGGCAACTGATCTTCTGGCGTCGGGATGACGGTACCGTCTTCCAGCGTCACCATCGGAATTGGCGCGCCCCAGTAACGCTGACGGGAGACACCCCAGTCGCGCAGGCGATAGTTGACTTTGCGCTCGCCAATGCCTTTTGCTACCAGTTTGTCGGCAATAGCATTGAAAGCGGCGTCGAAATCCAGACCATCAAACTCGCCAGAATTGAACAGACGGCCTTTTTCCGTCATCGCTTCGGCGGACAGATCGGGTTCGCTGTCGTCAGCGTTCAGAATAACCGGCTTAATGGACAGATCGTATTTGGTGGCAAATTCCCAGTCGCGCTGGTCGTGGCCCGGAACGGCCATCACTGCACCTGTGCCGTATTCCATCAGGACGAAGTTGGCGACCCAGATAGCGACTTTTTCGCCGTTCAGCGGGTGAATAGCATACAGGCCAGTCGCCATGCCTTTTTTCTCCATCGTCGCCATATCGGCTTCGGCGACTTTGGTATTACGGCATTCTGCAATGAAATCGGTCAGTGCCGGGTTCGTGGCAGCGGCCTGTGCGGCAAGAGGGTGGCCTGCGGCAACAGCGACGTACGTCACGCCCATGAACGTATCCGGGCGCGTGGTGTAAACGGTCAACTTCTCGTTGCTGTCCGCTACGTCAAAGGTGATTTCCACCCCTTCAGAACGGCCGATCCAGTTACGCTGCATGGTTTTGACCTGCTCAGGCCAGCTTTCCAGCGTATCCAGATCGTTCAGCAATTGGTCTGCATAAGCGGTGATTTTGATAAACCACTGCGGAATCTCTTTGCGCTCAACTTTGGTATCGCAACGCCAGCAGCAGCCATCGATAACCTGCTCGTTCGCCAGTACAGTCTGGTCGTTCGGGCACCAGTTAACGGCGGAGGTTTTTTTATAAACCAGACCTTTCTCGTACAGCTTGGTGAAGAACCATTGTTCCCAGCGGTAGTAGTCTGGTTTACAGGTCGCGACTTCGCGATCCCAGTCATAGCCAAAGCCCAGCAGTTTAAGCTGGTTTTTCATGTAGTCGATATTGGCGTAAGTCCAGGGCGCTGGTGCGGTGTTGTTTTTGACCGCAGCCCCTTCTGCTGGCAGACCAAAGGCATCCCAACCGATCGGTTGCAGAACGTTTTTACCCAGCATGCGCTGATAACGGGAGATCACGTCGCCGATGGTGTAGTTACGGACGTGGCCCATATGTAGTCGGCCAGAAGGGTAAGGCAGCATGGAAAGGCAATAGTATTTTTCCTTGCCGGGCTGTTCGGTGACTTTAAATGTCTGCTTCTCTTGCCAGTGAAGCTGGACGTCCGCTTCTATCTCTTCTGGGCGGTATTGCTCTTGCATGGCTGCCAGGGGTCCTGTTTAGTGAAGAATCGCTACGTGTGAGTAGCCTGTTCTGATTCATAACAAAAGATCCGCATAGCATAGCCGTAAGCGGCGCGTGCAACAACACCCAGCGCCCGACTGAGGAATATTTCTGCTCTGTGAGCGACAGACTGCGAGGCGTTGCGCAAATTGGCGACAATTTATCAGGCGTACCGAAAAAATAATCTAAAATAGAGAGAGATAGGCAACGTATCGGTTTTGGCTTGGTGTGCCAGACGGAGAATAGTTGTGCTTTATCGCCCTTCAATCCGCTTATTCAGGAGGAAGCATGAATAAACTAGCCCGCTATTACCGCGAGTTAATGGCTTCAGTGACGGCCCGGCTGAACAACGGTGAGCGCGATCTCGATAGTCTGGTGCTGAGCGCCCGCAAAACCTTGCAGGAAGGTTCGGAGCTGACGCAGAAAGAAATAGAACAGGTCATTCAGGCTGTTCAGCGCGATCTCGAAGAGTTTGCCCGCAGCTATAACGAAAGTCAGGATGCGTTTACCGACAGCGTTTTTATGCGAGTTATCAAGGAAAGTCTGTGGCAGGAACTCGCGGATATTACGGATAAAACCCAGCTGGAGTGGCGTGAGATTTTTAAAGATGTGAACCATCACGGGGTGTATCACAGCGGTGAAGTGGTGGGGCTAGGTAATCTGGTGTGTGAGAACTGCCACCACCATATTGCGTTCTACACGCCGGAGGTTTTGCCACTCTGCCCGAAATGCTCGCATGACCTGTTCCACCGCCAGCCATTTCAGCCGTAAGGCTGTTGGGGCGGCGAGCGGTGGTAATGGGTAGATCGTAAAGACGCTGCAAGTACGTCCCTGTAAGCTCGAGCCGCGCCATCCCTGGCGCGGACGCTTTACTCTTCTATCCCATTACCACCGTTCTAGTCCTACAAAGTATTCCTGCAGATATTAATGCAGGATTTTCGCCAGGAAGTCTTTCGCACGTTCGGACTGTGGGTTATTGAAGAAATCATCCTTGCGGGTGTCTTCAACGATTTTTCCCTCGTCCATAAAGATCACACGGTGCGCCACTTTACGGGCAAAGCCCATTTCATGGGTGACGACCATCATGGTCATGCCTTCTTGTGCCAATTCGACCATGACGTCCAGCACTTCGTTGATCATTTCTGGATCGAGTGCGGATGTCGGCTCATCAAATAGCATCGCGATAGGATCCATACACAGTGCGCGGGCGATAGCGACACGCTGCTGCTGACCACCGGAAAGTTGCCCCGGATATTTGTTAGCGTGTGCTGCCAGCCCAACGCGTTCCAACAGCTTCTGCGCTTTGGCTTTGGCATCTTCACGCTTACGTTTCAGCACTTTTACCTGCGCGAGCGTTAGGTTCTCGATAATCGACAGATGCGGGAACAGTTCAAAGTGCTGGAACACCATCCCGACTTTGGAACGTAGCTGAGCCAGATTGGTTTTTTTATCGTTAACGGCAGTCCCGTTGACGGTAATTTCACCTTGTTGGATCGGTTCCAGGCCATTTACGGTTTTGATCAGGGTTGATTTGCCGGAGCCTGAAGGCCCACAGACGACCACGACTTCACCTTTTTTTACTTCTGTGGAGCAGTCGGCTAGCACCTGAAATTGGCCGTACCATTTAGAAACATTTTTCAGGGAAATCATCAAACCGTCCTTTTTTTCAGGTAACTGACCAGCATTGAGGCTGAAATGCTGAAGATAAAATAAATGAACCCGGCAAACAGGATCATTTCAACTTGTGTTCCGTCACGCTCACCGATGGTTGAGGCGGTACGGAAGAAATCTGCGAGGCTGAGCACGTAAACCAACGACGTATCCTGAAACAGGACAATCCCTTGTGTCAGCAGCAATGGCACCATGGCGCGGAATGCCTGTGGCAGAATAACCAACTTCATGGATTGCCAGTGTGTCATGCCTAATGCAAGCGCCGCGGAGGATTGGCCGCGCGATATGCTGAGGATACCCGCACGAATGATTTCAGAATAATAGGCTGCCTCGAACAGCGAGAAGGCTACCATAGCTGAAATCAGTCGAATATCGGTTTTCGGCGACAGCCCAAGCACATTTTGTAATAAGCTAGGAACCACCAGATAGAACCACAGCAGCACCATAACAAGTGGAACGGAGCGGAACAGGTTCACATACAGTTTGGCGAACCAACTGATGGGCTTGATCGGCGACAGACGCATGACTGCCAGAATCGTGCCCCACACAATCCCGAATACCACCGCCGTCAGCGTAATTTTCAGTGTAACGACCATTCCCTGGATCAGGTACGGCATGCTTGGCCCAATTGAGCTCCAGTCAAATTCATACATGATTTATTTGCTCCCCATATTGCCCGGCAAACGGGTTTTTCGCTCAACGACCTGCATAATCAACATAATGATGGCATTGATGCCAACGTACGCTAGCGTGATGGCGGTGAAGGATTCATACGCGTGGGCGGAATAGTCCAGCAGTTTCCCCGCCTGTGCGGCCATATCCACCAGACCAATCGTAGAAGCGATGGCTGAGTTTTTGACCAGGTTCAGCATTTCCGACGTCAACGGTGGAACAATCACGCGGTATGCATTCGGCAGTAATACATAGCGATAAGTTTGTGGCAGCGTCAGGCCCATTGCCAGACCGGCGGCTTTCTGTCCGCGCGGTAGCGATTGAATCCCCGCACGCACCTGCTCACAAACGCGCGCTGCGGTGAAGAGCCCCAGACAAATCATTGATGACAGGAAGAACTGAATATTTGGGTCTAGCTCGGCTTTAAACCACATGCCGATGCTGGCAGGAAGCAGTTCGGGAACGACCAGATACCAGGTAAAGAACTGGACAATCAGCGGAACGTTACGAAATAGCTCGACGTAGCAGGTACCAATGCCCGCAACAAAACGGTTCGGGACGGTACGCAAGATGCCAAATAAAGAGCCAACGATAAAGGCGATAATCCAGGCGCAGATAGACAATGTGACGGTGACTTGCAGACCGGACAAAATCCACCCGAGGTAGGTTGTGTTGCCGAAAGGGGCGGCTTGTAGAAATATGCCCCAGTTCCAATCTATAGACATAACGAACTCCGGTAAAAAAAGGGTAGCGAAGCTACCCTGAAGATTGATGAGCGGCCATATCCCCGTTCTGTTTCAAACTACAGGCGTATTGTTTGTTTTCCTGTTTATCGAAATTTCTTGGGGCAACATGTGATGGGGAACGACCATCACATGCCTGTCTGTCCTGCCACGAATCAGCAATCAGAGGGCAGGTGACTCTGCCCTTATTCTCATTATTAATTAGTTTAGCGCTTTGTCATTTGGCGCTTTGAACAAGGCTTTCATTTCATCTGACAGTTCAAAGTTCAGGTTAAGATCTTTTGGTGGAATAGGCTGTTTAAACCAGCGATCGAACCATTTCTCAGCTTCACCGGAGGTCTGGACTTCAGCGATGGTGTCATCAACCAGTTTCTTAAATTGCGGGTCGTCTTTACGCAGCATACAGCCGTAGGCTTCTTCCGACTGCGCTTTGCCGACGATGTCCCACTGATCGGCGTTTTTCGCTTTTGCACGTTCACCCGCCAGCAGAGCATCATCCATCATAAAGGCCACAGCACGGCCGCTTTCCAGCGTACGGAAGGAGTCGCCGTGGTCTTTCGCGCTGATGATGCGCATTTTCAGCTGTTTTTCTTCATTCAGCTTATTCAGCAGAACTTCAGAAGTGGTGCCGGAGGTGACGACCACCGTTTTACCCGCCAGATCCGGAAAGTCTTTTATGCCGGAGTCTTTTTTGGTTAACAGGCGCGTACCGACCACGAAGATGGTGTTAGAGAATGCGGCTTGTTTCTGGCGTTCCAGGTTGTTGGTCGTTGAACCACATTCAAAATCGAATGTACCATTCTGCAACAGAGGGATACGGTTCTGAGAGGTGATAGGGAGTAGCTTGACCTGCAGGTTAGGCGCATCCAGTTTTTTCTTAACCGCTTCGACAATTTTGTCAGAGTAGGCCTGAGAGTAACCGACCACTTTTTGCGTGTTGTCATAGTAAGAAAAAGGCACGGACGACTCGCGGTGTCCAATGACGATCACGCCATTATCTTTGACCTTCTTCAGGGTACCGGTCAGGTCTTCAGCCTGAGCTACGCTGGCGGCAGTGCCAAGCAGAAGCAGTGATAATGCCAGTTTACGCATTTGCATGTTCTAACTCCTTTGCTGTCGTTGCAGTGCAATAGTTATAGCGCTGTCATTAATAACCGTATGGTTAATGTGCAAGTTATCTTCGTCTTCACGTTAAACAGCGTATCGCTGCATCACTCATAACGCTTTGCGACTTCTCTGTGATAACGCTGCACCGTTAAAGCGCGAAGTTACTGTCTCTACAGTTAAAAAGTAGCTGATTGTAAATAGATTGAAATGGAAATGTTTGTTTTTTGCGATATCCGCCGCACCAAATAGCTGCAATGTCAGTGTGTGGCACCAATTTGGTGCGTTACTTGCTCCAATAGAGAGCCTGAAGCCGACGCAATATCCAAAAAAATACAGAAACAACCTTTTACAGGGTAATAACAGGCAAATACCGTGCCATAAATAAAAAAGGCATGCAAAAGCATGCCCTTAAGGAAGTGAGAGGGGAGTGGTTATCGGCGACGTAAAACGGAGAAAACGGTAACGATGCCGCCAAGAAGCGTAATGATCCAGAGTGGCCAGGAACCGAAGCGTGCATAAGGTGTGAGTCCGGTTGCTGGCACAACCGGTGTATCCAGGACCGCACGCGTAAACTGCGGCAGGCTGGCGCTGACATTGCCATCTGGCGTGATCACCGCGGTGACGCCGTTGTTGGTACTACGAACCAGAGGACGCCCTAATTCCAGCGCGCGCATGCGTGCCATCTGAAAATGCTGCCACGGCCCGATCGAATGACCAAACCAGGCATCGTTCGAGATAGTCAGCAGCATATCGGTGTCTGGCCGGAAGTTATCCCGCAGCTGTTGGCCTAAAATTATCTCATAACAAATGGCGGCATTAAGTTTAAAGCCATGAACCGAAAGCTGAGGCTGAACGTAGTTTCCCCGGCTGAACGACGACATAGGGAGATCGAAGAACGGCGCCAGCGGGCGTAACAGCGTTTCCAATGGAACAAACTCGCCAAAAGGCACCAGATGGTTTTTGTTGTAACGGTTCGTTGTCGGGTAGTGATACGGATCTTTGTCGCCTAAAACGATAACGGAGTTATAAAAATCGGTTTTGTTACCCTCACGCCGGATATCGACGATACCCGTAATCAGGCTGCTATTGCGGCTACGCAAGATATCGTCAATCTGCTTCAGATAAGCACCCTGACGGCTTTCAATATCAGGAATCGCCGTTTCCGGCCAGATAACGATAGGGGCTTTGTCCATGTAGGGCAGGCTGTTATCCAGATAGATCCGCAGCGTGTTCAGCAGCTCATCCTGTTCCCATTTCACAGCCTGAGGGATATTACCCTGTACCAGTGCGACATTGACGGCGCGTTCAGGTTGCAGGGTGTACCATTGCACGTTGCGCAGCGGCCAGGATAAAACGAAAACGCCAATAGCAATAGCAGCCGGGGCGGCTTTGCGTTGATTGATGGCATAAACGAGTAGACCGCTGAGGCTCATCAACAGGAAGGTAATGGTGTCGATGCCCAGAATGGGGGCAATACCTTTTAGCGGGCCGTCAATTTGGCTGTAGCCGAATTGCAGCCACGGAAAACCAGTAAGCACCCAGCCGCGGAGAAATTCGGTTAGCTGCCAGAGCACGGGAGCGGCCAGTGTCAGACGCAGCAGCGTTGTCTTCGGGCTGATACGTGAGAGCAGGGTGGCAAACAGCAGTGGGTAGAGCGACAAATAGGCCGCCAGCAAAATGACCAGTGCGACATTTACAGGCCCCGGCATCCCGCCAAACTGCGCGATACTGACATAAACCCAGTTAATGCCGCTGCCGAACAGGCCTAACCCCCAGCAAAACCCTATCCAGGCTGACTGACGGCTAGTGCGGTTCAGCGTCAGCGCCTGTAGACCCATAAGCGAGATAATCGCCGCAGGCCAGAAATCAAAGGGGGAAAATGCCAGTGTGCCACAGGCACCAAATAAGAGCGCCAGCAGGGCTTTGACCTGCTGGCGTTGTAGAAAAGAAGCGACAACCGTTGCCAAATTATTCTTCCAATTTTGGTTGAGGGGCATCGTCAGGGATTCTGACATGAACCTGGATAATACGGCGGCTGTCCGCCATCGCCACCTTAAACAGGTAACCTTCTATGTCGATAGTTTCGCCTCGGGCAGGGAGGTGACCAAAAGACTGCATAACCAAGCCGCCAATGGTGTCGACTTCGTCATCGCTGAACCGTGTACCGAAAGCCTCATTGAAATCTTCGATATCGGTTAATGCCCGCACGGTGTAGGTCTGGCGATTAAGCTGACGAATATCTCTGTCTTCTTCGTCGTCGTATTCGTCTTCAATCTCACCGACAATCAGCTCAAGAATATCTTCAATCGTGACCAGGCCGGAGACGCCACCAAATTCATCGATGACAATCGCCATGTGATAGCGCAGCGAGCGGAATTCGTTCAGCATTCTATCAACGCGTTTACTTTCCGGCACCACAACAGCGGAGCGCAGAACTTTATCCATACTGAAAGGCTCAGAATCACTGCGCATAAACGGCAGCAAATCCTTCGCCATCAGGATGCCTTCAATGTGGTCTTTATCTTCGCTAATAACGGGGAAACGGGAATGAGCGGATTCGATAATCACGTCCAGACACTCTTCCAGCGTTTGATCGCGCTTGAGCGTAATCATCTGCGAGCGAGGGATCATGATGTCGCGTACACGCTGGTCGGCGATATCCATGACGCCTTCGAGCATATCTCGTGTTTCAGGATCGATCAGGTCATTCTGTTCGGAATCACGAATCAGAGTGAGTAAACCGTTACGATCTTTTGGCTCGCCGTGAAAAAGCTGATTAAGAATAAGAGAAAAGAAGCCCTTTTTGGGACTGGGTGCATCGCTGTTTTGAGAATGGTCGTCGCTCATGCGTTTTAATTAACATCACTCTTGTTAAAGGATTATTGCCAGCAACTGGAAGCGGCACAGTCGCTGATGTGTGAAGATATAAATGCCCGATATCTTCCCGATCTCGGGCTAGATAAAATGTATTTCTATTTATTCGGTGAGACCATCTTTTTCTGCAAGGTAAGGATCGGCATAGCCCATACTTTGCATAATCTCGGTTTCCAGCGCTTCCATTTCTTCGGCTTCACTGTCTTCGATATGGTCATACCCTAGCAGATGCAGGCTACCATGGACAACCATGTGCGCCCAGTGCTCTTCTACGGTTTTTTCCTGCTCTGCGGCTTCTTGCTCGACAACCTGACGGCAGATGATTAAATCGCCAAGCAGAGGAAGTTCGACCTCAGGCGGAGCCTCAAAAGGGAACGACAGCACGTTGGTCGGCTTGTCTTTCCCGCGATAGGTGTTATTCAGGTCGCGGCTTTCAGATTCATCCACGATACGGATTGTGACTTCAGAGACTTCCTGAAACTGCGGCAGAACGCCTTCCAGCCAGCGCTGAAAGTCTTTCTCTTCCGGTAGCCCTTGTTCTTGCTCGCTGGCGATTTGTAAATCGAGAATCACCTGACTCATTTTTGCTCCTGATCTGATGCCGCAGCCTGTGCTTCACGCTTACGTTGTTCGGCTAAGGCGTCTTTACGTTTCTGCTCGGCATTTTCCCACGCTTCATAGGCATTCACAATCCGCGCGACCACAGGATGGCGCACCACGTCTTCGCTGTGGAAAAAGTTAAAGCTGATCTCTTCCACATCGGCCAGCACTTCAATGGCGTGGCGTAAGCCGGATTTCAGATTCTTCGGCAGATCGATCTGCGTGACGTCACCGGTAATAACGGCTTTTGAGTTGAACCCGATACGCGTCAGGAACATTTTCATCTGTTCGATGGTGGTGTTCTGGCTTTCATCGAGGATGATAAAAGCATCGTTCAGCGTTCGTCCACGCATATAAGCCAGTGGCGCGACTTCAATGACGTTACGTTCGATGAGCTTTTCGACACGCTCAAAGCCCAGCATTTCAAACAGGGCATCATAAAGTGGACGCAGGTAGGGATCGACTTTCTGGCTCAGATCGCCAGGCAGGAAGCCCAGTTTCTCACCGGCTTCGACCGCGGGGCGCGTTAGCAGGATACGGCGAATATCCTGACGTTCCAATGCATCGACGGCGGCAGCGACGGCTAAGTAGGTTTTCCCTGTGCCTGCCGGGCCAACGCCGAATGTGATGTCGTGATCGAGGATATTGGCGACATACTGCGCCTGATTTGGCGTGCGCGGTTTGATTACGCCGCGCTTGGTGCGGATATTGACCACTTTGCCATAGTCAGGTACGTGTTCCGCAGACTGCTCCAGCACGCGGGATTCTTTAATCGCAAGGTGAATTTGCTCAGGATCGATATCACCGATCACGCCACGTACCGGAGCCGTATCGACATACAGACGTTGCAGAATATCAGAGGCAGCTTGCGTCAGCAGGTGTTTGCCGACCAGTTTAAACTGATTATCCCGTCGATTGATCTCGATGCCTAAACGACGCTCTAACTGCTTAATATTGTCATCAAATGGACCGCAAAGGCTGAGCAGGCGTTGGTTATCTGCGGGTTCAAGGGCAATCTCTTTTGTCGTTACGTTCAAATTATTCCTCTTGAGCGTTGCTGTGCTGGCGCTATTCTGCCTGCACAAAATGAATAGTTGTCAGACGGTCTGATGTGTCCGCCCTATGAATGAATTATTCATCGTGAATGCCTGATGGTGCAAGTCACAATAATGATATTGGGATGCTGCTTCGCAAAAGCAAATGTAAGCACGATGAAATTAAAACAGATGGTGAAGAGGGGCTGTCGCAAGAAAACGCCTGTGCGTTTTTAACGCGGTAAAGCCCGGCCCGCAAAGGTGACGGATCTTCTTGTCCGTCATAAAAAATGGTTCATCGCGCTTAAGCGTGAACCAATAGAAAACGGCGGTAAAAGTGGTTAGTTTTGTATTCGCCAAAACACCAACCGACCACTCAACCGCCGTCTGCCATGAATGCTAACCTCTCTTCCCTTTTCTGGGAAGGCTTTACCGTTGACTCCTTTTCCCATTCCTCATCTGATGCGCTGCTTATTACGCTTCGCCCAGACCCCCGTTTTGCACCCCAGTGCCGCCGATGTGGCCGAAGAGACTGTGCCGTTCATGATGTCTCTGTACGTCAGGTTCGTGAGCGGGATTTGCTGCACTGGCGCGTCACCCTTCTGGTTCCTGTTCGTCGTCTTCGCTGCGCCTGCTGCGGTGTTGCCACCGAACGTATCTCCTGGTTGCCTGAGAGGCAGCGTTACACCTCTAAATTATCCGTCTGGGTTGAGTCTCTTAGCCGTCTACTCCCCGTGAAGCACGTAGCACAGCTGACAGGCCTGCACTGGCACACCATCAAGAATATCGACCTCCGCCGTTTGCGTCGGGAATTGCAGGAGCCAGAGCGACATACACTTCGCCGCCTGATAATGGATGAGTTCGCCCTGTTTAAAGGTCATCGCTATGCCACTGTGGTCGTGGACGCTGATACGCAGCAGGTGCTGTGGGTCGGGGAAGGTCGCAGCCGCGCGGCCTTCCGCCCGTTCTTCACCTGGCTGGGACCGGAAGGCTGCGCGGCTATCGAGTCTGTCGCAATGGACATGAACACGGCGCTGGACCTTGAAGTCAGGGAGCAATGCCCACAGGCGGAAGTGGTCTATGATTTGTTCCACGTGGTGGCGAAGTTCGGTCGCGAGGTCATCGACAGGGTGCGGGTTGACCAGGCGAATCAGCTACGTGACAACGCGAAAACCCGGAAGGTTATCAAGCGCAGCCGCTGGCTGTTGCTGCGTAACGCTGAAAATCTGCCAGCAGGTCATGATGTAAAGCTGGCAGAGTTGCTGGAGGCCAACCAGCCGCTGAACACCGTGTACGTGATGAAAACTGCGCTGAAAGAGCTGTGGTATGCGCCGGATAAGGAGGTGGCCCGGCATCGCTGGGATGAATGGTACAGGCAGTCTCAGGAGAGCGATATAAAAGCGCTGCAGCAGTTCGCAGATAAGCTCAAGGGCTACGTGAGCGGGATAATCGCCAGTGCTGAACATCGTCTGAATACGAGTGTGCTGGAGGGGATGAATAACAAAATCAAGGTACTAAAGCGAATGGCTTATGGATACCGGGATAACGACTACTTCTTCCTGAAAATTAAAGCAGCGTTCCCCGGTAAAACGCGATGAACCTAAAAAATGGGTGGCAAAGCCACCCATCGTCACGCTAAGACGTTGATAACCGTCGATTACGGTTGGTAGAACCCGACGCCGATCTCATTCTCTTTACGAGTCCGTGCAATCACGGAAGACGGTGATTCATGTACGCGTAGATCCATTTGATCTTCGGTGCGCACCACGATGCCGCGCAGCGAATTGGTATAAACATCAACGATTTCCACATCGACGAATTTACCGATCATATCCGGCGTGCCTTCGAAGTTAACGACGCGGTTGTTTTCTGTACGGCCAGACAGCTCCATCACGCTCTTACGCGAGGTGCCTTCTACCAGAATACGCTGGACGGTGCCCAACATGAGGCGACTGAAGCGCATCGCCTGCTGGGTAATACGTTCTTGCAGAAGGTACAGACGCTGCTTTTTCTCTTCTTCCGGCACGTCATCAACCATATCCGCTGCCGGGGTTCCCGGACGGGCGGAATAGACAAAGCTGTAGCTCATATCGAAATTGACATCGGCAATCAGCTTCATCGTTTGTTCAAAGTCAGCCTGCGTTTCGCCAGGGAAACCGACGATAAAGTCAGAACTGATCAGAATACCCGGACGCGCGTTGTGTAGCTTGCGGATAATCGCTTTGTATTCCAGCGCGGTATGACGGCGTTTCATCATCGTCAGCACGCGGTCAGAACCGCTTTGCACTGGCAAATGCAGGAAGCTGACCAGTTCCGGCGTGTCTTCATAGACGCTGATGATATCGTCTGTGAATTCAATGGGATGGCTGGTGGTAAAGCGGATACGGTCGATTCCGTCGATGGCGGCCACCAGACGCAGCAGTTCGGCAAAGGAGCAGATTTCACCGTCATAGGTTTCGCCGCGGTAGGCGTTAACGTTTTGCCCAAGAAGGTTGACTTCACGCACGCCTTGCGCGGCGAGTTGAGCGATTTCAAACAACACATCATCGCATGGGCGGCTAACTTCTTCGCCACGGGTATAAGGCACAACGCAGAATGTGCAATATTTATTGCAGCCTTCCATGATGGAGACGAATGCCGTCGGCCCTTCAGCGCGCGGTTCTGGCAGACGGTCAAATTTTTCGATTTCAGGGAAACTGATATCAACGATAGGGCTGCGGGTTCCCTGAACGTGGTTAATCATTTCCGGCAGGCGGTGCAAGGTTTGCGGGCCAAAGATAACGTCAACATAGTGCGCACGTTCGCGAATATGCGCGCCTTCCTGTGATGCAACGCAGCCACCGACGCCAATAATCAAATTCGGATTGAGATCTTTCAGCGTTTTCCAGCGGCCAAGTTGATGGAAGACCTTTTCCTGCGCCTTTTCACGGATCGAACAGGTATTGAGCAGCAGGACATCGGCTTCTTCAGCGATTTCAGTCAGCTCATAGCCGTGCGTACTTCCCAGTAAATCAGCCATCTTCGATGAATCGTACTCATTCATCTGACAGCCCCAAGTTTTAATAAGCAGTTTTTTTGTCATCGACTTGCCATTACTCAGTGCGGATAAGAAAGATTCCCCTCGCCCGTCATACTTCAAGTTACAGGTGTGTTGGCTTTCTTCACTCACCCCAGTCACTTACTTGTGTAAGCTCTTGGGGATTCGTTGCGTCGCCGCCTTCCTGTAACCCGAATTATTTAGGGGATATTCGGGGGGGTATTGTAATCGTTCGCTGACGTTGTGACCAGCACCGGAAACCGCGCTTATTTGATAACCCCTTACATTCTATAAAAATGCGGCTTTTCTAAAAAATCCCCCTTAGATCCAGTACACTACTTTCATGCACTTTTACCGGTGTGAATACACCGGAACCAGAGAGGATAAAGCCAATATGCATTACGATGCGATTGTAGTTGGCGGAGGTATGGTCGGCGCGGCTGCGGCGCTTGGGCTGGCACAGCAAGGGTTTCAGGTCGCGGTGATTGAGCAGGACATGCCGGCGCCGTTTGATGCCGTCAGCCCGCCAGATTTACGGATCTCGGCGATTGGTTACGCGTCGGTTGCGTTGCTGAAAGCGTTGGGTGCCTGGCAGCGAGTGCAGCAAATGCGCAGCGCGCCTTACCGCCGTCTGGAAACCTGGGAATGGGCGAATGCCAGAGTCGTTTTCGATGCTGCTGACATTCATCTGCCTGAGCTGGGTTTTATGGTGGAAAACCGTGTGCTGCAACGAGCGCTCTGGGAAAGTTTGCAGGAAGAAGAACGTTGTCAATCTTACTGCCCGGCTGCGCCGCAGAACCTGCAACGCATCGATGATGGCTGGTGTTTACAGCTTGCCGATGGGCAACAACTGACGGGTTCGCTGGTGATTGGCGCTGATGGCGCGAACTCTCAGATTCGCCAGTGGGCGGGGATTGGCATCAGCGGCTGGCAGTATCGTCAGTCTTGTATGTTGATTGGTGTTGAGACTTCGCAACCCCAGCAGGATGTGACCTGGCAGCAGTTCACACCGAGTGGCCCGCGTGCATTTTTACCGCTGTTTGACCAATGGGGGTCGCTGGTGTGGTATGACAGCCCGCAGCGTATTCGCCAGCTTCAGACGATGCCGCTTACACAGCTGGATAAAGAAATTGCGGCCGCGTTTCCTGAGCGATTGGGCAAGGTCAAAGCGCTTTCTGCGGGATCATTCCCGCTGGTCAGACGCCATGCGCAAACCTATATCAAGCCTGGCTTAGTGCTGCTGGGCGATGCCGCGCATACCATCAATCCGCTGGCGGGGCAGGGGGTTAATCTCGGATATCGTGACGTTGAGGCGCTGTTGGATGTGCTAATTAACGCGCGCAATGCGGGAGAAGAATGGGCTTCTGAGCGCGTTTTACGCCGCTATCAGTGTCGCCGTATGCCGGATAATCTGATGATGCAAAGCGGGATGGATCTCTTCTATAACGCGTTCAGTAATGCGTTACCGCCGCTGAGCTTTGCGCGCAATATGGCGCTGATGGTTGCACAGCGCGCTGGCGTGTTAAAACAGCGCGCATTGAAATATGCCATTGGCGTCTGATGAATAATGAGGACGCCGCCCGCTATAGCACAGGCTCGGCGGTGAAGATTATATCGGTGTCCTCATTGGTTGTTGCTGTAAAGCGAACTTTTCCTACTTGTCGAACGCCTTTACCTGAGGCCTGGCTATCCTGCAGCAGGCCGAACATCATTTCGGTCACCTCAGGACTTTCAAGATTGTTCTCGCCCAATAGCGCAGAAAACGCGGCAGTGACGATTTGCAGATTCTGTCTTGTTGTTTCGGCGGGTTCTGACGCGGCACTGAGTAGCACGATTCCATTAAGCTGTTGGCTTTTACTTTCTACCGACCCAATTAAGCCGACGTACTCATTAAAAATGTGCTGAAAGTCATCGACGGACGTTCCCTTTTCCAACTTAATGGTCAATTTAAGAGGGATATTGAGTTTCGTCAGATTGGCATTCATCCGGTCAGCGAACGTTTGCGATGACATCTTAAAAGACGCGACATTGGCGGCATAAGCCGACGTAATGAAGCAAAATAGCAATGCCATGCTGAGTAGCAGTGTGGTTAACTGCGCACGTCTGACAGACCATCGCGATTGGCCGACGTCATTCTGCTGTGGCAGCACAACGTGGCTGAAATCATGAGTAACAGAGGATGTCGATAAAACCTTCATGCCCGCCCTTTTGAGAAAATCGAATGATTGGTGTGCATATGTTAGCACCGGATGATGTTAATACCAGACATAAGAAAACGGGGCGACATCTTTCGACCGATCCATTGTGAAGCGCTCAAAGGTGACGGTTTCCACTTTGGTGGCAAACTGTTTGCGCACACGCTTGCCTTCGCGGATAGCACTCACACAGCCTACGAACTGCCATACAGCCCCCTGTTAACTGAGGGCTGAATTTTCACTGTATATAAAAACAGTTATCAATATTTAAATTAACTAAAATATACAATTAAAAACTATTTGTTTTTTCTCCGTTGTTAAAAGCAATTGCTGCATTCAGAATTTGTGATGTTTCTGTTTCAGATTTATACCTGGATTTACTATTATCAATCCCAGAATTTTTAGCTATGTCAATTGCAGTTTTTATTAAATTTAAAAATTTAACATCATCAATAATTAATGTTTTTATTCTTTCACATTCTCTATCCATTTTATTTGAATTGAACGGTTCTATGTTTGATCCCATAGTCAATACTCTGATGATCATTAAAATATGGAATCTGAATTTTTTCATTGAGCTATCAATATCACCACTTCTAAAGAACTGTTCTAATCTGTAATAGCACAATGCACTAATGTAATATGGTGAAAGTTTGTGCTCTATGTTGAACATTTTACCTTTAAATCTATTTACTATAGTTCCATAATACGCGCTAACTAAATGCGGGGAGTTAAGGAACATAGATGCAAAGCATTTTATCTGTATAGGTATTGATATTATTTGTGTCTTTTTTATATTGGCAGAATTATATTGTTGAGATCTTCTTTCATAGTAAATAGAGAATGGTTTTTCCGCTAAAAAATATGACTCAAGGTTTTTTTGGAATACACTGAGAGATTCAAGCTCTTCTGGTTTTACTTCTGTCTGGCTGTTAGTTGCTAGAGTTATGTCAATTTTTATATCGTCACTATCTGTAACGATTATCTTGATAGGGACATAGACTGAATTCATTCCTTCAATGTCTTGACATTCGTGTAAGACATGACTTGTTTGACAACCATTCACAACCTGATAATCTCGGAGAGTAAATCTATTACCCGCAGGTGTAAGTGATGATGCTACTATTGTTATACCATTATTGAGAACACTAAATAAGTCAAACTTTTTATTTGTAAGGGTTTCTTTAATTCTTGAGTTTACGGGGTTGGAACCTTGAAAATCTCTAACGTTATCATCAAATATACTATGAATGCTTTTGTTTTCATCTTGGATTAATTTTATATATTCATCAAAAGGTATAACTCCAAGATATGCTTCTTTGACACCACGTATGTCAGGTAAAGTTATTCTACTTTGAAAGTTTATTGTTGTTGATAATTTGTTTTTTGTTTCATGATAAAGTTTTTGTATTTCACTTGCACCAAAGGGATATATTTTAATCTCTTCAAATATTCCAATTGCATCTATTTCCTTTACTCCATTGTTAACGATAGCAGTTAAATTTACATCACCAACCCATTTCCCCGTTGTAACATAATATAACCTACAATTAGGTCTTCTATTTATCATCTTATCAGAGTTAGATAATATGATTTCCCATATTTCTTTTGTCTCTTTTATTTTATCGTTTTGAACTAGCTCTGGTGTGTCTGATAAAAAATCTTTTACACCATATATGAAGTTTCCTAACTGAGCGCCATCAAATGATGTACTTGTCTTTGACTGAATAAATGTTATATCTACGTCTAGATAGCTGCTTGATTCTAAAATGTCGTTAAATACTTCTAATGAATTAATTATCTTTCCATTTATTGATATAAATAATCCGTCGATAGCACAATCATTCCCTTCGCCGCTATGAATATCTTCTAATTCGAAACTACTTCTATTTAACTTAGATACTATGGAATAGTTGCAGAAGTGTTCGAATCTGATAGATTCGGATAAATTTTCTATCTCATTTTGTTTTGAAAATGCTTCAAGTAATGAGTTTGTTATTTTGTCCATAATTTCCTCAATTAATTGATTAGTAAAAAAGTATATTTTATTAACGTTAGTTGGTGATTTTTAATTCGCGCACTACATATGAGTTATTTCAGCTGTGACTTTAATTTTAGCTAATATTTTCAATTCTAGAAGCAAGCATTCAAATGAAAGTTTATCTCCCGCCACATGAACTTTTCCTACAGGGATACGGGTCAGATCGCGGACGCTGATTTTTCCTTCAATCTCAACCAGCCACTTGCCGTCTGTCACTTCATCAAACTTAGACATGCTCGCATTGAACGAGTACAACAATCACGTCAGTCAGAAATTCAGCTTCATATAACATACGCTTTAAACTGTGCTTTGCTGCAAATGATGCCCTATGTTTCTGAATATTACAATTTCAATTCTTTTGGTACTCGTATGAGAAACAGGCTTATCTGCGAACTCCGACTATGACAAAGATGGGGAGTCCTCCCGAATCACTTTCCGGTGGGATTTTGACATACGTTGGATATTAGGGGATTCTTCACTTGGCATGAAACGTCCTCAAGGGCTTCGTATCGCGAGATGTGACAGCACATCGTATTAGGGCTTAGGAATTTATCTTACGTGGCACTATGGCTTTCTGACGAGCTTTAGGGAAATGCTTGGAGCCAAGTAGAAGAGTGGAGTGTTGCTTTCGTCTATTGAAGGGGGATCTTCGTATTTAGAATAGAGAAGGGGAGTAACCGTAGGATGAACGTTAAAATTTTTGTCGCCATTCATAACAAAACGGGGCGACATCTTTTGATTGTCGCCCCGTTTCTTTGCTGTTTTACCAGCTTTATTTGGCTGGGGTACGAGGATTCGAACCTCGGAATGCCGGAATCAGAATCCGGTGCCTTACCGCTTGGCGATACCCCAAAAATATGGTGGCTACGACGGGAATCGAACCTGTGACCCCAGCATTATGAGTGCTGTGCTCTAACCAGCTGAGCTACGTAGCCAAATCTACTGCTAATGTTACTTCACTTCAACAAATCTTCTACTATCAAGTAGATGGCTGGGGTACCTGGATTCGAACCAGGGAATGCTGGTATCAAAAACCAGTGCCTTACCGCTTGGCGATACCCCAACAGGACAACGAATTTTTCAGCATATGTTTGAAATGGCTGGGGTACCTGGATTCGAACCAGGGAATGCCGGTATCAAAAACCGGTGCCTTACCGCTTGGCGATACCCCAATCACTACAAAACACTAACAGGCTTCGAAAAGCGATGTCAGACCGAGAAGATGATATGGTGCGGGAGGCGAGACTTGAACTCGCACACCTTGCGGCGCCAGAACCTAAATCTGGTGCGTCTACCAATTTCGCCACTCCCGCAAAAAAGATGGTGGCTACGACGGGAATCGAACCTGTGACCCCAGCATTATGAGTGCTGTGCTCTAACCAGCTGAGCTACGTAGCCATCCTTTCCGCGTCACCTTCATCGGCGTTGCGGGGCGCATTATGCGTAGTTGGCCTAATTGCGTCAACTAGTTTTTTCCCGAAAAGTGCCCTCAATGTATCGTTTGTTTGGGTTGTGAACAGTATGGTGAGAAAAACGCCAAAAAGCACGCATTCCCAGTCAATTAAGCGTACAAAAACGGGCCATGAAAGGCCCGTTGACTGAAGAAATTAAATCGAATTATTTGTAGGCGGACTGGTGTACGCCAACCGCGCGGCCTGATGGATCATCCAGTTTCTTGAAGGATTCATCCCACTCAATCGCTTTCGCAGATGAACAGGCGACGGATGGGCCACCTGGTACGCATTCTGCCGCGCTTGGAACTGGGAACAGCTCTTCGAAGATTTCACGGTACAGGTAGGCTTCTTTGGAGCCTGGCGTGTTGTACGGGAAGCGGAAGCGTGCTGTCTCCAACTGCTGATCGGTAACCTGCTGAGCCGCGACTTCTTTCAGCGTGTCGATCCAGCTGTAGCCCACGCCGTCAGAGAACTGCTCTTTCTGACGCCATGCAACGCTGTGCGGCAGATAGGATTCAAAGCACTCGCGCAGGATGTGTTTTTCCATCTTGCCGTTGCCGCACATTTTGTCGCGTGGGTTGATGCGCATGGCGACATCGAGGAAGTTCTTGTCCAGGAACGGCACGCGAGCTTCCACACCCCAGGCAGACATCGCTTTGTTGGCGCGTGCGCAGTCATACTGGTGCAGAGCCAGCAGCTTACGCACGGTTTCTTCATGCAGCTCTTTGGCGTTTGGCGCTTTGTGGAAATAGAGGTAACCGCCAAATACTTCGTCAGAACCTTCGCCAGACAGCACCATCTTGATGCCCATTGCCTTGATTTTACGCGACATCAAGTACATCGGTGTTGAGGCACGAATTGTGGTGACGTCATAAGTTTCGATGTGATAAATCACGTCGCGAATTGCATCCAACCCTTCCTGCACGGTGAAATGAATTTCGTGGTGCACGGTGCCCAGATGGTCAGCCACTTCCTGCGCCGCTTTCAAATCTGGCGCGCCTTCTAAACCGACGGCGAAGGAGTGCAACTGAGGCCACCAGGCTTCGCTGCGCTCGTTGTCTTCTACGCGACGTGCGGCATATTTCTTGGTGATTGCGGAGATAACGGAGGAATCCAGACCACCAGAAAGCAACACGCCGTAGGGCACGTCAGACATCAGGTGGCTTTTTACCGCTTCTTCCAGCGCATCACGCAACGCTTCTTTATCTGTTTCGTTGTCTTTTACGGCATCGTAGTCAAACCAGTCACGCTGGTAATATTCGCGGATTTCGCCGTCTTTGCTCCACAGGTAGCTACCTGCCGGGAATTCTTTGATGGTGCGGCACACTGGCACCAGCGCCTTCATTTCAGAAGCGACGTAGAAGTTACCGTGCTCATCGTAACCCATATACAGCGGGATGATGCCGAGGTGGTCACGACCAATCAGGTAGGCGTCTTTTTCGCTGTCGTACAGCGCAAAGGCGAACATGCCGCGCAGTTCATCCAGGAATTCAGGGCCTTTTTCCTGATACAACGCCAGAATGACTTCGCAGTCGGAACCAGTCTGGAACGCGTAACGGTCACCGTATTGCTGACGCAATGCCTGATGGTTATAAATTTCACCGTTAACGGCCAGAATGTGGGTGCGCTCAGCGTTATAAAGCGGCTGTGCGCCCGTGTTGACGTCAACGATAGACAGACGTTCGTGAGCCAGAATCGCTTTGTCGCTGGCATAAACGCCGGACCAGTCTGGCCCGCGGTGACGCATTAAACGAGACAACTCCAACGCTTTCTTACGCAGTTCAACAGGATCGCTTTTCAGATCAAGCACACCAAAAATAGAACACATACATGACTCCAAATAATGACAGATTCGACCTCAGTGCCATTGATTTAGCATCAAAGTGCCATAGGAATTCAATATTATTTAATGAAAAAAGCCATTGATGTGGTATTTCGTTAATTTATTCGGTTTTCTGGTGTGGATTCTTCAAATTCATGAAGAGGAAAGGCCAGATTTTTAGTGATTACATAATCCGGCCAGAAAGGGAATCAGGCATTTTCGAGCAATTGCTGTAGCAGCACGCCATTTAGCATCGCCCGTTTGACCAAGGCAAACGCGCCGATCGCGGAAAGATGGTTGAGGCTGGAAATCTCAATCGGCAGGTTATGACGAAATTCTTTCAGCACTTGCGTGTTGATACAGCGTTGAATCGCCGGAAGCAGCGTTTTTTCTGCTTCGGTAATTTCACCAGCAATCACGACTTTCTGAGGATTGAACAGGTTGATTGCGATGGAAAGCGCTTTACCGAGGTTGATTCCAGCCTGTTCGATCACCTCGCGGGCGAGGGCATCGCCCCGATTTGCCGCTTTGCAAATGGCAGAAATCGTTACGTTATCCGTAGAAAGCTTGCTGGGATAACCTTGACGCAGCAGATGCTGCACTCGCTGTTCAATAGCGGCGTTGGCCACGACGGTTTCCAGACAGCCGAAATTGCCGCAGTGGCAGCGATCGCCGAGTGGATCGATCTGAATATGACCGATCTCGCCTACGTTGCCGTTGCTGCCCAGAAAAATTTGCCCGTTGACGAGAATACCCGCGCCCGTACCGCGATGGACACGTACCAGAATAGAATCCAGTGAGTCGTGGGTGGCACCGAAATAGTGTTCTGCCAGCGCCAGGCTGCGAATGTCATGACCGACAAAGCTGGTAACGTTGAACTGGCGTTGCAGATTTTCGACCAGTTTCCAGTTATTCACGCTGATGTGCGGCATATAGCGAACAATGCCCGCGACGGGATCAACCAGCCCAGGCAGCACAACGGAGATTGCAATGAGTTCGCGAATGCGGCGCTGGTGGCTGGCGATAAAGCCGACAATCGCCTGAAAAAGCGCGGCTTCCAGCGCTTCCTGCGTTTTCTCTTGCAGGTCGTAATGCGTTTCTTCCAGCGCTTTTCCCTGTAAATCGTACAGTGCAATGGTCGCGTCGTAACGACCGAGACGGACGGCGATAGAATGGAAAGGGCGGTTTTCGGTGATAATCGAAATGGCGCGTCTACCGCCGGTAGAAGCCTGCTGATCGACTTCTTTGATGAGCCCGCGTTCCAGAAGCTGGCGGGTGATTTTTGTGACGCTGGCAGGCGCAAGCTGGCTCTGTTCTGCTATCTGAATGCGTGAGATTGGTCCTTGCTGGTCAATCAGGCGGTAAACCACCGCGCTGTTTAATTGCTTAACCAGATCGACATTCCCTATCTGCGCCTGTCCGCCTGTGGTCATGAAAAAGTTACTCGCTTCTTTAGGTATAAACGCAGAGATAAATGCGTCGTCTTCGTCAACATGGAGTAAATCTGATCTCGGTTTACCCCACGCATTTCCGCTTTACCCCAAGACGTTTTTCACTTTATCCCCAAACCGGGTTACCGTTAACAAACGTCTTGAGAATGTGATAGTCACGGTCAAAGGCGGTCAGGTTGGCCACTTTACCGCTTTCAATACTGCCTAACTGCTTATCGACGCCGATGGCGCGTGCGGGATAGAGTGTCGCCATTCGAATGGCTTCATCCAGCGCGATACCCGCATGTTCGACGCTATTACGCACGGCTTCAATCATGGTCAGTGCAGAACCGCTCAGCGTGCCGTGCTCATCGACACAAATGCCATCACGGTAGTATATGGTTTTACCAGCAAAAATGAATTGGTCAATATCTGCCCCCGCCGGTGCGGTAGCGTCGGTAACCAGCACCAGCTTATCGCCCTTGATACGTTTACTATTGCGAATGTTGGCCCAGTCAACGTGTCGCCCATCCGCGATAATACCGCAATAGACTTCTGGGGCATCGTAAATTGCGCCGACTAAACCGGGTTCGCGGCCAGTCAGATATGGCATGGCGTTGAACAGGTGAGTTGCGAAACGAATACCAGCGGCAAAGCCCTGCTTCGCCTGTTCCCAGGTCGCGTTAGAATGCCCGGCAGAGACGATAATACCCGCAGTCGTTAGCTGACGGATAACCGACGGTTCGACTTCCTCTGGCGCCAGCGTGACTTTTGTAATGGCGTCTGCGTTAGCGCACAGAAAGTCGACGAGCGCTTGCGTGGGCTGGCGAATAAAGGCGGGGTCATGTGTACCTTTCTTTATCACGTTTAGCCACGGGCCTTCGAGATGCAGCCCCAGCGCCTGATGCTTATTCTGCGCCAGCCAGTCTCTCATCACATCAATGCTGTGCTTCATGAACGCATCGCTGGAGGTAATCAGCGTAGGTAAAAAGCTGGTACAGCCTGAACGCTGGTTTGCCTGCTGCATGATCTCCAGTGTTTTGACGGAGATCGTGTCCAGCGAGTCGTTGAATTGCACGCCGCCGCAGCCGTTCAACTGGAGGTCGATAAACCCCGGCGCGAGGAACGTACCGTGCAGGTCGTGTTGTTCAATGCCGGGAGGGAGCTCGGCAAGTGGGCAGACTCGCTCGATCAGCCCATCGGCAATCACGACGGCGTGATTGTCCAGAATCTGATGGCCGGTGAAAATCCGGCTGTGGGTTAACGCGTACATCATCGACTCCCGCGATCGGTTAGAGATTCTTCATACTTTCCGTTTCTAACTCACGGAAATATTTAACAGTTTTTACCTTCAGCTCCATCGTGGAAGGTTCATCACACACCATGATGGCTTTGGCATGAAGCTGCAAACAGCTGATCGTCCACATATGGTTAACGTTGCCTTCTACTGCAGCCTGTAGTGCCTGCGCTTTGTTGCGACCGGTCACCAGAATCATCACTTCTTCGGCATCCAGTAACGTACCAACGCCAACGGTCAGCGCAAATTTAGGCACCAGACTGACGTCCCCGCCAAAGAAGCGGGAATTCGCGATACGGGTTTCTTCCGTCAGCGTTTTAATGCGAGTGCGGGAAGCCAGAGAGGAGGCGGGCTCATTGAAGGCGATATGTCCATCATTACCCACGCCGCCCATGAAAAGATGAATTTTTCCGTAGGACTTTATTTTCTCTTCATAACGGCGACATTCTGCTGTGGTGTCTTCTGCGTTGCCGTTCAACAGGTTAATGTTTTCACGCGGAATATCAATGTGATTGAAAAAATTCTGATGCATGAAGGTATGATAGCTTTCTGGGTGGTCGGTCGGCAGACCGACGTATTCATCCATATTGAAGGTGACAACGTGTTTGAAGCTCACCAGGCCAGCCTGGTGCATGGCGACCAGCGATTTGTAGGCCTCCAACGGTGAGCTGCCTGTCGGTAGCCCAAGAATAAAAGGGCGCTCTGCGCTGGGGTTGAAAGCGTTAATCTTCTCAACGATGTGGCGGGCGGCCCATTTTCCGACGTCGGCGGCGGTAGTTAAGGGAATAAGTCTCATCAGCGCTCTCCTGGTTTTAAGTGGAATAAATTGCGTTATTGCGTCAATCGCGCCAGCTGCGCGTTTTGTCTATGCATTAAAATTAGTCTACTCCGTTTTTTTTAATCTTGAAATAAGTTGGGGTTTTATTCAGGTATAAACTTTTAATATGCAGTTTTTTGGTGATTTTTATCACATAATTATGGGGTTTAATTTGTGTAGCGAATTATTTTTCTTACACTCCCCCTAGGAGCCACCGCTGCCATGTTTTCTCGACAATGCAGTTTTTCGACGGCGACGCTCTTCGGCAGTGAAATTTATTGGCAGGTTTGTTTGCCCCACAACATTTCATTTACCTCGCAAAGGTAAGAGAGGGAAAAGTGAGTACTCTGAGCTATTTACAAAAAGTCGGTCGGGCATTGATGGTGCCTGTCGCGACGCTGCCTGCTGCCGCTATCCTGATGGGGATAGGTTACTGGATTGATCCGGTTGGCTGGGGAAGCGAGAACGCGCTGGCCGCGCTCCTCATTAAATCGGGCGAAGCCATTATCGGGCATATGGCGGTGTTGTTTGCCGTCGGTGTCGCGTACGGTATGTCGAAAGATAAAGACGGTGCGGCGGCATTGACCGGCTTTGTCGGCTATCTGGTGCTGACCACGCTGTGTTCACCGGCCGTTGTCGCCATGATCCAACGGATCCCTGTTGAACAGGTGCCCGCTGCGTTTGGCAAGATTGAAAACCAGTTCATCGGGATTCTGGTTGGTGTGATGTCGGCCGAACTGTATAACCGCTTTAGTCAGGTTGAACTGCCTAAGGCGCTGTCGTTCTTCAGCGGACGCCGTTTGGTCCCGATTCTGGTTTCTTTCCTGATGATTCTGGTGGCGTTCATTTTAATGTACGTCTGGCCAGTGATTTACAACGCGCTGGTGTCGTTCGGTGAACATATCCAACAGTTGGGATCGGTTGGTGCCGGGGTTTATGCCTTCTTTAACCGCTTACTGATTCCTGTTGGGTTGCACCACGCGCTGAACTCGGTGTTCTGGTTCGATGTCGCGGGCATCAACGATATTCCTAACTTCCTGGCTGGCCAGCAATCTATTGATTCAGGCAAAGCCGTAGTGGGGATCACCGGACGTTATCAGGCGGGCTTCTTCCCGATTATGATGTTCGGCCTGCCGGGAGCGGCGCTGGCGATTTATCACTGCGCCCGCCCTGAGAACAAAAGCAAAGTGGCAGGGATCATGTTGGCAGCGGCATTTGCCTCCTTCTTCACCGGGATCACCGAGCCGCTGGAGTTCTCATTCATGTTTGTGGCACCGGTGCTGTATTTCCTGCATGCGCTGCTGACGGGTTTTTCCGTCTTTATCGCGGCCAGTATGCATTGGATTGCCGGTTTTGGATTCAGTGCTGGTCTGGTGGATATGGTGCTGTCCTCGCGTAATCCGTTGGCCACCCAGTGGTACATGCTGCTTGTTCAGGGACTGGCATTCTTCGTCATTTACTATGTGGTGTTCCGCTTTACCATTACGCGCTTCAATCTGTTAACGCCGGGGCGTGAACTGGCCGTGAGCGGTAGCGAAGCTGATGGATATGATGTGAGTACCGCGACTGCGAGCGAGAAATCAGGCGATGCAGCGGCACTGGCGCGGGGTTACTTGCAGGCACTGGGCGGTAAAGCCAACCTGATCGGCATTGATGCCTGTATCACACGCTTGCGTTTGAATGTGGCTGATTCTTCTCTGGTTGACGATGCTCAGGCGAAGCGTCTTGGTGCGGCGGGCGTGATTCGTCTGAATAAACAAAGTGTACAGATTGTTGTGGGTACACAGGCCGAATCGATAGCAACCGCACTGAAAGCGGAGCAGAGTAAGGCGTAACATAACGGCGCTATGCTGATGAAATTGATAGGGCGAGATAGTAATCTCGCCCTTTTTTTTCGTTATGAATAATTAAATGAAACTAACGGTTGTTTCCCAGCGTAGCTTGTTGGATCATTGTCGGTTATACGTCGTTTTAGCATTGAGGAATGAAGAATGAGTGAGGCTGAAGCCCGCCCAACCAACTTTATCCGTCAGATTATCGATGAAGATCTGGCGTCCGGTAAGCATGACCATATTCAGACGCGTTTCCCGCCAGAGCCGAACGGCTATCTGCATATTGGGCATGCCAAGTCTATTTGCCTGAATTTTGGTATCGCGCGTGACTACCAGGGGCAATGCAACCTGCGTTTTGACGACACCAACCCGGTAAAAGAAGATATCGAGTACGTTGAGTCGATCAAACGTGACGTCGAGTGGCTGGGTTTTTCATGGAGCGGTGACGTTCGCTATTCTTCTGATTACTTCGATCAACTGCATGCGTATGCGGTTGAGCTGATCGGTAAAGGGCTGGCTTACGTTGATGAACTGACGCCCGAGCAGATCCGTGAATACCGTGGTACGTTGACGGCACCAGGCAAAAACAGCCCTTACCGCGACCGTACCGTGCAAGAAAACCTGACGCTGTTTGAAAAAATGCGCAACGGTGGGTTTGCGGAAGGCACGGCCTGCCTGCGTGCAAAAATCGATATGGCATCGTCCTTTATCGTGATGCGCGATCCAGTGCTGTATCGTATTAAATTTGCCGACCACCACCAGACGGGCAACAAGTGGTGCATCTACCCGATGTATGACTTCACCCACTGCATTTCCGATGCGCTGGAAGGGATCACGCATTCACTGTGTACGCTGGAATTCCAGGATAACCGTCGCCTGTATGACTGGGTGTTGGATAACATCACGATTCCTTGCCATCCGCGTCAGTACGAGTTCTCTCGCCTCAATCTCGAATACGCGATTATGTCCAAGCGTAAGCTGAATCAGCTGGTTGCGGAAAATGTCGTTGAAGGATGGGACGATCCACGTATGCCGACGATCTCTGGTCTGCGTCGCCGTGGTTATAGTGCGTCTTCTATCCGTGAATTCTGCGTGCGCATCGGCGTGACGAAGCAGGATAACAACGTGGAGATGGCCGCGCTTGAATCCTGTATCCGCGACGATCTGAATGAACACGCCCCGCGTGCGATGGCGGTGCTGGATCCGGTCAAAGTGGTGATCGAGAATCTGCCAGCTGGGCACGAAGAATTTGTCGCGATGCCAAACCATCCGAACAAGCCGGAAATGGGATCACGTCAGGTAGCATTTAGCCGTGAGGTTTATATCGATCGCGCAGATTTCCGTGAAGAAGCTAACAAACAGTACAAGCGCTTGGTGTTGGGTAAAGAAGTTCGTCTGCGTAATGCCTATGTGATCAAAGCCGATCGCATTGAAAAAGACGAGCAGGGTACTATCACCACGATTTACTGTAGCTATGATGCGGAAACGCTGAGCAAAGATCCGGCTGATGGCCGTAAAGTGAAAGGCGTGATTCACTGGGTTTCTGCGGCACACGCGGTACCAGCAGAATTCCGCTTGTACGATCGTCTGTTCAGTGTGGCAAACCCGGGTGCGGCGGAAGACTTCCTGTCGACGATTAATCCAGACTCACTGAAAATTACGCAAGGTTTTGTGGAAGCGAGTCTGGCGCAGGCAGAAGCAGAGAAAGCGTATCAGTTTGAGCGTGAAGGCTATTTCTGTGCTGACCGAGTTTACTCCAGTGCGGAACATCTGGTGTTTAACCGTACGGTTGGACTGCGTGATACCTGGGTAGGCTAACGCCACCGGTAAGAAGACAAAAATAAAACCGCCTCGGCGGTTTTATTTTTTTATGCGGTCGATTTATCGTGTCGATTCGTGCAGGGTTTCATCCTCGCGGCAATCCCCTTCACTGCAATGCCCGTAGAGATACAAACTGTGGTTGGTCAGTTTAATGCCGTGTCTTTCTGCGATCTCGCGTTGGCGTGCTTCGATAGATTCATCGCGGAATTCAATGACTTTGCCACAGTCGAGGCAAATTAAGTGATCGTGATGATGCTGCTGTGTCAGTTCAAAGACGGATTTACCCCCTTCGAAGTTATGACGAGTGACGATGCCCGCATCATCAAACTGGTTGAGTACGCGATAGACGGTAGCAAGACCAATCTCTTCGCCCATATCAATCAATCTCTTATATAAATCTTCCGCACTGACGTGGTGACAGACAGGATCCTGTAACACTTCCAGAATTTTCAATCTTGGAAGAGTGACTTTCAGGCCGGCCTTCTTTAATGCGATATTGTTGTCAGTCATGCGGGTTTAGTCCTGTTGCTTACTTATCAATGGAGGCTGCCTAGCCTATGACATCGGTCGGCGCAAAAAATGTAATAGCGTCCCAATTATAGAACCGCACATACAAAATGAAAACAAGGGAATGTTAACAATATTGTCCCCATTCACACTACTGGTATCCAACGCAATCCGTTGTTGGTGAATGAGGAAATGGTGAAGCACGTATAAAACCGATGGGATTATTGTACAGGTTTACGGATAGAAGTTAAAAAAATGTATCAATTATTATGAAAGGTTTTGCCTATCAATGTTGTTTTGGCTCTGATAGGGACTATCAGAGCCAACGTGGCTTAGCCAACCAGTTCTTTCAGGCTCAGTTCATCACTGATCTGTTTGACCCACGCGGTGACGCGTTCGCTGGTCAATTCAGGTTGACGGTCTTCATCAATAGCCAGACCGATGAAGTGATTGTCGTCGGCGAGCCCTTTAGAGGCTTCAAAGTAATAGCCCTCTGTTGACCAGTGGCCGACAATCGTCGCGCCGCGAGGCTCAATAATGTCACGAATGGTGCCCATGGCATCGCAGAAGTATTCCGCATAGTCTTCCTGATCGCCGCAGCCAAACAGGGCAACCAGTTTTCCTGTGAAATCAATTTCTTCCAGCGAAGGGAAGAAGTCATCCCAATCACATTGAGCTTCACCGTAATACCAGGTGGGAATACCCAGCAGCAGGATATCAAAACCGTCGAGGTCTTCTTTGCTGCTTTTGGCGATGTCATGAACATCAGCAACGTTGGTGCCTAACTGCTGTTGGATCGTTTTGGCGATGTTTTCAGTGTTACCAGTATCACTGCCAAAGAATATTCCGATGAGTGCCATGAATTGAATAACCTCTTGATTCCTAATGGTATGGTGTAATGTTTCACCCACTTATCTGTTAATAATAACAGACACTCACATCAGGAGAAACTCGTATCGGTAAGGAGGCGTAAATCAAAGGCGTATGCAATGTGGAGGGCAGTAAAAGAAACGAAACGCATCTCTGTGGGTGCTAAATTCCCCATAATGAATAGGGATTATGTTATCGTCTGGGATTAAATGCACATTTCCTTAATCTCTTCGCGGATATTTATCTGTAACGTTGTTTCATTTTTTATGAATGTGTTTTTTATTTTTACGACTAATTCCAATTGTAATTAAAAGCAGACTTCTTTTTGTGAGAAATAAAAGTCACCTCACGGTACGTTACTATTCATGAGAATTAAAATGCATACAAAAGATAATGTTTTTGTTGAATTAAAAGCCCGTAACATTTCTCGGGAATATTCCTAATGAATGGAGATAAGAATTATAACCATTTACGGATGGCTTGATGAAAAGACGAAAGGAAAATGTTTTATCTTTTTGATTTTAAATGATTAAATAAAAAACCGGCGTGGTTTTTTGCCGACTAACCGCATGGCGATGCCAACGCATATGAGGCGCAAGCGATAGCGATTTTTATGATAACTATCTGATTAAAATACTTATATCGATAAAAATAGATAAATGTATTCTCAATATGAAAAATTATATTAATAAATATAGCAAGAACGCTAAATATTCTCTGTGTTTAGCCGATGAGTTAGCGTGGTTTTTGAGTTTTCAACTCGGTGAAATGTGAACGCTAGGGAGAAGTGACCTGTTTCATGGTGTGAATTTTCTGATTCATATCGGTTGATTAGCGATAAAAATCTTTTTAACCATTTTCCTGATTTGGAGTGAGCTATGAGACTTATAAAAAATATTGCCATCAGAACCGCTATGCTATGGGTTCTGGGCATTTTTTGTGTCCTTTGGGGTGGCGTATCGATATATACCATGTTCTCTTTTAAAGAGATGACAGCGACCTCGAAAACCAGCACCTTGCTGGTTCAGAACATGAACTTTATCAACCAGGGCAACGATCAATACTTCCGTATGGTAACCCGTCTGGCGCGTGCCGTTGACGCTCGCCGCAGCGGCGATAATGCTACCGCAGATAAAGAACAGGCTTCCGCCCTCGTCGCGCTGGATAAACTGAAGTCTGATTTGGTGGCGTTTAACGCTATCGATCATGCAGGTCTGGATGCCGCGCTGGTACAGGCTGTTAGTCGTGACTGGAACAATCTGGTTACTCAGGGTGTTGAGCCGCTTTACCAAAAGGCCGTTGCCAATGCGTTGGATGATTATCAAAATCAGGCCAAGAATGTTGTGCCGCCATTGAGCCGCCAATTCGGCGCATCCTTATCCGCATTCAGTAACGCCAGCGCAGAGAAATTCGCTGCGGCTGGCGTGCGTTTTGAACAAATCACTACGATTGGACAGAACATTTTGCTGAGCGGATTGGTGATCGGTCTGATCATGCTGTTCCTGACAGACCGTTACCTCGTGGTGTGTCTGGTTCGTCCATTAAATGACCTGCGCTATCACTTTAGCGTGATTGCTTCCGGTCATCTGGGCAAGCCAATTCTGGACTTCGGCAATAACTGCGTCGGTCGCCTGTTCCCACTGCTGCGTGAAATGCAGGGGAGTCTGGCCAGCACGGTTAGCACGATCAGAAACAGCACGGATTCCATCTATCAGGGCGCTTCTGAAATTGCTGCGGGCAACAACGATCTGTCTTCACGTACCGAAGAGCAGGCTTCCGCGTTGGAAGAAACCGCGGCAAGCATGGAGCAACTGACGGCAACGGTGAAACAGAACGCTGAAAACGCCAACCACGCTAGCCAACTGGCGTTACAAGCCTCAACTACGGCGAAGAAGGGCGGTGAAATCGTTGAGAACGTAGTGAAAACCATGGCGGAAATCTCTGGCAGTTCGAGAAAAATCGCAGAAATCACTACTGTGATTAACGGTATCGCCTTCCAGACCAACATTCTGGCGTTGAACGCGGCGGTAGAAGCTGCGCGTGCAGGTGAGCAGGGGCGTGGATTCGCCGTGGTAGCGGGAGAAGTACGCAGTCTGGCACAGCGCAGTGCGCAGGCCGCGAAAGAGATCGAAGGGCTGATTTCTGAGTCTGTCCGCTGTGTCGATACAGGTTCTAATCTGGTTAGCGATGCCGGTGACACCATGCAGGATATCGTCCGTGCGGTGACCAACGTGACAGATATTATGGGTGAAATTGCGTCGGCATCGGAAGAGCAGAGCAAAGGCATTGCACAGGTTGGTCAGGCCGTGGCGGAAATGGACAGCGTAACGCAGCAAAACGCCGCGTTGGTTGAACAGGCCTCGTCGGCAGCCTTGTCGCTGGAAGAGCAGGCGGCGTTGTTGAACCAGACGGTGTCGCTGTTCCAGCTGTCTGACACGCAGTCAGCGCTGCAAGTCGCAGCAAAGCCGGTGCAGAAAGCGCACGCGGTTGCGCCACGTGCCGCTGCAGCTAAAGCGTTGCCACCCAGCAACGACAACTGGGAAAAATTCTGACGCGGGTTTTCATCAGAAAAACAGTATGTGAGTCAGAAAAGAGAGTGCTGTTTAATTTCGGGTGAATGTTCAAGCGGCGTCAGAAATGGCGCCGCACAAGATGTGAATATCGTATTACGTCAATCAGGACTGTTGTTCTGCTAACTGCGCCAGCAGCATCTCTTCAATCAATTCACTGCGGCTAATATTCCGCTCTTCAGCAAGGCTGTTCAGGATATCAACAGCGTCGCTGTTAATCTTTAATTCAACACGGCGCAAGCCACGAACTTTATCGCGACGTAGCTGGTTACGCTTGTTAATTCTTAGTTGTTCGTCACGCGAGAGCGGGTTGGTCTTGGGGCGGCCCGGACGACGCTCGTCTGCGAACAGATCCAGGGTGGTGCGATCCGTTTGTTCTTTTGCCATAAGTAATGATACTGCAAGGTATTCGGACCAAAATACACGGTGCTGCCTGTCTTGTTCTACAGATAAAAGCGATACCGATTCTCACCCTGCAACAGAGGTTGCCAGAATGCGGTTTGCTATCAGTGAAACATGTCGGGAAGTTATGCGTGCATTTTGATGAAGTGGTTACAATGCTTGTGGCTGAATCAGCCGTCCCTCTACTGCGGGCACAATCATACCCTAGCCGCACTGGCGGCGACAACGGTTAACTGACGCCGTTATCATGAATCCGCCAGTGGCAGTGTTGTCTGGTTAATTCGTGTCCAGAAAACGGTGGATAGCGCGTAAAACCGCATCGGGTTTTTCTGAGTGAACCCAGTGACCCGCTCCGCTGATGACATGCGCGCGTGCCGCTGGGAACTGACGCAGCAGCGAATCTCGGTAGCGATCGTCCAGATAAGGCGAATCGCCGCCGCGAATGAACAGGATAGGACCTTGCCAGACGGGAACATCCTGCCAGCCAACGATGTTTTCGTATTCATCCCACAACACCGGCACGTTAAAACGCCACTCACCCTGTTGGAAGGATTTCAGCAAAAATTGAATGACACCTTCTTCCTCTATGTGCTGACGCATTAAGGCGGCGGCTTCTGCGCGTGAGGTCAGTCCGGCTTCCGTGACGGCGCGTAGTGCAGCGAAAATACTGTCGTGACGGCGTACCTGGTAATCCACCGGTGCGATATCAATCGCGACCAGTTTGTCCAACCGTTCGGGAATGAGCGCACTGAGTGCCATCGCGACTTTCCCGCCCATTGAATGGCCAATAACGATAGCACGTTCGATGCTCAGGTCATTCAGCAGTGTCAGCACATCTTGCGCCATCGCAGGATAATTCATTTGCGGTGAGCGTGGCGACAAACCGTGATTGCGTAAATCGATTTGCAGAATATCGTGCGTGTTTTGCAAATCTCTGCCTAATACGCCAAGGTTATCCAGCGTGCCAAACAGGCCATGAATCAGGACGACAGGGAGTTTATCTGTGGGTTGGTGCGCATTTTGCCAACGATGATTCAATTTCATGGTGAAGTTCATTCAGAGAGACATGGGCTTAGGGTATCATGACTTTAGAACGAATTATGGCTTTAGAACATATCATGACGTTAGAACAATATTGTCGCTGAAGGGACTCGTATAGCCATTTGAATGGATGTGAAAGACATTGGGGCATAGTCTGACTTTTGCTATTGTCCCACTATGCCGCTGTTCGATAATATTTGAACGCCTGTATAATCCTTTTGATTTGAGTCATCTACCCATAGTGCCGGGTTGCAGAAGGGAAACACCTCTGTAATTTGCATGATTTTGGGTAAAAACAGCACTGGATAAAGATGAAAACTATTGAAGTCGACGAAGAGCTTTATCGCTATATTGCCAGCCACACACAACATATTGGTGAAAGCGCATCGGATATTTTACGGCGCATGCTGAAATTTACCGCTGGGCAGCCTGTTACCACGCCAGCGGTAGAGGCTGTTGCAACAACGGCAGCGTCTCAGCCTGCCTCTGCGCCGAGCCCGCGCGATCGGGTTCGCACCCTGCGTGAGCTGCTGCTGTCGGATGAATACGCTGAACAGAATAAGGCCATCAACCGCTTTATGCTGGTTCTGTCCACGCTGTATAACTTATCGCCGCAGGAGTTTGCTGCCGCGACAGAATCTCTTCATGGCCGCACGCGGGTCTATTTCGCGGGTGACCAACAAACATTGCTTCAGCATGGCACACACACAAAGCCCAAACATATTCCGGGTACGCCATACTGGGTGATTACCAACACGAATACCGGTCGTAAACGTAGCATGGTTGAGCACATCATGCTGACGATGCAGTTCCCAGCGGAACTGACAGAGAAAGTGTGCGGAACCATCTAATTATTTATTAACCATTTATCTAACGACAGCGTTAGGGAGAAACGCCAATGGCTAATCACCCAAGGGCCGGACAGCCTACCCGGCAGAGCGATTTGATCAATGTGGCACAGTTAACGTCACAATATTATGTGCTGCGGCCGGACGTCGGCAACACAGCGCATGCGGTGAAATTTGGTACGTCTGGCCATCGCGGCAGTGCGGGACGCCATAGCTTTAATGAACCGCATATTCTGGCGATTGCGCAGGCGATTGCTGAAGAGCGTAAAAAGCAAGGCATCAGCGGCCCGTGCTACGTCGGTAAAGATACTCACGCGCTCTCCGAACCTGCGTTTATCTCTGTGCTTGAGGTGTTGGCTGCCAACGGTGTAGATGTGATCGTACAGTTGGATAATGGTTTTACCCCAACGCCTGCGGTGTCTAACGCCATTCTGGTTAACAATCGTCAGGGCGGCGCGCTGGCTGACGGTATTGTGATCACGCCGTCCCACAACCCGCCGGAAGATGGCGGCATTAAATATAACCCGCCGAACGGTGGCCCGGCAGATACCAATCTTACCAGCGTGATTGAGAAGCGTGCGAATGCCCTGCTGGCGGATGAACTGCGTGACGTGAAGCGTATTACGCTGGATCAGGCGTGGAAAAGCGGACATGTCCACGAGCAGGATCTGGTTCAGCCGTATGTAGAAGGGCTGGCTAGCGTGGTGGACATGGCGGCGATTCAACGCGCTGGTCTGAAACTGGGCGTCGATCCGCTGGGTGGTTCCGGTATTGCCTACTGGCAGCGTATTGCCGAGCACTACAAGCTGGATCTGACGCTGGTGAACGATGCGGTCGATCAGACATTCCGCTTTATGTCGCTGGATCACGATGGCGTGATTCGTATGGACTGCTCGTCAGAATTCGCCATGGCTGGGCTGCTAGCGCTGCGTGATAAATTCGATTTGGCGTTTGCCAACGATCCTGATTATGACCGCCACGGTATCGTCACCCCTTCCGGGCTGATGAACCCGAACCACTATCTGGCGGTGGCAATCAACTATCTGTTCCAGCATCGTCCACAGTGGGGGCAGTCTGTTGCTGTCGGCAAAACGCTGGTATCCAGTGCGATGATCGACCGTGTAGTAGCCGATTTAGGCCGTAAACTGGTAGAAGTACCGGTTGGCTTCAAGTGGTTCGTTGACGGCCTGTATGACGGCAGCTTTGGCTTTGGTGGCGAAGAGAGTGCGGGGGCGTCCTTCCTGCGCTTTGATGGCACGCCGTGGTCGACGGACAAAGACGGCATCATCCTGTGTCTGCTGGCGGCGGAAATTACGGCCGTGACAGGTAAAAACCCACAGCAGCATTATGATGAGCTGGCACAGCGCTTTGGCGCGCCGAGCTATAACCGTATCCAGGCTTCCGCGACGCATGCACAGAAAGCCGTACTGTCCAAGCTGTCGCCTGAGCAGGTGTCGGCCAGTACGCTGGCGGGCGATCCGATTACTGCGCGCCTGACCGCTGCGCCGGGCAACGGGGCATCGATTGGTGGCCTGAAAGTGATGACGGAGAACGGCTGGTTTGCCGCGCGTCCTTCCGGCACCGAAGAAGCCTACAAAATCTACTGTGAAAGTTTCCTCGGGGTGGAACACCGCGAGCGCATCGAGAAAGAAGCGGTAGAAATTGTCAGTGCGGTACTCGCAACGGCTAAATAAGTGAAAAGGCGCTGCATGCAGCGCCTTTCAGACTGCTGACAAAGTCCGCAGAGCGGGCGTAACGGATAGATCGTAAAGACGCTGCAAGTACGTCCCTGTAAGCTCGGGTTGCGCCATCCCTGGCGCAAACGCTTTACTCTTCTATTCCGTTACTCCCGTTTTCACTCGGCAAATAAGTTTTTCAACTGTCTGCTTTTTTAATCTTGTACAGCCAGAAAATGCAGAACGCCTTTATCCCAATGCGACCAGCAACGCTCCCACGGAAATCAGCGCCACGCCAGCTCCCGCCATCAGCGAAATCTTTTCTCCCAGCAGAATGACTGCCAACACGACAGCGAAAACCACGCTGAGCTTATCGATCGGGGCGACCTGAGCGACATTACCGTTCTTCAATGCGACAAAGTAAAATAGCCATGACAGCGCCCCCGCGACGCCGCTGAGCACGATAAACAACAGCGCTTTTTTATTGGCGACGACCTCACCGACCAGCGCCAACTTGCCTTGCGCGACCACCACTCCGACTAAAAAAAGTGCCATGATGACGGCACGAATCGCGGTCGCCGTATTGGCGTCCAGATTTTGCAGACCAATCTTGCCAAATATCGCGACCAGCGCGGCGCATACGGCAGACAGCAAGGCGTAAATTAACCAACTACTCATGACGGCGTATTCCTGAAGAAAAGGCAAGCGCGTGCCGTGGGAAACATTCTCTACGGACGTCGCCTGATACAGAAGGATGATTTTACGGCATAAAACGATAACCGATAGCGGTTTCGGTCAAGAGATGGCGCGGTCTTGCCGGATCGCTTTCCAGCTTCTGGCGCAGGTGCCCCATATAAATGCGCAGATAGTGGCTGTGCTCGACAGCGTTTGGCCCCCAAACCTGCGTCAGCAACTGACGTTGCGTCAGCACTTTGCCTGGGTTGGCGAGGAGTGTGGCTAACAGACGAAATTCGATGGGCGTCAGGTGTAGCTCCTGATCGTCGCGATTCACCTGCCGATTGAGTAAATCCACGGTGATATTACCGAAGCTCACCAGCGGCGTTTCCTGCTGTGTATTGCTGTGGCGACGCAGCGCGACACGCAATCGTGCCAGCAGCTCGCCGATGCCGAACGGCTTGGTCAGATAATCATCGGCACCGGCATCCAGCGCGTCTATTTTATCCTGCTCATCGGTACGGGCAGAAAGCACAATCACGGGCAGGCTGCTCCACTGACGTAAATCGCGGATGTAGTCGATACCGTCACCATCCGGCAGGCCCAAATCGAGAATAATCAGGTCGGGTTTGCGCGTGGCTGCTTCCAGCAGACCGCGCTGCATCGTTTCGGCGTCAAACACGCGACAGCCTTCGCCTTCCAGCGCCTGACGAACAAAACGACGGATCTCTTTTTCATCTTCAACGATCAGAATGGTGGCCTGCAAGGGATTCAGTGCTCCTCAATATCTTCCGGTTCGAGATCCGGCGGTGCCGACAGCGGTAAAGTGAAATGGAAGGCAGCACCGCCGCTTTCGGCATTCGTTGCCCAGATCCGGCCGCCGTGAATTTCTACTATCGCCCGACAGATTGCCAGCCCCAGTCCCACGCCGGGAATCGATGACTCTTTGTGACCACGGGAAAATTTATCAAAAATCATGCTTTCCTGGCCGTGCTCAATCCCCGGGCCATTGTCCTGCACGATGATTTCCAGCACGCTTTCCTGCGCATCGTGCTGCGGGGCGGTGCTCTCTGCAATAAGGCTTTTGGGAATAATGCTTGCTGAAATCGCGATGGTGGCCTGTTCTCCGGCGTACTTCAGCGCATTCTCCAACAGGTTAATGAACACGCGTTCCACCAGCCCTGCATCACAATAAACCAGAACCATCTCATCAGGTAGATTAACCTGAATGGTGTTTTTCGCCAGCGCGCTTTCCAACTGCTGTAGGGCGCTGCCGATCAGTTCCTCCGGTGTTTGCCACTCTTTACGTAGGTTAAAGCCATCCGACTGAATACGCGCCATATCGAGCAGGTTATTCACCAGTCGTGTGGTGTTTAAAATATGCTGGCGGATCTGGTTGGCTTGCTGGGCATAAGGCGATCCTTCACTGGCCAGATTCAACGTCAGAATCTCGGCCTGACCAAAAAGGACGGTCAGCGGCGTGCGGAGATCGTGCGAAAGCGCGGCAAGCAGCGAGTTGCGCAACTGTTCGCGCTCGGCATCCAGCCGGGCATTTTCCGTACTTTGCATCAGATGCAGACGCTCCAGCGCGTTGGCGATCAGCACGGTAAAGGTGTCCAACAGGCGCTGCTGTTCGGGAATCATCAACTGCCGAGCGTTATTAGGCTCGATCGCCAGCACGCCGAAGATTTGCTGCGTGGTTGCGAGTGGCAGAATCTGATATGACACGCCGGGAAGGGTTGTCGTTCCCGCTCCGGCGGGGGCGCGATGATCGAAGCTCCAGCGGGCGATAGCATGATCGACAATCAACTGCTGGCTGTCTCGCGCAGGTTGAGATAGCTCGGACGAGGTATGATGCAGGCTATCGGCGAGCAAAATCGCGATCCTGGCCTGAAACGTCGTGCTGAGAAAATGCTGGCTGGCTTCGACAATATCGGCGCTGGACAGGCTGCGATTCAGCGCCTTCGACATCTCATACAGATGGCGAACGCGCTGCTCGCGATAACGGGCGACCCTGGCCTGATAGCGCACGCCTGCGGTCAGATTACCGACCAGCAGGCCGACGCCGAGCATCACAGCAAAGGTGACCAGATATTGCGCATCCGAGACGGCAAAGGTGCCGCGTGGCAGAATAAAGAAGAGATCGAAACTGGCGACGTTGATGACGGCAGCGAACACCGACGGCCAGCGGCCAAAGAACAGCGCAACGATTACCACGGCCAGCAGATAAATCATCACCAGATTGACGGGTTCCAGCATGGCAAACGGCGACCATGAGGCGAGCAGAGTGATCAACGCGCACAGCAGCGTCGCCAGTCCGCAGCCAAACAACTGCATACGCCATTTCTCGACCAACCCGCGTGCATCCGGTGTTTTAATCGGTGCGGCTGATACGTCATCCTGCACGGCCACCACGACCAGATCGAGATCCGGCCCCAGTCGGCCGAGCCGTTCGGCAAAGCGCGTGCGCCACCACCAGCCGAAGCGCTGTTCTACATGGCGACCAATGACGATTTTGCCGAGGTTGTGCTCACGCGCATAGCGCAGGACGGCAAGCTCTTCATCGGGTTCCGATAGCGTCACCGTTTCTGCCCCTAAATCCTGCGCCAGCTTGAGCGCCCGCAAAATGGCGCGCCGTTGCGGTTCAGGCAAGCGGTGCAGACGCGGGGTTTCGACGTAAACGGCGTGCCAGGTGCTGCCTAGCCGCGCTGCCAGTCGTGCCGCTGTTCGCACCAGTTTTTCATTACCCGTGCCGTGGCCGATGCATAACAAAATGGCATCACGCGTATGCCAGACCTGTTCGCGCCCTTGTCCGGCACGCATGGCGCGCATTTGATCGTCAACCCGATCCGCCATGCGCCGCAGCGCCAGCTCGCGCAGGGCGATCAAATTGCCTTTGCGGAAAAAGTTCTCGACGGCGCGCTCGGCCTGTAGCGGCAGATACACTTTGCCCTCATTCAGGCGCTGCCGCAGATCGTCCGGCGGCAAGTCCACCAGAATGACTTCGCTGGCCTGATCGAATATCGGGTCTGGCACGGTTTCCCGTACCCGAATCCCCGTAACGCCGCCGACCACATCGTTCAGGCTTTCCAGATGCTGAACGTTTACCGTCGTAAAGACGTCGATACCCGCATCAAGCAATTCCTGCACGTCTTGCCAACGCTTGGGGTGACGCGATCCACTCACGTTGCTGTGCGCCAGCTCGTCGATCAGAATCAGCGCCGGACAGCGCGCCAGCGCTGCATCCAGATCGAATTCGGCGGTGTGACGGCCATGATGGCGAAAATGTTTGAGCGGTAGCAACGGCAGTCCATCCAGCAGCGCAGCGGTTTCGCTGCGGCCGTGGGTTTCGACCACGCCGACAAGAATATCTAGCCCCTGTGCACGCAGCCGCTGGGCTTCCTGCAACATGGCATAGGTTTTCCCGACACCGGCACAGGCACCAAAAAAGATCTTCAGTTTGCCGCGCGGTGGCGCACCGACCTGCGCCAGCAGGCTATCGGGATCCGGGCGGCGATCTTCACCGTCAATCATGTTCTATCCCTTATTAGCGCGGCCTGAACCGTCGTCAGGCCGCAGCAAAGACGACGGGGAGTCTGGCTCCCCGTATGATAATTAATAGTAACGCACTGTCGATTAAGGCAGGGCTTTTTCCTTATCCAGCGCCAGGTTCAACAGCAGGACATTAACCGTTGGCTGTCCAATGAACGCGGGCTTGCTGGTTTCAGTAAAGCGATCGATCAACTGCTGTACCTGCTGGAGCGACATCCCTCTGGCCTGGGCAATGTGCAGCGCCTGATAGCGTGCGGCTTCTGGGGATATTTGCGGATCCAGTCCGCTGCCGGAGGCCGTCAACAGTTCAGCGGGCACCGGTTGCTGATTGCCAACCAACTGATGCCAATAAGCGGCACGTTCACCGATCAGTTTATCCAGCGCGGGATTGCTGGCGGCCAGATTGCTGCCACCGGACGCCAGCGCGTTATACGGCGTATCTGATGTGGCGGAAGGACGCCCCTGAAAATAGCCAGCACGACTGAATGACTGCCCGATCAGGGATGAACCGACGATGGTATTCTCACGATAAATCAGCGATCCGTTTGCCTGTGTCGGGAACAACCACTGTGCCAACACCGTTGTCAGCAGCGGGTAGGCCAGACCGGTAAACAGCAGCAATAATAAGAATAAAAACAAAGAGGAACGTAAATAGCGCATAGCATACACCCGTTAGTCCTTAAGCCAGATTCAGCCCAGTCAGCAACATATCAATCAGCTTGATACCGAGGAACGGCACCAGCAGCCCGCCAAGACCATAAATCCACAGATTGCGGCTTAATTGCGCCGCTGCACTCATGGGGCGATAGCGAATCCCTTTGAGCGCCAGTGGGATCAGAAACACGATAATCAGCGCATTGAAGATCACCGCCGACAGCATGGCTGAGGTGGGTGAGTGCAGTTGCATCACGTTTAGCGCATTGAGCTGTGGGTAGGTGGCGGCAAAGGCGGCTGGGATAATCGCGAAATATTTCGCCACGTCGTTGGCGATACTGAACGTCGTCAGCGAGCCGCGCGTCATCAGCATCTGCTTACCGATGTGCACCACTTCGATCAGCTTGGTTGGATTGGAATCCAAATCAACCATGTTGCCCGCTTCCTTTGCTGCCTGCGTGCCGGAGTTCATGGCTACCGCTACATCCGCCTGCGCCAGCGCGGGAGCATCGTTCGTGCCGTCGCCGGTCATCGCCACCAGTCTGCCTTCTGCCTGATACTGGCGAATCAGCGCCAGCTTGGTTTCCGGTGTGGCTTCCGCCAGAAAATCATCGACGCCGGCTTCTGCGGCAATCGCCGCGGCGGTGAGCGGGTTGTCGCCAGTGATCATCACGGTTTTTATCCCCATACTGCGCAGCTCGGCAAAGCGCGTTTTGATGCCACTTTTTACGATATCTTTCAGTTCCACCACGCCAAGCACGCGCTTACCTTCTGCAACGACCAGTGGTGTTCCCCCGCTGCGTGCGACGTTGGAGACCGCTTCTTCGACCTGATGTGGGAAATTGCCATTATTCGCTTCAATGTAGCGACGCAGGGCATCGACAGCGCCTTTACGAATGGTGCGTTGGCCAAAATTGACGCCACTCATGCGCGTCTGGGCGGTAAAGGGGACAAAGGTGGCGTCCAACGACGCTAAGTCCTGTTCCGGCAGGTTAAAACGTTGCTTTGCCAGCACCACGATGCTGCGGCCTTCGGGCGTTTCATCCGCCAGGGAAGCGAGACGCGCGGCGTCAGCCAGCGCCTGTTCCGTCACGCCTGGCGCAGGCAGGAAAGCCGAAGCCTGACGGTTGCCCAGCGTAATGGTGCCGGTTTTATCCAGCAGCAGAACGTCAATATCGCCTGCCGCTTCGACGGCACGTCCGCTGGTGGCAATCACGTTAGCCCCCAGCATCCGGCTCATCCCAGCCACGCCGATAGCTGACAGCAGCCCGCCGATGGTGGTGGGGATCAGGCAGACGAGCAGGGCGACCAGTACGGTCACACCGACAACATCGCCGCTATTATTCGCCTGTACGCCGAACCAGGAGAACGGGTAGAGCGTGGCAGTTACCAGCAGGAAGATGAGCGTAAGCTCGATCAGCAGAATGGTCAGCGCGATTTCGTTCGGGGTTTTCCGACGCTGCGCCCCTTCAACCATGGCAATCATCCGGTCGAGGAAGGTTTCGCCGGGATTGACGCTGCACTGAATCACCAGCCAGTCGGACAGCACGCGCGTGCCGCCGGTGACGGAGGCGAAATCGCCGCCGGACTCACGGATTACTGGTGCGGATTCCCCGGTGATGGCGCTTTCATCGACGGACGCGCCGCCTTCCAGCACCTCGCCGTCGCACGGAATGGTCTCGCCCGCGCTCACCAGCACGATATCGCCTTTACGCAGGCTATTAGCCGGAACGGATTCCGAACCAGCATCGTGATGCGGCGCAGAAAGCTTGTTAGCCCAACTGGTTTTTTTGACGCCTTTCAACGCGTTTGCCTGCGCTTTGCTACGACCTTCCGCCAGCGCTTCGGCCATATTGGCGAACAGGACGGTAAACCACAGCCAGAGTGAGACCAGCCCGGTAAACATGGCGTTCCCTTCCGTTTTACCGGCCAGAATAGCCAGCCAGACGAGGGTGGTCAGCATACTGCCGAGATACACCACAAACATGACTGGGTTGCGCCACTGCACGCGCGGATCGAGTTTCTTGAGCGCATCTTTCAGCGCCGAGCGGATTAACGCTCTGTCAAACAGCGTTTGCGGTTTACGTTTGCCAACAGGGCGGGAAGCCTCGCCCTGCTGGGCAGAGGTCGGTTCCTGTGTTGCCTGATGATTCATCGTGTGACGAGTCATAAAAAGTCTCCAGCCTTAGTGAGTCAGGCCGAACTGTAAATGTTCAGCGACTGGCCCTAACGCCAGTGCAGGGATAAACGTCAGTGCGCCAATCAGCAGAACAATGGCGATGAGCATGCCGATAAACAGCGGACTGCGAGTGGACAGTGAGCCTTTGCTTTCTGGCTGGCGCTTTTTCACGACCAGCGAACCGGCGATAGCCAGTACGGGCACCATGACGGCAAAGCGGCCCAGCAGCATGGTGACAGCGAGCAGAACGTTATAGAACGGCGTGTTGACGCTCAGGCCAGCAAACGCGCTGCCGTTGTTGTTCGCGGCGGAGGACACGGCATAGAGCACTTCGCTAAAGCCGTGTGCGCCGGGGTTCAGAATGCCGCTGCGTCCGGCTTCCGTACTCAGCGCCAGCGCCGTACCGAGCAGTACTAATGCAGGAGGAATCAGAATCGCCAGCGCCGTCATCTTCATTTCATAGACTTCGATCTTTTTGCCCAGATATTCCGGCGAGCGGCCAATCATCAGGCCGGCAATAAAGACGGTCAGAAGGACGAACAGCAGCATGCCGTACAGGCCAGAACCGACGCCACCGAACACCACTTCACCAATCTGCATCAACCACATGGGAACCATGCCGCCAAGCGCGGTGAAAGAGTCGTGCATGGCGTTCACCGCCCCCGTCGAGGTAGCCGTGGTGACAACGGCATACAGGCTAGACGTCAGCACGCCAAAACGCGTCTCTTTACCTTCCAGATTCGCGGCGCTGTCCGCGCCTAATGCCAGCAGATGGGGGTTACCGCTGACCTCCATTTTCATCACTACGGCCGCGGCGACGATGAAGATGAGCCCCATCGCCCATAGCAGTGCATGGCCCTGATGATTGTCACTGACGGCTTTACCAAAGGCGAAGCACAGTGCAGTAGGAATCAGCAGGATCGCCAGCATTTGTACGATGTTGCTCAGCGCGGTCGGGTTTTCAAACGGGTGTGCCGAGTTGGCACCAAAGAAACCGCCGCCGTTGGTGCCCAACAGTTTAATCGCTTCCTGTGAGGCAACCGGCCCCATCGGCAGCGTTTGGGCTGCGCCGTCCAGCGTGGTCAGATGCTGATAAGGCAGCAGGTTCTGCAACACGCCCTGACTGACAAAAAACAGCGCCAGCAACAGAGACAGCGGCAGCAGCACATACAGCGTGATACGAAACAGATCGAGCCACGCGTTGCCCAACGTGTCGACACAGCGACGAGAAAATGCGCGGATTAACGCGAAAGCGACGGCGATGCCGCTGGCGGCGGACAGGAAGTTTTGTACCGTTAGGCCAACCATTTGGCTCAGATAACTCAGCGTGTTTTCACCACTGTAAGCCTGCCAGTTGGTGTTAGTAACAAAGCTGATTGCTGTGTTTAACGCCAAATGCCACGACAATCCCGGCATATTTTCTGGGTTAAGCGGTAGCGCCCCCTGCGCCATTAACAGGACAAACAAGACGACAATGCCGATCAGGTTAAGCGTCAGAATAGCTGCCGCATACTGTTGCCAGCGCATCTCCGTCGTATCTAAAGCGAAAAGGCGCGCCGCTCCCGCTTCAAACTTTTGCAGAAGCGTACCCGTTTCACCCTCAATCAGACGAGCCAGTCCGCTACCCAATGGCTGAGCGACGATCAGCACGGTAAGCAGCAGGCCAAAGATCAGTAAAAAAGCGTCAGCGGCCATCAGAATTCCTCCGCTTTCAACAAGGCATAAACCAGATAGGCCAGTAACAACAGCACAAGCAGGCCGCCTAAGACGATGCTAAGCGTCACAACACACCTCCAGAACAAAATAGACACTGTCAGAGTAGGAAAACGCAGGAAAAGAAGGTGCAAATTTCCCGTCTGCGGGCGTAAAAAAAGTATAAAAATGGGCTGAAAAGTAGATGGTGGGAGCGGTAATGGCGCTGCTGTGCCAACAGCATCGTCTGCGATGGGAAGGGGGTATTAAGAGAAAGGGATAAAGTGATCCAATCTAAAACCATAAATTAACTAATGGTAAGTTTATTTTTAACGTTATTGTAACTTAATAACGTAGTGACGAAAAAAGTTGGCGATTATTTCATCTTTTACTGGTCAGATGAGTAGTAAACTTTCAGAAAAAGCGGTAAAATTTTAACCAATATCACAGTTCTTATTTTGTCGTTATGAAAAGCGCCGCTGAACAAAGGCGCTTATCCCAGAGGAGGATCGTTATGTCGCTTTACACTACTTATCCCTTGCACCGTATTCTCCTGCGTCGCGCCGCCGTGGTTGCCATCGGCGTGCTGGCGTTACCGGTGATGCTGTTTCGCCGGGATCGGGCGCGTTTTTACAGCTATTTACACCGCGTCTGGCTGAAAACCAGCGATAAACCAGTATGGATGGCACAGTCCGAAGCGGCTGCTTGCGATTTTTATTAAGGCCTGCGTATAAGGTCTCTCGTGTTTATCTGCTGTATCCTTAAAACGGGAATGGCAGATAAACACGAAAAATGAACCGGCGAAGGATCGGTTTAAATATGTTTTGACGAGATTTACCCATTTCCCTTCCTGCCTGTTCTGCCGTTATTTCTCCCCAATCTCATGATTTATTACTTTATTCTTCGCTACGACTGCACAGAATCGTGGTGAAATCCGCTATGCTGGTCAGAGGGTTTACAGAATGCCAACGTGCATGCCGCTTGAAATATGACGGGTATAAGGATAAATCATGACGCTCGAACTCATCCCTGTTGGTATCAGCGCCTGTCTGCTCGGTAATCCCGTGCGGTTTGATGGCGGGCACAAGCGTCTGACGTTTGCTGTTGAACAACTGGCGCCTTATTTTCGCTTTGAACCGGTCTGCCCGGAAATGGCGATTGGTTTACCCGTGCCGCGTCCGGCGCTCAGACTGGTGCGAGAAGGGGAAAGCCACATTACGCTGCGCGCCAGCAATGGCTCGTCGCTGGATGTCACCCAGCAGATGACGGTGTTTTCTGCTGACAAAGTCAGCCAGCTTCAGCATTTATGCGGTTATATTGTCTGCGCGAAATCGCCAAGCTGCGGTATGGAACGCGTGAAGGTCTACGATGAAGGGCAAAAGAATGCACGTAAAAGCGGAGTCGGCCTGTTTACGCAGGAGCTGATGCGGCAAATGCCCTGGCTACCGATTGAGGAAGACGGACGCTTGCACGATCCCGGCCTGCGGGAGAATTTTATTGAGCGCGTTTATGCGCTACACGAACTGAACCAGCTATGGCAGGACGGGCTGAGCCGTGGCGCGCTCATTGCCTTTCATAGCCGCTATAAATTACTGCTGCTGGCGCATTCCCAGCCGGAATACCGCGAACTGGGACCATTTGTTGCGGGAATCGATAAATGGGAATCGTTGGAAGATTACATTGTTGAATACCGGAAACGTCTCATGAAGCTGTTGTCGACGCCTGCGACGCGGCGCAATCACACTAATGTGCTGATGCACGTGCAGGGCTATTTCCGGCGTCAGCTTAATGCTCAGCAGCGGCAAGAACTGGCGCAGCTCATCGATCGCTATCGGCAAGGTTTGCAGCCGCTATTGGCACCTATCACGCTGCTGCAACATTACATGGCGGAATACCCTGATGCGTACCTGGCTCAGCAGCGTTACTTTGAGCCGTACCCAGAGGCATTGCGCCTGCGTTACGGACACTAGTTTGACTGCCCGAGGAGTTTCATGACCACGCATGTCGTTACACATCATGCCGTTACCCATGTCGTCTGGCTGCGCAACGACCTGCGCATTACCGATAATCTGGCGCTGTACGCGGCCTGTCAGGATCCGAATGCCACTGTGATGGCCGTCTTTATCGCGACGCCTGCACAGTGGGAAAAACACAGTATGGCACCGCGACAGGCGGCCTTTCTGCTGGAAAACCTGACGTCGGTGCAGCATGCGCTGGCCGAGAAAGGAATCCCGCTGTATTACCATGAATGTGCCGACTTTGCGGCATCGGTTGACTGGCTGGTGCAATTTTGTGCGCAGCAGCAGACCACCGACCTTTTCTTCAATTATCAATATGAAATTAATGAGCGACTGCGTGATAAGCAGGTAAAAGATCGGCTAGCAGATAGTGTGGTTTGTCACGGCTATCATGACAGCCTGTTGCTGCCGCCGGGCAGTGTGCTGACGGGCAACGGCGAGATGTATAAAGTGTTTACGCCCTTCCGTCAGGCCTTTATCAAACGTCTGCTGGAGTCGGAGACGACGTGCGTACCAGCACCGGACGCACGCGGTGAGCCGATCAATAACACACTGGAACTGGCGCCGTTTAGCTATCCGCTGTGCGACGTGGATAGCGACGATTTCCCCTGTGGTGAACGTGCGGCATTGCAGCAACTGCGCCGTTTTTGCCGCGAGCAGGTGCAGGATTATGACCAGCAGCGGGATTTTCCTGCGTTGCCCGGCACTAGCAAACTTTCTCCGTATCTGGCGCTTGGGATCGTATCGCCGCGCCAGTGCTTTAACCGTCTGCGTGCCGAGTGCCCGGATATGCTGGAACGGCGTGAGGGTGGGGCATTTACCTGGTTTAACGAGCTGGTCTGGCGTGAATTTTACCGCCACCTGATTGTGTCCTGGCCACAGCTATGTAAACACCGACCGTTCACCGCATGGACGCAGTGGGTGAAATGGCGAGAATCGCCGGAGGATTTCGCCGCCTGGCAGCAGGGGAAAACCGGTTACCCGATCGTGGATGCGGCGATGCGTCAACTGAATGAAACGGGATGGATGCACAATCGCCTGCGTATGATCTGCGCCAGTTTTCTCGTCAAAGATTTACTGATCGATTGGCGCGAAGGCGAACGCTACTTTATGTCGCAACTGCTGGATGGCGATCTGGCGGCGAATAACGGCGGCTGGCAGTGGGCGGCATCGACCGGCACCGATGCGGCACCTTATTTTCGTATTTTCAATCCGACAACGCAGGGCGAGCGTTTCGACCCTGAAGGTCGGTTTATTCGTCACTGGCTGCCCGAACTGGCCGCTGTGCCAGATAAAGATATTCATCAGCCCCATCGCTGGGCTGACAAACACCACCATCAGCTGAACTATCCGCTGCCAATCGTCGACCATAAAACCGCGCGTCAGAATACGCTGGCGGCGTTTGAGGCGGCCAAAAATATCGGTATGGCGGATAACGATCGAGAAGAGAAAAGTAAGTATGCGTAATGTGGAACTGGAAAGCATTATTAACGAGAAACTGAACACGGCGACGTTTCAGGACTATGCGCCGAACGGTTTGCAGGTTGAAGGGCGTGCAGAAGTAAAACGTATTGTGACAGGCGTAACGGCTTCACAGGCGCTGCTGGATGCGGCGGTAGAAAAGCAGGCCGATGCGATTCTGGTTCACCACGGTTACTTCTGGAAAAACGAACCGCAGATTGTCTGTGGTATGAAGCGTAACCGACTGAAAACGCTGTTGCTCAATGATATCAATCTGTACGGCTATCACCTGCCGCTGGATGCACATCCTGAACTGGGAAATAACGCCCAACTGGCGGCACTGCTGGAGATTCAGGTGCAGGGGGCAATTGAGCCGCTGGTGCCGTATGGTGAGCTGGCGCAACCTATGACGGCGGATGCCTTTTGCCGTCGTGTAGAAAAGCGTCTGGGGCGTACCGTGCTGCATTGTGGGGATAATGCACCGCAACAGATACAGCGCGTGGCCTGGTGTACCGGCGGTGGGCAGGGCTTTATTGAACAGGCGGCCCGATTTGGTGTTGATGCTTTTATTACCGGTGAAGTGTCTGAGCAAACCATCCACATCGCGCGCGAAATGGGGTTGCACTTTTTCGCTGCTGGACACCATGCCACCGAGCGTGGCGGCATTCGGGCGTTGGGCGAATGGCTGGCGGCACAGCACGGTTTTGATGTGACATTTATTGATATTCCTAACCCTGCATGATGGGCTGAAAGTCTCTGTATCGTACAGGAATGATGCCGTATTTGTTATGTTGGCATCGTTGTTGCTTAGCTGTTGGGAAGGAAATGTATAGGTAAGCAACGCTAATCATTTGGCCATGTTCGCCATGACGGATAAAACGCGATTCAGGAGGAAAGATTGCAACGAGCACGATGTTATCTTCTGGGCGAGAGAGCGGTTGTTCTGGAACTGGAACCGCCCATGTCGCTGGAGAGCCAGCAGCGGATATGGGGGCTTGCCGAGCGCCTGAACCACCATGAAGAAGTGCTGGAAGCGATTCCGGGCATGAACAACCTGACCGTGTTACTGGCGAATCCGCAGCAGGTGGCGCTGGATGCGATTGAACGCTTGCAGCGCTGGTGGGAAGAGAGTGAGTCGCTGGTGTTTGACCCGCGGGATATCGACATTCCTGTTGTCTATGGCGGAGAGGCGGGGCCGGATCTGGCGGAAGTGGCCGCTCACAGTGGTCTCAGCGAGCGTCAGGCTGTGGAAGCGCATGCGTCTGCACAGTATGTGGTCTACTTTTTGGGCTTTCAGCCGGGTTTTGCCTATCTAGGCGGGTTAAACGAGAAATTGCATATGCCGCGTCGCGCCGAACCACGCCTGCGCGTGCCAGCCGGGTCGGTTGGTATTGGGGGAGCGCAGACAGGGATTTATCCGCTGGCGACACCGGGCGGCTGGCAACTGATTGGTCACACCTCGTTGAAATTGTTTAATCCACAAACGATGCCGCCCACGCTGTTGCGTCCTGGCGATAACGTTCGGTTTCTGCCACAGAAGGAGGGCGTATGCTGAAAGTTATCCATGCCGGATTGCATACGTCGGTGCAGGACGGCGGCCGTGTCGGCTTTCGCCGTTTAGGAATCAGCCAGTCAGGCGCACTCGATCTGCCCGCTCTGACGATGGCTAACCTGCTGGTGGGCAACGCAGAGAATGCGGCCGCGCTGGAAATTACGCTGGGCAAGTTTACCGCAACATTCACTACCGCCTGCTGGGTGGCGCTGACCGGTGCAGACTGCCATGCCGACCTTGATGGCAAACCGCTCTGGACAGGCTGGCGTTTCGCCGTGAAGCCGGGACAAACGTTGAAAATGCGTATGCCGCGTAACGGAATGCGCAGCTATCTGGCCTTGTCCGGTGGCATAGATGTGCCGGAAGCACTCGGTTCGCGCAGTACCGATTTGAAAGCGGGCTTTGGGGGTTTTGACGGACGTTTGCTGATGGACGGCGATGAGCTTGCGTTGGGTACGCCGACTCGTGAACTGACACGGGAAGTCGGCATCAAGCAGCTGTTGTTCAGCAACCGTGTGCGGGCATTGCCGGGGCCGGAGTATCAGGAGTTCAGCGAAGAAATGCAGGAGTTGTTCTGGCGAACTTCCTGGCAGTTGAGCCCGCAAAGTAACCGCATGGGCTACCGTTTGCTGGGCGCTGAGCTACAGCGTTCCGCCTTGTCAGGCAACAAACCGCGCGAACTGCCGTCACATGGGTTACTGCCCGGCGTCGTGCAGGTTCCGCATAATGGTCACCCTATCGTACTGCTGGCGGATGCGCAGACAACCGGCGGTTATCCACGCATTGCGACGGTGATCGAGGCGGATTTATTCCATCTGGCGCAAATCCGGCTCGGTGAACCGATACATTTTATTCGCTGCACGCAGGTTCAGGCGCAAAAAGCGGGTGAAGATCAGCGGCGTTATCTCGAACAACTGGCGTGGAGGCTGCATGATTATTGATCTGAATGCCGATCTGGGCGAGGGGGGGGAGAACGACGAAGCGCTGCTGAAGTTAGTGACCTCTGCCAATATTGCTTGTGGATTTCATGCTGGCGACGCACAAACCATGCGCCAGTCAGTGCGTTGGGGAATGGGCTATGGGGTTGCGCTTGGTGCGCATCCGAGTTTTCCCGATCGTGAAAATTTTGGCCGCAAAGCGATGAATGTGCCTGCTGAAGTTGTCTTTGCGCAGATGGTGTATCAGCTTGGTGCGCTTAGTGCGATTGTCGCTGCTGAAGGGGGCACGCTGTCGCATGTAAAGCCACACGGCATGCTTTACAATCAGGCCGCGTGCGAACCCGCGTTAGCCGATGCGATAGCCAAGGCGGTGAAGGTCGTCAATCCCGCGCTGCGTCTGGTCGGGTTGGCGGGCAGTGAGCTAATCCGGGCCGGGCAACGGTTGGGGCTGGAGACGCGTCAGGAAGTGTTCGCCGATCGCTGTTATCTGCCTGACGGAACGCTGGTACCGCGCACTCAGGCGGGAGCGCTGATTAATAGTGATGAGTTGGCGCTGGCCCAGACGCTGGAAATGATTCAGCGCCAGCGGGTGAGGGCAATCGACGGTTCTTGGGTGAATGTGCAGGCGGATACCGTGTGTATTCACGGTGATGGACAACATGCACTGCTGTTTGCCCGCAAATTACGCAGCTGCTTTAGCGAGCATCAGATAGCGGTTGCTGCGGCATAATGATTATTTTTGTAAGGCGGGGATAACCGATGAAAACCGTTTTGATCACGGCGTTTGAACCTTTTGAGGGTGAACCGATTAATCCCTCATGGGAAGCGGTGAAAGTGCTTCATCAACGGGAAGTCGGCGGCGCACGCGTGGTTGCCTGCTGTTTACCTTGTGTTTTTGATGTGTCGCTGGAACAGCTTTACCGCGCAATAGCGGAATGGCAGCCGGAAGTGGTCATCGCGGTAGGGCAGGCCGGCGGTCGTGCTGATATTTCTGTCGAACGCGTGGCGATTAATATTAATGATGCCCGCATTGCCGATAATCGAGGTAACCAGCCGATTGATACGCCCGTAGTCGAAAAGGGGCCTGCGGCGTATTTCTCTACGTTGCCGGTTAAAGCGCTGGTGCAAGCGTTACGTGTGGCGGGGATTCCCGCCTCGGTATCGCAAACTGCGGGGACGTTTGTCTGCAACCATGTGATGTATGGGCTTTTACATCTATTGCATCAACAAGGTGATGTGGTGCGCGGCGGATTTGTTCATATTCCTTATTCGCCGGAACAGGCTGCACGACATCCCGGTGAGCCGAGCATGCCCACGCCGCTCGTTACGGCGGCGCTGGAAGTGATGATCAAGCAGTCGTTGGTGCAGCAGGTAGATGTGGCGGTGACGGGAGGCGCCCTGCATTAGCGTGGTTAACCAAGAATGTCGTTAACCGAGAGTGGGGTTAATCGCGTAATACGTGTGCATTTCAGGGAGTAAGGTATGCCGGAAGGGCCGGAAATTCGTCGGGCGGCCGATAAGTTGGTTGCAGCCGTTGTAGGAAAAACGCTGACGCGTGTCTGGTTTGCGTTTCCTGAGTTGAAATCGTATGAGGCAGAATTGGTCGGGCAGCAGATCAGGCAGATTGAAACGCGCGGAAAAGCGCTGCTGACCTATTTTAGCAATGATCGGGTGTTGTATAGCCACAACCAGCTGTATGGCGTGTGGCGCGTGGTGAATGCCGGCGAATCGCCGGAAACGAAGCGGGATTTGCGCGTCCGGCTGGAAACGCAGGATCGTGCCATTTTGCTTTACAGCGCGTCCGATATTGCAATGTTGACGCCGGAGGCACTCGCTGCGCATCCTTTCCTGCAACGTATCGGCCCTGATGTCTTGGATCTCTCACTGACGTCGGAACAGGTCTATGAGCGTTTGCTACTCCCCCGTTTTCGTCGTCGCCAGTTTAGTGGGCTGTTGTTGGATCAGGCTTTTCTTGCGGGGCTGGGGAATTACCTGCGCGTCGAGATTCTCTGGCAGGCACAGCTGGCGCCGCAACATACGGCAGCACAGCTGAATGAGGACCAGTTGCAAACGTTAAGTCAGGCGTTGCTGGAGATTCCTCGCTTGTCCTACAACACACGCGGCGCCGTTGATGAAAACCACCATCATGGGGCGATTTTTTCGTTCAAGGTTTTCCATCGTGAAGGGGAACGCTGTGAGCGCTGCGGTGGAATCATCGAAAGAACGATGCTGTTATCACGCCCATTCTATTGGTGCCCGGGTTGCCAGAAGTAATAATGTGAGTGATTTATGCGCACGATGAATACGTTAATCCCAGAAATGATTGTCTCTGACTTACAAAAGAGTCTGGCGTTTTATTGCTACGTTTTGGGATTTCAGATTGAGTACGACAGGCCTGAAGATAAGTTCGCGTTCCTTTCTTATCATGGGAGCCAATTGATGCTGGAACAGGATTATTTAACCGAATCGCCCTGGCGTGTGGAGCCTTTAGAACCACCGTTTGGCCGTGGTATGAATTTATCGATTGAGTGCCCAGATGCTCAGGCGCTGGCGGCGGCGATTGAACGTGCGGGTTATACGCTACGCAGACCCGTGGAAACGTGCTGGTACCGCGATCATGAGGTGTACCACGGGGAAAGTAATTTTCTGGTACAGGATCCAGATGGCTATTTATTGCGATTCACGCAAAGTTTAGGTTGTAAGTCATCCCTTTAGTGCCGTTATGAAAATGCTAACTCTACCGGGGCTGACCTGAATGGTTCAAACGAAGTTGCATTGGGTGAACACTTGCATAGTTAACATTCTAACGGATGACGGTACAACACTAGAATTTAACAAAACCAAAGGCAGAAGAATGCGGGCATGAAAGTAATCAAATATCTATTACTGCTTTTGGTTCCTGCGATGATGGTTGGGATGTTATTTATATTTATTGTGGCATCGGGTTCTACGGAGATAAGAACGTATACTGAAGGCGATCATTTTACCTACTATGCGTTCACCGATGAAGATATCCGCAATACCCCAAGGATATCGAGCAATTACGCTTTTGAATATGTGCCCGGCGATGGTTATGCGCCATCAAATGCCATCATTTGTAATGATACCTCTGATGCTACCCCGCTAAAAACGTACCTCACAGCATTAGGATATGAACAGCAGAAACGTAAGCAGGGGGAGGAAGATGTGTGGAAAAAGCGTACTGAGATTGAAGGGGCAACCTTCTATATCTGGGTTAATAAAGACGCTAAACAGGTTTACCTTACGAAAGTATTCCATGACTAACTGCGCTGATTATCCGTATTTCAATCACCATTGAAAATCAGTGTAGGGTAAAAAACAAAGGCCGGATACTATATCCGGCCTTTTTGATGCGTACTGAATGGATTAATCGTGTTTCAGATTGGACGTAAAGTCACGTTTGTCGTAGCCGGTATACAGCTGACGTGGACGGGCAATTTTGATGCCGTCGTCGTGCATTTCGTTCCAGTGCGCAATCCAGCCCACAGTACGTGCCATCGCGAAGATAACGGTGAACATGGAAGAAGGAATACCCATCGCTTTCAGGATAATACCGGAGTAGAAGTCCACGTTCGGGTACAGTTTCTTCTCAATGAAGTACGGGTCGTTCAGCGCGATATGCTCCAGCTCCATTGCCACTTCCAGCAGGTCGTCTTTTCTGCCCAGTTCTTTCAGCACTTCATGACAGGTTTCACGCATGACTTTGGCGCGTGGATCGTGGTTCTTGTACACGCGGTGGCCGAAGCCCATCAGACGGAAGGAGTCGTTCTTGTCTTTTGCACGTTCGATAAACGCAGGGATGTGTTCCACGCTGCTGATCTCTTCCAGCATACGCAGACAGGCTTCGTTCGCGCCGCCGTGCGCCGGTCCCCACAGTGAGGCGATCCCCGCGGCGATACAGGCAAACGGGTTTGCGCCAGACGAGCCAGCAGTACGGACGGTAGACGTCGAGGCGTTTTGTTCGTGATCGGCATGCAGGATCAGAATACGATCCATGGCGCGTTCCAGCACCGGATTTACAACATACTCTTCGCAAGGGGTGGAGAACATCATGTGCAGGAAGTTACCCGCGTAGGACAGGTTGTTTTTCGGATAAACAAACGGCTGACCCAGTGAATATTTGTAGCACATTGCCGCGACGGTCGGCATTTTGGACAGCAAGCGGTAGGCCGCGATTTCACGGTGGCGCTCAATGTTAATGTCCAGTGAATCGTGGTAGAACGCCGCCAGCGCGCCAGTCACGCCGCACAATACGGCCATTGGGTGTGAATCGCGGCGGAAACCGTGGAACAGACGGGTAATCTGCTCATGGATCATGGTGTGACGCGTCACGGTCGTCTTGAAGGTTTCATATTGTTCTACCGTTGGGACTTCACCGAACAGCAGGATGTAACACACTTCAAGATAATTAGACTTTTCAGCCAGTTGGGCAATTGGGAAGCCGCGGTGCAGCAGAACGCCTTCATCACCGTCGATATAAGTAATCTTTGATTCGCAAGATGCGGTAGAGGTAAAACCGGGGTCAAATGTGAAGTAACCTTTAGAACCGAGGGGACGAATATCAATCTCATCATGTCCTAGTGTGCCTGATAGGACATTTAGCTCAATTGGTTCTTTACCTTCTAGAATAAGTGTTGCTTTTTTATCAGCCATTTACAGTCTCCTTAGCGCTTTAATTTTAAAAATTTTCACTGAAGAAATACCGTCATGCCTGTGCACCGGTAAAGGATAATAACCGGTGAAACTCTGTCGTGACACAGTCGTCAAATAGGGTACAGAGTAAGGCGGATCGCCGCATTCAGGATGAAAAATTCGTTCTCCAGGTAATTAACGATATTCAGATAATGAGTTGCGCTCTGAATAGATTCTAGTCATTACCTATGACTTTTACGTGGACTCTCTCCACTGTTACATAAGTTACGTCAGTGTGGAAGTGTCGCCGTGTGCTTTAACACATCATAAGGAACTCAATCCCCTAGTTGTAATTGAAATGTTGAACTTTTGTCAAATCAGATAATTAATTTTATATAAATTGTGAAATTCGTGATCTAAATCACTGTTCGGGGCAAATGTCACCAAACAGTTTGTATGGGAATTGTAATAGGAATGTGAAGCACCTATACTGCCGCCAGGTCTCCGGAATCACCCTGCAGTAGGAGCACCCAGTATGAAAGGATCATGCGCCGTTTAGACACCGGAATGTCGATGTTTGAGCGCGTATCGTAAACCCACTCTTCAGGGCTGCAACTTTCATACTGTCTGACCTCACATCAGGCCCGGAGGAAGAAACAATAATAAAAGCTGTGTGGGCAAATCTGTGAAAAAACAAAGACCTGTCAATCTGGAATTGCAGACGATCCAGTTTCCCGTTACTGCGATAGCATCTATTCTTCACCGCGTCTCCGGCGTTATCACCTTTGTCGCTGTCGGTATTTTACTGTGGCTGTTAGGCACTTCTCTTTCTTCAGAGGAAGGGTTCCTGCGCGCTGCGGAAATTATGGATAGCTTCATCGTCAAGTTTATCGTTTGGGGCATCCTCGTTGCGCTGGCTTATCACATTGTTGGTGGTTTACGTCATCTCTTGATGGATTTTGGCTATATAGAAGAAGACCTTGCCGCAGGTAAGCGTTCTGCAAATATCTCCTTTATTATTACTGTCGTGCTTTCAATTCTGGCTGGAGTCCTCGTATGGTAAGCAATGCTTCTGCGTTAGGACGCAATGGCGTACACGATTGGTTACTGATTCGCGCTTCCGCCATCGTCATTGTTCTGTATGTAATTTATATCATTGGTTTTATTGCTACGGCTGGCGATATCACGTATGAAATCTGGCGTGGTTTCTTCGCGATGGCTCTCACCAAAGTATTCACACTGCTAACGTTATTTTCCATTCTGGTTCATGCCTGGATAGGGATGTGGCAAGTACTGACCGACTACATCAAACCGCTGGCTTTACGCCTGACTTTACAGTTGGCGATTGTCGTCGCGCTATTGGTGTACGTCATTTATGGAACTATTGTGGTGTGGGGTGCGTGATGAATTTGCCAGTCAGAGAATTTGATGCAGTGGTTGTTGGTGCGGGTGGCGCAGGTATGCGTGCCGCGCTGCAAATCTCCCAAATGGGCCTGTCCTGTGCCCTGTTATCGAAAGTGTTTCCAACCCGTTCCCATACTGTTTCTGCGCAGGGCGGTATTACCGTTGCGCTGGGTAACACCCATGAAGATAACTGGGAATGGCACATGTATGACACCGTAAAAGGGTCAGATTACATTGGCGACCAGGACGCGATTGAATATATGTGTAAAACCGGCCCGGAAGCGATTCTGGAACTGGAACACATGGGTTTACCGTTCTCCCGCCTGGACGATGGCCGCATTTATCAGCGTCCGTTCGGCGGTCAGTCTAAGAATTTTGGCGGCGAGCAGGCCGCGCGTACCGCAGCGGCGGCTGACCGTACCGGTCACGCACTGCTGCATACGCTGTATCAGCAGAACCTGAAAAACCATACGACCATTTTCTCCGAGTGGTACGCCCTCGATCTGGTGAAGAATCAGGATGGTGCGGTGGTCGGCTGTACGGCGATCTGTATTGAAACCGGTGAAGTGGTCTATTTCAAAGCCAAAGCGACCGTACTGGCGACGGGTGGTGCGGGCCGTATCTATCAGTCTACAACCAACGCACACATTAATACGGGTGATGGTGTTGGCATGGCATTACGTGCCGGCGTTCCATTGCAGGACATGGAAATGTGGCAGTTCCACCCGACGGGTATTGCTGGCGCCGGTGTGCTGGTAACCGAAGGCTGCCGTGGTGAAGGCGGCTACCTGCTGAACAAGCACGGTGAACGTTTTATGGAACGCTACGCGCCGAACGCGAAAGATCTGGCGGGCCGTGACGTTGTTGCGCGTTCCATCATGATCGAGATTCGTGAAGGCCGTGGCTGCGATGGCCCGTGGGGACCACACGCCAAGCTGAAGCTGGATCATCTGGGTAAAGACGTTCTGGAATCCCGTCTGCCGGGTATTTTGGAGCTCTCCCGCACGTTTGCTCACGTCGACCCGGTGAAAGAGCCGATTCCGGTTATTCCAACCTGCCACTATATGATGGGTGGTATTCCGACCAAAGTGAGCGGTCAGGCGTTGACGGTGAATGAGAAAGGCGAAGATGTGGTGATTCCAGGGCTGTTCGCCGTGGGTGAAATTGCCTGCGTCTCGGTTCATGGTGCTAACCGTCTGGGCGGTAACTCACTGCTCGACCTGGTGGTATTCGGTCGTTCGGCGGGTATTCACCTGCAAGAGTCTCTGGAAGAGCAGGGCACTAGTCGTGATGCCAGCGATTCCGATATTGAGGCATCGCTCGATCGTCTGAACCGTTGGAATAATACCCGTTCAGGGGAAGATCCGGTTGAAATCCGTAAAGCGCTGCAATCCTGTATGCAGAACAACTTCTCGGTCTTCCGCGAAGGTGACGCGATGGCGAAAGGGTTGGAAGAGCTCAAAGTGATCCGTGAACGTCTGAAAAATGCGCGTCTGGACGATACCTCAAGCGAGTTCAATACTCAGCGTATCGAGTGCCTGGAGCTGGATAATCTGATGGAAACCGCCTATGCGACAGCGGTATCCGCCAACTTCCGTACCGAAAGCCGTGGTGCACACAGCCGCTTCGACTATCCAGAGCGTGACGATGAGAATTGGCTGTGCCATTCGTTGTATCTGCCGCAAACCGACAGCATGACGCGCCGTGAGGTGAACATGCAGCCTAAACTGCGTCCGGCGTTCCCGCCGAAAGTACGTACTTATTAATTGCGGAGATCAAACGATGAAACTCGAATTTTCTATTTATCGTTACAACCCGGATGTTGATGATGCTCCGCGGATGCAGGATTACCAGTTGGAAGCGGAAGAAGGCCGCGACATGATGCTGCTGGATGCGCTGATGCTGCTGAAAGAGCAGGACCCGACGTTATCATTCCGTCGTTCCTGCCGTGAAGGCGTCTGCGGTTCCGATGGCGTTAACATGAATGGCAAAAATGGACTGGCCTGTATTACGCCGGTTTCTGCGTTACGTCGCGGAAACAGCAAAATTGTTATCCGTCCTTTACCTGGATTACCGGTTGTACGTGATTTGGTAGTGGACATGGGACAGTTCTATGCTCAATATGAGAAAATAAAGCCTTACCTGTTGAATAATGGGAAAAATCCGCCGGCGCGTGAGCATCTGCAATCGCCCGATCAACGTGCCAAGCTGGATGGGTTATATGAATGCATCATGTGCGCCTGCTGTTCAACGTCTTGCCCGTCGTTCTGGTGGAACCCGGACAAGTTTGTTGGGCCTGCGGGGCTGCTGGCGGCTTACCGTTTCCTGATCGACAGCCGCGATACGGAAACCAAGCCACGACTGGACGAGCTGGACGATGCGTTCAGCGTCTTCCGCTGCCACGGTATCATGAACTGCGTCAACGTGTGTCCTAAAGGGCTGAACCCGACTAAGGCTATTGGTCATATTAAATCGATGTTGTTGCACCGCAGCGCGTAACGGATAGTGAGTATGTAACGCGTTATTGCATAAAGATAAGTAGTAAAACATGTATCTCCCTCTGGAGTTGCTATTCTTCAGAGGGAGCGCAGGAAACCTTTAAAAACCGGCTTACGCGGCAGAACCGGTTTTTAAAGGTTCCTTAGGGGGGATGGATACCCTAAGCGCGTACCGATGTACGACAAGTGAACCGTTTGTACGGTAAACGATATACGGGCACTAATTACATGTTAACCACGGCGAAAACTGAAGCTTATTAGCTTAAGGGATCATAATGCAGAACGGCGCAATGAAGGCCTGGCTGGATTCCTCCTATTTGGCGGGTGCGAATCAGTCCTACATAGAGCAACTCTATGAAGATTTTTTAACCGATCCTGACTCGATCGAACATAGCTGGCGCTCGATCTTCCAGCAATTGCCTACGAGTGGGGTCAAACCGGATCAACTCCATTCCAAAACGCGTGATTATTTCCGCCGTCTGGCGAAAGACGCTTCGCGCTTTACTTCATCTGTCACCGATCCCGATATTGATGCTAAGCAGGTCAAGGTATTGCAGCTGATCAATGCGTTCCGCTTCCGTGGACATCAGCGCGCTAACCTGGACCCGATTTTCCTGCGCCCTCAAGAGCCAGTTGCAGAACTGGATCTGGATTACCACAATCTGACGCAGGATGACCTACAGGAATCCTTCAACGTAGGTTCTTTTGCCATCGGCAAAGACACCATGAAGCTGGAAGATCTGTATGAAGCACTGAAGCGCACGTATTGCGGTTCTATCGGTGCGGAATACATGCATATCACCAGTACGGAAGAGAAACGTTGGATCCAGCAGCGTATCGAATCGGTAATGGGGCAGCCGTCATTTTCTCTCGAAGAAAAGCGTCGTTTCCTGAAAGAATTAACCGCAGCCGAAGGGCTGGAACGTTATCTGGGTGCTAAGTATCCCGGTGCGAAGCGTTTCTCGCTAGAAGGCGGCGATGCGTTGGTTCCGATGCTGAAAGAACTGATTCGCCATGCTGGCGCGAATGGTACGCGCGAAGTGGTATTGGGGATGGCGCACCGTGGCCGCCTCAACGTGCTGATCAACGTCTTGGGCAAAAAATCTCAGGATCTGTTCGATGAGTTCGCCGGCAAGCATAAAGAACACCTGGGCACGGGTGACGTAAAATATCATCAGGGTTTCTCTTCTGAATTCGATACCGCTGGCGGCCTGGTGCATTTGGCACTGGCGTTCAACCCTTCGCATCTTGAAATCGTTAGCCCGGTTGTGACGGGATCGGTTCGTGCACGTCTTGACCGCCTTAGCAGCCAGAGTGGTCCACGTGTTCTGCCAATCACTATCCACGGCGATGCGGCAGTGAGTGGTCAGGGTGTGGTTCAGGAACTGTTGAATATGTCTACGGTGCGTGGCTACGAAGTCGGTGGCACGCTGCGTATTGTTATCAACAACCGTATCGGTTTCACCACGTCTAACCCGCTGGATATCCGTTCCACCGAGTACTGTACCGATATCGGTAAAATGGTGCAGGCGCCGATTTTCCACGTTAACGCAGACGATCCAGAAGCGGTGGCGTTTGTTACACGCCTGGCGTTGGATTTCCGCAATGCCTTTAAGCGCGATGTATTTATCGATCTAATTTGTTACCGCCGCCATGGCCATAACGAAGCAGATGAGCCAAGTGCAACGCAGCCGATGATGTACCAGAAGATCAAAAAACATCCTACGCCACGCAAGGTCTATGCCGACCGTCTGGAGCAGGAAAAATCTATCACGCTGGAAGATGCCACCGAAATGGTCAATTTGTACCGTGACGCACTGGATGCGGGTGAGTGCGTGGTAGAAGAATGGCGTGAAATGGATATGCAGTCCTTTACCTGGACGCCGTATCTGAACCATGAGTGGGATGAGCCTTATCCGCACGCAACAGAAATGAAGCGTTTGCAGGAACTGGCGAAGCGTATCAGTGAAGTGCCGGAAGGGATCGACGTTCATCCTCGCGTTGCCAAAGTCTACGCTGACCGTGCTGAAATGGCCGCTGGCAACAAGCCATTTGACTGGGGCGGAGCGGAAACGCTGGCCTACGCGACGCTGGTCGATGAGGGTATCCCGATTCGCCTGTCCGGTGAGGATAGCGGCCGCGGTACGTTCTTCCATCGCCATGCTGTTGTCCATAACCAGAAAAACGGTTCCAGCTATACGCCGCTGAACCACGTGCACAACGGGCAGGGCGCGTTTAACGTCTGGGACTCCGTATTGTCCGAAGAGGCGATTCTGGCGTTTGAATACGGTTATGCGACCGCAGAACCGCGCACGCTGACCATCTGGGAAGCGCAGTTTGGTGACTTCGCCAACGGTGCGCAGGTGGTTATCGACCAGTTCATCAGTTCCGGTGAGCAGAAGTGGGGCCGGATGTGTGGTCTGGTTATGCTGCTGCCGCACGGTTACGAAGGACAGGGCCCAGAGCACTCGTCTGCGAGACTGGAACGTTATCTGCAATTGTGCGCTGAGCAAAATATGCAGGTTTGTATTCCGTCAACGCCTGCACAGGTATATCACATGCTTCGCCGTCAGGCGCTGCGCGGAATGCGCCGTCCGCTGGTGGTTATGTCACCGAAATCCCTGCTGCGTCATCCGCTGGCAATCTCTTCACTGGAAGAACTGGCGAACGGTTCCTTCCAGCCAGCGATTGGGGAAATAGAAGAATTAGATCCGGCAGCCGTGAAGCGTGTCGTGCTTTGTTCCGGTAAGGTCTACTATGATTTGCTGGAGCAGCGCCGCAAAAACGAGCAAAAAGATGTCGCGATCGTCCGTATCGAACAGCTTTATCCATTCCCGCATCAGGCAGTACAAGCGGCACTGGAACCTTTTGCCCATGTTCACGATTTCGTGTGGTGTCAGGAAGAGCCGCTGAATCAGGGAGCCTGGTATTGCAGTCAGCACCATTTCCGTGAAGTGATTCCGTTTGGGGCTTCTTTACGTTACGCAGGACGCCCGGCGTCTGCATCACCCGCCGTTGGCTATATGTCCGTACACCAGAAACAACAGCAAGATCTGGTCGATGACGCGCTGAACGTTGATTAAATAAAAGGATAGATAATGAGTAGCGTAGATATTCTTGTACCCGACCTGCCTGAATCCGTCGCTGACGCCACGGTTGCGACCTGGCATAAAAAACCAGGCGATAGCGTTCAGCGCGATGAAGTACTGGTTGAAATTGAAACTGACAAAGTTGTACTGGAAGTGCCTGCTTCTGAAGCTGGCATTCTGGATGCTGTGCTGGAAGAGGAAGGCGCTACGGTAACGTCTCGCCAACTGCTGGGTCGTATCCGTCGTGGCGACAGCTCAGGCAAAGAAACCAGCGAGAAATCACAGAGCAAAGAATCAACACCGGCACAGCGCCACACGGCTGGACTGGAAGAAGAAAGCAGCGATGCGCTTAGCCCGGCAATCCGCCGTCTGATTGCAGAGCACGATCTTGATGCCTCTGCTATCAAAGGCAGCGGCGTAGGGGGTCGAATTACGCGTGAAGACGTAGATAAGCACCTGGCTGCCCAGAAGAAAGAACCTGGCAAAGCGGCTAAGTCTGAGGCTCCGGCGGCTTCTCCTGCACCTGCTTTGGGTGCGCGCAGTGAAAAACGTGTACCGATGACGCGCCTGCGTAAGCGTGTTGCAGAGCGTCTGCTGGAAGCGAAAAACAGCACGGCCATGCTGACGACGTTCAACGAAATCAACATGCAGCCAATCATGGATCTGCGCAAGCAGTACGGTGAGGCGTTTGAGAAACGTCACGGCGTGCGTCTGGGCTTTATGTCTTTCTACATCAAAGCCGTGGTTGAAGCGCTGAAGCGTTATCCTGAAGTGAATGCGTCTATTGATGGCGAAGATGTGGTTTACCACAACTATTTCGATGTCAGTATTGCGGTTTCGACTCCGCGTGGTCTGGTTACGCCAGTGCTGCGTGATGTGGATGCGCTGGGCATGGCCGACATTGAGAAGCGTATCAAAGATCTGGCAGTGAAAGGCCGTGACGGCAAACTGACGGTTGAAGAACTGCTGGGCGGTAACTTCACGATTACCAACGGCGGCGTCTTTGGTTCTCTGATGTCGACCCCGATCATCAACCCACCGCAGAGTGCGATTCTGGGTATGCACGCTATTAAAGATCGCCCAATGGCGGTGGATGGTCAGGTGGTTATTCTGCCGATGATGTATCTGGCGCTGTCTTACGATCACCGTTTGATCGACGGCCGTGAATCCGTTGGCTTCCTGGTGACGGTGAAAGAGATGCTGGAAGACCCAGCGCGTCTGCTGTTAGACGTCTAGTCTGACAGGTAGGTTCTCGGGCGGATAACCCTGACGGTTTCAGCCCGAAATAGACAGATTAAGTGCTATGTAGGCCGTTTTTTTCAGCGGCGTTATCCAAATATATCAGAGAGTTATTGGCGTTTTTCGCTACCGAAAGAGTCGGTGATGAGAAACCGCCTGCCGACTTATCTCCAAACCTAAATGGATAGAACATCATGAATTTACACGAGTATCAGGCAAAACAACTCTTTGCTCGATATGGTTTACCGGCACCGACCGGCTATGCCTGCACCACACCGCGTGAAGCGGAAGAAGCCGCGTCTAAAATTGGTGCGGGTCCGTGGGTCGTAAAATGTCAGGTTCACGCAGGCGGTCGCGGTAAAGCGGGCGGCGTTAAAGTCGTCAGTAACAAAGAAGATATCCGCGCCTTTGCTGAAAACTGGTTGGGTAAAAAACTCGTTACTTATCAAACTGACGCGCAGGGTCAGCCCGTTCACCAAATTCTGGTTGAAGCGGCAACGGATATCGACAAAGAGCTTTATCTGGGTGCTGTCGTTGACCGTGGTACGCGTCGCGTGGTGTTCATGGCGTCCACCGAAGGTGGTGTCGAAATTGAAAAAGTGGCGGAAGAGACGCCGGAACTGATCCATAAAGCGGCGATCGATCCACTGGTAGGCCCACAGCCTTATCAGGGACGCGAACTGGCTTTCAAACTGGGTCTGAGCGGTAAGCAAGTCGCTCAATTCACCAAAATCTTCATGGGACTGGCCACGCTGTTCCTGGAGCGCGATCTGGCACTGGTAGAAATCAACCCGCTGGTTATCACCACGCAGGGCGATTTAGTCTGTCTGGATGGTAAATTGGGCGCGGACGGCAATGCGTTGTTCCGTCAGCCTGAACTGCGCGAAATGCGCGACCCAAGTCAGGAAGATTCCCGTGAAGCGCATGCGGCACAGTGGGAACTGAACTATGTTGCGCTGGACGGCAACATTGGCTGTATGGTGAACGGTGCCGGTCTGGCGATGGGCACGATGGATATCGTGAAACTGCACGGCGGTTCTCCTGCAAACTTCCTCGATGTTGGTGGTGGCGCGACGAAGGAACGTGTTACTGAAGCGTTCAAAATTATCCTGTCTGATGACAAGGTAAAAGCCGTCTTTGTTAACATCTTTGGTGGCATTGTGCGTTGCGATTTGATTGCTGATGGCATCATTGGCGCGGTAGCCGAAGTGGGTGTTAACGTACCGGTTGTGGTACGTCTGGAAGGAAACAATGCGGAGCTGGGTGCCAAGAAACTGGCGGATAGCGGCCTGAATATTATCGCCGCGACCAGCCTGACCGGTGCCGCTCAGCAGGTTGTTGCAGCAGTGGAGGGTAAATAATGTCCATTCTGATTAATAAAAATACCAAAGTTATCTGTCAGGGTTTTACCGGTAGTCAGGGGACATTCCACTCTGAGCAAGCACTTGCTTACGGTACGCAAATGGTTGGTGGCGTGACGCCGGGTAAAGGCGGCACGGAACATCTGGGGCTGCCCGTATTTAATACGGTGCGTGAGGCAGTAGAAGCAACGGGCGCAACCGCCTCTGTTATCTACGTTCCTGCGCCGTTCTGTAAAGACTCTATTCTGGAAGCAATCGACGCCGGTATCGAGCTGATTATCTGTATCACCGAAGGTATCCCTACACTGGATATGCTGACGGTGAAAGTGAAACTCGACCAGAGCGGCGTGCGGATGATCGGTCCGAACTGCCCAGGTGTGATCACACCGGGCGAATGTAAGATCGGGATTATGCCGGGTCATATTCACCTGCCGGGCAAAGTGGGTATCGTTTCTCGTTCAGGTACACTGACGTATGAAGCGGTGAAGCAAACCACCGATGCCGGGCTGGGTCAGTCCAGCTGTGTCGGTATTGGCGGTGACCCGATTCCTGGCTCTAACTTCATCGATATTCTGAAGCTGTTTGAACAGGATCCGCAGACCGAAGCCATCGTGATGATCGGTGAAATCGGCGGTACGGCGGAAGAAGAAGCGGCAGCGTACATTAAAGAACACGTGACTAAGCCGGTTGTTGGCTACATTGCAGGTGTGACGGCACCGAAAGGTAAGCGCATGGGCCACGCTGGTGCAATCATCGCGGGTGGTAAAGGTACCGCTGACGATAAATTCGCAGCGTTAGAAGCGGCGGGTGTTAAAACCGTTCGCAGCCTGGCGGATATCGGCGATGCAGTAAAAGCGATATTAGCGCGTTAATCCATTATTCAATGAAATACTCTAGCCACCTTCGGGTGGCTTTTTTTTATTCAAATCTTGCCATTGGGGTTAATCGGCACAATTGAATTGCACATGACTTCTTCTCAGTTTTATTGGATAATTCGCGCGCCTGAAAAGGCCGATTAGTGATAAACACAAATGAAGATTATTTCATTGCGTTCATGTAAGCAGGGAATGGTTAATTAATTTGCCTTAAGGGGATATCGTGTGAAAATAAATATAAAAGCGTTGATGCTGACATTATCTGCATTTACCTGCGTGGCCAGTGCACAGTCTATTAATATTGAAGTGCTGAGTGCGACAGTTAAAGATAAAAAGATTGATGACGCTTCGGTGATTCTACAGAAGAACGGTGCGCAGTCAGTGACTGCTCGCTCTGATGCCGCAGGCCGTGCAGCGCTTAACGCACCATTCGAGGTGGATCAGGACAGCTTACTTCTTATAAAAAAAGAAGGGTATTCCGATCTGGTGGTTAAATGCCCGTGCGATGGAATGACTTATGCTATTAGTCCAGTAATGAAAAATCTGGATGGAATGCGAATTGTATTAACCTGGGGTGAAAAACCTGACGATTTAGATTCCCACCTTATTTATCCAGGCAACCATATTTATTTCAGCCATAAAAATGGACGCGATGCTAATCTTGATGTCGACGACACTGATAGTTTCGGCCCAGAAACTATCACGATTGATAAAAAACATTTAGGCGAAAGTTATATTTATGCCGTTCATGATTATTCGAATGGTGAGAAGGCTAATTCATTAGCGCTCTCCGCAAGTCGTGCAAAAGTATTTGTCTATGTCGGAAGTTCACAGGTACGGTCGTATTCCGTCCCGTTGAGTAAGACAGGGAATATCTGGACGGTTTTCCGTCTTAATCCGAATGGTGATTTTGAAGATATTAATGCCGTTGGTGAGGCTGATTTCACAAAAGTGAAGGAGGATGTTGATGCACTGCCAATGGCGTTAAACCCCGCGCAAGCTGCACTTCTGGCGGGTGTTTCCGCCCCTGCGAATGCCGAGTTAGCAAAAAGCCTTAACCGTGACGGTGAAGCGGCCTATGGGCGCGGTGAGTTAGAACAGGCCACGACGCTGTTCCTGGCTGCGATCGAGCAGGACAGCGCATTTGGTCAGGCATACAGTAATCTGGGTCTGGCTTATCAAAAACGGGGCAATATTGCCGAAGCTATCTGGGCCAACCGTAAAGCGATTGCGCTGGCAAGTGGTAACAATGCGGCGACCACGCGTGCCAGCTCGTACTACAACATTGCAAAAATCTACGAGAATGCGGGTCAGTTCAGCGATGCCCTTCAGCATTATGAACTAGCGAAAAGCCAGAAAAGTAACACCGTTTACGATAAGGCGATCGAACGCATGAAAGCGAAGAGGTAAACGATAGCAGCTTGCTGTACATCACCTAATCTGTAACCACAGCGGAGGCCCTTTTGGCCTCCGTTTTGGTATGGTGCGTTACAAACGGGCGGACGCTGATGGTAAGGGCGTTCACCACGAAAATGCCCTGTGGATGTCAGCAATAAAAAATAAAAATCTGACATAAAATAAAAGATAAGAAATGCATGTGAATAATCGATAACGGGAAGTAAAAATTATATTGCCGAATTAATTTTAATTAAACCTAAAAATCACATTGCATTAACAATAAGTGCAATAAAGAAATTAATGCAACTCACCAATCACGAGAAAAGCGTTAAATTGTTTTAGATCAAAAAACGCCTCTGGATATAATTTCTGAAATAGGCTTAAATTGCGCGAGGTCAATTATCGCCGTTCATGCTATTTAGTCGGTAAGTTGATTTGAAGCCAAAAACCTAGTCTGGGTCACGTAAAAACCTATTTATTGTAGGGGATTACAGGCGTAATATACGGCTACCTCCCTATGGGGTACGCTACTTGTAATACTTGTGATTTATCTTGAGCTTGCTGTCGGGGTGTGACTGCCCTGGTGAACGGTATTTATAGCGTTTGTTACAGCCTGTGTTAAAGCAATTCTTGTTGTGTTCTTTTGGGTGTAATGGCCGGATGTTTGGCGGCTTGTCAGCGTTTGCAAGCTAATCCCTTCCTGCGAGGAGCAAGGAGTCAAAATGTTTGATGTAGTCGAACTGTCACGTTTACAGTTTGCCTTAACTGCAATGTACCATTTTCTATTCGTACCATTAACGCTGGGGATGGCGTTTTTGCTGGCGATTATGGAAACGGTATATGTGCTGTCCGGCAAACAAATCTATAAAGATATGACCAAATTCTGGGGCAAGTTATTCGCTATTAACTTCGCTCTGGGGGTCGCTACCGGATTGACCATGGAGTTTCAATTCGGAACCAACTGGTCATATTTCTCTCACTACGTCGGGGATATTTTCGGCGCGCCGTTGGCGATTGAAGGCCTGATGGCATTCTTCCTGGAATCGACCTTTGTTGGCTTGTTCTTCTTCGGCTGGGACCGTTTAGGAAAAGTGCAGCATATGGCCGTTACCTGGTTGGTCGCGCTGGGCTCTAACTTCTCCGCACTGTGGATTCTGGTTGCCAATGGCTGGATGCAGAACCCCATCGCATCGGATTTCAATTTCGAAACCATGCGTATGGAAATGGTGAGCTTCGCCGATCTGGTGCTGAACCCGGTTGCTCAGGTGAAATTCGTTCACACGGTGGCCGCGGGTTACTGTACGGGCGCGATGTTCATCCTGGGTATCAGTTCTTACTATCTGCTGAAAGGCCGCGATGTTGCGTTTGCCAAGCGTTCATTCGCTATTGCAGCAAGTTTTGGTTTGGCTGCGGTACTGTCTGTTATCGTGCTGGGTGATGAATCCGGTTATGAAATGGGCGATGTGCAGAAAACCAAACTGGCAGCGATTGAAGCCGAATGGGAAACTCAGCCCGCTCCGGCATCCTTCACCCTGATCGGTATTCCAAACCAGGATACGATGGAAAACAACTATGCCATCAAGATTCCTTATGTTCTGGGACTGATCGCTACCCGTTCAACGGACAAGCAAGTTACTGGTCTGAAAGAGCTGATGGAAATGCACGAAGTGCGTATCCGTAACGGTATGAAAGCCTATCAGCTGTTGGAAGAACTACGCGCAGGCAATACCGATCCGGCAGTAAAAGAAGCGTTCAACCAGTCTAAGCAGGATCTGGGTTATGGCATGCTGCTGAAACGCTATACGCCGAAAGTCTCTGATGCGACTGAAGCGCAAATCCAGCAGGCGACCAAAGATTCTATTCCACGCGTTGCACCGCTGTATTTCTCTTTCCGTATCATGGTTGCATGTGGCGTACTGATGCTGTTGATTATCGGCCTGTCTTTCTGGACGGTTCTGCGTGGCAAAATTGGTCAGAAAAAATGGCTGCACCGTGCTGCGTTGTACGGTATTCCGTTGCCGTGGATTGCTGTTGAAGCAGGCTGGTTTGTGGCTGAATACGGCCGTCAACCTTGGGCCATCGGTGAAATTCTGCCAACGGCTGTCGCCACGTCATCACTGACAGCAGGGGATATTCTGTTCTCTATGGCGCTGATTTGTGGTCTGTATACGCTATTCCTGGTTGCAGAAATGTATCTGATGTTCAAATACGCACGCCTGGGCCCAAGTAGCCTGAGAACGGGGCGCTACCACTTTGAACAACCTATAGCAGCTGCGCAGGAAGCACGGTAAACAGGAGTCCACTATGTTTGAATATGAAGTCTTGCGTTTTATCTGGTGGCTGTTGATCGGTATTTTGCTGATTGGCTTCGCTATCACTGATGGTTTTGACATGGGCGTGGGCATTCTGGTGCGTCTGATGGGACGTGGCGATACCGAACGTCGTGTCATGATTAACAGTATTGCACCGCACTGGGACGGTAATCAGGTGTGGCTAATCACCGCCGGTGGTGCGCTGTTTGCTGCCTGGCCGATGGTCTACGCTGCCGCGTTCTCCGGCTTTTACGTGGCGATGATTCTGGTGTTGGCATCACTGTTCTTCCGTCCTGTCGGCTTCGATTATCGCTCGAAAATCGAGGATCCGCGGTGGCGTGGCATGTGGGACTGGGGCATTTTCATCGGTAGCTTTGTTCCGCCGGTGGTGATCGGTGTGGCGTTTGGCAACCTGTTACAAGGTGTGCCGTTCCATGTCGATGAATATCTGCGTCTGTACTACACCGGAAACTTCTTCCAACTGCTGAATCCGTTTGGTTTATTGGCTGGCGTGGTTAGCCTGACCATGATCCTGACTCAGGGCGCGACTTACCTGATGATGCGGACCACGGGCGATCTGCACGTGCGTTCCAAATCTGCTGCGCAGATCTCTGCGCTGGTGATGATGGTAACGTTTGCTCTGGCTGGTGTGTGGGTCGTTTACGGTATTGATGGTTATGTGGTGACGTCTGCGATTAACACTGCGGCTGAATCTAATCCGTTGCATAAAGAAGTCGCTCATCAGGCGGGAGCCTGGTTGATCAACTTCAATAATTACCCTGTACTGTGGGCAATTCCTGCTCTGGGCGTCGTATTGCCCGTGCTGACTACAGTGATGGCGCGCGCAGAGAAAGGGGCATGGGCATTCCTGTTTTCTTCTCTGACTATCGCCTGTGTGATTCTGACTGCTGGGGTTGCCATGTTCCCGTTCATCATGCCGTCAGTCACCGTGCCTAACGCGAGTCTGACAATGTGGGATGCGACGTCGAGCCTGCTTACCCTGAAAGTCATGACGGTGGTTGCGATTATTTTTGTTCCTATCGTGCTGTCTTATACCGCATGGTGTTACTACAAGATGTTCGGTCGCATTACCAAAGAGCAGATTGAGCAAAACACTCACTCTATGTACTAAGTAAGGAGCTTAATTTATGTGGTATTTTGCCTGGATACTCGGAACGCTTCTTGCTTGCTCACTAGGGATTATTACGGCCCTGGCGCTTGAGCAGAGTGAGGCAAGCAAAGCGGCTGAAGAAGATAAGCAATGAATGATCTGGTCGATAAACTCTATCGCCTGATGGATAAGAGCCCGATAAGGGCTCTTTCCCTTATCATGGCGTTGCTGCTGGCGGGCTGTGTATTCTGGGATCCGACGCGCTTTGCGGCGCGAACCAGTGAACTCGCGGTTTGGCAGGGGCTACTACTGATTTGGGCCGTTTGTGCTGGCGTTGTTCACGGCGTTGGTTTTCGTCCGCATCGCCTGCTCTGGCGTGCGTTTTTCGCACCATTTCCTGCCTTTGTGATCCTGTGCGCAGGATTGTACTATTTCTTCGGTTAAAATAGTCTCCTATTCCATTTAGTTATGGGTTGCTTGCAGCCCATAATTATTTTCTTTCCGCTGTCACAATCCATTCCAAACCTCATTTCTCTTGCGTATAGTAGCGAGGTTTAATGCATTACCGGGATGTAGAGTGAGTAATTCGTTGTTTCGCTGGCCAGTTCGAGTCTACTTTGAAGACACTGATGCAGGTGGCGTTGTCTACCATGCACGCTATGTTGCCTTTTATGAAAGGGCAAGAACTGAGGCGTTGCGTGAGCGCAACTTTCACCAGCAAGCCTTGCTAAGTGAGCATGTCGCGTTTGCTGTTCGTCGGATGACGGTGGAGTATCTTGCTCCTGCGCGCCTCGACGACATGCTGGAAGTGCAAAGTGAGATTATCTCACTACGTGGTGCTTCGCTAACTTTTGCACAGCGTATTCTCAATGCTCATGGCACCCTGCTAAGCCATGCTGAAGTTTTGATCGCATGCATCGATCCACATCAAATGAAGCCAATTGCGCTTCCTAAGTCTATTGTCGCGGAGTTCAAGCAGTGACTGACATGAACGTTTTTGATTTGTTCCTGAAGGCAAGCCTTCTGGTCAAACTAATCATGCTGATTTTAATCTGTTTTTCTATCGCTTCCTGGGCGATCATTATTCAACGTACCCGCATTCTGAATTCGGCGACGCGTGAGGCTGAGGCGTTCGAGGACAAATTTTGGTCGGGCATTGAACTGTCGCGCCTCTATCAGGAAAGCCAAGGCCGTCGGGATAGCCTGACGGGCACTGAACAAATCTTCCATTCAGGTTTCAAAGAATTTGCACGGCTGCATCGTGCTAACAGCCATGCGCCGGAAGCGGTGGTGGAAGGGGCGTCACGTGCAATGCGTATTTCAATGAATCGTGAATTGGAAACGCTGGAAACGCACATTCCTTTCCTAGGCACTGTTGGTTCTATCAGTCCGTATATTGGTCTGTTCGGTACCGTTTGGGGGATTATGCATGCCTTCATCGCGCTGGGCGCCGTGAAGCAGGCAACCTTACAGATGGTTGCCCCTGGTATTGCCGAAGCGTTGATTGCCACGGCAATCGGCCTATTTGCGGCAATTCCTGCGGTCATGGCGTATAACCGCCTTAACCTGCGGGTGAGCAAACTGGAGCAGAACTACGACAACTTTATGGAAGAGTTCATCGCTATCCTGCACCGTCAGGCGTTCTCCAGCGACAACAGCAAGTAATCAGGGGGGATCATGGCACGAGTACGCAGAGGTCGTCGTGAACTGAAATCCGAGATCAACATTGTTCCGTTACTGGACGTGCTGTTGGTGCTGTTGCTGATTTTTATGGCGACAGCCCCCATTATTACGCAGAGCGTTGAGGTGGATCTGCCGGACGCGACCGACTCAAAAACGGTCTCCAGCAATGATAATCCGCCCGTGATCGTAGAGGTTTCAGGCATAGGACAATATAGTCTGGTTGTTGAACAAAACCGTATGGAACAACTTCCAGCAGAACAAGTGGTTGCTGAAGCGCAATCACGGTTGTCAACCAATCCCAAGACCGTCTTTTTGATTGGTGGCGCGAAGGATGTTCCTTATGATGAGATCATTAAAGCGTTGAATTTATTGCATCAGGCTGGCGTGAAATCCGTTGGTTTGATGACACAACCGATTTAAATGAGCGCATCACGGTAATGATCGTTAAGCCTATTTCTGGCAACACTGTTTTTGGGAATCGCTTGTGCTAAAGGCAAACGAACAAAACGATAAGCTGAAACGCGCCGTTATTATCTCGGCTGTTTTGCACATCATACTGATTGCTTTGCTGCTCTGGAGTTCGTCGACACAAACGATGGATGCCAGCGGGGGCGGCGGAGGCTCGTCAATTGATGCCGTCATGGTCGATCCGAGCGCAGTGGTGGAGCAATATAACCGCCAACAGCAGCAGCAGACTGATGCAAAACGTTCTGAGCAGCAGCGTCAAAAGCAGGCTGAACGGCAGGCCGAAGAGCTTCAACAGAAGCAAGCGGCTGAACAGCAGCGGCTGAAAGAGCTGGAAAAAGAGCGTCTGCAAGCGCAGGAAGAGGCGAAAAAGCAGGCTCAGGAACAAGCAGAACAGCGTAACCAGGCTGAAGCTGCGGCTCAGCAGGCAAAAGAACAGCAGAAACAAGCCGAAGCGGCGGCAGCCAAAGCGAAGGCTGAAGCCGAACAACAGGCGAAAGCGGCGGCAGACGCTAAGAAGAAAGCGGAAGACGAAGCGAAGAAACAGGCTGCCGCGGCCGCTGCTGCTAAGAAGCAGGCGGAAGAAGAAGCCAAGGAAAAAGCTGCGGAAGCGGCTAAGCAGAAGGCAGCAGAAACCGCGAAAGCCGAAGCAGCCAAGGCAGCCGCAGAGGCTGAACAAGCTAAACAAAAAGCAGCAGCCGAGGCGGCTAAGCAAAAAGCTGATGCTGAAGCAGCGAAAAAAGCAGAAGCAGCCGCTGCAGCTAAGAAAGCGGCTGATGAGAAAAAGAAAGCAGCAGCAGAAGCGGCTAAGCAGGAAAGCGCCGTTGACGACTTGCTGGGCGGCCTGGCTTCATCGAAAAATGCGCCGAAGTCTGGCGGCGGGGCGCCTGCGGGCACAGGCAACAATAAGAAGAGCGGTGCATCAGGTGCAGCGCTGGATAGCTATGGTGGTCAGGTGCGTTCAGCCATTCAGAGTAAGTTTTATGATTGGCAGCTCTATAAAGGACGCACCTGTACATTACGGATTAAACTGGCACCAGATGGCTTACTGATTGATGTCACTGCTGAAGACGGCGATCCGGCATTGTGCCAGGCGGCTATTGCGGCTGCCAAACAGGCCAGAATACCGAAGCCACCGAGCACAGAGGTTTATGAGGCTTTCAAAAACGCGCCGATAGACTTTAAACCGCAGTAACCGGGCTGTTTACCCAATAGATTTAAGATTATTACGATGGTAAATAAACCAGGTTATGTTGTTTTGTTGACATTGGTTTGTTTTTGTTAAAATTCTGCTAATTTATCGTAGACTTCGAGTCTGGATAAGGGAGATGAGATGAAGCAAGTACTGAAAGTTGCAGTAAGCTTTTTAATGCTGTGGGCAGCGGCGCTGCACGCGGAAGTACGCATAGAGATTACCCAAGGGGTAGACTCTGCGCGTCCTATCGGTGTGGTTCCGTTCAAATGGGCGGGGCCTGGCGCTGCGCCTGAAGACGTAGGCGGCATTGTGGGTGCTGATTTACGCAACAGCGGCAAATTCAACCCGATCGACGCAAACCGCATGCCACAGCAGCCTGCGACGGCATCTGAGGTCACGCCTGCTGCATGGACGGCGCTGGGTATTGATGCGGTTGTGGTTGGTCAGGTTCAACCGAGTGCCGATGGCAGCTATCTGGTTTCTTACCAGCTCGTCGATACCTCAGGTAACCCAGGTAACGTTCTGGCTCAGAATCAGTTCAAAGTCACTAAGCAATGGCTGCGCTATGCTGCACACACGGCCAGCGATGAAGTGTTTGAAAAACTGAGCGGTATCAAAGGTGCATTCCGTACCCGTATCGCTTACGTTGTTCAGACCAACGGCGGTCAGTTCCCTTATGAACTGCGTGTTGCGGACTATGATGGTTACAACCAATTTGTCGTACACCGTTCACCACAGCCGCTGATGTCTCCAGCCTGGTCGGCAGACGGTAGCAAACTCGCTTATGTAACATTTGAAAGTGGTCGTTCTGCGCTGGTTATCCAGACGCTGGCAAATGGTGCGATCCGTCAGGTTGCTTCTTTCCCACGTCACAACGGCGCGCCTTCTTTCTCTCCTGATGGCAGCAAACTGGCATTCGCGCTCTCCAAGAGCGGTAGCCTGAACCTGTATGTCATGAATCTGGGATCGGGTCAAATCAGCCAGGTGACGGATGGCCGTAGCAATAATACGGAGCCAACGTGGTTCCCTGACAGCCAGACCTTGGCCTATACTTCAGATCAGGCTGGCCGTCCTCAGGTTTATAAAGTCAATGTTAACGGCGGAGCACCGCAGCGTTTGACCTGGGAAGGTTCCCAGAATCAGGATGCTGATGTGAGCGCCGACGGGAAGTTTTTGGTAACGGTTGGCTCTAATGGTGGAGCTCAGCATATTTCCAAACTGGATCTGGTAACGGGTGCCGTACAAGTATTAACGGACACGTTCCTGGACGAAACGCCAAGTATCGCACCGAATGGCACGATGGTGATCTACAGCTCCAAACAAGGACTGGGGTCAGTGCTACAACTGGTTTCGACAGATGGGCGTTTCAAAGCGCGTCTTCCGGCTACTGATGGACAGGTTAAATTCCCTGCCTGGTCGCCGTATCTATAAGTACAGATATGTACAATAAACTCGTCAAAGGACATAAGAAATGCAATTCAATAAAGTGCTGAAAGGCCTGATGTTGGCTCTGCCGGTACTGGCAGTGGCCGCTTGTAGCTCCAACAAGAACGCGGACAATGACCAATCTTCCATGGGTGCTGGCAACAACGGCATGATGGATGGCGGCAACATGTCTTCTTCTGAGCAAGCGCGTTTGCAGATGCAAGAATTACAGCGCAACAACATCGTTTACTTCGGTCTGGACAAGTACGATGTGAGCTCTGAATTCGCTCAGATGCTGGACGCACACGCTGCATTCCTGCGTAGCAACCCGTCTTACAAAGTGACTATCGAAGGTCACGCGGATGAACGCGGTACGCCAGAATACAACATCGCTCTGGGTGAGCGTCGTGCCAACGCGGTACAAATGTACCTGCAGGGTAAAGGCGTTTCTTCCGATCAGATCTCTATCGTTTCTTACGGTAAAGAGAAACCAGCTGTTCTCGGTCATGACGAAGCGGCGTATGCCAAAAACCGTCGTGCCGTTCTGGTATATTAAGAGAATCGCATGAGCAGTAACTTCAGACGTCACCTGTTGGGTCTGTCGTTACTGGTTGGCGTAGCGGTCCCTTGGGCCGCTACTGCCCAAGCGCCAATCAGTAATGTCGGCTCAGGCTCGGTCGAAGACCGTGTCACTCAATTGGAGCGTATTTCTAACGCTCACAGTCAGCTTTTAACCCAACTTCAGCAGCAGATCTCTGATAATCAGCGTGATATTGACAGTCTCCGTGGGCAGATTCAGGAAAGTCAGTATCAGTTGAATCAGGTTGTTGAACGGCAGAAGCAAATCTATCAGCAGATTGATGGATTAAGTTCGCAATCCTCTTCTACACCGACGACAGACGGCACACCTGCCGCTGCTGCGGGTACTGATACCGGTGCAGCCAACACGGCGGCACCGGCCAGTACGGGGGATGCGAATACGGATTACAATGCCGCAGTCGCGCTTGTGCTGGAGAAAAAACAGTACGATCAGGCGATTAGCGCATTTCAGGCATTCGTCAAGAAGTACCCTGATTCAACCTATCAGCCTAATGCGAACTATTGGCTCGGTCAGTTGAATTACAACAAGGGGAAAAAGGACGATGCGGCGTACTATTTCGCCAACGTTGTTAAAAATTATCCCAAATCACCAAAAAGCTCCGAGGCATTGCTGAAGGTTGGGGTGATCATGCAGGAAAAAGGTCAGGCTGACAAAGCCAAGGCCGTTTACCAGCAAGTTGTAAAAATGTACCCCAATACAGAAAGTGCAAAGCAGGCGCAAAAGCGTTTAGCGGGATCGTAATACCGTATTAATTGGCACGAAAATTGCGCAGCATGAGCGATTTTTGTGCCTAAACGTCTTAAGAGTAAGCAATCAAACAGTTTTTTAAGAAAATAGGTTGCGCTGAAAATTTAAATCAGTAATATGTGCCGCCGTTGCCAAGGCAAACAGTGAAACGCTAAAGCAGCATGAAATTGGGTCGTTAGCTCAGTCGGTAGAGCAGTTGACTTTTAATCAATTGGTCGCAGGTTCGAATCCTGCACGACCCACCAATTTCAAGTGTGATAATTGATTTTGAATCGTGAAGGATGAGAACCGAAAGGTTCGACAAAATCGGCAGTATCGATTTTGAACAACGCGAAGGCGTTGGCTCGAAGGGCGAGTCCGTAGGACGAGTAATCCTGCACGACCCACCAATTTCAAGAACAGTGTTAAGTTAATAAGCATCAAGCAGTTCCGCATTGCGGGTCGTTAGCTCAGTCGGTAGAGCAGTTGACTTTTAATCAATTGGTCGCAGGTTCGAATCCTGCACGACCCACCATCTCTTAGTAGTTTAATTCCTCATTACACAATTATTGCTTCTCTCTTCATCCACATAATGTATATCATGACTTTTAATCAATTGGTCGCAGGTTCGAGCCGAGCGAAGCGAGACAGCAACGCGTGAGCGTTGACCCCGAAGGGGCGAGGCCAGAGGCCGAGTCATCCTGCACGACCCACCATCTCTTAGTAGTTTAATTCCTCATTACACAATCATTGCTTCTCTCTTCATCCACATAATGTATATCGTGACTTTTAATCAATTGATTGCAGGGCAGGTTCGAGCCGAGCGAAGCGAGACAGCAACGCGTCAGCGTTGGCCCCGAAGGGGTGAGGCCAGAGGCCGAGTCATCCTGCACGACCCACCATTTCAGTAGTAGAATCCTTCCTCAAATAAATTCACGTTAAAATCATCACCATTCCCTACTCATTAAGGCTTTGCGGTATATTAGAATTTTACCCCTCTTGATGGGCGATAGACGGCAGCGTTGTTCATTTCCGTCATAAGCTACAGAGGCAGCGCTGCGCTGTTTGCCCGCAACTCGGATGATTTAGGCTATATAGCCCGTCAGGAACTGTTTTCTCATCCTATCGAGCGGGAATGGAGTCACTGTCACAGGGACGCGCCTGTAGCCCTGTTTAGGAAGATATATGATTGGTCCGTTGATTAATGGTGCTGCTATCTTGATTGGTAGTGGCTTAGGTATTACTTTGCGTCGCTTTATCCCCCAACGTTTGCAGGATGGCCTTCCGCCAGCGTTTGCGATGGTGTCGATTGCAATGGGTATCACGCTGGTCGTTAAAGTCCAGCAACTGCCTGCGGTGGCGCTGGCTATCGTGATTGGTGTTGCGTTAGGCGAGCTGCTCCGCATGGAGTCTGGCGTACAATGGGCTGGCACGATGATTCAGAGAGGGCTAAACCGCGTTCTGCCTGCACAAGGGCAAGGGCACCGCTTACCGCAGGATGTCTACACCCAGAACTTTACCGCGTTAATCGTCCTGTTTTGTGCCAGCGGAACGGGCGTGGTCGGTGCGTTGACGGAAGGACTAACCGGTGATTATCAACTGCTGATCATCAAATCTGCTTTGGATATTTTCACCGCGCTGATTTTTTCCATCACGCTTGGCATTGCTGTGATGTCGATTGCGATACCGCAGATGATTGTCCAGACGCTGTTGTTTTTCTCCGCCAAATTAATTATGCCCTTTATGACCGACATCACGATGGGGGATTTTTCTGCCTGTGGCGGTATTATCATGATTGCGGTAGGGCTGAGGATCGCGCAGATCAAATCATTTGCGGTGGTTAACTTCCTGCCTGCTTTGGTGCTGGTTATTCCTGTCTCTCTCTACTGGCATCGCCTCTTCGCCTAAAAGTCATGTCTGATTAGCGGCTGACGATCGAGGGCATGTCGCCGCTAAAAATTTGTATGACTTCCTGGTCGGTAAGCGGCACATTCTTACTACAGACATAAATATGCTTCCCCTGCGGGCTAATGCTCTTGGCTAGCTCGATGTAGCTGGCAAATTCGACCTGGCTGTGCCCGCCTTCATTCATCTCCATGGCATGAATGATGACATTGTGCGAGGAAAACAGGCCAATCAGCCGTTTGGCTGCCACCTTGCGCGTGAGTCGATCCAATAGCTTCATCGCCGGAATCATCTGCCCAAGCAGCAAGCGTGTGGTGGTAAAAGGTGTTTCTGGTTTCTCCGTCGCTTCTTGTTGCGTGTCCACATTTCTGACGGTCAGGGTATCGCGATATATTCTGATATAGAGGCTGGCCATGCCATTTATCTCCTTGTCTCTTTTTCTATAAGTCATACCACTCACGCATTTCACATCGGAGTTTTAAGCATATTAAACAAAATGACCGGTTTTTTGGAAAAAACACCGCGACTTTAGGCATGCTTTTCGGTATTTTGTTTAGGATAAAAAACGCTGATGCTGATGATGAATCAGTATCCGGTGTTACAACCCGAGTTGTCATCGTGGAAATTCATAATGAGCACCCTTTTTGATAGCAATGAGACCATTTATCCGTTTCCGCCGAAGCCGAAGCCATTATCGGCTGAGGCGAAACAGCACTATCGTAGCAGGATAAAAACACTGCTGCGGGAAAGAAACGCCGTCATGGTCGCGCACTACTATACCGATCCTGAAATTCAGGCGTTGGCAGAAGAAACCGGCGGTTGCGTGGCGGACTCGCTGGAAATGGCGCGATTCGGTAGCACCCATTCGGCATCGACGCTGCTGGTGGCAGGTGTCCGCTTCATGGGGGAAACTGCCAAGATACTCAATCCAGAAAAGACAATTCTGATGCCTACGTTGGAAGCCGAATGCTCGCTCGATCTCGGCTGTCCCGTCGAGGAGTTCAGCCGTTTTTGCGATGCACACCCAGATCGAACAGTCGTCGTTTATGCCAATACCTCTGCGGCGGTAAAAGCGCGTGCCGATTGGGTGGTCACGTCCAGTATCGCAGTAGAGTTGATCGAGCATCTGGATAGCCTAGGAGAAAAAATTATCTGGGCGCCGGATCGTCACTTGGGAAGCTATGTCCAAAAGCAGACAGGGGCGGATGTACTGTGTTGGCAGGGCGCGTGCATTGTGCATGACGAATTTAAAACGCAGGCGCTGAAGCGCATGAAGGTTCTGTACCCGAATGCGGCCATTTTGGTTCATCCAGAATCGCCGCAGAGCGTGGTAGAGATGGCTGACGCCGTTGGGTCGACCAGCCAGCTGATTCAGGCGGCGAAAACGCTACCGCAGCGCGAACTGATTGTGGCGACTGACCGCGGCATTTTCTACAAGATGCAGCAGGCTTGCCCGGAGAAAACGTTGCTGGAAGCGCCGACAGCGGGTGAAGGGGCAACCTGCCGCAGCTGCGCCCACTGCCCGTGGATGGCGATGAATGGGCTGGAAGCGATTGCTAACGGCCTGGAACAAGGCGGCAATGCCCATGAGATTCATGTTGATGCCGCCCTGCGAGAAGGCGCATTAATCCCTCTGAATCGCATGCTGGATTTTGCGGCTTCACTAAAATTGCGTGTGAAAGGAAATGCCTGACGGCGAATCAGAGCCTCTTGATATGCCTTAAATAATTCGAGTTGCGTGAAGGCGGCAACCGAGCGAATCCCCAGGAGCTTACACAGGTAAGTGACTGGGGTGAGTAAGGGCAGCCAACACACAAGCAGCTTGAAGTATGACGGGCATAGACATTTCTTACAATAATTGAGACAGGGTGGTGAGATGGATTTTTTTAGTACCAGTAATATTTTAATTCATATTCCTTTGGGGGAAGGGGGATACGATCTTTCCTGGATTGAGGCGATTGGTACGTTGTTTGGCCTGTTGTGTATTTGGTTCGCGAGTCAGGAAAAAACCATCAACTATCTGTTTGGGTTGATTAACGTCACGCTGTTTGCCGTGATCTTTTTTCAGATTCAGCTTTACGCCAGCCTGTTGCTGCAAATCTTCTTCTTTGCCGCCAATATTTATGGTTGGTATGCCTGGACGCGCAAGACGGATTCGCAGGAAGTGGAGCTACGCATCCGCTGGCTGCCGATGCAGAAGCTGATTGGCTGGTCGGTGGCCTGTATTGTCGCGATTGGCTTGATGACGTTCTACATTGATGCGGTATTCGCTGTGCTGACGCGCATTGCTGTTTCCGGGATGCAGGGGCTAGGGTTGTCTGTGCAGATGCCGAACCTTCAGCCGGATGCGTTCCCATTCTGGGATTCCACCATGATGGTACTATCGATCGTAGCGATGATCCTGATGACGCGTAAATACGTCGAAAACTGGCTGCTGTGGGTAGTGATTGATGTGATAAGCGTGGTGATTTTTGCTTATCAGGGCGTCTACGCGATGGCGGTGGAGTACGCGATCCTGACGCTGATCGCCCTGAATGGTTCCTGGCTATGGATTAAGAGCGCACAGGAAAACCGCGTCAGTACGGTTTCACAAGGCGCGTAATCCAACTTTAATGCTTGTGGTGGTGACCCTCTACCTCATGATTTTCACCATTATGAATAGCCGAATGATGGCTTTCCTGATGGTGGAAATCGCAGTGGTCATCATCACAGCGTTGATATTCCATCTGCACCGTCGCATGTCCAATCTGGTAGTTTTTCAGTAAATATTCCTGAATACGTCTTAATAACGCATCGTGATCGTGCGGGGGAACCACCTGCGCATGCAGCGTCATCATCGGTTTTTCGCCAACCTGCCATAAATGAACATGATGGATATTTCTGACTTCGGGAATATTCAGCGTCAGATCTTTCTGCAAAACCTCAACGCTAAGTTGGGTGGGAGTGCCTTCCAACAGTTCGTGAATGCTCTCTTTCAATAACGCCCAGGCACTGCGCAGCACCAGACATGACACCAAAACAGAGAGAATCGGATCGATAGGCGTCCAGTTGGTATAAAGGATAATAACGGCTGCGACAATCGCGCCGACAGAACCGAGCAGATCGCCCAACACGTGCAGGGCTGCCGCACGGACGTTAATGTTTTTCCCTTCGTTGCCGTGGTGTAACAGCCAAAACGCCACGATGTTTGCCAGCAATCCGGCAACGGCGACAAGCAACATGGGGATGCCTGCAACAGGCTGAGGCTCATAGAAACGTTGGATAGCTTCCCAGAAGATGAACGCGGTAATCAGTATTAGCGTTAGCGCGTTTACAAACGCGGCGAGGGTCGTGAGCCGTAAATAGCCGAAGGTATGGCGCGCATTGGGTTTACGTTGTGCGAAACGCACGGCGACAAGTGCGACAAACAGCGCGGCGGCGTCTGTCAGCATATGACCTGCATCCGCAAGCAGAGCGAGGGAGCCGGATAGCAGGCCACCAATGACTTCTGCCACCATAAACGTGGCGGTAATGATAAATGCGGCCAGCAGACGTTTACTGTTACCTGATTCCGTGTGGCTGTGGTTATGTGCCATAGATCACCCTGAGTTGCGGTTTTATTCCACTTTACTGAAACCCGTAGAGAAAACCTATCCTGCGTTTCACCGAACTGTCGATTGAGGTATTTTCTGGTGAAAATAGGACGGATAGGGCATCTGAGAGCATTTGATCGCGTAAATCCCGTTGATTTCAGCGTCCTGATAACACCAGCTTGACATATAATAATCAATCTTCAATATGAAACATCCCGTTTCTCAGGCTACCTGCACGGGCGGGATGGCGCGTATTGGATGGGTTAACATACCGTTTCGGAACCGATGGATTTATTTATGAATTACCAAAATGATGATTTAAGAATTAAAGAGATTAATGAACTTTTGCCGCCGGTTGCTTTGTTAGAAAAGTTTCCAGCCACGGAGAAGGCAGCGGAAACGGTATCGTTCGCACGTACTGCCATCCATAAAATTCTTAACGGCAATGACGATCGCCTGCTGGTGGTGATTGGTCCTTGCTCGATTCACGACACAAAAGCGGCAAAAGAGTACGCTGCGCGTCTGCTAACGCTGCGTGATGAGCTGAGCGCCGATCTGGAAGTCGTGATGCGGGTTTATTTTGAAAAACCTCGCACCACAATTGGCTGGAAAGGGCTAATCAACGATCCGCACATGGACAACAGCTTCCAGATCAATGACGGATTGCGCATTGCGCGCCAGCTGTTGCTGGAAATTAACGATACCGGTTTGCCGGCTGCGGGTGAATTCCTGGATATGATCACCCCGCAATACCTGGCGGATTTGATGAGCTGGGGCGCAATCGGGGCTCGTACAACAGAATCTCAGGTACACCGTGAACTGGCCTCTGGCCTGTCATGTCCTGTTGGTTTTAAAAATGGCACCGACGGTACCATCAAGGTTGCGATTGACGCGATTAACGCCGCCAGCGCACCGCACTGCTTCTTGTCTGTGACCAAATGGGGTCATTCGGCTATCGTGAACACCAGCGGTAACAACGATTGCCACATCATTTTGCGCGGCGGAAAAACGCCAAACTACAGCGCTGAGCACGTGAAAGACGTAAAAATTGGTCTGGAAAAAGCGGGTCTGACACCGCAGGTCATGATCGATTTCAGCCATGCTAACAGCAGCAAGCAGTTTAAAAAGCAGATGGATGTCTGTACTGACGTCAGTGGGCAGATCGCTCAGGGCGACAAAGCGATTATGGGCGTGATGGTGGAAAGCCATCTGGTTGAAGGTAACCAGAGTCTGGAAAGTGGTGAACCGCTGGTTTATGGCCGCAGCGTGACCGATGCGTGTATTGGCTGGGAAGATACGGAATCCCTGCTGCGTCAGTTAGCGTCTGCCGTACGCGAACGCCGCAGTAAATAACACTTGAATGGCGAGCAGGAAGCTCGCCATAAAAATCCGGTACAGGCATTGAGGAATTCTCACAAATCTGGCGCAATAAATTAGAACCCTACTTTATTTGTTAGGTTCTGACCAGATTGGTAACAACAACGTCCAGCGTTATTCGTTTTAAAACCAGTGGGAGTGTCTCAGGATATTCTCAACACCTGTCAGATATAGAAGCACACCGCGTGCTTTCACCGTGTTAGCCTATTGAATTCTAAAAGAAAATTATCGTAATTTGGTAGAATAGAGCGGAACGCGGTTTGTCTTTTTTTATCTATTGATAATCAATGAGTTATAGATATGTACCGGTGTGGAAAAATCGGTAGGATTCTTTATTCTGGAAAAAATGTTATAAAACAAATCTCTATATTTAGAGTGTTCCCCGCACACGCGGGGATAAACCGAAACTGGTGAGTTGGTGATGGAGGATAGAAAAGTGTTCCCCGCACACGCGGGGATAAACCTCCAACCCTGCGACGTTTCGTACAAATATCGGCGTGTTCCCCGCACACGCGGGGATAAACCGATTAACCACATCATCAATAAATTCGCCGTAGGGTGTTCCCCGCACACGCGGGGATAAACCGGAATTTGAACGGCTCGTAAAAGAAATGATCCGGTGTTCCCCGCACACGCGGGGATAAACCGTTTTCGGGATTCCGTTGTTTGCCACGCAGCGTGTGTTCCCCGCACACGCGGGGATAAACCGTACCTAGAACAGATTGGCGATGAGGTTATGCGGTGTTCCCCGCACACGCGGGGATAAACCTCCCCAACATCGATGATCTGCCGGACATGCAGGGTGTTCCCCGCACACGCGGGGATAAACCGATGAAAACGGTGATGGATTACCGGAAACTGCGGTGTTCCCCGCACACGCGGGGATAAACCGGACTTCGTTCCATTCCGTTCTGGAGAGTCTGGCGTGTTCCCCGCACACGCGGGGATAAACCGAACACACTCAATGATTTGAACAATCACCTGTTGTGTTCCCCGCACACGCGGGGATAAACCGCAGACGTAAGCGGCTATTCCGTTAAATACGCTGTGTTCCCCGCACACGCGGGGATAAGCCGTTCAACAGCTTTTTAATTTTCTGTAGGTGTTTGTGTTCCCCGCACACGCGGGGATAAACCGGTTCAGCCAACGCTCGAAATCTCGTTTCAGGGGTGTTCCCCGCACACGCGGGGATAAACCACTCCAGCTAACAGGAATTACATACCATCAACGGTGCGGGTCAGTAATGCTGTAATAGTATGAAAAATAGTGGATATATCTGCGGTGCAGAAAGGTATTTACTCTGCAGGTGGCTGATGCGTTTTATCTTGTTTTTTATCGGTACAGTTTCGGGAAGGTATTGTTCGATACGGGCTAAGGTGAGCGATACGTTACACGTTAAAGCTGTGTTCGCGTCGAGAAGGGTATTCTGTCGAAAGTATATGGTATAACGCTATGTCTGTCTTTTTTACCCGGTCATTACTGAAGAGTTCCAGTAATGACCGGGCTTTTCTCATTCGGGGCTAAATTACTTCGCTTTACCCTGATTCGCTACTGCGGCAGCTTTTGCAGCGATTTCGTCTGCGTTGCCCAGGTAGTAACGTTTAATTGGTTTGAAGTTCTCGTCGAACTCATATACCAACGGCACGCCAGTTGGGATATTCAGTTCCAGAATTTCGTCTTCGCCCATGTTGTCCAGGTATTTCACCAGTGCACGCAGTGAGTTACCGTGAGCCGCGATGATGACGCGCTCGCCGCTCTTAATGCGTGGCAGGATGGTTTCATTCCAGTAAGGCACAACACGTTCGATGGTCAGCGCCAGGCTTTCAGTCAGTGGCAGCTCTTTGTCGCTCAGAGATGCATAACGTGGATCGTGGCCTGGGAAACGTTCGTCATCACGCGTCAACTCTGGTGGCGTAATCGCAAAACCACGGCGCCATTGTTTAACCTGCTCGTCACCGTATTTTTCAGCGGTTTCGGCTTTGTTCAGACCCTGCAGCGCACCGTAGTGGCGCTCATTCAGTTTCCAGGATTTTTCCACTGGCAACCAGGCTTGATCCAGCTCGTCCAGTACGTTCCACAGTGTGTGAATGGCACGTTTCAGCACGGAGGTATACGCGAAATCAAAGGCAAAACCTTCGTCTTTCAGCAGCTGACCTGCGGCTTTGGCTTCTGAACGGCCTTTGTCGGACAGATCGACATCGTACCAGCCTGTGAAGCGGTTTTCATTGTTCCACTGGCTCTCACCGTGTCTTACCAGTACCAGCTTAGTTACAGCCATAGCTAAACTCCTTCCTATCCTAAGATTTCTGTGATAACTGATTTCATTATAGGGGCGGAGAACGGTTATCGGCAATCGATAGTCGATGGCAAGCGTGATTTATCCGCAGGTTATTTGCGTAAAATCACGCTCTGGCTTTACCGTTTCAGCAAACCGGTTTCCCCCTTGTGCAATAACAGATAAACCGCAGGGATCACCAGCATTGACAGCAGAGGCGCGCTTACCATGCCGCCTATCATCGGCGCGGCGATCCGCTGCATGATTTCGGAACCGCTGCCTCCGCCCCACATAATGGGCAGCAGGCCTGCCATAATCGTTGCTACGGTCATCATTTTTGGCCGTACCCGCAGAACAGCCCCTTCGTGGATAGCATCCATTAACTGCTGGCGCGACAGAGCCTGACCGGCCACGCAGTGTTTTTCCACCGCATGATTGAGGTAGAGCAGCATGATGACGCCAAATTCCGCCGAGACACCCGCCAGTGCAATAAAGCCTACGGCACCGGCTACAGAAAGATTATAGCCAAGGATATAGAGCAGCCAGACGCCACCAATCAACGCGAAGGGCAGCGTTGCCATAATCAGCAACGCATCTTTGATGCGGTTGAAGGTGACATACAACAGCACAAAAATGATCAGCAGCGTAAAGGGAACAACGACTTTCATTTTTTCCGTCGCGCGTTCCAGATACTCAAACTGACCGGACCAGCTCAGCGACACCCCTTCCGGCAGCGTGACCTGCTGGGCGACGGCCTGCTGCATATCTTCAACGGCGGATTTCAGGTCACGGCCGCGCAGATCGACATAAATCCAGTCCGACAGACGACTGTTCTCGCTTTTCAGCATGGGTGGCCCTTCACTGACGCGAATATCAGCCAGTTCTGCCAGCGTCACTCTGCTGCCGTTTGCCGTCACAATGGGCAGGTCGCGCAATTTTTGCAGTGAATCACGTAATTCACGCGGATAGCGGATATTGATGGGGTAACGCTGACGACCTTCAATGGTTTCGCCGATATTCTGCCCGCCGATGAGCGTTGCGACCACCGACTGAAGCTCCTCAACAGACACGCCGTAGCGCGCGGCGCGTGGGCGGTCGATATCAATATCGATATAGCGCCCGCCTGCTAACCGCTCCGCCAGCGCAGAGGTCACGCCCGGCACCTGTTTTACCACCTGCTCGATTTGCTCGGCTGTACGCTCAATATCTGCCAGATTATTGCCGTTGACCTTGATGCCCACCGGGCTTTTGATGCCGGTAGCCAGCATGTCCAGTCGGTTGCGAATCGGTGGCACCCACACGTTGGCGATGCCCGGCAGGCTGACGGTGCGATCCAACTCGGCCACCAGCTTGTCCATGGTCATGCCTTCACGCCACTGGTTGCGCGGTTTCAGCCGAATCGTACTTTCCAGCATGGTGAGCGGAGCGGGGTCGGTTGCCGTTTCGGCCCGACCTGCTTTACCGAAAACCGATTCAACTTCGGGTACGGTTTTAATCAACCGATCCGTTTGTTGCAGCAGGCGACCCGCTTCACGCGCGGAGATGCCGGGCAGGGTAGAAGGCATATACAGCAGAGCGCCTTCATCCAGCGGCGGCATAAATTCGCTTCCCAGACGGCTGAGCGGAAAGAGCGTGAGCAGCAACAGCAGGCCGGAGACCAGCAGCGTGATCTTTGGATAGCTCAGCACTTTTTGCAGCACCGGGTGATACAGGGCGATAAGCCAACGGTTAATCGGATTTGCCTGCTCGTCCGGTATCTTACCGCGCACGAAATACCCCATTAATACCGGAACCAGCGTAATCCCTAATCCGGCGGCAACGGCCATGGCATAGGTTTTGGTAAAAGCCAGCGGTGAAAACATGCGGCCTTCTTGCGCCTCCAGTGAGAACACCGGTACAAACGACAGCGTAATGATCAGCAGGCTGCAAAACAGCGCGGGACCGACTTCCACCGCCGCCCGTTCCGCTAACTGCCACCACTCGTTATTTTGCGGCTGCTTGCCCGGGTTTTCATGCCGCCACTGCTCAATGACTTTATGCATATTTTCTATCATCACAATCGCGGCATCCACCATGGCACCGATAGCAATCGCGATTCCGCCTAGTGACATGATATTCGCGTTCACGCCCTGATAGCGCATGATGATAAACGCCCCCAGTATCCCCAGCGGCAGGCTGATAATCGCCACCAGCGCCGAGCGGAAGTGGAACAAAAACAGGGCGCAGATGACGGCGACAACTGCAAACTCTTCCAACAGCTTAAAGCTGAGCGTGTCGATAGCGTGTTCTATCAACTGCGAGCGATCGTAGGTTGGGACGATCTCAACGCCCGCTGGCAGGCTTTTTTGTATCTCCTGTAACCGTGCCTTGACGGCATGCAGCGTATTCAGCGCATTTTTACCATAGCGCAGGACGATAATGCCGCCCGCCACTTCACCTTCGCCATTCAGTTCGGCGATGCCGCGTCGCATCTCCGGCCCTTCTCTGAGCGTAGCCACGTCCTGTAACAGCACAGGAATGCCGTTGCGGGTGGTAATCACCACGTGGTTAAAGTCTTGCGCGGTTTTCAGATAGCCAGTGGTGCGTACCATATACTCCGCTTCACCCAGCTCAAGCACGGAGCCGCCATTTTCCTGATTGGCTGCCTGCACGGCACTCACGATCTGCTGGTGGGTGATGCCCTGCGTCCGCATCCGTTCTGGAGCGACGATGATCTGATACTGCTTGACCATACCGCCCACACTGGCGACTTCTGCCACATCAGGAACCGTTTTCAGCTCATATTTCAGCAGCCAATCCTGAAACCCGCGCAGGTCGGCCAGGCTGTATTTGCCGCTGCGATCGACCAGCGCGTATTCGTAGATCCAGCCTACGCCAGTGGCATCCGGCCCCAGCGAGGTTTTGGCCTCGGCGGGCAGGCTGGATTGCACCTGACTGAGGTACTCCAGCACGCGGGAGCGCGCCCAGTAAGGATCGGTTCCGTCCTCAAACAGCACGTAGACGTAGGCATCGCCGAACATGGAAAAGCCCCGGACTGTCTTGGCGCCCGGCACGGAAAGCATGGTGGTGGTGAGCGGATAGGTCACCTGATTTTCCACCACCTGTGGCGCTTTCCCCGGATAGCTGACGCGAATGATGACCTGCACGTCAGACAGATCGGGAAGAGCATCCAGCGGCGTTTTTTGCAGGGAAAGCAGCCCCCACGCCGCCATGAATAGCGCCGCCAGCAAAACCAGCAGGCGATTGTTGAGCGACCAGCGAATTACGTAGGCAATCATGGATGGCCTCCGTGTCCGGCATGCGGATCGTCAGTAGCGGAAAAATGCAGAACGTGTATCCCGCTGTCGTCCATGCTGAACTGGAAACGCACGGTGCTGCCGAGCCCTACGCCCTGAGGCAGCCCTGATGGTGGCAGAGTGAAGTCCATCGTCATTGGTGACCAGTTGAGCGCCGGAACGGCTTCGTGCTCAATGGTAACCTGATTGCCGTTGATTGCCCTGATGACGCCCTGTGTTTGATAGCCAGCCGAGGTAGCTGGCGTTGCTGGGTTTTCTGATGTCTCTGCATCAAATTGCGGTAAGGCGCTGCGCAGGCTGGCTTCGGAATCAATCAGGAACTGGCCAGAGGTGACTACGCTGTCGCCCGCCTTTAAGCCCTCGATGATTTCGACCCAGTCGCCTAGCGACGCACCCACAGTGACGTTACGCGGGGTAAAATGGCCGTTCCCGTCGCTCAGCAAGACCCGATTCTGGCTACCACTGACCAATAGTGCTTCCTGTGGGATCGCCAGACGCGGCTGTGCCTGAGCGTGAGAAAGCTGTACGGTGAGGTACATGCCGGGTTTTAGCTGCTGCTGTGGGTTGTCGAGTACAACACGCGCTTTTAACGTGCGCGTGGTGCTATCCAGCACGGGCAGCAGCTCGCTGATTTTGCCGTGGAAGGTTTTGCCCGGCCAGGCAGTGCTGGCGGCGCTGATGTCGCTGCCAATCGTGAGCTGCGCCGCCTGTGACTCGGGATAATCGACATCGACCCAAACTGGATTCAGGCTGGCAAGCTCAAATAACGACTGAGCAGGGCTTAACTGCATGCCTTGCCGTACTTCGAGCTTGTTCACGTAGCCATCTTCCGGTGCAGTAATGGCGATCCTATCCTGCGGCTTGCCGCTACGCTCGACCTGACGAATCACCGTTTCCGGCATGAAGAGCAGCGACAGCCGCTGTCGGGCCGATTGGCTAAGGATATCGTCGCCCAACTGCCGCACTGCCAAATATTCGCGCTGCGCCGCTGCCCAGGTTGGGTTCCACAATGTGGCCAACGTTTCGCCTTTCTTCACCTGCTGTTGCAGCGCATTAACCGTAAGTTTTTCGACAATGCCACCGCTGGGCGCGACGAGCGTGTGCAATCCGCGCTCGTTGATCGCGACGGTGCCGTAACCCGTGCTACGGTCGGCAAGTTCGCGAATTTCCGCGCGGGCGGTGCGGACGCCGAGGTTTTGCTGCTGGCGGGCGCTGACGGTGATACCGCCATCATCCTGTACTTCATCGGCGTAGCGGGGCACCAGTTCCATATCCATAAAGGGGGATTTTCCCGGCTTGTCGAAACGTTTATCCGGCACCATTGGGTCGTACCAGTAGAGGGCGGTACGTTCTGTCTCAATTTCCACGGGGGCGTGCGATGTTTGCTGTTGACCCACCAGATAGCCCACGCCGCCCGCACTGATCACAGCCAGTGTCACCAGACTAAACATGAGTGATTTTCTCGTTACGTTTTTGTTCATCGCGCAGGGCTTCCTTGTGGTGTCAGATAGCGGATGGCAGCCCAATATTGTGCCATCTCCCGGGCGGTATCCTGAACCGCGATCCGGCTTTCAAGCAGCGCTCGGCGGGCATCCAGTACGGCAGCGAGATTACTGCTGCCGGATTGATACTGAGCCTGAATCAGCTTGATGCGCTGCTGTTGTAGCGGGAGAACGTCGTTACTCTGACGCTGCCAGCGTGACTGTGCGGCGAGATATTGGGCAATCAGCGTATCGAGCTGCGCCTGATGTTCTCGTTCGGTGAGTAAGACTTTGTCGCGTGCCTCCATACTGCGCGAGACGTCTGCGGCGTAGTCCTTGTCCTGACGTTTGGAGGTGAACAGCGGCAAATCAACCGTCACCATCATGCCCGCCATGTCGTCGTAATCGTCACCACGTTTCGCGTAATAGACTTCAACATCGACATTAGGGATGGCAGCAACGGCTGACTGCGCGGAGCGAGCCTGTGCCAGTTCGGCTTCACGCCGTGCCTGTTGCATTTCCGGGTGCTGGTGAATGGCGCTGCTCAACACTTCTGGTGACGCTGGCAGTCGTTCAAAACGGGGCAGTTCGCCGTGCACGTTAATGGCCGTCATGCCGGTCAACTGCACGAGTCGAACGTGCGCGATCTGAGTATCTCGTTCCGCGTCGGCCAGCTTGTCCTGCATGGTTGCTAGTGTCAGACGAGCATCCAGCACGCTACTGGTTTCACCGCCAGCCGCCACATTCGCTTTTTGTGACGCGATCTGCCGTTGGCTTTCGTTGACCAGTGCAACGACGTCGGCCAATGCTTTTTGCGAGAGTGCCAAATCCAGCCACGCCTGTGCCGTTTCCCGTTGCAGGCGAGCACGGATACTTTCGCTATTACTTTGCAGTGCGTCGGCTTCGACCCGAATAGCCTGTGCCTTACTATCACGCTTACGGCTGCTGACGTAGGTTTGCATGACGCCGATACGTTGCATCGTCATGCCTTCACGCGTGAGTCGGCTACCGTTGTTACCGCCTAATGGCAAATTCTCGACGCCAAATTTTAATTTGGGATCGGGGAGTTGCGTGGCGGAGTCGGCCATGTTCTGTAGTGCATTAATCTGGTGTTGATTGGCGGACAGATCGGCGGAATAACGTTCCGCCGCCTGTAAGGCCTGTTCAAGACTCAGATCTGCCGCAAATACGGCGGCAGGCAGCCACAGCAACATCGCCAGACACGCGCGCGCGGCATCGTGTTTGGATAAGTTCATGATGTGCTCCGGTTAAGGCTGCTGTGGTGTAATCGCGGTCAGAATGTAGCCGTTGTCGTTCTGGATAAAGCTGAACGAAACGGACGTGTTGATGGGTAACGGCGCTATTTTTCCCTCTGATGGCAGCGTGAAGGCCATCGTCATAGCCGGCCATTTTAGGTCGGCGATGGGGGCGTGAGAGATCGTCACGCTATTGGCGTTCCACTGTTTAACCATCCCGGTGCTCTGATAAACAACGGGAGTGGCCGCAGGAGGTGTGGTATGCATCATCGCGTGATGCTGGTGGTCGTTTGCCCACGCGGAAAAGGTAACGGAAGAAACAGAAAAAAGCAGGCCGCTAATCAGAGCCAGATAAGTGATATGCATAAAAATAATCCCAATATACTCGTAATACTTCAAGTTGCATGTGCGTTGGCCGCGTTCAGTCACCCGAATCACTTACCTGAGTAAGCTCATCGGGATGCCTTCTCTTGCCGCGTTACGAGGCGCATAAATGAGCCTCGCCCTGCGGGCCAACGCTTTGCGTTGTTCAAAACGCTAACGTTTTGTCCTGAAACTCGAATTATTTGGAGTGTAAAAATAATTGATAAACAAGGTATTGCGCTCGCTGGCGCAGGGGTTATCAATCGCTTGGGTTATTCTCTGAATCGACAGAAGCGGATCTCAGCTGGCGGGCCAGCTGCGGGAGGAGAGAGCCAGGCATCGCATGCCTGATTAAGGGTGACAGGGTTGTCTGCTAAAACCAGCTCACCGCTGACCGGCAGTGCGAGTAATGCCAGCGAACCGTTATCCTGCTTAACGCTATCCGGTATGCAGTGCTTTTCGCACAGTGATGTTTGCTGGTCGGCAGTGTAAGACGCTTCAGCCGTATGCTGAGCGTGAGACGATAATGGCTGAACGTCAGCCTGTTGCAGATGTGCCTGATGCTGAAGAGCGGGGGATGTCTGGCTGAGCGTCATATCGCATTGGTGACCTGCGATATCCAGTTGTGCATTCAGGAAAAGCCAGCACATCGCCAATAGCCATCCCCACCTGCCTTTATGGCGCAGATGATGAATGAGTAATGGAGACCGTGATGATGCGGACATGGCATTCCCTTTTTGGATGTCATAGAAGTGTAAGCGTCTGAACTGGAAGCGAGCAAGCGGGGAATGGCATAGTTTTGTAAAGTCGTGTAGTAAATTGGCAGAACCCTATCTGCCAATGTTATCAATGGGTTAATTATCTTTTGCGGTTCGGTTACTGTACGAGAAACTGGTACGTAGTATCCGAACGGTAGACTTTTCCCGGTTTGAGCCAGCAGTCGGGCTGCGGCCAGTCTGGGTGATTCGGGCTGTCCGGCAGGAATTCGCTTTCCAGCGCGACGCCAGCATAGTTTTCATACTGACCACCGTCTCGCGAAGGCGTTCCAGCCAGAAAGTTGCCGCTGTAGAGCTGCAAGGCGGGGGCGCTGGTGAAGACGCTCATCAGCACGCGGCCATCGGATGACCAGAGATTAGCTGCCGGGCTCTCGCTGGAAGCGCAGGTGCGATGCAGTAAGTAAGCGTGATCGTAACCGCCGACGGCCATTTGATCGCTGTCGCGCAGGAAATCCTCTTCGAGCGTTTTTGGCTGGCGGAAATCCATTCCGGTCGTGTTTACTGGTGTCAGGTCAGCGTTGGGAATTCCCGAGCTATTGACCGGTAAATAATAGTCAGCAAACAGCTGCAATTGGTGTTTACGTACGTCAGTCAGATCGCCGTCAAGGTTGAAATAGGCGTGGTTAGTCAGACAGACGGGGCAGGCTTTCTCTACGGTCGCCTGATACGAAATTTCCAGCGAATTATGTTCGGTCAGCGCGTAGGTCACCTGTACGTTGAGATGCCCTGGATATCCTTGATCGCCATCCGGCGAGTGCAACTGATACGTCACCTGCGCGGCATCCTGACTGGCTATTCGCCAGCGACGGGCGTGAAAGCCTTCCGGGCCACCGTGCAACTGGTGCTCGTTCTGGTTTGGAACCAGATGGAACGTTTCGGTTTCTCGACTGAATGTGGCTTTGGCTATGCGGTTGGCATAGCGGCCAATTGATGCACCGAGATAAGCGCTTTGTTGCGGATACTGCTCGGGCGATGCACAGCCCAATAAAACCTCTCGTACTTCACCTTCAGGCAGCGGGAGTTCACAGGAAAGCCAGGTTGCCCCCCAGTCCATCAGGCACACGCGCATGCCCGCCTGATTCTGCAAGGTTGTTAATTGAAACGGCTGACCATCTGGCGCCAGCGAAGTGAGACTTTCATTCAACATGACTTGCTCCTGTAGAGGTCTGAGAAGATAGAGAGGATTGGCCGATAGTTTCAAATAGGGGAAGGTTGCAGAAATTAGCTCTGCTACGCTTCCCTTAATTTGTCACTCGGCGTGAAAAAACGCCGTTATGCTTCGTCGAACCCATTGGGGTGGTTGGACTGCCAGCGCCAGGTGTCCTGCGCCATTTCTTGCAGTGAGCGTGTGACTCGCCAGTTAAGGTCTTTCGCTGCACGCTCGGCATCTGCCCAATAAGCGGGCAGATCGCCCTGACGACGCGGGGCAAAATGGTAAGCCAGCGGCTTGCCACAGGCCTGACTAAAGGCTTCGACGACCTGCAATACACTGTAGCCTATGCCTGCACCCAGATTATAAATATGCACGCCAGCACGATTTTTCAGGGTGTTCATGGCGGCGATATGACCGTCAGCCAGATCGACAACGTGGATGTAATCTCGCACGCCAGTGCCGTCAGCGGTAGGGTAGTCATTACCGAAAATCGCCAGCGAGTCGCGACGTCCGACAGCAACCTGAGCGATGTAAGGCATCAGGTTATTGGGCACGCCCTGCGGATCTTCGCCCATTTCACCCGATGGATGTGCGCCAACCGGGTTGAAATACCGCAACAGCGTAATACTCCATTCCGGTTCTGCATGCTGTAAGTCTTGCAGGATTTGCTCGACCATCAGCTTGCTGCGGCCATAGGGGCTGGCTGGGTGGCCCGTTGGGAAACTTTCCTGATAGGGGGTACGTGGTTGATCGCCATAGACGGTGGCTGAGGAACTAAAAATCAGGTTTTTCACGCCTGCTTTCTTCATTGCCTCTACCAGCACAAGTGTACCGTAGACATTATTGTCATAGTAACTCAGCGGTTCACGCACCGATTCCCCCACGGCTTTCAAGCCGGCAAAGTGGATGACAGAATCAATGGAATGCTTAGCGAAAATATCGTCCAGTAGCGCGCTGTCGCGAATATCGCCTTGATAAAAAATGGGCGTTTTGTCGGTTAAGCGTGTAATAGTTTTAACGACGCTAGCCTTGCTGTTGCACAAGTTATCGAGAATGACCGGCGTGTGCCCAGCAGCCAGCAATTGTACGCATGTATGACTTCCTATGTAACCGCTACCACCTGTGACGAGAACGTTCATAATAACCCCTATTATCGCAATGCTGCAAAATAACATGGCTAGACGCTGAAAAAGGTGATCTACAGCGAGAATCTGCCTCTGTTATCGATGATTTATTTACGAATAAATTTAGTGAAGCGTAGGCTACAGTGTATATGAGCTCAGCTTTCTGCCCTACATTTTATTTTGTGGTAGCGTTATCATTCCTGTTTTTAGGTGTTATTTACATAGCTCATCAATTTGGTAGCGATAGATGTCGTTGTGAGGCACAAAAGTGAGCCGGTGTGTAATACACTCTGGCGCGTCTTCCGCATGGTGAGAGACAAAGAGGAGCTGCGTTTCGCCCTCGCCAATCAGGATGTCTAACCAGCGGCGCACCAGTTGGCGATTGAGTGGATCCAGCCCCTGTAGGGGTTCGTCAAGAATGAGCAGGGCGGGGTGCTTGACTAACGCACGTGCAATCAACGTCAGACGCTGCTGACCCCAGGAGAGCGACTGAAATGGCGTATCAGCGATCGCGCCATTAAGCCCAAGCAGGGTGAGCCACTGCTCGGTCAGGTGGCGCTGGCGGTCGGAAACAGCCTGATAAATACCGATAGAGTCAAAGAAGCCAGACAGGATAACGTTGCGAACGCTGGTGCTGACGCGGTAATCCAGATGGAAACTGCTGCTGACATAGCCGATGTGGCGCTTGATATCCCAGATGGTTTCCCCGCTGCCGCGTTTACGGCCAAACAGCGTGAGATCGTTGCTATAGCCTTGCGGATGATCGCCGGTAATCAGACTCAACAGCGTCGATTTTCCTGCGCCATTGGGGCCGACAATCTGCCAATGCTGTCCAGGCAGTACGTCCCATGTCAGTGCATGCAGAATGGGGCGATCGTTGTATTGCACCACGCCGTTACGCAACTGAATACGCGCTTCGTCAGCGGGAAGTGTCATGTAGCGCAGCGGATCTTCGGGTTCTGGCAGCGAACTCCCTGACAGCTTTTCGCTAAAAGCAAGTTGAGCCACCAGCGCTTCAGAGAGGATCGTTTCACGCTCGCCGAGGCGGGTCAGGGTACAGTCTGCCAGTACGCCGACATGGTTGATAAAATCAGGAATGTCGTCAAAGCGATTGAGAATAAGCACCAGCATATAACCCGTGCCTGCCAGTTTTCGCAGCTCATCAGCAAGCTGCTGGCGAGAGGCAACGTCCAGCCCATCAAAAGGCTCATCGAGAATCAGCAAGTCGGGCTGGGGCATCAGCGCCTGACACAGCATCGCTTTACGGGTTTCCCCTGTAGAGAGGTATTTGAAACGACGCTCCAGCAAATGCGCAATACCAAATTGGCGTGCCAGCTGTTGGCAACGTTCGGGATCGTTGAAGCTATCCTGAATCACTTCTGCCGTCGTGCGGCCAGTGTCATCTTCACCTTCACTCAGTAGATCGGTGTTATTGCGTTGCCACTCGTCAGAAACCAGTTTTTGTAATTGTTCAAACGACAGACGAACGGGGCGTTGGAATTCCGTTGTTCGTTCACCACGCAATAGCGGCAGCTCGCCGGATAGCGCCCGCGCCAGCGCTGATTTACCACTCCCGTTGGCCCCGACAAAGGCCCAGCACTGGTTTTCGTCGAGCGTCAGTTCGTCCAGACGCAGCATGCGGGTATCGCTGAGACGAAACAGTCCCTGCGTGATTTTCAACAATGACATTTTCTATCCTTCGTCAGTCGGCGATAAGCGATGTTGGTAAATGTTAGCAAAGCGTGGCGATGATGACCCGATCAGCATTGAAACAGGCATTCACGTCCGTTCCCTGTTGCAGCTTTTGTTGCTCAAGCAGGGCGTTCGGTACCATTGCGCACAGTGCTTCTCCCCCTGTCAGCGTAATCAGAACTTCGCTGTTTTCCACACCGTGCTGAATGGTCTCAATTCGCCCAGGCAAGACGTTATCAACGGCGGGCGCAGCGGACGTGGCAGCGTACACATCGATCCACGGGGCTTTGATCAGCGCCAGCACCTCTTTTCCTTTCTGTAATTGCAGACGTTCGGCGCTTTGCTGCGTAATCAGGGCGCTGATCGTTGTTTTACCATTAGCGAGTAAAATATCCAGATGTTGTTGCACCTGTTCTTCACCGCGTGCGAGCACGGTTCCAAAAAATTGGTTACGTGCGCTGGTTTGCAGCGAGAAACGCGCGATGGCTGCCAGCAGGCTATCCAGCGGTAGTCCGTCTTCCTGCAAGACATCAAAGGCTTTTTGCTGAATCTGCGCGAGCAAATCGTACAGCTGGAGAAGACGTTCGCCGTAGCGGGTGAGCTGAGCCCCGCCACCGCCTTTGCCACCGGTCATACGCTCGACGATGGTCTGTTCGGCCAATTGATTCATCTCATTGATGGCATCCCACGCGCTTTTATAGCTAATCCCCGCTAGCTTGGCGCCCTGACTGATTGAACCGGTATGACGAATTTGCTTGAGCAATTCAATGCGCCGCGGATCGGCGAATAAACGCTGTTGGAGTTTCAGGGTGAGAAGAATTTCAGCCTGCATAGTGAGGGCACCGTCGGTGAGTTTAATTCTCTGTATTGTCGCTATTTTCTTCATCAGGGGCAAATCGCACAAATAGACGCACTATTTTCTATTACTGCGGTAGACTACGTGGCAATAATGACGATCTCGGTTTACAGTGAAATAGCACATTCGACGAGCTAAAGTAGCGGTAACCGTTGCAATAAGTGAGGTAAGCATGTTGGAGTTGTTGAAGAGCCTGCTGTTTGCAGTTGCCATGGTTCCTGTGATGATGGTGGTTATCATGGGCGCGATTTATTGCCTGGGCGAAGTGTTTAACGTGTTGTCCCGTATCGGTCATTCCGACGGTCAGCGCGCAAAGAATCAGCACTGATTCACGATCCTTTCCTATTTTGATGTCCGGCTTTTTTGCCGGACATTTCTTTTCTACCCCCCATATCTACCTCTTTAAAGCGCATGACACTGCTTTATGATTCGTTATATCATTATTTACACAACGATAATTGTCAGGAGACAAGAATGAAGCAGCAATGGTTAAAATGGTTTGCCGCACTGACCCTCAGTGCAGGAATTGCGCTGCCTGCGGCGGCAGAAGATAAAGTCACGGTGTTCGCCGCGGCATCACTGACGAATGCGTTGCAGGACATTGCTACGCAATATCAGAAAGAGAAAAACGTTGCCGTTGTAGCGTCTTACGCATCATCTTCAACGCTGGCGCGCCAGATTGAGCAAGGTGCGCCTGCCGATCTGTTCATTTCTGCTGATCAACAATGGATGGACTACGCGCAGGATAAAAACCTGATGGATACCACCACGCGTCACACGCTGCTGGGCAATGAGCTGGTGGTGATTGCGCCGAAAGCCAGTGCGCAGAAAGATCTCAAAATTGATGATAAAACCGACTGGAAAAGCCTGCTGAAAGGCGGACGTCTGGCCGTTGGCGACCCGGATCATGTGCCTGCCGGAATCTATGCGAAAGAAGCGTTACAGAATCTGAAAGCCTGGGATGAACTCTCCCCACTGATGGCTCGGGCGAACAACGTACGTGCAGCGATGGCGCTGGTGGAACGTGAAGAAGCGCCTCTGGGCATTGTTTACGGTTCTGACGCGGTTGCCAGCGATAAAGTCAAAGTTGTCGGTATGTTCCCGGCAACGAGCCATAAGCCTGTCGAATATCCGATGGCGATCGTAAAAGAACATAAAAACCCAGCGGTTACCGGGTTTTATGACTACCTGAAAACGCCGGAAGCAGCAGCTGTATTTAAACGTTACGGCTTCGCGCCGCGTTAATGATGCTGAGTGATTACGAATGGCAGGCAGTTGAGCTGAGCCTCAAAGTTTCCGTTGTGGCTGTGGCGTGCAGCTTGCCGTTTGGGATACTGATGGCGTGGATTTTGGTGCGCTGTCGGTTCCCCGGCAAATCGCTGTTAGATAGCATTATCCATTTACCACTGGTGTTGCCGCCAGTGGTCATTGGTTATCTGCTGCTGGTGGCGATGGGAAGACGCGGCGTAATCGGTTCCTGGCTCTATGACTGGTTCGGCTTCAGCTTTAGTTTTAGCTGGCGCGGTGCTGCATTAGCGTCGGCGATTGTCGCGTTCCCGCTGATGGTTCGAGCGATTCGGCTGTCACTGGATGCTGTCGATAAGCATCTGGAACAGGCTGCCCGAACACTGGGTGCCACACCCTGGCGTGTGTTTTTCACCATCACATTACCTCTCTCTTTTCCTGGCATCGTTGTTGGAACCGTATTGGCGTTTGCCCGTTCGCTGGGTGAATTTGGCGCGACCATTACGTTTGTTTCTAACATTCCCGGTGAAACCCGAACCATTCCACTGGCGATGTATACCCTGATTGAAACGCCCGGTGCGGAGGCTGATGCAGCAAGACTGTGTATCATTGCCATTGTCTTGTCGCTGGCTGCGCTGTTGGCATCGGAATGGTTAACAAACTGGAGCCGCAAGCGGTTGGGGGGATAATGCTGCAACTCGATTTTCATCAACAACTGGGCAACCTCGAACTCCGCGTTCAGTCTGAACTGCCCGCGAACGGGATTACCGCTATTTTTGGCGTATCCGGTGCGGGGAAAACCTCGCTGATTAATGCCGTTGTTGGCCTGACTCGCCCAGATAGCGGGCGGATTGTGCTCAATGAGCATGTCTTGGTGGATACGCAGCAGCGTGTTTTTCTTCCACCGGAAAAGCGTCGAATCGGCTACGTATTTCAGGACGCTCGCCTGTTTCCACATTATCGTGTACGTGGCAATTTACGCTACGGTATGGCTGAGGTCATGGAATCGCAGTTCGATGATATTGTCGGTTTACTGGGTATTGAACCGTTGCTGAATCGCTATCCACGGACGCTGTCCGGTGGAGAAAAACAGCGTGTCGCGATTGGCCGGGCATTGCTGACTGCGCCGGAGCTGTTGCTCATGGATGAACCGCTGGCGTCGCTGGATTTGCCCAGAAAGCGTGAGCTGTTGCCGTATCTGGAGCGTCTGGCGAAAGAAGTCAAGATTCCGATTCTGTATGTCAGCCACAGTCTGGAAGAAATTGTTCGATTAGCCGATCATGTTGTAGTGCTCGATAAAGGCAAAGTGAAAGCACAAGGGATTCTGGAAGAAGTGTGGGCCAGCAGCGCACTACGCCCCTGGTTACCGAAAGAAGAGCAGAGCAGTATTCTGAGTGCGCGCGTGTTGGCTCAACATGAGCATTACGCGATGACGGCGCTGGCATTAGGTGACCAGCAGGTGTGGGTCGGTAAAGTCGACTTGCCGCAGGATGCTGCATTACGCATTCGGGTGAATGCGGCGGATGTTTCTCTGGTGCTACAGCCGCCGGAAAAAAGCAGTATCCGCAATGTGCTGTGTGCCAGCGTGGTGGAATACCTTGATGTAGACGGACAGGTTGAAGTGAAACTTGAGGTTGGTCAGCAGACGCTGTGGTCCCGCATTACGCCGTGGGCACGAGACGATCTCGCACTTCATCCCGGGCAAGCGCTCTATGCGCAGGTTAAGAGCGTGTCCATTACGGCGTAATGGAGGTCAATGCGGTTTTTCTCTGTTGCAGTGAGTTGGTCGATAATAAAGTCGTGACTTTCTGGCAGTAGCCTGTGGTTTATGGACGCATGTTGTCAGGTTCGAAGCCTCATCGCCGTGTGCTACGGTGATGAGGCTTCCGTATAGATGCCTCGCACCGTGGTAGCCCTCGCTCTCTCAAGCCTTACACGATCGACATTCTTCTCAGTAACGACGTTTTAACCGTCGTTTTCTTCCCTATTGTCAGGGTGATCAACATGTTGTGACGACAATCACTTGCGGCAACACTGTCACCGCATGTTTCCCAGCTTGAGCTGTCATTCATTGAATGACGCGAATGAGATCCTTATCACTGGAAAGTGATATAGCCATAGCGTAGCTGGCTGTTTTCGCGCAATGATCGGGTATCTGCTTTGCTTGAGGGGAAAAGAAGAATGACGCACTTTGTTTTAGTGGGCGATGTCGGCGGCACCAATACGCGTTTGGCGCTGTGTGACGCCATGACGGGCGAGCTGTCGCAAATCGAGACGTATTCCGGGCTGGATTTCCCTTCTTTGGAAGGGGCAGTCCGTGATTATCTCGATTCGCGACAGGTCACGGTGCAGGATGCCTGTATCGCGATTGCCTGTCCGATTACCGGTGACTGGGTGGCGATGACGAATCACACCTGGGCATTTTCCATCGCTGAAATGAAAGTGAGTCTGGGCTTACGCCACTTTGAAGTCATCAACGACTTTACCGCAGTTTCTATGGCGGTGCCGGTGTTGGGGAGTGAGAGTCTGCTCCAGTTCGGAGGCGGGGAGCCAGTACCGGGTAAGCCCGTCGCCGTGTATGGTGCAGGCACGGGTCTGGGGGTTGCTCACTTGGTTCATGTTGCCAATCAATGGATTAGTTTGCCGAGTGAGGGCGGGCACGTGGATTTCGCGCCGAATAGCGATGAAGAAGACAACATTCTGGCGGTATTGCGCCAGTCGCTGGGGCACGTTTCCGCAGAGCGCTTACTCTCCGGTCAGGGGCTGGTGAATATTTACCGTGCCGTGGTGCTGTCCGATGACCGTACGCCGGAGGCGCTCGAGCCGAAAGATATTACCGAACGGGCCGTCAACAACACGGATGTGGATTGCCGTCGCGCGCTGTCGCTATTCTGCGTCATCATGGGACGATTTGGTGGCAATCTGGCGTTAAATTTAGGCACATTTGGCGGTGTTTATATTGCGGGCGGCATCGTGCCGCGTTTTCTTGAGTTTTTTAAAGCTTCCGGCTTTCGGGCAGCCTTTGAAGACAAAGGACGATTGAAGAGCTATATGCAGGATATCCCTGTGTACCTGATTACCCATGAACAGCCGGGATTAATGGGAGCGGGCGCTTACCTGCGTCAGGTGCTCGGCAACGCGCTATAAGTGAGCGTGTTCGTTGAACGCAATCAGGCAATCGCCTAATACGGCTTGCTTGCCTGATTGCATCATCGTTGGTTAGGCCAGAATGCGGGTGCGGATGACATCTGCGATGCTGGGTTCCTCATTGCTGCCAATCACCAAATCGGCACGTGCTTTGATTTCATCGGCGCTGTTGCCCATGGCGACACCCAATCCAACGCCTTCCAGCATGCTGATATCGTTAAAGTTATCGCCGAATGCCACGACGTCTTTCATACTGATGCCCTGTTCGCCAAGCCATTGCTGAAGCAGTTTGCCTTTGCTGTTACCGGTTTGAGCGATATCAACTTGATCTTGCCATGACCACTCACAGGCCAGTCCGAGCTGCTTTTCCACTTCCGCGGCGAAATGGTTTAGCGTAGGGACATCGGCGTGTGTGGTCGCGAATTTCCAGATGGCGTGGGAGGCTTCCGTTTGGCGCACCAGATTTTCCACCTGCGCAAAGCGGGGGCGCTGTTGTTCCGGCAGGTTAGCCGCCCATGCCAGCGTGCGAACGACGTGCCCGGTAGGATACTGGTAATACATATCGTCATCAGCATACATCAGCCCATGAATATCACATTCCTCCAGCAGTGCGATGACGTTTTTTGCCTGTTCAACAGAGAGTGGATTGGTGTGTGATGCCTGGCCCTGCTGGTAATCATAGACGTAGGTACCGTTACAGCAGATAGCGGGCGTATCTAACTGCAATCCCTGATAAAAAGGGTGAATGGCTGAGTGGTGGCGCCCGGTGACGATCATCACTTTTATACCTTGCTGGCGGGCTAGCGCGAGTGCGCTAAGCGATTCGGGCAGGATTTTTTTCTGTTGATTCAGCAGCGTACCATCAAGATCAAGTGCAATTACTCGGTAGGTCATCGTTGTCTCGCAAATAAAAATGTGGATATCGAATTAACCTTACGATAAAGGACGCGGCGAGAAATAGACAGACAACAACGAGATAAAAGTGTCTTAGATCTATTTGATGACGAATGATGCCGTGAGGCGGTGGGAAATCGGGCTAAACGGACGATTTTACAACGCTATTGTCGATTTTCTATGCTTTCAACGGCTTATCATCTATTTTTTAAGCAGTTGACCACAACGTTGCTTTACAATGTGCGGCTTACTGTTTATAGTGCGCGTCATTGCGGAGGAGTGGCCGAGTGGTTGAAGGCACCGGTCTTGAAAACCGGCGACGCGAAAGTGTTCTAGAGTTCGAATCTCTACTCCTCCGCCACTTTCAATATTCAAATCTTCATCTTTTTTATCTCGTTATTTCCTGCTTCTTCATTCTCTCTGACGATTTACCGTCGCAATATCTCTTCATTCATTATCGCTACATCTTCAGCGTCTATTAATCAAATCGTTTTCCAGCCAGTATAAAATTACGCCGACGACATAACGCTGCTCTTCGTCACTCAGCGGCTGGTGTTGGGCGATATGATGCCATTTTTCCAGACATCCGCGACAGCAGGTTGCGGTGGCGTGTTGTGCAATAAATACGGGATGGCCGCGCATCGGGGTCTGCTTGCCATCATTGGCCGGATCCGCCGGTGCCAGTTTGCGTGCGATAAAATCGGCGGCGTGGGAGGCGATCGTTTCTTTACCTTTGCTGTAGCAATAGTCTCGCTCTTTGGCACCCAACTTAAAACGCTGGCGGAAAGGGGAACGCGACAGCCGGGAAAACAGCGAATCAAACGTGGTCATAACCTAAAGTCCGTAAAACATGAACGATGCAAAAAATAGGGACATGCGGACGCTGCCGTATCAATCATTACTTAAATCAGCCATTGCTTAAATCAATAGTAGCCTTGCGATGTCTCTGTAGAATAAAGTGATTAGTCATTTATGGTATACCGTGCGTCAGGTTGAGCAAGTTCGTTATCCTTCTGATGAACCTCTTTTTGAGCCTTCCTGAGCCGCTACATTCGCGTGAAACAAGGAGAATACGATGCAGCAAGTGGTTTATGTCGCCAGCCCGGAAAGCCAGCAGATTCATGTTTGGCAACTCGGTGCTCAGGGAAATCTGACATTATTGCAAACCGTTGAGGTTCCAGGGCAAGTTCAGCCGATGGTGATCGCACCGAACAAGCGCCACCTGTATGTTGGCGTTCGTCCTGATTTCCGGGTTCTGAGCTATCGTATTGATGAACAGGGTAAATTGACGCAAGCAGGTGTGGCATCTTTACCTGGCAGCCCGACGCATTTGTCGACCGATAATGACGGACGTTTCCTGTTCAGCGCATCTTACAGTGGCGCTTGCGTGAGTGTTAGCCCAATCGGTGCTGACGGCATCGTTGGCGAGCCTATTCAGCAGTTGGATGGATTGGAAGGATGCCACTCTACCAATGTCGATCCAACCAACAGTGTTGTATGGGCGCCTTGCCTGAAAGAAGACCGCATCCGTTTGTACGATCTGGGGACGGCGGGCGAATTGAGCGAGCATCGTCAGGCTGAAATAACGACGGTAGCGTGTGCCGGTCCACGCCATATGGCTTTCCACCCCAATCAGCGTTTTGCCTATTGTGTGAATGAACTGGACAGCTCGGTGGATGTGTACCAGTTGGATGCAGCCAGCGGCGACTTGCAGAAAGTACAAACGCTGGATGCTATGCCAGCAGGTTTCAGCGACACGCGCTGGGCGGCAGATATTCACATTACGCCGAATGGCCGTTTCCTGTACATCAGCGATCGTACTGCCAGCCTGCTGAGTGTTTTCCAAGTGTCTGAAGACGGCAGCACGTTAACGCTGGCGGGTCATCAGCCAACCGAAACGCAGCCGCGCGGTTTCAATATCGACAATACCGGTGAGTTCCTTATTTCAGCAGGGCAGAAATCTCAGCACATCGAGGTGTATCACATCGACCAGAACACGGGCGATCTGCAACCGCTGGCGCGTTATGCCGTCGGTCAGGGGCCAATGTGGGTGTCGGTGCTGGCGCTGAACTAAACAAGCCAGGCACAACATTGAGATTAAGCCCTGTATTTATCCGCAGGGCTTTTTTTCGATTAACCCCGGTATTCGATAATCGACAAACCCGCGTTGTAATCCGTGCTGTAGATGATGCCGTCGGCATCCACAAACACATCGCAGGACTGAATAATCTGCGGCCTGCCGGGACGTTTATCGACCATGCTGGCTGGTGCAGCAGGCACCAGCGCACCGGTTTCTTTCGGCTGGTACGGGTTACTGATGTCGTAAGCCCGCACGCCCGCATTTTGATACGTTGCGAAGATCAGTGACGAACTGATGAAGCTGCCGGGTCGGTTTTCATGCAGATTATGTGGGCCAAAGTGTGCGCCTTTTTTCACATAGTCTGTTTCTTTTGGCTGCGGGAAGGTGGCGATGCTCACCGGGTTACTCGGTTCACGAATATCGAACACCCAAATCAACTTCTCGCCATCTTCCTGATTATCCAATACGGCTTCATCCAACACGATTAGCAAATCGCGATCCGGCAGCGGCAGCGCCGTGTGTGTGCCGCCGCCAAACGGTGGACTCCAGTTACGGTGACTGATGAGCTGTGGATTGGTGCGATCGCTCACGTCCAACAGCGTTAGCCCGCCATCGCGCCAGCTTCCATAGGCGGTGTCGCCGCTGATGATGGCGTGGTGCAGGGCATAACGTTTGCCCTCTGGCCAGTTTGCGGTTTCCCCACCGGCGGTGTGCATGCCGGGTAGCCAGTAGCGGCCAGCAACCTCAGGGCGCTGTGGATCGGCCAGATCGATAGTCAGAAAAATATAGTCGCTGTAGCCATCGAGCAGCGCGGAGACGTAGGCCCAGCGTCCACCCACGTACCAGATGCGATGAATGCCAATGCCGTCCAGCGGCAGGAAGCTGATTTCACGCGGTTTATCCGGCGTTGAAATATCGAAAATCCGTAATCCGGCGCTCCAGCTTTTGCCCTGCTGTTTGGTACTGACCGTATTGGCGACGGAGCGGGTGTAATAGACCTTTTCCTCGGCGAAGTTGGCATCGGCAAACAAATCGCGTGCGTTAACGACAAGCAGCAGGTCATCATGGGTTTGTAGGTGGATATTCCAGGTACCGGGCGGGGCAGCAATAAACCCCGCAGGCTTGGGATTTTTGGCATCGCGCACATCCACAATCGACACGCCTTGTGAAACCATGTGCCCGATGTAAGCGTAGCCGCGATGAACCATCACCTGCACGCCGTCGGGTCTGCCGCCCTGATCGCTGTGTCCAATCAGCCGCATATTGCGGCTGTAATCAGGAGTGGGCAGAGGAGTCGATGCCATAACGTTATCTCCGTATTATTTTGCCTGTTTGGCTTCCAGTGTAGCAAACCACGGTGCGATAAAATCATCCGTGTGACCCCAGCCTGGGATGATTTTCGCTAATCCTGCGACGTTGACTGCACCAGCCTGACTGGCTAACAGCGCCTGCGGAATGGCTGCGGCGCGGAACTCGTAGGTTGCTGGCGTGGGTTCACCGGCTATCTTGTTGGCAACCAGACGCAGGTTAACTTTACCGATCAGTTTTGGATCCACCGCCACACTGACTTTCCACGGGCTGCTCGCTTCACGCATCAGCTGTAAATCCTGATTGGAGATGTCGATGCTGTACAGTTTGATTTCAGTCCGGCCGTTTTCTTTCAATGCCTTATAAGCGCCCTGGCTGAAGGCATCCCACGATCCCCAAATTGCGTCAATTTTGCCTTTCGGGTATTTCGCCAGCACCGCGCCAACTTTGTTGGCGGTATCGCCCTGTACGTCAGAGGACACGGCACCAATCGATTCCAGTTCCTTGATGCCGGGGTTAGCTTTCAGGATCTGCTGATAGGCGAGCTGGCGGCGTTCCATCGGTGGGAAGCCTGCGACCCACAGCTTGATGATATTGGCTTTACCGTTGAAATCTTTCACCAGTTGGCCGAGTGACTCGTTAGTTAGCGAGGTGTCATCCTGTTGGGTAACGGTCACGCCGGGAATGTCGCCATTCACGGCAGTATCAAACACGGAAACGGCAATACCGCTGTCGACGATACGTTTAATCAAATCGGTAGAGTAGGGATCGCGCCCCTGTGACAGGATGATGCCGTCATATTTCTGGCTAATAGCCTGATTCACGAAATCCTGAAAGCGGGCATCGTCGCCGTTGCTCAGGAAGGTGCTGACCTTGAAGCCCAGCTTTTTGCCTTCTTCGAGTACGCCGGAAACAAACTGCGTGGTGTTGTCGTCCGATCCCAGATTACGGATAACCGCGATGCGAACCGGGCCATCATGATTGGCGATAGCCGCTGGAACGGGAGCAATTGTGGCGTTCTGATTGGCCAGTGCCGGTAATGCAGTCAGTAAGCTCAGTGCAAGCAGGGCGGGCGTAAATCTCTTCATTATCAGCTCCATGGCGTTTTATAAATTGATGTCGTGTTGATTGCAGTATTGTTATGTTCTCTGCGTCATTACTTTATAGCTGTCTTTATGTCTGGATGTCTATTTAAAAATGATACTGCATCATAGCCGCTGAGCGATAGTCGGGAAAGAGGGGAGCATTATGACGTTTGGGTTTAAGTTATAACGATTCGTGCTGACTGCGGATAAAAAAGAAAATGCCCGCAGGGCGGGCATTCGAGGTTGCTGACAAAGTCCGTATGGCGGTAGTAACGGATAGATCGTAAAGACGCTGTAAATACATCCCTGTACGCTCGGATTGCGCCATCCCTGGCGCAAACGCTTTACTCTTCTATTCCGTTACTCCCGTTCTCGTTCGATAAATAGGTTTGTCAACAGCCTGAAATGCCCGCGAGGCGCGGCATTTCAGGTGAGTGGTAGGATGAAGAAAGAGCGAGTTATTTCTTCGCTTCTTTCTCTTCCATTTCACGTGCCCAGCGCGGGTGGTGTTTACGCGCCCAGCGTTTAGAGACTTTGCCTTCAATCATCCCTTTGATCGACCCTTTGACCCAGAACGCCATATACATATGGATCAGAATGGCATGGATGAGGACGATGGCTGCAACCGCATGAATCAGAATGGCATAGCGCACGATATCAATCGGGAACAGGTGGGCAAAGTAAGGACGCCACATAATCACACCGGTAATCAACAGCACCAGTGCTAGCCCCATAATGCTCCAGAACATCATCTTCTGACCTGGATTGTATTTACCCACTTCTGCGACTTCATGCTCATTGCCTTTCAACACTTCAATAATGTTGAGGAACCACGGCAGATCGCGCTTCTTCGGAATGTTATGACTAACAAACCGGAAGAACATCGGAATCAGACAAATGACGATCAACACACCAAAAAACGGGTGCAGAATACGTCCCATTTGTGGTGTACCAAACGTCTGCGTCAACCATTGCAGGGTTGGGAAAAACAAAGCAATACCCGAGAGTGCGACCAGGAAAAAGCTAATCACCACAATCCAGTGACAGATGCGATCGATAAACTTGGTACGCAAAATCATTTGTGGTTTACTCATGTTTGTCTCCCCCTTCTTTGTCTTCTCCCTCGTGCTCATGCTCCATTTCTTCCGTGTTTGGACCCACACCGACGTAGTGGAACATTAACCCAGCGAATGTGGCGACAAACCCTAACGCGGACAGCGGTTTCAGAATGCCTTTCCACAGATTGACCGGCGTGGAAATCTGCGGGTTATCTGGCAGATTGTGATAGAGCGATGGTCTGTCCGCGTGGTGCAGAACATACATCACGTGCGTACCGCCCACGCCCTGCGGATCGTAGAGGCCTGCGTGCTCATAGCCACGGTTTTTGAGATCGGCGATACGTTCTTCCGCCAGATACTTCATCTCTTCTTTCGTACCGAAACGAATGGCACCTGTCGGACAGGTTTTCACGCAGGCAGGTTCTTGCCCAACGCTGACTCTATCGACGCACAGCGTACATTTATAGACGCGGTTATCTTCTTTATTCAGACGTGGGATATTGAACGGGCAACCGGCGATGCAATAGCCGCAGCCGATGCAATGCTCGGACTGGAAATCGACGATACCGTTGGCGTACTGAATAACCGCGCCAGCGGAAGGGCAAGCTTTCAGGCAGCCCGGATCGCTACAGTGCATACAGCCATCTTTACGGATCAGCCATTCCAGACGATCGTTCTCTTCCACTTCGGAAAAGCGCATCAGCGTCCAGGATTTGGCGCTCAGATCCGCTGGGTTATCATAAACCCCGAGGTTATGGCCGACTTCATCGCGGATGTCGTTCCATTCTGAGCAGGCAACCTGGCAGGCTTTACAGCCGATGCAGGTTGTCACATCAATCAGTTTTGCCACTTCGCTTTTGTCATTACGCACATGCGGAGGCGGTGTAAAGCCGTTGGTGGCCGAACGTTTAATAATATCTTGTGATTGCATTGACATAATTGGCTACCCTTACACCTTCTCTACATTAACCAGAAACGCTTTGTATTCAGGCGTTTGTGAATTAGCGTCGCCGACGCTTGGGGTGAGTGTATTAGCCAGGAACCCTTTACGCGTGGTTCCTTCAAAGCCCCAGTGGCAGGGGATACCCACGGTTTCCACGCTGCGTCCGGCAATTTCCAGCGTCTTGATACGCTTGGTGACTACCGCTTTGGCTTTGATGTAGCCACGCTGGCAGGAGACTTTGATTTCATCGCCCGCTTTAATGCCTTTGCTCTTCGCCAGATTTTCACCGATCTCAACAAACTGTTCCGGCTGCACAATCGCGTTCAGACGTGCGTGTTTTGTCCAGTGACGGAACAATTCGGTAATCGAGTACGTTGTCGCCACGTAAGGGAAGTCCTTCGCGGTGCCCATGGTTTTCGCATCGCGTTCAAACAAACGCGCTGCCGGGCTGGACACCACCGATGGATGCAGCGGGTTGGTGCCGATAGGGGATTCGATCGGTTCGTAGTGCTCAGGGAACGGCCCATCGACCAGCTTGTCTACGGAGAACAGACGTGCCAGACCTTCCGGCAGCATGATGAACGGCCCGGTGTCTTTGCCCGGTGGTACGGTCGCGGCGAAATCAGGCACATCAATGCCTTGCCATTTCTGACCATTCCATTCCAGTAATTTACGTTTGCTGTCCCACGGCTTACCTTGTAGGTCGGCAGAAGCGCGGTTATAGAGGATGCGACGGTTTTGCGGCCAGCACCATGACCAGTTCGGTGTGCAGCCCAGACCGGCATCCGCATTGTCGCGTCTGTCCATCTGGTTACCCGCTTCCGTCCAGCTACCGGCATAGATCCAGCAGAAGCTGGATGTGGAGCCGTCATCGCGCAACTGCGAGAAGTCAGCGACCTGTTGGCCTTTCTTCAGGATCAGTTTGCCGCTGTCATCGTAGATATCGGCCAGCGCCATGCCGTTGGCTTCACGAGCGATCTCTTCCGGTGTCGGATCTTCCGGGTCTTTATAGTTCCAGTTGATGTTCATCAACGGATCGGGATACGTACCACCTTCTTCGCGATACAGCTCACGCAGGCGCATCAGCAGTTTACCGAGGATCTTGCCGTCGTGATGGGCTTCTCCTGGTGGCTCAGCCGCCGCCCAGTGCCATTGCAGCCAGCGGCCTGAGTTGGCGATAGAGCCATTCTCTTCGGCAAAACAGGAAGAAGGCAGACGGAAAACTTCAGTCTGAATGGACTTCGTATCCACGTCATTGAATTCGCCATAGTTCTGCCAGAACGTGGATGTCTCGGTGACCAGAGGATCGATGATGACCATATACTTGAGTTTGGAGAGGGCTTCTGTCGCTTTATTTTTGTTGGAAAACGCAGCAACGGGGTTGAAGCCCTGAACGATATAGCCGTTCATTTTGCCTTCCACCATCAACTCGGTTTGCACCATAACATCGTAACTACGATCCCACTTCGGCAGCCAGTCATAACCCCAGTTATTCGACGCTTGAGCATTATCGCCGTAGAAACTCTTCATCATGCTGATAAAGAATTTCGGCGTGTTCTTCCAATAGTTAACCTGGTCGGGCAGCAGTGCGGTCGGCGTGATTTGTCCCAGATAGGTTTTCAGATCCGTTTGTTTTTCTGACGGCAGCGGCATATAGCCCGGAAGATTTAATGACAGCAGACCAAGGTCGGTATAACCCTGAATATTTGAGTGGCCGCGCAGCGCGTTGATACCGCCGCCAGCCATACCGATGTTGCCAAGTAAAAGTTGGATCATCGCCGCTGAACGAATGATTTGTGCACCGTTAGTGTGGTGCGTCCAGCCTAAGGCGTACATAAACGTCGCCGTTTTATTCGGTACACAGGTTTCGGCTAGCGTGCGACAGATCGTTTCATAATCTTTGGCGGATGTACCGCACAGGGATGTCACCATTTCTGGCGTATAGCGGGAAACGTGTTTCTTCAGCAGGTTCCACACACAGCGCGGGTGAGATAGCGTGGTGTCGCGTTTGGCAAAGCCGGATTCATCAAGCTCATACTGCCAGCTGGATTTATCATATTGACGTTTTTGTGCGTCGTAACCGCTGAACAAGCCTTCGTCAAAGCTGAAATCGTCTCGTACGATCAGGCTGGCGCTGGTGTAAGATACCACATACTCATGATGAATTTTATCGTGTGTAATGAGGTAGTTAACGATACCTAACAGAAAGGCGGCATCTGAACCTGCGCGAATGGGAGCGTAGAGGTCGGCAACGGCTGCGGAGCGGTTAAAACGTGGATCGACAACGATCAGTTTCGCATTATTGTGCGTTTTTGCTTCAACGGCCCACTTGAAACCGACCGGGTGTGCTTCTGCCGGGTTGCCGCCCATGACGATGATGACGTTGGCGTTTTTGATATCAACCCAGTTGTTGGTCATGGCGCCACGGCCGAATGTCGGTGCCAGCGCGGCAACCGTTGGCCCGTGGCACAGGCGAGCCTGGCAGTCGATGGCGATCATGCCCAGAGAACGGGCAAATTTTTGGTCGAGAATACCCGTTTCGTTGCTGGCGGCAGAAGAACACAGCATACCGGTAGTCAGCCAGCGGTTGACGGTGTCGCCTTTGGCGTTAGTCCGTTGGAAGTTGGCGTCACGGTCTGCTTTCATCAGGCGTGCGATACGTTCGATCGCATCGTCCCAGCTGATTCGCTGCCATTTGTCGGAGCCGGGGGCGCGGTATTCAGGGTAGAGCAGGCGGTTTTCGCTGTGGATATAGTCGACCAGACCCGCACCTTTCGGGCAAAGGGAGCCGCGGCTGACTGGATGATCCGCGTCACCCTCGATATGAAAAACGGAAGGTTTTGCATTCTTGGCGCCATCGCCCAGGCTATACATGAGCACACCGCAACCGACCGAGCAGTATGTGCAGTTGTTACGTGTCTCTTTCGCGCGTAACAGCTTATATTGACGTACTGATGCCATTGCTTCTGTGGGTGTAAAGCCCAATACCGCGAGAGTGGTTCCAGCCATTCCCCCCGCGCAAACTTTAAAGAAACCTCTTCTATTGAGTTGCATTAGTTTCCCTGTGTCATTATGTGTCATTTTTGTTGCGAGCAATTTAACAACACATAAAATGTGGGTTTTGCGCGAAATCAAAATTTAAGTATTTAACCCCCCATTGCACCCATAAAGAGGTATGTTTTTTATTCGCTATATATTATAATGCATAACGATTTTGTTATTTCATGGTTACAAATCATGCGAAGCAGCGAGTCAGCCAGAAAGAAATAAGCGGGGATTTGTGGCGAAATTGTTGCAGAAAAAAGCCGGATAAGAATCCGGCTTGATGGGGAGGTTATTTGACTTGCATACCTGGCTGAGCGCCGCTGTCTGGGCTTAGCAGGAAGATATCTTTCCCACCTGGCCCAGCAGCCATCACCATCCCTTCCGATATGCCGAAGCGCATTTTACGCGGTGCCAGATTAGCAACCATCACGGTTAAGCGGCCTTCCAGCTTTGCCGGATCGGGATAGGCTTCACGGATGCCGGAGAAGACCTGGCGGGTTTCGCCACCGAGATCCAACGTCAAACGTAATAGTTTGTCAGAACCATCAACCAATTCAGCCTGTTTAATCAAGGCGATACGCATATCGACTTTGGCAAAATCGTCAAAGCTAATCGTGTCCTGTACCGGATTGTCCGCCAGCGGACCGGACACGACTTTTTGCGCCGTGACCATGTCTTCTTTAGAGGCGTCAACCATCGCGTTGACTTTATCCAGATCGATGCGGTTGAACAGCGCTTTGAATGGACTTACCTGATGGCTCAGCAGCGGGGCGGTGATCGCGTCCCAGCTCAGTTCCGTGTTCAAGAACGCTTCTGTCCGCTGTGCCAGTGCAGGCAGCACCGGCTTCAGGTATGTCATCAGCACGCGGAACAGGTTGATGCCCATTGAGCAAATGGCCTGAAGATCGGCATCCCGGCCTTCTTCTTTCGCCACAACCCACGGTGCTTGTTCGTCGACATAGCGGTTGGCGATATCCGCCAGCGCCATAATTTCACGAATGGCACGGCCTGATTCACGACTGCTATAGGCTTCCGCAATACTCGTGGCAGCGTCGGTGAAGGTTTTGTACAGCTCGGCGTCGGCCAGTTGGTCCGCCAGTTTGCCGTCAAAACGTTTGTTAATAAAACCGGCATTGCGCGATGCCAGGTTTACGACCTTGTTCACGATGTCAGCATTCACGCGCTGCACGAAATCTTCCAGATTAAGATCGATGTCATCAATGCGAGAAGACAGTTTTGCCGCGTAGTAGTAGCGCAGGCAATCAGCATCCAAATGTTGAAGATAGGTGCCTGCTTTAATGAAGGTGCCGCGTGATTTAGACATCTTGGCGCCGTTGACCGTGACATAACCGTGTACGAACAGGTTCGTCGGCTTACGGAACCCGCTGCCTTCCAACATCGCCGGCCAGAACAGGCTGTGGAAATAAACGATGTCTTTACCGATGAAGTGATACAAATCTGCGTCTGAGTCTTTCTTCCAGAAATCATCAAAATTCAGATCGCCACGTCTGTCGCACAGATTTTTGAACGACCCCATGTAGCCGATTGGTGCATCCAGCCAGACATAAAAGTATTTGCCCGGTGCATCAGGAATTTCAAAACCGAAATACGGTGCGTCGCGGGTAATGTCCCACTGTTGCAGACCAGAATCGAACCACTCCTGCATCTTGTTGGCGACTTGCTCCTGCAATGCGCCAGAGCGCGTCCAGGCTTGAAGCATCTCGCTGAACGCGGGCAAATCGAAGAAAAAGTGCTCAGTGTCACGCATCTCTGGCGTGGCACCAGACACCACTGACTTCGGTTCGATCAGCTCTGTCGGGCTGTAGGTCGCGCCGCAGACTTCGCAGTTATCGCCATATTGGTCAGCAGCCTTACATTTCGGGCAGGTGCCTTTAACGAAACGATCCGGCAGGAACATGCCTTTTTCTGGATCGTACAGCTGAGAAATCGTGCGATTTTTAATAAAGCCGTTCTCTTTCAGGCGGCGATAAATCAGACCAGACAGCTCACGGTTCTCTTCGCTATGCGTGGAGTGGTAGTTGTCATAGCTGATATTGAAACCGGCAAAGTCCTGTTGATGCTCTTGACTCATTGCCGCAATCATCTGTTCTGGCGCAATCCCCATCTGCTGTGCTTTCAGCATGATTGGCGTGCCGTGGGCGTCGTCCGCACAGATAAAGTGAACCTGGTTGCCGCGCATTCGCTGGTAACGAACCCAAATATCAGCCTGAACGTGTTCAAGCATATGACCGAGGTGAATCGAACCATTAGCGTAAGGCAGCGCGCACGTTACCAGGATTTTCTTTGCGACTTGAGTCATGAGGAACTTGCTTTCTTTTGTGAATAGAGGGAGATCGATGTTAACCGATAGCGCCTTGCTGCGTAAACCGCTGGCGTGAGTAAAACGGCAGGAAATCCCCTAGCTGATTTTAATTTGCGTAGTGTTTCCACGTTTTTGATGACGAAGGGCCTCACGCTTTCCTCGCTCTGGTATGCTATATACGATCTCAACGGTCAAATATGAGAATTTCAAGGAGCCGGAATGAACGCGACAGTCCCCGAACAACGCCCTGAAGCACTACGTGCGATGGTCGCCGGGGTTTTATCTACTTTTCAGCACCCGACACTGAAAAATAATCTGACGACACTCAATGCGCTGCGCCATTGTGCGCTGTTGGATAACGTGTTGCATATCGAACTGACGATGCCGTTTGTCTGGCTGAGCGGTTTGGCAGTATTAAAAGAAACGGTTAGCGATGAGCTATTACGTTTATCAGGCGCAAAGGCGGTCGAATGGCGTTTAACGCATGACATCGCTACGCTGCGGCGGGTTAACGAGCAGGCTGGTGTGAAGGGCGTGAAAAACATCATCGCCGTCAGTTCCGGGAAAGGCGGCGTCGGCAAATCCAGTACGGCGGTCAACATGGCGCTGGCATTGGCGGCTGAAGGTGCCAATGTGGGCATTCTGGATGCCGATATCTACGGTCCTTCCATTCCGACCATGCTGGGATCGGCCAGTGAGCGCCCAACCTCGCCGGACGGTCAACATATGGCTCCGATTATCGCGCATGGTCTGGCAACCAACTCGATTGGTTATCTGGTTACGGACGATAACGCGATGGTGTGGCGTGGGCCGATGGCCAGCAAGGCATTATTGCAACTGTTGCAGGATACGCTTTGGCCGGATCTGGATTATCTGGTGCTAGATATGCCGCCGGGTACGGGCGATATTCAATTGACGCTGGCGCAAAATATTCCCGTCACCGGTGCCGTCGTCGTGACGACCCCGCAGGATATCGCGCTGATGGATGCCATGAAAGGTATCGCGATGTTTGAAAAAGTCAGCGTGCCGGTACTGGGTATTGTTGAGAATATGAGCGTGCATATCTGTAGCAACTGTGGGCATCTGGAGCCGATTTTCGGTACGGGTGGCGCGCAGAAGCTGGCGGAGAAATACCACTGTTCCCTGTTAGGTCAGCTTCCGCTGCACATCTCCCTGCGTGAGGATCTTGATCGCGGTGAGCCGACGGTCGTCAGCCAGCCGGAGAGTGAATTCACGTCTCTGTACCGTGAGCTGGCGGGACAGGTTGCCGCTCAGCTTTATTGGCAGGGTGCCGTTATTCCCGGCGAAATTTCTTTCCGCGCGCTGTGATTCAACACTGTCCCACTCACCTGTTGCCTGGTAACGCGTGTTAGCAGGCAACAATGGGGGGAGGTGCGTGATACAGAACTTATCGCCTCATGCGGTTAAAGCTATCGATGATGTCTATGTCCGCAAAGAAATATTGCTCACTAGCGTAGCGTTCTCTCAGGCACTCTTTCAGCACCGTTAAAGAGCGAAGATGCGCAGTTTGTGTTTTTTCAATTTTGATTGATTCCAACAAATTTTGCCGATGCTGGTCGATTTTCTTTTCTCGTGTTTTTTGTGATGCCGCACCAAGCTCTTGCCAGATCATGCCCGATAGTGATGGATCGTGTTCTTGTTCTTTCAACTGATTTTTGATCGCTTCCATCCGATTTTTAAGTAACGCATTAATAGCCGGAATGACTTGTGAGTCAAAATTGAAAGAAACATCAACATATTTATGGTACATGTTCAAAATGGTCCAAATATCATTATCTTTCTTGGCTTGTGACAAAATTACCATAAGGTGATGTTTTTTCTCTTTTTCATCAGAATCTTGTTCACGGTCGGGATGAAGTACTTTCGCGATCTTCCGGTATAACTGTGTGAGATGATTCAAATCTAATGCGCTATCAGTAGGGGGGGTAGACTCGTCTTCGTCCTGCTCGTCACTGTCACTAAAAAAATCGCTCTCGTGATGCTGAATATATTCTTCAATTTTTTCCCGCATTTTATTGGGATCTTTCATCATATCGAGTAATTCATCATCGGAAAGTTCTTCAACAAAACTAAATCGTTCTTCCAGAACATCACGGACAAAATCCAACTGTTCTTCTAAAGGTGGTTCATCCTTTTGATGCAACGCATTCAAGGCGAAGAACTGATCGGATAATTTATCGATATCAAGATGGCTATTGAAGGGGTAATTACGTAGCCTAGATAGCTCTTCATCGATCCAATGGAAGAGATCCTCTCGATCTCCTTTGCCCAATGATTTTTTCTCAGCAAAAGAAAGCAAACGTGCCGTTTTATTATAAACAGCCTGCATGTAGTCGTGTTCGTATGGCAGAAGTTCGCGCTGAAAATCACTGAATAGATCTGCCTGGTTTTTCTTCAGCTTATCGATTTTTTTCTGGTACTTCTCAATATTTAACCAGTAAAATTGAAATTGCTCTTGGGGAGTTTGAGGAGGGGCTGCCTTGTCGACTTTCTTGACAACCTTCTTTTTTACCAGTTTTGAGTGAGCCATCGTATCTACCAAGTCAAAACAGCCAAAGAAACCAAAGCTTAAATACTACCGATTCTCACCAGTCGCTGTCCATGAGTTATTCCATTTCCTTTGCGATAATAGTGAAACTGTAACCATTGAGAATTTTTGCTACCGGTAGCTGAAAATAGATATTGGACATAGCCAATTCAGGGAAAGGGTGGCGTGAAGGGGGGTAACTCCCTATAATTGCCGCGTCAAAGCGCCCGTTGGCGCATTCCCCTCTCTTTTATTTATGTTAATCAGGTCGTTAATACCATGACTGATCAGTCTCACCAGTGCGTCATCATCGGGATCTCAGGAGCATCCGCTTCGGGTAAAAGTCTTATTTCCAGCACCTTGTATCGAGAATTGCGCGATCAGGTTGGCGATCAGCATATCGGGGTGATATCTGAAGACAGCTATTATAAAGATCAAAGCCACCTGACGATGGAAGAGCGGGTAAAAACCAACTATGACCACCCAAGCTCAATGGATCACAGCCTGTTGCTGAAACATTTGCAAATGCTGAAAGCGGGTCAGGCGATTGAAGTCCCGCAGTACAGCTATGTTGAACATACCCGCAAGCAGGAAACGGTGCATATCGAGCTGAAAAAGGTCATTATTCTGGAAGGTATTCTGCTGCTGACGGATGCACGTCTGCGCGATGAGATGAATTTCTCTATTTTTGTTGATACACCGCTGGATATTTGTCTGTTGCGTCGCATGCGCCGTGACGTGAATGAGCGCGGACGCTCCATGGATTCCGTGATGGAACAGTATCAGAAAACCGTGCGTCCGATGTTCCTGCAATTTATTGAGCCATCCAAGCAGTACGCCGATATTATCGTGCCGCGCGGCGGGAAAAACCGTATTGCGATTGATATTTTGAAAGCCAAGATAAGCCAGTTCTTTGAATAATATCTCCTGAAGCATTCAGGTTGCGTGACCGGCGTTGACGTTTGGTACACGCCGCCGCAGTGTAATGTATGACGGAAAGAGATGAGGTTTATCTGATAGATACCGGTGTCGAATGGAGAATAAGATGAGACTGTGTGACCGTGACATTGAAGCCTGGCTGGATGATGGCCGACTGGTGATTACGCCCCGTCCGCCAACCGAGAGAATCTCTGGCGCGACCGTTGATGTTCGCCTGGGAAATCAGTTTCGCGTCTTCCGCGGACACACTGCGCCTTTTATTGATTTAAGCGGGCCGAAGGATGAGGTCAGTGCGGCGTTGGATCGCGTCATGAGTGATGAAATCAATTTACCGGAAGGCGAAGCATTCTTCCTGCATCCGGGAGAGTTAGCGCTGGCGGTGACGTTTGAGTCAGTGACGCTGCCCGATGATTTGGTCGGCTGGCTGGATGGTCGCTCTTCGCTGGCACGTCTGGGATTGATGGTTCACGTCACCGCACACCGTATTGATCCAGGTTGGCAAGGAAGAATTGTGCTGGAGTTCTATAATTCAGGTAAGTTGCCGCTGGCGCTACGCCCCGGCATGATGATTGGCGCTCTGAGTTTTGAACCGCTTTCCGGGCCAGCGGCTCGTCCATACAACCGCCGTCAGGATGCCAAATATAAAGACCAACAGGGTGCGGTAGCGAGCCGGATCGATAAAGACTAAGCCTCTTAGGGCTAGGTATCTTAGGGCTAGGCATCTGGCGACAGGCTTGCAAGGTAAACAGCAGGTGGCCGTGCGTTTCGCAATGAGGATGGCATGAGAAGATTTCTGACGACGCTGGCAATTCTGCTTGTCGTGCTGATAGCAGGAATGACGGCTTTGGTCGTACTGGTTAATCCCAATGACTTCCGCGCCTACATGGTGAAGCAAGTTGAGGAACGTAGCGGCTATCGCCTTCAATTGGATGGCGATCTGCGCTGGCATGTGTGGCCGCAACTGAGCATATTATCAGGCGGGATGTCGTTGAGCGCGCCGGGAGCCCGTGCGCCGATTGTCAGCGCCGAGAACATGCGTCTTGATGTGCAGCTGTGGCCGCTGCTTTCGCACAAGCTAGCGGTCAAGCAGGTGATGCTGAAAGGTGCCATTATTCGCCTGACGCCGGAAAGTGAAGCCAAACAGGCCAACAATGCGCCCATTGCCCCTGCGGGATCGCAGACTCCATCCGAAGAACAGCGCTGGCGGTTGGATATTGATAAGATAAAAGTCGCCGATAGCCTGTTAGTTCTGCAACGCAGCAATAATGAACAGATTAATGTTCGCGATATTAATCTTGCGCTGGAGCAGAGCAGCGACCGTCAGGTCAACATCGAATTATCAAGCCGTATCAATCGCGATCAGCGCGATGTTGCCTTTTCGCTTAATGCCGATGTCGATCTGTTGCACTTCCCTCTGCAGGTTAATGCCAATATCACCAGGCTGGACTTCCAGCTTCAGGGCGCTGACGTACCGGCAAGTGGGATAAGCGGAACAGGGAGCGTTCAGGCCAGTTATCAACAGCAGCCTGAAAAAATCACGTTTAGCCAGCTTTCATTGAATACCAATAATAGCCAACTGTCGGGGGCGGGGAGCGTGACGCTGGGCGATATCCCACATTACGATTTGGATCTGCTGTCGGAGAAGCTGGATGTAGACTCCCTGCTGGGAATTGCGGCGACAAAGGAAAACAGTACTTCCAACGCGCCGGCTAAATCCTCAGCGCCTGTTATTTCAAATGAAAGTGGGTTAACCAAGCCAGAAGACAGTCTACAGGCATTCACCGCGCGTCTGTCGCTACAGGCTGCGACGGTGGTCTATCGCGGGCTTGATGTCCGTCAGTTCACGCTACGGGCAGAAAATCAGCCGGGATTGTTGGATATTACGACGTTGAGCGGTGAACTGGGCAGTGGGCATTTCTCATTACCTGGTAAAGTCGTGACGAAGCCATCAACCAGCATCACGCTACGGCCAGAACTCAAGGATGTTGAATTATCTCAACTCATGTCCGCGTTTGCGTTGCCCGCCGAGACGGTCAGCGGAAAATTGTCGATGGCAGGACAGTTCAACGGCAACAGTTTTACGCTACCTGCGTTGCTCCATCAGTGGCAGGGAACGGCGACGTTGCAGGCCAATAGCGTCCGTCTGCAAGGGTTGAATATTCAGCAAATGGTGCAGATGGCTGTCGCGCGTAGCAACGGTAATGTGCGGGGACAAGAGCGCTACGAGCGTTATACCGAGCTGCAACAGCTGACAGGAAAAGCCCAGTTGAATGCGGGTAAATTGCGTCTTACCGATCTCAATGGCCGTTCAGAACTGCTATCACTCAGCGGGGGGGGACAATTCGATCTGCCTGCCCAGACCTGCGATGTTAATGTGAATGTCTCTATCACTCAAGGATGGCAGGGCGATGAGCAACTGGTCAGCGTGCTGAAAAACACGGCGATCCCGTTACGCGTCTATGGCGAGTGGGATAAATTAAACTACCAGCTACAGGTAGACCAACTGCTGCGTAAACGCCTACAGGACGAGCTGAAGAAACGCCTGAATGACTGGGCAAGCCAGAATCAGCAAAGTCAGAAGGGTAAAGACCTGAAGCAACTCCTCGACCGTCTTTAATTTTCTAAATATGCCGTTTTAGCTGGTTTGCTGACTCCTGTCAGCAAACCAGCAGCCTCTCCCCAACATTTTCTTTTGGTTTGTCATCCTTCTCCAGGCCGGCTTTGTGCTCGGTGTCTCTTTTTTAATGCTACATATTAATATTTTTCTCTTTTTTTATTTTCTAAAGCAGTAAACTTCGCTCCCTATTTTCGGTGCGGTGCGACTCCGTTGCCGGGGAATGTCTGTCAGATCATTTATTACTCAGGTATCGAAACACACTATGCTCGAACTTTTGATTGGTGTTGCTGTAACGATTCTGGTTGGTCGTTACATTATAAAAGGGTATTCCGCGACTGGCGTATTGCTGGTTGGGGGCCTATTACTTTTGGCAATCAGTGCCATGCTGGGGAAAAACGTCCTGCCTGCCAGCGCGAAAGCGACAGGCTGGAGCGCAACGGATATTGTTGAATACGTAAAAATTTTGCTGATGAGCCGCGGTGGCGATCTCGGCATGATGATTATGGTGCTGTGTGGTTTTGCCGCTTATATGACGCACATTGGTGCCAATGATGTCGTCGTCAAGCTGGTTTCCCGTCCGCTGAAAATGATTAACTCGCCTTATCTACTGATGATTGCGGCCTATTTTGTCGCCTGTCTGATGTCGCTGGCGGTGTCATCGGCAACCGGGCTGGGGGTGCTGTTAATGGCTACGTTATTCCCGGTTATGGTGAACGTTGGTATTAGTCGCGGAGCCGCTGCCGCAATCTGTGCCTCTCCGGTGGCGCTGATCCTGTCGCCGACGTCAGGCGACGTCGTGCTGGCGGCTCAGGCATCGCAGATGAAACTCGTGGATTTCGCCTTTAAGGCCACGTTACCTATTTCTATCATGGCGATCGTGTGCATGGCCGTCGCGCATTTCTTCTGGCAGCGCTATCTGGATAATAAAGCGAATGTCAGCCATGAAATTCTGGACGTCAGTGAAATCAAGACCGATGCCCCACGTTTTTACGCCATTCTGCCGTTTACGCCGATCATTGGTGTACTGGTCTTTGATGGTAAATGGGGGCCGGAACTTCACATTATTACCGTGCTGGTGATCTGTATGGTGCTGGCTGCGGTGCTGGAATTCGCCCGTTCGTTCAATGCGCAAAAGGTGTTTGATGGGCTGGATGTGGCTTACCGTGGGATGGCCGATGCTTTCTCGAGTGTGGTCATTCTGTTGGTCGCAGCCGGTGTCTTTGCTCAGGGGCTTGGCACTATTGGCTTTATCAGCGGCCTGATTGGCCTTGCGCAGTCATTTGGCAGCGGTGGGTTAGTGATTATGCTGGTGTTGGTTGCGATCACGATGCTGGCTGCGATGACGACGGGTTCGGGTAACGCGCCGTTTTATGCGTTTGTTGAACTGATTCCAAAGCTGGCGTCGCAAATGGGCATCAACCCGGCCTATCTGGCCATTCCGATGCTTCAGGCTTCCAATCTGGGCCGTACTATTTCTCCGGTATCTGGCGTAGTGGTTGCTGTTGCCGGTATGGCAAAAATATCACCGTTTGAGGTGGTGAAGCGTACGTCGGTTCCGGTTTTGGTTGGGCTGATAGTGGTGGTTATCGCCACCGAGATCATGGTGCCTGCCTGATAGCAGAAATTAGGTAAACAGCAGCACCTTTAAGCTATGTGCTCTAAAGGTGCTGGCTGTCGCTGTACCGGGCTATTTGTTTGATAAAATGTTCAAAGTCGCTTAAACGATGAGAAATGACGTGGATGACAATATCCAGATTGAGCGCCTGATAGTCATGCACGGCAATATTTCTTAATCCCACCATTTTTTGCAAATTATCAGAGAGATCAATCGTAATAATCTGGTTTGCAGCAAGAAGCGCGAAGCTATCGCGGCTACTTTGTGGTATGCCTAGCTGCTTGATACGGATAAGATAATTAGCGATATCAATAGCGGCTTCGCAGGCACGCTGTATGTTAAGTATGACGGAATCTTGCTTGGTGAAGTTTTGACGAAACCCTTCCTCAGTATCGAATTCCTCACGAATACGACGCAGGCATCTTTGTATGGTGCTGCTTTTGTTGAGCAAGATATCTGTCATGCTTTTAGATCCTGATTAAAGCTACGAATGATATCCGCACGCTCTTTTTGCAGATGCTGGTACATCGAAAGTGTTGTCATTTCAAATTCTCCCGCTGCTGTTTCCGCATCATAAAGCAGCTTGCCGTTACGAACGATCTCCATTTTTAATACCGTTGAAGCCTGCAATAAATCGATAAGATCGACGTCATGACCCACTTCTTTTGCTAATTGATTAGATAGCTCCCAACGTTCAACGGGATCCAGTGCTCTCGTAGCCATGATGGCGATATCAATGTCGCTGTCCGCTCTGGCATTGCCTGTAGCCTGAGAACCAAAGAGATAAATAATTTTGATGTCGGGTATCTGTTTTTTCAGTGTCAAAACGATCTTATCGAACATATGATAGCCCCCATTCCTACGATTCTCTTATTGTCTGATAGGATTGCTCGAACATCAATGTATTGCCCGTCAGGGGAGGGGAACAGATAAGTCATCCCCCAGCCCCTATTTAATCACACTTCAAAATCAGTCTGTGGTTCGTCGTTTGGCGTGATGCGAACCTCCATGATTCGATGGCTTTCCACCGCCAGAATAGTGAACTGATAACCATCGATTGATAGGGTATCACCCACCTGTGGAACCCGCTGTGCGTGTTCCATCAACAGCCCCGCTAATGTGTAGTATTCGCGCTTTTCATCCAGCGTCAGCGGAACATACATCGTCAGGTCTTCCAGCGGAATATAGCCATTTGCGGTCCAACTGCCGTCGTCATTCTGCTGAATGCTGTGGCGCGCATCGCGATCTTCTCCTTCGCGCGGTAGGTTACCCGCAATGGTTTCCATCACGTCACTTAATGTAACAATCCCTTCCATCGAACCAAATTCATCAACGACAAACGCAAAATGTGTTCTCCCTTCTCTGAACTGTTCTAGAGCCTGCAAAAGCGAAAGTTGTTCGGGGAAAACCAGCGGCTGACGAATCAGAATGCGCAGGTTAAACGGTTCGCGGTTTAGCTGCTGCTGTAGTAAGTCCGCAACATGTACTATGCCCAGCGGCTCGTCAGACGTCTTGCTGTCGGTCACCACTAATCGGGAATGCTGGTTGCTCGTTAACAGCTTAGCGAGTGCACCTTGCGTAATATCCAGCTCAACGGCATCGATATCATGCCGCGATGTCATGATGCTGCTAATGGTTCGTTGTGCTAGCCCTAATACCCGCTTTATCATCCGGCGTTCCTGAAGGTTGAATACCTCCTGACCTGCCCGGGTGTTGTCTGCAATCATCGACGAGGTTTGATTATCCAGCTCGGCTTCTTCGTGGTTGCCGCGCAAGATACGCAAAACCACTTCTGCGGTACGCTGACGTAGCGGGACCGAAGATGAAAGGAAGCGGCGGCGGTTAAACATGGAGACCTGATTCAACATCTCAATCAGCACCGAGAAACCTATCGCAGCGTAGAGATAACCTTTAGGGATGTGATAACCAAAGGCGTCTGCGACCAGACTGAAACCAATCATCAGCAGGAAGCTGAGGCACAGGATGACGATGGTTGGGTGTTCCGCGACAAAGCGGGTCAGTGGTTTACTGGCCAGCAGCATCAGGAAGATGGCAATTGTCACGGCGGACATCATCACCAGCAGATGGTCGGTCATGCCGACGGCGGTAATCACGGAGTCCAGTGAGAATATCGCATCCAGTACTACGATCTGTGCAACGACGGGCCAGAAGCGTGCACCTTTACGTTGGGCGTGCTGCTCTTCATCTTTTCCTTCAAGGCGCTCGTTGAGCTCCATCGTGGCTTTAAAGAGTAGAAACAGCCCGCCAATCAGCATGATGACATCGCGAGCGCTGAATGTGTGCCCAAGGAGCGTGAAAAGTGGGGTAGTCAAAGAGGCTAGCCAGGAAATGGACGCCAGCAGGCCCAGTCGCATAAGCAGGGCAAGTAACAGCCCGACGACTCTGGCTTTATCGCGTTGTTCTTTTGGTAGTTTCTCAGCCAGAATGGCGATGAAGATAAGATTATCAATGCCCAGAACCAGTTCCAGGACAACCAGCGTGGCCAACCCGGCCCATATTGTTGGATCAGCGATCCACTCCATATCTATTTTTTCACCTTTAAATGAAGATAACCTCGATAGCGTATCAGGGCAGACACAGATGAACCAGAATTTGCAGGGATATTCTTTTTTTGGCGAGTCCGGTACGAGCGTCGGCAGCCTGTCGACCCGCGCTTTCCTCCACTTTTACACGGCAGTTAGCCTATATAAATCTTGTGTGACAAGTTATTTAAAACAGCGTGAAAAAGCAGCAATAAGCAAGATTTTCAGAATTATGAGCGGGATAGCTCGCGTTAGTGTTTGATAGTGTTGGTAGACAACGCATAGAATATGCCAGCCTATTTAACAGGATTTTTACGACAGGAAGGCGCGGGTTTTTGCTATGATTTTTTATTCGCATCTTACAGCTTCCTGCAAAAACGCCTCTTAGGTTGGCGGTGCATGAGGGGAAGCGAGTGCGTAGTCTTATTCTGAAAAGCTCGTCCTGGAACATCTTACCCTTGTACTCTTTACTTCGTCATCAATACTATTGGGGTGAAAATTGGCGTTGTAGACTTAGCTATATTTTTATAAATAAATCTATTGATGAGAAATATTTTGTTAGCAATGTCAGTTAGCTAGCAAATTTATGAAGTATTTACATAAAAGCAGAGGGCTTACGGAGCCAGATATGTTGCCACAGGATGGTGTTCCGTACGTTGTTGACAGCGCATTGGTTGCTATAAGCCAAGGGCGGTAGCGTGTCTGATGCAGAATATTTAACGGTTGATGATGGTGCAAAAATGCAAGATTTCATCGTTGTATTTTTAAGCGCATTCGTCGCGCTGTTCTTGGTTAGAAAGGTCGCAATCAACGTCGGATTGGTGGATAAACCATGTGCACGTAAAAAGCACCGTGGAAATGTTCCTCTTGTCGGGGGCGTGTCGATTTATCTCGCGCTCTGCGTTTTATTTATGCTGCATTCTGACTGGCTTCCTGATTTCTCCCTATACATGATTTGCACTACCTTGCTATTGGTTGTCGGTGTGATTGATGACCGTTTTGACCTCCCCGTTTTTCCCCGGTTCGTTGTTCAACTGCTGGTGGGTAGTTTAATGATGTACTCGGGGTTATACCTTTCATCATTAGGGGACGTGGTGTTTGGTCATGAACTGCTTTTAGGGGGATTCGGGTACGTCATTACATTGTTTGCCGTATGCGGGGCTATCAATGCCTTTAATATGATCGATGGTATTGATGGTTTACTGGGCTCACTCGCCTGTATCGCATTTTGCTCACTGTTTTTTTTATTCTATTCAGGGGGCGAACGCCAATTTGGGCTCTGGAGCCTATGCATGATGGCGGCTATGCTACCTTATCTTTTCCTGAATCTTGGCATCCCTCTGGGAAAAAGATTTAAGGTTTTTATGGGGGATGCAGGTAGCACCGTTATAGGATTTACCGTACTTTGGTTGCTGATTCTTGCTTCTCAGGGAGAAAGCGCGGTAATGAATCCAGTGACGGCGCTTTGGTTAATTGCGATCCCTCTGATGGACATGGTTGCTATCACGCTACGGCGGTTTTTGAAAGGCGATAGTCCGTTTAAGGCCGACAGGGGACATCTTCACCACATTCTGATGTCTTCAGGACTGACCGCGCGACAGTCGTTGATGATAATTACGTTTGTGGCACTATTGTTTGCCGTTGTGGGAATCATCAGCGATCGCAATCACGTGAGCCAGCCTATGATGTTAGGCCTATTTTTTGTAATGTTTACCGGTTATTTCTATTTTATACCGCGTATAGAAAAGGTGATGCAGTGGGGACGACGAACTCGTTCCGACAGGCTGGTAAATGAGTTGCCAAACCGTACTGTTCAGCGTCGCTAAGCGGAAAATTACCGACTTTTTACACGTTAGACTGCGGGTTCAGTTGAATAAAGATTCTCTATAATCATTTGATATTTTGTAGGGATTTGTGCAATTTTGAATTAAAAGTGATGGAATAACAGGATGATAAAGCACAAGTTAAAATTGGCACCCTTAGTCGTGTCACTAGCCTTCCTTAGCGGCTGTACCATAATCCCCGGAAGTCATCTATCGACGAGTGGCAAAGAGGTTATTGAGCAGCAAGACGCTGATTTCAATATTGATAAACTCGTTAATGTTTATCCTCTTACGCCTTATCTGGTCGATAAAATGCGGCCTAAGCCATTAATCGCACAAACTAATCCTGCATTGGAACGTGAACTACAGCAATATGAGTACCGCATTGGTATTGGTGACGTCATCATGGTTACCGTGTGGGATCATCCAGAACTCACGACACCCGCAGGAACATATCGCACTGCTGCTGATACGGGGAACTGGGTACACTCCGACGGTACAATCTTCTATCCGTATATTGGCAAGGTCAAAGTTGCTGGTAAAACGGTGATGGAAGTGCGTAGTGAAATTTCTTCCCGTTTGGCAACTTATATCGAGTCTCCACAAGTTGATGTTAATATCGCATCCTTCCGCTCTCAGAAAGCTTATGTCACGGGAGAAGTAAAAACCTCCGGTGAGCAGCCTATCACTAATGTGCCGTTAACGATTTTGGATGCCATTAACAAGGCTGGCGGATTAAGTGAAGATGCCGACTGGCGTAATATTGTGCTGACGCACAATGGCCAAGAAAAACGCATCTCTCTTCAGGCTTTGATGCAAAACGGCGACTTATCTCAGAACACACTGTTATATCCTGGAGATATCCTCTATATCCCTCGTAACGACGACTTAAAAGTTTTCGTTATGGGCGAGGTTAAGAAACAGAGTACGCTCAAGATGGATCGCAGCGGTATGACCTTGACAGAAGCTTTAGGTAACGCTGAAGGTATGGATCAAACGATGGCTGATGCAACAGGTGTCTTTGTTATCCGTCCCCTAAGAGGAACCCAAGGGCCGAAATTGGCTGATATTTACCAGCTCAATGCTGCCGATGCTACATCCCTTGTGATGGGCGCAGAATTCCAGTTACAGCCGTATGATGTAGTCTATGTCACTACTGCACCTGTCGCGCGTTGGAACCGTTTGATTTCACAACTTGCACCGACGATCTCTGCGTTTAACGATTTGAGTGAAGGTAGCCTGCGAGTTCGTACCTGGCCATAGAGATAATTATGTTTGATTCAATATTAGTTGTCTGTGTAGGTAATATTTGTCGTTCCCCTACAGGGGAGAGATTGCTAAAACAGGCATTACCTGCAAAAAAAGTGGCGTCCGCTGGGTTAGGGGCGCTGGTGGGAAAACCCGCTGACGCTATGGCAACTGACGTTGCAAATAAATACGATCTTTCTCTTGAAGGACATGTTGCACAGCAGCTAACTTCCGCATTATGTCGGCAGTACGACCTCATTTTAGTTATGGAGAAAGAGCATATTGAGGCAGTGTGCCGCATTGCTCCTGAGGTTCGTGGTAAGACCATGTTATTCGGTCGTTGGCTGGAGCAACAAGAGATCGCGGATCCTTATCGAAAGAGCCGCGAAGCTTTTGAATTTGTCTATTCACAACTTGAGCAGTCTGCCCAGAAATGGGTGCAGGTACTAAGCCGTTAACAAGTCAGGGAAACCCATGGCAGAGAAAATTTCAGTAAAAACCGCCGATTCAAACGCGGATGAGATTGATTTAGGTCGTTTATTAGGGACATTATTAGATAACAGATGGCTAATAATCGGTGTAACGGTAATTTTTCTAATATTCGGTATTCTCTATGCTACGCTGGCAACGCCAATATATAAAGCGGATGCCTTGGTTCAGGTAGAGAAAAACAGCAGTAATAAGTTAATTAACGATATAACCAGCATGCTACCAGACGCTAAGCCAGAATCGGCAGCGGAGATAGAGTTAATAACTTCTCGAATGATAATAGGGAAGACCGTTAATGATTTAGCGCTGGATATTAATGTTCAGCAAAATTACTTTCCTTTTTTTGGTAAAGGAATTGCCAGATTGACAGGTGCCACGAAAGGGGTACTTGCTGTTTCTCGTCTGGATGTACCTGATTCCTGGAAAGATGAACCTATTACGTTAAAGGTTATTGATAATAAAAACTATAGTATATCTGCTGGCGATACTGTTCAGTTTGACGGTCAGGTTGGTAAACTAGAACGTCATGATGGGATTACGTTGTTAATTAGTGATATTGCTGCTGATGAAGGAACAACGTTTAGTATCAAAAAACTTAATCAGTTAACAGCAATTAATAATATACTAAAAACATTGAGTGTCGCTGATAGAGGAAAAGATACGGGCGTCTTAGCGTTAAGCCTCGAAGGTGAAGACCCGGTACTGACCAATAAAATACTTAATAGTATTAGTGAAAACTATTTACAACAAAATGTCGAACGTAAGTCAGAAGAGTCTGGGCGCAGCCTTGAGTTTTTAAAGGAACAGTTGCCTAACGTAAGAAGTATATTGGATGAAGCTGATAATAAATTGAATCTGTTTCGCCAGAAAAATGAATCAGTAGATTTATCATTAGAAGCTAAATCCGTTTTAGAAACAATGGTTGCTCTAGAGGCTCAGTTAAATGAACTAACATTTAAAGAAGCCGAGATATCAAAACTTTATACAAAAGAACACCCTGCTTATCGGGCATTATTAGAAAAACGTAGAACGCTTGAAGAAGAAAAGGAAAAAATTAACAAACGAGTTGGAGCAATGCCGAAGACGCAACAGGAAATTATTCGGTTAACTCGTGATGTTAAGGCTGGTCAAGAAGTATATATGCAGCTGCTGAACAAACAGCAGGAATTAAGCATTAATAAAGCCAGCACAGTAGGTAATGTTCGAATCATTGATAGTGCAGTTGTGCAGCTTAAACCCGTTAAGCCTGAGAAAGTATTTATTGTTTTATTATCTATAATACTGGGCGGGTTACTCTCTGTATCATTTGTTCTGATAAGAACCATACTGCATAAAGGCATTGAGAGCCCTGAACAGCTTGCTGAGTTGGGTATCAGCGTCTATGCAAGTGTGCCGTTGTCAGCTTGGCAACAGAAGAAAGACCGAGCCCTATTAGGGAAGGGTAAAAGAGGCAATACTCGATCTACAGAATTGCTTGCCGTTGGGAATCCTGCAGATCTCGCGATTGAAGCCATCAGAAGTTTACGCACCAGTCTGCATTTCGCCATGATGGAAGCCAAAAACAATGTGCTGATGATCTCTGGTGCAAGCCCTGCGATTGGTAAAACATTCGTCAGTGCGAACCTCGGAGCCGTTATCGCTCAGTCAGGGCAACGAGTACTCATCGTCGACTGTGATATGCGCAAAGGCTACGCCCATGAGCTGATGGGATGTCAGGGTACAGACGGGCTTTCCGATATACTGTCAGGACAAATTACGACAGAGAAAAGTATTCGTAAAACGGCTGTAGAAAATATGGATTTTATCCCTCGTGGACAGATCCCACCTAATCCTTCTGAATTGTTAATGCATAGCCGTTTCTCACAATTCATCGATTGGGCGACGAAGAACTACGACATTGTGTTGCTGGATACACCTCCAATTCTTGCTGTAACTGATGCTGCTGTTATTAGCAGACATGCTGGAACTTCACTTCTGGTTGCTCGCTTTGAGGTGAATACACTGAAAGAAATTGAAGTGAGTATTCGTCGTTTTGAACAGAATGGTACGGAAATCAAAGGTGTTATTCTGAATGCGATTGTAAAACGTGCGGCTAGCTACTATAGCTACGGAAATTATGATTATTATTCATACGAATATAAATCAGATAAGTAGTTTCTCTAGGTAAACGTTCTATTCTTATCCTATGGCAAGTAATTCTCTTATAGAATTACTTGCCTGAATTTCATTCCTCACCCTTCATTTAAAATATAATAAATCTACTAAAATAATGTAACTAAAGCATTAGCAGTCTAAATGCCAAAGTGTTTATTGATTTTTAAACGTGTTAATTAATGAATCATTAGCAATTGCTAAGGTGTGTAACAATCATGCATTCATTTTTAAATCTTAGAAAAATAAATATAATAAAGTTCTCATTGGCATTTTCAGATTTTTTCTTTTTTAATATTTCCCTAACGCTCACTTTTATTTTTATTAAGCTATTTGGTTTTAATATATATTCTTTTATCCCAAAGGATGAATTCTTTGCCAGATTTGCTTCGCATGTTGTTTTCTCTGTTATTTGTGTAAGCTGGTTCTGGGTCAGATTAAGACATTACTCCTATCGTAAACCATTCTGGTTCGAGTTAAAGGAAGTTCTAAGAACCCTGGTTATTTTCTCCATATTGGATTTGGCGTTTGTTGCGTTTTCAAAGTGGGATTTTTCCCGATATGTTTGGGTTCTAACGTGGTTTTTTGCGCTGATTTTAGTTCCTTTTGGACGTTCGTTAACCAAACGAATTTTAGACAAGTTGAATCTTTGGAAAAAACAAACGGTCATCATTGGAAACGGTAAAAACGCCAGAGATGCCTATGCTGCTTTACAAAGCGAAGAAATCTTGGGTTTTAGCATAGTGGCGTTTTTTTCAACTAAGAAAAGCGATGATAGCCAGATCTTTAATATTCCTGTTCTCTCTTCGGAAGAGGAACTTTGGGAACAGTGCTGTTCTGAAGAAACACAGTTCATTGTTGCGGTTGACGCAGAAGATTATGAGCTGAGGGATTATTGGTTAAAATCACTAGCCAAGAAGAAGTGCCGCTCCGTCTCCGTCATTCCAACGCTGCGCGGCGTTCCTTTATATGGAACTGAAATGTCTTTCATTTTTAGCCATGAAGTCATGATTCTGCGCGTCAGCAATAATCTGGCTAAAAGAACATCACGAATAGTAAAAAGAACGTTTGATATTGTGGGATCCATCTCTATTATTTTTGTCGCTTCCCCTTTGCTGCTATTTTTGGCTTTCTTGATTTCCAAAGATGGTGGCCCAGCTATATATGGGCACGAACGCGTAGGGCGTAATGCAAAGAAATTTAAATGCCTGAAGTTTCGTTCAATGATTGTCAACTCTCAGGAGGTACTGCAGGAGTTACTCGACAACGATCCTGAGGCAAGGGCTGAGTGGGAAAAAGATTTTAAGTTAAAAAATGATCCCAGAATCACCAAAGTAGGTAATTTCATCCGGAAGACCAGCCTGGATGAGTTACCGCAATTGTTCAATGTGCTGAAAGGGGAGATGAGCTTGGTTGGCCCTCGCCCTATTGTTGAGCAAGAGTTGGAGCGCTATGCCGGTGATGTCGACTATTATCTCATGGCAAAGCCAGGAATGACCGGATTATGGCAGGTCAGCGGTAGAAATGATGTTGATTATGATACCCGAGTGTACTTTGATGCGTGGTATGTAAAAAATTGGTCACTATGGAATGATATCGCTATTTTATTTAAGACAATTAATGTTGTCTTAAAAAGAGATGGCGCGTATTAGTGATTTATCAAATGAAATCGACATTGGACAGAACATATCAATGTGCATGTTTCATGTTTTGTAATCAGTACTAAATCAGCTAATTGAAATTAGTCGAAAGTGTAAATAATAGTTGGCTTCCATTATGACGAATAAAATCACATTAATGCCTTCTGGTGTTGTTTTCGAATGTGGCTCAGAAAAAACAATTTTAGATTCAGCAATAGAACAAGGGATTGTTCTGGAACATAGCTGTAAAAATGGTTCGTGTAATGCGTGTGAAGCCCACATTCTTGGTCCGCAGGGTGAAGTCCTTACTACCATTTTGACTTGTCAGGTGAAACCTGACTGCGATATGACGCTGGAAGCTGAGTATTATCCAGAACTAGCGAATATTAAAAGTAAAACAGCACCGTGTAAGGTTGACTCTATAGAATATCCTCATGAGGATATTGCAATTATTACGCTTCGTTTACCACCTACAGCAAATCTTACATTCTTGCCTGGGCAATATCTTGATCTGAAGTATCAAGGTATAGCCAGAAGCTACTCAATAGCTTCTATTCCACAAAACAATAGCAAAATTGAGCTTCATTTAAAGCGAGTGGAAAATGGTGCCATGAGTAGTAAAATATTTGGCCATCTATCTGCTAACCAATTAATGCAGCTTGAAGGACCAAAGGGCACTTTTTTCTATCGTAACAATGAACACTCAGGACCAATCATATTCCTGGCAACGGGAACAGGATTTGCGCCAATAAAATCGATTGTTACTGATTTACTTAATAAAGGTATTCAACGGGATATTTACATTTATTGGGGAAATAGAAAAAGTAAATTGTTCTATGACCCTTCCGTTGCGCTGTGGGAAAGCCAGCATGCTAATGTTAAGTGCAGTCTGGTTCTGTCTCGGCCTGAAGATGATTGGAATGGAAGATATGGTTATGTTCAAGAGTTTGTCGTTGCCGATATTAGCGACTTGAACACAGCCAGCGTCTATGCTTGTGGAAGCCAATCAATGATTGAGTCAGCAAAAGCGTTATTAATTGAGAATGGACTTCCTGCAGCTAATTTTTACTCAGATGCCTTTGTTGTATCGGGTTGAATGATAAAGCGATTAAGAAATATATATTGAATGTATTATTTGTCATCAGCAGATGACAAAAAATTAAAGAGTAGGAACCAACTAGGAGCGTTCCATGAAAGCGGTGATACTTGCAGGTGGGTTAGGTACCAGACTGAGCGAAGAAACGGTGACTAAGCCTAAGCCCATGGTTGAAATTGGTGGGAAACCTATCTTATGGCATATCATGAAGATGTACTCTTATCATGGCATAAATGAATTCATCATATGCTGTGGATATAAGGGATATGTTATTAAGGAGTATTTTGCGAATTATTTCCTGCACATGTCTGATATCACCTTCAATATGAAGGATAATGAAATGACGGTGCTTCAAAAACGTGCAGAGCCCTGGAAGGTTACGCTCGTCGATACTGGCGATCACTCCATGACTGGAGGCCGCCTGCGCCGCGTTTCTGAATATATTAAAGATGATGAGTGCTTTTGCTTTACCTACGGTGACGGGGTATGCGGCGTTGATATTCAAGATACGATCGCCTTCCATAAGCGCCATGGTAAGCTTGCTACATTGACGGCGACATTACCGCCGGGTCGTTTCGGAGCACTCGAATTATCCAATGGACAGGTTCAAAGTTTTAAAGAGAAACCAAAAGGCGATGGTGCCTTGATTAATGGTGGTTTCTTTGTTTTATCTCCTAAGGTGCTGGACCTCATTGACGGTGACAGCAGCGTTTGGGAACAATCACCTCTGATGACTCTGGCCGCACAGGGTGAGTTGATGGCTTATGAGTACACGGGTTTCTGGCAGCCAATGGATACGTTGAGAGACAAAATGCTTCTTGATGAACTTTGGCAAAATGATGAGGCTCCTTGGAAAAAATGGGAGTAGACAGCGTGGTAAATTCAGCATTTTGGCAAGGCAAAAAAGTCTTCGTGACGGGGCACACTGGCTTCAAAGGTAGTTGGTTATGCCTGTGGCTGCAGAGCATGGGTGCAGAGGTAAAAGGGTACGCGTTGGAGGCACCGACGACCCCTTCTATTTATCAATCTGCCTGTGTTGAAGAAGGGATGTCCAGCGAAATTGGGGATATCCGTGATTACCAGAAAATGGAAGACAGTATCAGAGCGTTTGGCCCTGAAATTGTTTTCCACATGGCGGCGCAGCCGCTTGTCAGGCTTTCGTACGATATTCCTGTTGATACTTACGCGACGAATGTCATGGGTACTGTGCATTTGCTGGAAGCGGTGCGTAAAATCGGTGGCGTTAAAGCCGTAGTCAATATTACCAGCGATAAGTGCTACGAAAACAAAGAATGGGTTTGGGGATATCGTGAGAACGAACCCATGGGTGGCTATGACCCTTACAGTAACAGCAAAGGCTGTGCTGAATTGGTCGCTGCAGCATATCGACAGTCATACTTTAACGCTGATAAATATCAGGAACATGGCTGTGCGCTGGCTTCGGTCAGAGCGGGTAATGTGATCGGCGGTGGTGATTGGGCACTTGATCGTCTTATTCCCGATATTCTTAAGGCATTTGAAGAGCAACGTCCCGTCTTGATTCGCAGTCCGCACGCTATCCGCCCTTGGCAGCATGTGCTTGAGCCGCTGTCTGGTTATCTCTGCATTGCGCAGGCGCTTTATCTAAACGGTACGGCGTATGCGGAAGGCTGGAACTTTGGGCCGCTAGATGAAGATGCTCAACCTGTTCAATGGATTGTTGAGAAGATGGTTGGCGCGTGGGGTGACGATGCATCCTGGATTTTGGATGATGGTGAACATCCCCACGAGGCACATTACCTGAAACTGGATTGTTCCAAGGCTAAAATGCGCTTGAATTGGGCACCAGTATGGCGGCTTAAAGAGACGCTAAACCGTATTGTTGCCTGGCATAAAGCCTGGTTAGCCGGTGCGGATATGCGTCAGACTACGCTAAATGAAATACATGATTATATGAAAACTCAAAATGATAAAGGTCACTATTGATGAGCACCCAAAACCTAAGAGAAGACATCGCTAAACTGGTTGAGCAATACGCTAACCAGGCTTTTGCCTCCAAAGTATTTTTGGCCGGTGAGAGTGTCATCCCTCCTGCGGGCAAAGTGATCGGTGCTCCAGAAATCAAAATGATGGTCGATGCTTGTCTGGATGGCTGGCTGACAACAGGGCGTTTTAACCGTGAATTTGAACGCCGTTTGGGTGAATTCCTTGGTGTAAAACACGTTCTGACGACAGTATCTGGTTCTGCTGCTAACCTTCTGGCTCTGGCTACGCTGACTTCCCCTAAACTGGGCGATCGTGCGTTAAAGGCAGGCGATGAAGTGATTACTGTTGCTGCCGGGTTTCCAACCACGGTTAACCCATCGATTCAGTATGGCTTGATTCCTGTTTTTGTTGATGTTCATATTCCTACTTACAATATCGACCCCAGCAAAATTGAAGCGGCAATCAGTGATAAAACCCGTGCGATTATGATCGCGCATACTTTGGGTAATGTGTTTGATTTATCAGAAGTTAAGAGAATCGCTGATAAATACAATCTCTGGCTGATTGAAGACTGCTGCGATGCGCTGGGCGCCAAATACAACGGTCAGATCGTTGGTACATTTGGTGACATTGCTACCGTCAGTTTCTACCCTGCGCACCATATTACGATGGGTGAAGGCGGTGCTGTCTTTACTAATTCATCCGAATTGAAAACGATCACTGAATCTTTCCGCGACTGGGGACGTGATTGTTATTGTGAACCGGGCTGTGATAACACCTGTGGAAATCGATTCGGCCAGAAATTGGGTTCTCTGCCTTTTGGCTATGACCATAAATATACCTATTCACATGTTGGGTACAATCTCAAAATTTCGGACATGCAAGCGGCATGTGGCCTGGCGCAAATGGATCGTCTGCCTGATTTTGTAGCGAAACGTAATGCTAACTTCGACTATCTGAAAGCGGGTCTCGCATCATGTGAAGAGTTCATCGAGCTGCCTGAAGCTACACCGAATGCTGAGCCATCATGGTTCGGTTTCCCGATTACCCTTAAAGAAGAAAGCGGGATTAGTCGTGTTGATCTGATCAAATTCCTGGACGATGCCAAAATTGGTACTCGTTTATTATTTGCAGGTAACCTGACTCGCCAGCCTTACTTTGAAGGAGTGAAATATCGTGTTGTCGGTGAGTTAACCAATACTGACCGTATCATGAACCAGACTTTCTGGATCGGTATTTATCCGGGATTAGATACTGAGCATCTGGATTTTGTGATCGGAAAATTTGAAGAATTCTTTGGGTTGAATTTTTAATTGAAATAAATAATAGGCGGATCGTCTTGTATATAGCTATCCGCCTATTAAATAGATTCATCTAAAAAGCATTTTTTAAATCGTAATGTAATTGTGCATGATGGCTATCTTACTAATAAGTTATAATCCTATATAGCTACAGCCCAGCCGCTCTATAGTATTAAAATACTACTCTTACTGAAAATATAAATACGATGAAACAGCTTAACCCAATAAAGCAAAAGCTTGCCGCAGGTCAGCCCGTTATGGGGATCTGGTCTATTGTATCATCTCCTACCGTCGTTGAAATTTTATCAAGTTCAGGTATCGATTTTTTAATACTGGATATGGAACATGGTATTTATGGCGTAGAAGCACTGGAAGCTTGTATTCGGGCTACTGAGGCTGCAGGTGCTTCTCCGATCGTCCGCGTGCCTGGCATGAACGCCTCCGCAGTACAATGGGCACTGGATCTGGGAAGCCACGGAATAATTGTTCCTCAGGTATTAGGTGAGCAACAAGCTCGAATGGCGGTTGAAATGGCCAAATTCTCGCCTGATGGAACGAGAGGTTATAACCCGTTCACGCGTGCAGGTGGCTATGCGAATGCGTCTAGCAATCAAAATGGTAAATTAGCCAATTCGTTTGGCCTTACTTCAATTATTGTTGAAAATGCGGTTTCTCTTAAAGAAATTAATGAAATCTGCGCTATTGACGATCTTGACATGATCTATGTCGGCGTTTATGACCTTTCAATTTCTCTTGGGTATAACGGTAACACACTTCACCCTGAACTGGTTAAAATAGTGGATGACACAGTTAAAACTATTCGAAATTCAGGGAAAGCGGCTGGTGTGATGGTTCGGAATGAAAGCGAAATTACTTCTGCACTTAATTTAGGTGCAAATGTACTCGTATATGGCGTCGATACATCATTAATCAGACAAGCAATGTCTGCGGCCGTAGACACCTTCAAGCATTCAATATAAAAATATATAAGAGGACATCATGAAAATGCGAGTGGCAGATTTTATTGTTCAACATCTCCGTAATATCGGTGTTGACACAGTATTTTTACTGAATGGCGGGGGCATGATGCATATGGTCGATGCCTTGGCTCGATGTGAAGGTATTCGCTATGTTTGTAGCCATCATGAGCAGGCGTCTGCTATTGCTGCTGATGCCTACGCCCGTCTTTCCGGTAAATTAGGGGTCTGCTACGCAACCGCCGGGCCGGGTGCAACCAACATTCTTACTGGTGTTGTCGGGGCATGGCAAGATAGTTCCCCTGCATTATTTATTACTGGCCAAAGTAAAAGTACACAAACAATTGCGCTGTCTGGCATAAAAGGATTGCGCCAATTTGGTACATTTGAAGTGAATACCGTGCCCATCATGGAGAGCGTGACTAAATATAGCCATATGCTGACTGATGCGAGCACGATTAAATATCATCTCGAAAAAGCAATACACGAAGCGACCTCGGGCCGACCTGGGCCTGTTTTGCTTGATATTCCGCTGGATATACAGGGAGCGCTGATCGATCCTGAAACGTTACAAGGGTTTGTCGACGAGGAACCTGCTGCTGCGTTAGCACCGACGGAAAATGAGATTCAGCAGATTATTACGGCTGTTTCGGGAGCCAAACGTCCGGTTATATTAGCGGGTGTAGGCGTGCGGGTGGCGAACGCATCTGAAGCATTTAGAAAACTCATTGAGGAATGGCAAATTCCTGTTGTGACAACCCAACTGGGTAAGGATGCTATGTATTATGAGCATCCGCTATTTGTTGGCCATTCGGGTCCCAAAGGCGACAGGGCCGGTAACTTTGCCGTCCAGACTGCTGATGTTATTTTATCGCTTGGCACGAGTTTACACGGTCAAACGACAGGCTGGGAAAACAAGCTATTTGCCCCTACGGCGACGAAAATACAAATTGATCTTGATGATGCCGTGCTGGAAAGAGAGCAGATCAATGTCAATCTGAAAGTCAGGGCAGGCGTAGCCGAATTTATTGAGTGCATCAAACCTTTTATTACGCCACACGCTTCTGAGAAATGGCGTGCATGCTGCCATAGCTGGAAAACACGTTATCCTGTGCATGCGGAGCCGCATCAGCATGAGGAGGACGGTGCGAATTTCTATGATTTTGCAGAAATACTATCGCAGCTTCTGCCTGATAATGCTTGCGTTGTCTCAGATGCAGGATCGGCCTTTTATGTGGCGGGGCAGGCGATTCGTTTAAAAGACGGGCAGCGCTTTATTTCCTCTGGTTCACTGGGGGCCATGGGTTATGCGCTTCCAGCAGCAAATGGATGCTCGCTGTTTGACCGCAACCGTCCGATTGTGTGCGTCACTGGCGATGGTTCGCTGATGACAAACGTACATGAGCTCGCCACTATGCGAATGGAGCAGCGTAACGTCAAATTGTTCGTGATTAACAATTCTGGCTATGTCTCTATGCGTAATACGCACCGTGAATTCTTCCAGGGATTAATCGTCGGTGCCGATTATGAATCAGGTGTCTTTATTCCGGCGATGGAGTCTTTGGCGAAGAGCTATGAGCTTCCTTACCTCTGCTGCAAAACGGATGAAGAAATACGCCATACGATCAGAGAAGCATTGGAGATGGACGGGCCAGTGCTTGTTGAAGTTATCACAATGAAGAATCAGCGTATTATTCCTACCGTAGCGTCTAAGCGTTTGCCTGACGGCAGAATGGTGTCAACGCCTATTCATGAGATGCAGCCTGCTTTACCTGACGATGTTATTGCGAAGGAAATGTCAGCGGCTATTTCTGAGGATTAATTACCATGCACATTGCGATTCTCGGGTGTACCAGCCAAATAGCGAAAGATCTTATTCGTTCTATCTATGCTTACAGCCAGCACGATTTGATTCTTTTTGGCCGAACACCTCAGCAAACACTGTCGTGGCTTGTTGAAAATGGCATAACGTCACGCTGTAGCGTGAATCAATACGAAGAATATCCAAATATTGATCATGATGTGGTCATTAACTTCGTGGGTATTGGCGACCCCTCTAAAGCTGCTGCTATGGGGGGAAACATCTTCGATATTACGCTGCACTATGATGAGTTAGTGCTTAATGGGCTAAAAAAACATCCCGAGCGTCGCTATCTATTCTTATCCAGTGGTGCGGCCTACGGTTCGTCATTTTTAGAACCTGCGGACGTCAACACACCATCAACGATTAATATTAATAATCTGCTTCCACAAGAATATTATTCAGTCGCAAAACTACATGCTGAATGCAGACACCGGTCGTTGAAAGAGTATGCCATCGTTGATTTACGCGTCTTCAATGTATTTAGTCGGACTCAAGATTTGGAAGCGCGCTTTTTCATTACGGATATTGTCAGAGCGATTCAAGCCGGTACAGAGTTGATTACCTCGTCTGATATGATTTATCGCGATTTTATGCATCCGAAGGATTTCTATCAGTTGGTTGAAAGTGTATTAAAAGCACCACCGATGAATATTTCTCTGGATTGTTATAGTCGCCAACCAGTGGATAAAATCACATTACTTGACGAAATGAAAAAGACGTTCGGTTTATCCTATCGTGTTCAGGAATCGAATACGTCCATTAATGCGACGGGTGTTAAACCCTACTATTACTCAAAGAACAAAAGAGCTGCCGAGCTCGGCTATCTGCCAGAGTATTCATCTCTTGAAACTATCATTGAGGAGACCAACGCTATTCTTGGCCTCCAAAAAACAGTCTAGAGAGAAAAATTCAGTAGAGACTAATAGATGACAAATCTAACTAAGAAAGTACGTGTTGGCATTATTGGTAGCGGTAACATTGGTACTGATTTGCTAATCAAAACCATGCGTTCTGAATCGCTTACGTGCACCATTTTTGCTGGAAGAAACTTTAATTCTGCTGGCATGAAACGGGCCAATGAGCTGGGAGTACACATTTCAGATCGCGGTATTCAAGCCATTCTGGACGACCCTTCAATTTGTGATGTCGTTTTTGATGCAACGTCTGCTCAGGCGCATATTGAGCACTGGCGCGAACTGGAACAGCTTGATAAAACCGTTATTGATATGACGCCTGCCAAAGTTGGTGGTTTCTGCATTCCAGCGATTAATGCTGAAGAGATATTGGCGTCAGGTAACCGAAATATCAATATGGTCACCTGCGGCGGACAATCCTCGATTCCAATTGCGAATGCGATTTCTTCTGTTCACCCTGAGTTTGAATATATCGAAGTGGCATCAAGCATTGCATCACGGAGTGCAGGACCAGCAACACGCGCAAATCTGGATGAGTATATTGATACTACAGAGAAAGCGCTTAAGCAGTTCACTGGGGCTCAACGAGCGAAAGCCATTCTGATATTAAATCCTGCGGTACCGCCTATTGATATGCAGACGACGATTTACGCCAAGATAGATCGTCCAAATATTGCTGCAATCGATGCATCGGTAAGAGAAATGGTTGAACGACTAAAACGCTACGTACCTGGATATCAACTGGTGCTGCCGCCAACGCTTGATGGCAACCGTGTTATCACCACGGTCAAAGTCATGGGCAATGGCGACTACCTGCCACAATACGCTGGCAACCTTGATATTATTAATTGTGCGGCGATTGCTGTAACGGAAATGATTTCTTCATTGAGATATGGGAAATAAGACGATGGCGAAGAAAATTCTATTATGTGATCCAACTCTCCGTGATGGTAATCATGCTGTAAGACATCAACTGACGCGTGAAAGCTTTGCAGCCTATTGTCAGGCCGCTGAGGCCGCTAATGTCCCCGTCGTGGAAGTCGGCCACGGTAATGGTCTGGGTGCATCGTCAATGCTTGTTGGCGAATGCTTGCTGAGCGATGAAGATATTTTTACCATCTCGCGTGAGCACTTGCATAAATCTCGCATGGCCATTCACTTGATTCCTGGCTTTTGTACTATCAAGAAAGATCTGACCCGTGCGCTGGATCTTGGCGTAGATTTATTCCGCGTTGCATCGCATTGTACCGAAGCTGATATCACCGATCGCCATATTCATTTTGTCAGGAATTCGGGCAAAGAGGCGTGGGGGATTTTGATGATGAGTCATATGACTTCTCCTGCGGTTCTTTTAGAAGAAGCCAGAAAAATGGAGTCCTATGGTGCGGAAGCGATTGTTATCATGGATTCTGCAGGGGCATATTTCCCAGATGATGTGAAAGAGCGTATTTCGACTCTGGTTAATGGGCTAACTGTACCTGTCGGTTTTCACGGTCATAATAATCTGGGTATGTCAGTTATTAACTCAGTGGTGGCGGTGCAAGAAGGCGCAACCATTATTGACGGCACTATTCGTGGATTTGGTGCCGGCGCAGGAAATACCCAGTTAGAAGTATTGGTGGCTGTGTTTGAACGTTTGGGTTACGAAACAGGGATCGATCTCTATAAAATTCTGGATGCAGCAGATATCGCTGAAAAAGGGTTTAATCCTGTCGCACCGTCAATATCGCCTTTATCGATTGTAAGTGGCCTTGCCGGGGTATTTTCAGGATTCGCCAAGCCAGTGGCAAAAGCGGCAAAAGATTATAATGTTGATCCCAGAGATATCTTTTTTGGGCTGGGTGAGCGTAAAGCGGTTGCTGGCCAGGAAAGCTTGATTTACGAAGTTGCACAAGATCTTGCCAAGCGTAATGAAAACTCCGTTAAAAAGGGACAATAATAATGAAAACATCATCATTGTCAGAATGTCGTTCAGATTGCTTGCTGGCCTGTGCTGAGGCTGAGGACGTAAGAAAGGTACTAGCTGGAAAGCATATCAGCATGACCGGAGGAACTGGATTCCTCGGTACCTGGATTGCTGAAATGATATCGGCACTGAACGATGAATATAATGCGGGCATTACGTTAGACATCTATGCTACCCGAGTTCAGGAGTGGCCGAGACGATTACCGCATTTGGCTTCAAGATCGGATATCAACATTTATACTCAGGATGTCAGATCGCCTTTTGAGTTTGCAAAAGCAACGAATTTTATTATTCATGCCGCAGGTATTCCCAATACGCGCGTTCATTCATCAGATCCCCTGAGAGTTTATGAAACGACGGTCACTGGGACTGCAAACTGTCTGGAAGCGGCGACCAAACTTGGTTCGCTTATTCGGATGGTTAATGTCAGTTCATGTCTGGTAAATGGCCAACCCGATCGTCCTGGATCAACAGCAGAGGATGATACATTTATACAGCGTGCCGGTGAATTGCACGGTGTGTATGCCGAAGCCAAGCGTGCCTCTGAAACCGTAGCGGCTATCTACCGCAATCAGCATCGTCTGCCTATTTCTACCGTTCGACCATTTACGTTGGCTGGTCCTTATCATGAGCTTGATCTGCCGTGGGCGATTAATAACTTTATGAGGGATGCGCTCAATGGTTCGACAGTTCGCATCCATGGCGACGGTAATGTCCGCAGAAGTTATTTATACGGTAGTGATGCAGCCTGGTGGACACTGACTGCTTTGGCAAAAGGAGGAGATGGTGAAGTTTATAATCTGGGGAGCGCCCATTCAATGAGCCATATTGAGCTTGTTAAGATGATTGGCGATCTTCTTGGGAAAGAACTCAATGTCGAGATTAATACCAACCCTGCTAAAAAGAATAAAGTTGATGATTTATACCCTAATACGCAACGTGTATCACAGCGACTTAAGGTTACAGAAACTGTAGATAGCTTAGGCATTCTTCGAAAAATGTACGCGTGGCACAAATCTTCTGCTAAATAGTGGAGATGAGAAACCTTACGTTTCTTACGGGTGTGTAATTGCATGCTATCTGTCACAGATATTTATTTCTGATGTCTTATTTCTATATCATTTTATATATCGTCATTGACGACTAAATTGAGATGCTGACTTTTGCATCGATTCGGTTTCCTCGATTTTATATTGAGGTTTTTTGTTGTGATTTTTTAAGAAAATCCTGCCTGGAAACTGTTGCCAGGCAGGAATGAAATAGAAGAAGAGCAAGATGATAAATGCGAAGTCAATTCTCATAACAACCATATTTTCATGGCTTTCTCGTATAATAATAATTGCCGCGCAGTTAATAAGTATAAGAATATTACTTAAGCATTCTAGCTTGGATGAGTTTGCTGTTTACTCACTTTTAGTTAGTATTGGTGGCTGGTTTATATTAATGGACTTTGGGATTGCAATTGCTCTGCAAAATTATATTTCCGAGCGATTGGCTAACAAGGAGAAGTATCAGGATCTTATATCTAAGGCAATGTACTTTGTTATACCGTGGTACATTTTTTTAGTCGCAGTCTTATATTTATTTTCAACTAAAATAGCATCCGTATTGTTACCTTTTAGTAACGTCAGCATTGATGTTAAAGCCGATATGATTTTTGTTACAGGGCTAATTTTTGTTACGACAGGGATTGGTAATGTATGTTACAAAATTTGGTATGCTGAAAATAAAGGATATATCTCAAACATACTACCAGCGATTGGTGCAATAATAGGTTTTTTACTTCTTTATTTATTCATTGACCGCATGGAGAACAAATCTCTTGGTGGGATAATGTTATTTTATTCTCCAACTGCGCTAATTGCTTTGTTTGCCTTGCTGAAGAAAACCGTTCCCTGTATTTCTCTTCCCCGAATTGAGCTATCTTTAGTTGTCAGAGGCAGTAAATTCTGGGTGTTATCTATCATGGTGGCGCTAACGCTACAGGTAGATTACATTATTATGTCCCGATTTCTTTCTGCTGAAGATATCGTTATCTATACGCTGACAACGCGAATATTCGGATTTGGGTACTTTTTATATTCATCGGTGCTTGCAGCAACGTGGCCAACTTTTACCGAGCTCTCCGTAAAGAAAGATGCAGAGAAGATACTAGGAATACTTAAGAAATATGTTTTTTTCAGTTTGCTAGGTGTGGTGGTTTTTACTCTCGTCTTTATTCTTACCAAAGACATCGTAGTGAGTATATTTACGTCGGGAAGTGGAAAGGTTATTACAATACCCAACTCTTTCATTCTATTAAATGGAGCTTACCAACTGGTTTTAATATGGACTGCATTGTTTTCAACCATCTTGCAAAGTGTTAATTTAGTTCGCCTCTTCTTGATACTTACCCCTATTCAGGCTGCAATCAGTGCGTCATTCCAATGGGTGCTGGCTGAAAACATTGGTCTGTATGGAATCACGATAGGTTTATTGGTTTCATATCTGGCAATTGCGGTTTGGTTGCTACCAATAAAATGCATAAAATATATAAAATCATTGGATGAAAACAAAGATGAAAAAGATATTAGTGGGCATACCAAATTACAATAATGCGGCCTATATTATTGAGACGATAGAGTCAGTATTGAAACAGTCTTACTCAGGGGTTGATGTTGTTGTTTTTGATAATGCGTCAACTGATGACTCGGTCGAAGTAATCGAAAAAAATTTCCTGGACAACCCTAGAGTTGTATTAAAGAAAAGCGATAGTAATGTTGGTCCGACGATGAATCATAATCGTTGTATTGAGTATGCTATCGATAATAAATATGATTACCTGAAAGTGCTATCGTCCGATGATGTGTTATTACCGAATATCATACAGGAACAGTTTGATTCGTTAGAGTCTGAGCCGAGAGGATCGTTTGCTACATGTAATATGATCGTTACCGATGACAAATTGATGAAAGTAAAAGAGCACGCATTTTTAGGCAGTGATGTGGATGGCAATTCGGTTATTAAAAAGTGTGCTTCTCAGTCTGCAAACTATATTGGCGGGCCATCTAACGGATTACTTCGAGTTAGTTGCATTGGGGATATCCGATTCAGCCCTGAATATAAATGGCTGTCGGATTTGAAATTCTACTGCGACTTGCTAGCGAATCGACCTTTCATCAATACTGGTACTAATGGTTTCTTTTACAGAAGACATGATAATACTGACTCAGGGCATGTTTCGAAAATAAAAAATTTGAAAAAGAGAGAGTCGATTCGATTTTCGGAGGAGTATGGTGGAAACTTCTTAACGAAAATAAAAATACACTTGAGGGATATCAAGTCAAGGTTATTATGAAATTAAAAAATAGCTACCCAATCAAAACTGTTTTTTATTTTTTAGCACTTTTGATTTCGGATGCATTAAAAACGCTGAAATCTTATCTCCGAAGAGCCCAATGCAGGGCGAACGGCATCTATATTGATAAAACCGCTATTATTCGAAGTGATGACAGAGGATGTATAACACTGAATGACGGCGTAAGAATTTCTCATGGCGTTGTTGTTATCTGTACTAATGAGAAAGCAAGGGATAATGTTTTCTCTCAGCTGTTTATCGGAAAAGGGACTACAATTAATGAGTACTCAAATATAAGAGCATCTGGCGGAACAATTAGAATTGGCGAAAACTGTATGATCGCCCAATTTGTGAGCGTGGTTGCATCCAACCATATTGTCAATACTGAAAAATTGATGATTGATGAAAGCTGGGATGATAACAAGAATGAGATCACCATTGGGAATGATGTGTGGATTGGTGCCGGAGCTGTTATTTTGCCGGGTGTCACGATTGGTGATGGCGCAGTCATTGCTGCTGGCTCGGTGGTGACGAAAAATATCGATGCATTTACGATCAATGCCGGAGTGCCCTGCAAGAAAATAAAAAACAGGGAATTGTTTTTTAAAAATATCAATAGTTGATTTTTATAAGATTATATGAAAGAAAATAACTATACTTCATCCTTTATTTTTCCCAACCACCTGTATGGTGGACATGAAGTTATGACAATAAACATTTTGAATTATATGGCGAGTCATAACTCTCTCGGTATTGAGTGTCATGTTAATAAAAGAAACATCAAGGTATTAGATTCTCTGAAGGCACTCAATGAAAAATTTGGCCATGAGAGAATAAAGATATTTTCTCACTCCTGGTCTTCAGATAAGAATCCGCTTCTTTCTTTTTTTCAACCGTTCTCTTTTGTTAGAAAACTCCTTTTTATCAAGAAACTCTTTTCCTCACGACAAAAAGCTGTCCTTGTGCAGGGGAGTATTGAGCTTGGCGCTGAGTTTATTTGGGTTTCTTATATTCTTGGGTGTCGAGATCTGTTGATAAGCTATATCCCCATGTGTCATACATTTAAGCATATGGGGTTTAAGCTTGGCGAACTTCGTGATGTGGTTTCTGCATTGACCTATAAAATGTGCATGAATTACATAACGATATCTAAGCCTAATGAGGTTCTTTTAAAGAAAAGGAATGCTTCGGCTAAAGTAAGTATTGTTAATAACTTCATTGAGCCTATTTCTGCAATTATTCCTGCTGACAGTCATTCATCTGAAAAAATTAATCTAGCTATTATCGGTAGGGTGGAAATAAAGCAAAAAGGGCACGACATACTAATTAATGCATTAAAATATATCGATGATGAAATCGTTAAACGAATACATCTGATTATAGTCGGTGATGGGCCAGATATGAATATGGTGAAAGACATGATAGAGAGCAATCATCTTTCCGATAAGGTATCATTTACTGGCTGGGTCGACAAATGGTACCAAATAGATGAAAGAATTGATTATGTAGTTATGCCGTCGCGTTTTGAGGGCGTTCCTTTGACGATGCTTGAAGCATTATCCCTCGATATCCCATGCATCGGTGCAAATAGAGATGGCATGAGCGATTATATTTCGGAAGAATTACTATATGATGTAGGTGGTGGTGATGATATTGAGTCAAAAAATCTCGCCAAAAAGATTAACTATGCCTTATCTAACAATAAAATGACTAAAATGAAAATAAATCGTGATGATTTATTCTATCCTAAAGGCATTGAAGTATTAGACGAGACTTTTTTATGAAGATTGTATTTATATTGTCATCTCTTTTTATCTGGTTGGTTCTATATTATTTTGTCTATAAAAAAAGCAAGAGTGTTGTAAATATATTTACCCCCTTAATTTTTATGATTGTACCGCAGTATTTTATTTTTGAGTTTTTTCATGAATATTATGTTGGTAGTTCATATAGCAATTTGAGTTATCTATTCATCTATTTGTGCTATACAGCTTCTTTTTTATTTCTTTTTATTGGGTACTTTTTTCCACTAAAGTTGAAAGAAATACCTAATCATGAAGCAGCACCAATAAATTATGATAAATATCTGATTTTTTCTATTTTCCTTACTGTCATCGCGTTCTATTCATTTCTTCCTATTATGCGGGAGTTCAAAGAATATCTTTTTACTCCTCGGATAATTTATGAGAGAACGAGGACAGGATATGGAATGAGCTTCTTCCTTTCCATATTGTTTAGTCAATTAGCTGTGTTTCTAGGTTTTTACACAACATCTAAATACCGTTTTTTATCTATCGCAATTATTTTGATAAATTTGGTTCTTATTTATTTCCACGGTAATAAATCACCATTGCTAACGGTCGCTATAAACTACATTATTTATCAGCGCTATGTTTTGAATAAAATTATTTCTATCAAAACGTTTTTTATCTTTTCTGCTGTTGTTTCTTTCCTTATTGCGTTTATCTTTGTATTTACTTTTGGTATCGATTTCAAATCGGCCATATTAGTGATGGCAGGGTATTCCGACTATACCAGAAACTTTGCTTTGCTTATCGACAGTGGCTACGAGCCTCAGTTTGGCCGATTGTTATTGGAGAGTGAATTTTTTTCAAGGATCCCCAGAGCGATATACCCTGATAAGCCAGTTGACTTTGGTTATTTCGAACTGGCTCGCCGTTTTTATTCTGAAAGTTTTTATAATAATCAGGGCGTACCATCCTTTGGCTTAGGCGATTTCTATGCTGATTTTGGATTCTTTTCCATCGTCATCATTTCTGTTACTTATTTTATTAAAGGTCTATTGCTTAAGGTTACTGTTCATATCCTCAAAACTAATAGGAATATTTACTACTTCATTCCTTTTGCTTTTTTATGTGGTGCGAACCTTCTCCCAATTGGTTTTGGCTGGCTGTTCTTTGAGCATTGCGTTCTTGCGTTGATTTTGTATTTCTTTTTAAATGTACGTTTAAAAACAAAATAGGTCAGATAGCCATGAAAGTTGAAAAGATAGCATTGAATTTATCAAGGGTAGGAAAATACGGCACAGGGATGTGGAATTATTCCAAAAACATTGCTGACATGCTGCATGAATCTGGTTTTCTCGACTCGATCATATGCTCTAAAGACCACGTTGAATATTTTTCCAATAGATATAAAAATCCCAAGGTTGAGATAATTATCACGCCGGAAATAGTATCTAATACTATGAAGGTATCAAAATTTAGACCGTTAATATGGCTTTCATACAGCTATTTATTGGGCTGTAAGCTCGTTATGAGTAAAAAGAAAAAAAATGTAGCGTTGCTAAGTACAACGCACCACTCTATACCTTTCTTTAAAAATCAATTTATTACTATTCATGACTTGCGTCCGGCATTTTACCCAGACTCGAAATTACAGGAAATCTATTTCTCTCGTTACTTGCCTCGTAAGGTAAAAGAGCTAAGAGGCGTATTTACTGTTTCGGAAACAGTGAAGAATGAAATAGAGGAGTATATGGGTGTTAAACGCACTGATATACAGGTTGTTTACAATTCCATTGATCCTTCTTTGCGTCCTGATGATATAGAAAAGGGTGAGCAAGAGGAGGTTAAAAACACTTTCTTAATGGTTGGCGCAAACTGGAAGCATAAGAATGCACATTCCTTTTTGAAGAACTTTCTTGCATACCATAAAGATATTTACAATGCGGTCATTGTTTGTGGTCAAACGGATTATTTTAATGAGTTAAAATCTTTGGTTGCCGCGCTGGGGCTTGAGAACAGTGTAACATTTAAACATCATATCAGTGATCAGGAATTAAGTTCACTGTATAAAACCTCTTTTGCACTCGTGTATCCTTCATTAAGCGAGGGGTTTGGTATACCGCCTATTGAAGCAATGAGTCTGTCTTTACCTGTTATTGTTTCGGATATTCCGGTGTTTAACGAGGTATTAGGGGATGCCGCTGTATATGTTGATCCCAATGTTAGAGAAAGTTGGGAACAGGCCGTTGATACTTTGAAAGTATCCCGTGAAAGCATTATTGATGCTGGGTTGCAGAGAATCAATTTATACAGCTATGACAGATGCAAAGATATGCTTATGCGTGGGTTAAAGAATATCAATGAAAATGCTAGCTGACTCTTATGTATGTGGTAATTAATTTTGCTACGACATAATGATTTTTTGAAATTACAGATAGCCTAAAATAAGTAACCTGATTAATTTAATTTCTAATTAAATTATTTTGGAAGTGACTATGAAGTTTTCTCTTGTTATACCGGTTTATAATGCAGGAACGATGTGGCCAGAGGTCATTAGTTCAATTAAATCTCAAACTACGAAGCCTGAAAGCGTTATTATTATTGATTCAAGCTCTACAGATAATACCGTAAAGTATGCCCTTGAGGCTGGCTTTGAAGTCCATCACATAGATAAATCGACCTTTGATCATGGAGGCACTCGCTCCATGGCATTAGAAAAAGTTAACACCGAGTTTGTGATTTATATGACTCAGGATGCGATATTGCAGAATGATGAGGCGTTTTTCCATCTTCTCAGCGCATTCAATAATGAAAGTGTGGGGGCCGTCTATGGGCGTCAACTCCCTCACCATGATGCGAACCCACTTGCCACGCATGCTCGGTTACATAGCTATGGCGAAGTTGGATATGTGACATCGATGGAAGATTATTTTCCTCAGGGCTTCCGCAAGGCATTTATGTCCAACTCTTTTTCCGGATATCGAGTCAGTGCGCTGCGTCAGGCTGGCGGGTTCCCGGCAAAACTTATCCTGGGTGAAGACGCTTACGTGGCTGCACGGATGCTATCGGCAGGAATAAGAGTGGCTTATATGCCGCAAGCGCTTGCACGTCATTCCCACAATTACAGCGTCGGTGAAGAATTTAAGCGCTATTTTGATATTGGCGTCTTCCATAAAACGCAAGAGTGGATGTTGACAAGTCTTGGTAAGGTCGAAGGCGAGGGGGTAAAATTTGCCTGTGGTCAAATTGGTTACCTGTTAAAAAATAATCATTACCAGTATATCCCTTTTTCTGTTGCGAGTTCGGGGGCAAAATATTTGGGATATAAGTTGGGTAAGAATTATCATCGCCTGAATCGCTCGCTGTGCAAAAAATTGTCTATGTACAAGAGTTATTGGAATTCTTCTGTTTGAGATATAAAAGGATGTAACATGATTGTTCCCGTTATTATGGCAGGTGGCTCCGGTACTCGCCTCTGGCCTCTATCCCGTGCCTTGTATCCCAAACAGTTATTGGCATTGCACAGCGATGTCACCATGTTGCAAGCTACAATTAGTCGGTTAGCTGGATTTGAGTCAGCAGCCCCACTCGTTATTTGTAATGAGGCGCACCGTTTTATTGTTGCTGAGCAACTTCGCGAATTGCACTGTGAAGGAAAAATTATCCTTGAGCCGTGTGGGCGTAATACGGCACCGGCTATCGCTGTGGCTGCGTTGCAAGCCATGCGCTCAGCACCGGATGTTGATCCCATCTTGCTGGTGTTAGCCGCAGACCACGTCATTGAGAATGAGGCAGCCTTTACGCAAGCTGTAAATCAGGCTCAGCCGCTTACTGCCTTGGGGAAATTAATTACCTTCGGTATTGTCCCGACTGAGGCACATACGGGGTATGGCTATATTCGTCGGGGCGCCAGTGTTAACGATGCAGCATTTTCCGTCGATCGCTTTGTTGAAAAACCGGACGTGAGCACAGCAGAAGCTTACGTCTCATCAGGCGAGTATTATTGGAATAGCGGTATGTTCATGTTTAAGGCGAGTGTTTACTTGAATGCGCTTAAAGAATATCGCCCTGATATTTTTGCTGCCTGCGAACAAGCCTGCGCTAACTCGCGAGAAGATCTGGATTTTACTCGCCTTGATGAAGTGGCTTTTACCCATTGCCCAGATGATTCTGTAGATTATGCCGTCATGGAAAACACCAGCGATGCTGTAGTGATTCCATTAGCCGCGGGGTGGAGTGATGTTGGTTCATGGGCATCACTATGGGATATTTTAGAAAAGGACGAATCGGGTAATGTTAATATTGGCGAAGTGATCGCACTTGATAGCCATAATAACTATATCTCTTCTGACTCAGCATTGGTTGCAACCATCGGCATTGATGATGTTGTTATTGTTAATACCGGAGATGCACTTCTGGTAGCTGCTAAAAATAGATCGCAAGATGTCAAAAAAGTGGTTGATTGCCTGAAAGAAAGTAATCTCCATCACTACCGCGAGCATCCTGAGTCATTTCGTCCGTGGGGTAAAATTAGCAATATTGATTCCGGCGACCACTATCAGGTAAAAAAAATCATTGTCCACCCAGGGCATGGTCTTTCCCTGCAACAGCATTTCCATCGGGCAGAACATTGGGTTGTGCTAGTGGGCACGGCCAAAGTAAGTATTGATGAAAAAGAGTTTTTCCTTTCAGAGAATCAATCTACGTTTATTCCGCCTGGTGCTGTTCATATTTTAGAAAATCCTGGCGCTATCGATCTGGTAATGATTGAGGTACGTTCAGGGCATTATTTGGCTGACGATGACATCGTTAGACTGCAAGATCGATATGGCAGAGTATAAAGGGTATTATTGATGTCTACGCTAACCTGTTTTAAAGCCTATGATATTCGGGGTCGTCTGGATGACGAGCTTAATGAAGATATTGCTTACCGGATTGGCCGAGCCTATGGTCAGTTTACTAAAGCCAAAAATGTTGTTGTCGGAGGCGATGTCAGGTTGACCAGTGAAAGTTTGAAATTAGCGCTGTCCGAAGGTTTACGCGATGCGGGGACGAACGTATTAGATATCGGATTAGTGGGGACAGAAGAAATCTATTTCGCGACACATCATCTGGGAATTGACGGGGGAATTGAGGTTACTGCAAGCCATAACCCAATTGATTACAACGGAATGAAATTGGTTTGCAAAGGTGCCAGGCCGATTAGTGGTGATTCTGGGCTGCGTGATATTCAGGCATTAGCGGAGAAAAATGTTTTTCCTGCGGTTCGCGCTGAAGAAAAGGGCGAGTACACCCAAATCTCTGTGCTTGACGATTATGTTCAGCATTTAATGACCTATATAGAGCCTGCAAATTTTAAACCATTAAAGCTAGTCATCAACAGTGGTAATGGCGCGGCAGGACACGTTATTGATGCGCTGGAAGCACGCTTTAACCAATTAAATATTCCCGTAACCTTTATCAAAGTGCACCATCAGCCCGATGGTTCTTTCCCTAATGGCATCCCTAATCCGCTTTTACCGGAATGTAGAAAAGATACCTCTGATGCGGTTATCGCTCATTCTGCGGATATGGGGATTGCTTTTGATGGTGATTTTGATCGCTGTTTCTTGTTCAATCATCTCGGCGAGTTTATTGAGGGATACTACATTGTTGGCTTATTGGCCGATGCTTTTCTCCAAAAAGAACCCGGTGCCAAAATCATCCATGATCCTCGACTGAGCTGGAATACGATTGATATTGTTAGCTCCCAGCAGGGTAAGCCTGTTATGTCCAAAACAGGGCATGCCTTTATTAAGGAGCGGATGCGGCAAGAAGATGCAATCTACGGCGGAGAAATGAGCGCTCATCATTATTTCCGCTCATTCGCGTACTGTGACTCTGGAATGATTCCCTGGCTGTTGGTCGCTGAATTGCTTTGTGTAAAAAATAAAAGCCTTCACGATTTGGTGAGTGAAAGGATGCAGGCTTATCCAGCATCTGGAGAAATCAACTCCACATTAAGCGAACCCGCTAACGCGATAGAGCGTGTTAAAGCGGCGTACTTGTCTGAAGCTCTGTTTATTGATGAGACGGATGGTATTAGTTTGGAGTTTGAGGACTGGCGCTTCAACCTTCGTTCTTCTAACACGGAACCGGTTGTTCGCCTGAATGTAGAATCCAAAGCAAATAGCGCTTTAATGGTCGAGAAAACTGACGCGATTTTAAGTCTGCTACGGCAGTGATAGGTTATTTTTAGTGGTATAAATTATTAGTAAATTAAGACCTGCTTTATTTTTATAATAAAGCAGGTCTTTCATTCAGCGTGGCAGGGTTCGTGACAGCGCGCCAACCCAGTCTGATGGTTTTATTGTCAATCTCGCGATTTTTTCACACGACAGTGAAGAGTACTGAGGTCGATGTGCTGGGGTAGGGTATTGCTCAGCTGTTATCGCCGTTAACTGTGGGAGTTTATCGATAACGCCTTGCTGTTTTGCCATTTCAAAAATGGTTTTTGCAAATTCATACCAGCTCACTTCTTTATCACCGCAATAGTGATAAATTCCGCTTTCCGCATTTTTCTCAAGAAGAGAAATAATCGCCTGCGCTAAATCTCCAGCATAAGTTGGGCATCCTTTCTGATCGGCAACGATACTTAATGCATCACGCTCTTTTGCCAACCTCAGCATCGTTTTAACAAAATTATTACCATATTCGCTGAACACCCAGGCAGTGCGAACGATGATGGCGTCTGGTGCTGCTTTGGTTACAGCTTGCTCGCCAGCTAACTTTGTTTTGCCGTACACGCTTAAGGGATTGGTGGTGCTGGATTCAATATAAGGCGTCGTGGCATGTCCATCGAAGACATAATCCGTTGACACGTGTACTAAGCGGATTCCCTTCTCATGTGCCACGGTAGCCAAATTATGGGGACCAGTAACATTGATCTTTTCTGCTAAGACAGATTCTGATTCCGCCTTATCAACGGCTGTATAAGCTGCAGCATTAACAATCGCATCCGGTTGATAACGCGCTACAGCCGCTTCAACCTGCTTTAAATCAGTGATATCAAGCTCGTTGGCATCCGTTGACCATATTTGCCAGTGGGCGGGAAGACTATCCTGAAAACAGCGACCCAATTGCCCATTTGCGCCAGTCAGTAATATTTTCATTTTGCCAGGTCCTTGAATAATTTCCCTAGTTTATCTTTCTCAGATAGTAAAGGGGCGGTTATCGGCCATTCAATGCCAAGCTCGGGATCGTTCCATAGCAAGCAACCTTCATCGCTCGGATCATAATAATCCGTACACTTGTATTCGAAATCTGCGGTATCAGAGAGAACGACAAAACCGTGTGCCAAGCCAGGTGGCAGCCAGAACTGGGTTTTATTCTCTTCAGATAGGAGCACTCCATACCATTTTCCGTAGGTAGATGAACCATGACGAATATCTACCGCTACATCAAATACCTCTCCGCGTACAACGCGGACGAGTTTTCCTTGTGGTTTGGTTTTCTGGAAATGCAGGCCTCGTAATACGCCTTTACTTGAGCGAGAGTGATTATCTTGGACAAAGTTTACATCGATATCCAACATCTCCTGATAACGTCTCTTTTCAAACGTTTCCAGAAAAAAACCTCTTGCATCACCGAATACTTTCGGCTGAACGATTTTTGCGCCGTGAATAGTAGTATCAATGACTTGCATGTTATTTCTCTGCGATGAGTTGGGTTAAATACTGTCCATAGGACGTTTTGCTCATTACTTTTGCTTCGTCAGCAACTTTCTGTTTAGATAGCCAGCCTTTGCGGAATGCAATCTCTTCCAGGCAAGCGACTTTAAATCCTTGGCGTTTCTCAATGGTATGGATAAATTGTGACGCTTCAATCAGGCTGTCATGCGTGCCTGTATCCAGCCAGGCGAAACCACGTCCTAATAATTCAACGTCTAGATTGCCTTGCTCTAGATACATCTGATTCAGCGTAGTTATTTCTAACTCGCCGCGGTGTGACGGTTTGACCTGCTTTGCCATTTCTACAATATTCTTATCGTAGAAATACAGCCCAGTGACAGCCCAGTTAGATTTCGGTTTTACCGGTTTTTCTTCTATCGAGAGCGCTTTGAAATCCTGATCAAACTCGACGACGCCAAACCGCTCGGCGTCAGTGACCTGATAACCGAAAATCGTTGCGCCTTCTTCTTTTGCCGCCACGGCTTCAAGCTTCTTGCCAAAGCTTTGACCAAAATAAATATTATCGCCGAGTACCAGCGCGCAGCGTTCCCCATTGATAAATTCTTCACCGATGATAAAGGCTTGAGCCAATCCATCAGGGCTGGGTTGGATCGCGTAGCTGAGTTCAATGCCAAAACGGCTACCGTCGCCTAAAAGGCGCTGAAATGCTGGCATGTCTTCAGGCGTAGTGATAATCAGGATTTCGCGGATGCCTGCGAGCATAAGAACTGATATAGGGTAATAGACCATCGGCTTATCATAGATCGGCAATAGCTGCTTAGAAACGCCACGGGTAATTGGGTATAAGCGAGTGCCACTTCCCCCTGCGAGTACGATCCCTTTCATCAATAATCCCACCTTTATTTCATTACGAATATCTTTCAATAGTCGCCCCATTATATCACTCTGTTCCACCAGAATTGTCTGGTGTAGTGGAAAAAGTCTATACATGTGATCTCTTTGGTTCGGATTAGGTGTAATCTTAGTGTCATGCGTGGCGTTGTGGCATTACCCTCGCAGGGTGAAAACGATCGGCAAGATCAAAACAGTTAGATAAAAACCATCAGATTGAAGAGAGTCAATCCATGACATCATTGAAAGCGATTATCCCTGTTGCAGGTTTAGGGATGAATTTGTTACCGGTGACCAAGGCAATTCCTAAGGAAATGCTGCCGCTGGTTGACCGTCCGGTAATCGAGAAGATCGTTAACGAATGCGTTAACGCGGGAATTAAAGAAATTGTCCTGGTGACGCACGCATCTAAAAATGCGATAGAAAATCATTTCGACACCTCGTTTGAGCTTGAATCTCTGCTGGAAGAACGTGCCAAGCGTCAACTGCTGGCCGAAGTACAGTCAATCTGCCCGAAAGGCGTGACGATTATGAACGTTCGTCAGGGAGAAACGCTGGGGTTAGGGCATGCGGTCTCCTGTGCTCGCCCAATCATTGGCGACAGTCCGTTTGTGGTGGTGTTGCCCGATGTGGTGCTGGATGAAAGCACAGCCGATCAGACGAAGGAAAACCTGGCGTTGCTGATCTCTCGATTTGAAGAAACAGGGCGTAGTCAGGTGCTGGTGAAGCATCGTCCTTATGAGGTGTTGCCTGAGTATTCTGTCGTCGATTGTGACAAACCGCTGGTGAACCCCGGCGATGCCGCAGCGATTACGTCTATGATTGAAAAGCCTGAGGCACCATCTGATACGGGGTCTGATCTATCTGCCGTCGGGCGTTATGTGTTAACAGCCGATGCTTGGCCACTGCTGGAAAAAGCGGTCCCTGGTGCATGGGGACGTATTCAGTTAACGGATGTGATTGCCGATATGATCGCGACTCAGCAGGTGGATGCTGTGCAAATGTCAGGCAAGAACTTTAACTGTGGCCGTAAGTTGGGTTACGCGCAGGCATTTGTGTCTTATGGGTTACGCAACCCTGAGTTTGGTGCCGAATTTAAAGAAAGTATTAAGGCGCTGCTGAAAAAGTAATATTGAGTGATAACTCGCTGTAAAACCGCAGATCGTTGAATCGTTCTGCGGTTTTTTCTTTTTCCCACCATACGTTCCGATTGGGTGAGCTTTCGCTATCAAACCAATCACTACCCACTCACGCAAAGCTGAGTTACCATGTTGGCCTGTTTTTAAATTGCTTGCGAGGTCGCAACGCGAGACGTTGTCGCCGTTGCAGGCAGGTTATCCTTCAGACAGGAGTTGCTTTAATGTCCAAACAGCAAATTGGCGTTGTCGGTATGGCGGTGATGGGGCGCAATCTGGCGCTGAACATTGAGAGCCGTGGCTATAGCGTTTCCATCTTTAACCGTTCTTCCGATAAAACTGATGAAGTTATCGCGGAAAATCCGGGTAAAAAACTGGTGCCTTCTTACACCGTTGAAGAGTTTGTCGAATCCCTGGAAAAACCCCGCCGTATTCTGCTGATGGTGAAGGCCGGTGAAGCAACCGATAAAACGATTGAATCGCTGAAACCTTACCTGGAAAAGGGCGATATTCTGATCGATGGCGGTAACACCTTCTATAAAGATACGATTCGCCGTAACCGCGAACTGTCCGCTGAAGGGTTTAACTTCATCGGTACAGGTGTATCCGGTGGGGAAGAAGGCGCGCTGAAAGGGCCTTCCATCATGCCGGGCGGCCAGAAAGAAGCTTACGAATTGGTTGCGCCGATTCTGGAAAAGATTGCCGCGCGTGCTGACGGCGAAGCCTGTGTGACCTACATTGGCGCTGATGGCGCAGGTCACTACGTCAAGATGGTGCATAACGGCATTGAATACGGTGACATGCAGCTGATTGCTGAAGCCTATGCGTTGCTCAAACAGGCTCTGAATCTGGGCAATGAAGAACTGGCCTCAACGTTCTCCGAGTGGAATAAAGGCGAGTTAAGCAGCTATCTGATTGAAATCACGGCCGACATCTTCACGAAAAAAGATGAAGAAGGTAACTATCTGGTTGACGTGATTCTGGATGAAGCGGCTAACAAAGGCACGGGTAAATGGACCAGCCAAAGCTCTCTGGATCTGGGTGAACCGCTGTCTCTGATCACGGAATCCGTTTTTGCTCGTTACCTGTCTTCACTAAAAGATCAGCGTGTTGCTGCCTCTAAAGTGCTGACTGGCCCAACGGCTCAGGCATTCGGTGGCGATAAAGCCGAATTTGTTGAGAAAGTGCGTCGTGCGCTGTATCTGGGTAAAATCGTTTCTTATGCTCAGGGCTTCTCACAGCTGAAAGCAGCATCCGACGAGAACAACTGGGATCTGAACTACGGTGAAATCGCCAAGATTTTCCGCGCTGGTTGTATCATCCGTGCACAGTTCCTGCAAAAAATCACCGATGCGTATGAGCAGAAAGCGGATATCGCTAACCTGCTGTTAGCACCTTACTTCAAGAAAGTGGCTGACGAATACCAGCAGGCGCTGCGCGACGTCGTATCTTACGCGGTTCAACAAGGCATCCCAACGCCAACGTTCTCTGCGGCCATTGCCTACTACGACAGCTACCGTTCTGCCGTGCTGCCCGCTAACCTGATTCAGGCTCAGCGCGACTATTTCGGTGCACATACTTATAAGCGTACGGATAAAGAAGGCGTATTCCATACCGAGTGGCTGGAATAGCGGTTTCTTATGCTTAGATAGCGCCGTTTGTTAATAAAACGCCAGATTAGGAAATATCTGGCGTTTTTTTGTATCGGTGAATCAATGGATTGATATCATTAAGATATCTATGGCTTTTTATCTGGGATACTGTAAATTTCATTAAAGAAATCTGCTTTTTTACCGAGATCATTACTGTTTATTACATCGGGATCTTGCTATTTTTAACAGTGTTGCAAAAATTGAGTTGTAGTTTTGCTTTCTGGTATTACTTATCAGAGGTGGTTGCATCTCAAAGATAGCTTCATCTCACAGAGAGTTTCAGCGCTATTGAACTGTAACTCATTACTGGGAGGATCCCGGTAACGGTCATGCACAAAGCAAAATGAATGTTTTGCCATTCTGCTGGCTGGAATGAAGGACGGGGTATGGTTTTTCCGACGGTACCCCACCTTGAAGTACTTCATGTTAAAAAGGAAATCGTAATGAAGAAAACGTTAATCACGCTGGCTGCTGTTCTGGCCATGTCGTCAAACGCGTTTGCTGTTGATGGCGTATCCAGCTCCACCGCTGCGGGTACCTCTACCACCACCACCACGACCACTAGCGCTGCCGCTGCTGGTGCCGCGGGTGCTGGTGGTGCTGGCTTTGCCGCTGGTACGACTGCTCTGATCGCTGTTGGTGCTGCTGCGGCGATCGGTGTTGCTGTTGCAGTTGCTGTTTCTAGCAACGATAACAGTACGCCTGCAACGGGCACGTCAACGACGACTCGTACTTAAGTTCGTTGTAACACTAAGGCCACTTCGGTGGCCTTTCTTTTTCCAGGCTGCGCTGTTCAACGAGAACTGCATTTCATGACAAAAATAAAACGAATGGCAAAGGTGAGTGCGCTGATTGCCATACCTCTTTTATCGGTTGTGCTGACTGGCTGTTCCCAAAATGTGGAGCAGGTGGGGAAAACGTTTAAACTGGCGTTTTTCGGTCAGGATGATACCCATGTGACGGCCAAACAGGTTGCCAATACGCCTTATGCCTCTGCCTATCTGAAAGTGGGTAAAGCACCGCAGGCGTTTGTTGTGCTCGCTTTTGCCGAGCAGAATCGATTGAAATGGATTGGGGCCGATAAGAACATCGTTTCGACCCAACATGGTCGCTTAGTGAAAACGCAGGGTTTTGGTGAAGACATTACCTATGTGGATAACCTGCAACAGGATCCCCTGACGTTAGGCCTATTAAAAACATCGACGCCAATGACATGGCAGAGCCGGGTTGAATGGTCTCAAGTCTTCCGCGGTGGTTACGAGACCACGTCCGTTTTTCAGGCTCGTGGCAAAGAAACGATAAAAATTCTGGATACCTCGCGTGAACTGCTACGTTTTGATGAACGAGTGACCGTCCCCACCTTGAATGAATCTTACACCAATAGCTACTGGCTCGATCCGGCTAACGGAAGTGTGGTGCAAAGCCAACAGTACATGGGGCCGGGTATGGCATTGGTAACATTCACCGTATTAAAACCCTACGTACAATAAGGGGCTGCAATGTTGGCACTTAATCGTATCGCTACCTTGTTGCTGCTGGTTTCCGGTGTCGCTACCGCCGCACAACTGACGGTGAAATCGCCTCAAGAGACGATCGCCGTCGTTAAACTGGACGACGGTACGCGTCTTGAAAAATTTTACGAACAGGTTCCCTGGCCACAGAATATCAACTGGCAAACGGCGTTTATTTCTGATTTTGCGACAACGCAGAAGGTACGCGCACAGGGTGATGTCTTGCTGCAAAAGCTGGCAGAGCTGGAAACGCGCTGGCGTAACTCGGGTGATGGCGATTTGGCTATTTCCGCCTGGCTTCTGAGAAAAACCCTGACTCCAATTAATGTCGCGGGTCGTATTCGTACCGAGCTGGATCCTGACCGCGTACGTGTTTATATAGAAAATAACCGCCCTCTGGTGGGGGAATATGCGCTGTATGTGGCACCGCATGATGACAGACTGTCGCTGATCGGGTTGGTGAACACCTCCGCTGATGTGGGCGAACTGGAGACATCGGGAAAAGTGGCGCTGCGTGCCGGGTGGTCAGCCGAGAATTATCTCTCCGGACGGCGGCTTCTCGCGGGAGCGGATAACAGTTACGGCTATCTGATTGGGGGAAATGGCAAGTGGCGCAAAGTGCCGCTGGCGCTGTGGAACCGTCAGCACATTGAACCTGCTGCGGGTGAAACAATCTTTATCGGTTTCAATCCCTCCGTTTTACCACAGGATATGTCATCACTTAACGATCAGCTTGCTGACTACCTTGCTAACCGGATCCCACTCGAATGACAAAGAACAGAAACGTTAAATTAAGCTGTCTGTCGTTGGCGATTGGCGGCATCTTGAGTGCGCAGGCGATAGCGACTGAAACAGAAAGCAGCCGTACTGCGACCAACCCAAACATGCGTTTTCAGCCTGCAGGCGTATCGCAGTCTGATTTCGGTGGCACGGGCCTGTTGCAAATGCCGACTGCACGTATGGCGCAAACCGGTGAGTTTAGCCTTAACTATCGAGATAACGAGGAATACCGGCGTTATTCCATCTCTCTCCAGCTCTTTGACTGGCTGGAAACCACGGTGCGTTATACCGATATCCGTACTCGTCTTTATAGCAACGATCCATCTTTTAGCGGTAGCCAAACCTACAAAGATAAGGCGTTCGACCTCAAGGCGCGCTTATGGCAGGAAAGCTATTGGATGCCGGATGTTTCTGTGGGGCTGCGTGATATTGCGGGTACCGGGCTGTTTGATAGCGAATATCTGGTAGCCAGTAAGCGTATGGGGCCGTTTGATTTCACCCTGGGTATGGGGTGGGGCAATATGGCGGAGAGCGGGAATATTAAAAACCCGGCCTGTTCGCTGAAAGCCAGCTTTTGTAATCGCACGCAGAATACGGAAACTGGTCAGTTTGAGGTGGGGAATTTTTTCCACGGTACGGCCGCGCTGTTTGGTGGTGTTGAATACCAGACCCCCTGGGATCCGCTACGTCTGAAACTTGAGTATGACGGCAACGATTATAGTAATGAGGCTGCAGACGGTGGGCGAAGAGAGAAAATCAAGCAGGATTCTCCTTTCAACATTGGCGCCGTCTATCGTATAGGAGATGTGCTGGATACCACGCTGTCGTGGCAGCGCGGCAATACCCTGATGTGGGGCTTTACCCTACGCACTAATTTCAACGACCTGAAGCCGAACTATTTAGACGATGCGCCACCCGTCTATGCACCAGTGCAGGATGGTAAAGGGACCAACTGGCAGCTTGTCTCGAAAGAGCTGAATGATAAAGCTGGCTATAAGGATGCTGATATCTACGCTGATCAAAAACAGGTCACCATTGTTGCCGATCAGACAAAGTATCGTGATAGCGAAGAGGCAACGCAGCGTGCCGCGACGGTATTAGCGAACCATGTGCCGGGTAACATTGATGAATACCATTTTGTTCAGCGCAACCAGCGTTTACCGATTGCCAGCACGGAAGTGGATGCCAAAGCCTTCCATCAGGTTAAACAGGCTGCCGTTCCTCTTGGTCAACCGGAACCTGAAACGCACCGTAAAGAACCGGTATCTGATGTGCGTGGCCAGCATGTGCTGCTCGCAGAACCGGATCGTCTGACGTATTCATTAGATCCGACGCTGACGCAGTCTTTCGGTGGCCCAGAATCTTTCTACATGTATCAGGTCGCACTGAAAGGTAACGTGGACTACCGTCTGAGCGATCACTGGAGCGTAGGCGGAACGGCAACGCTGAACCTGGTGAATAACTACGATAAGTTCAATTTTAAAGCGCCGCCGGCGGATGGCGCAGCGCTGCCGCGTGTCAGAACCTGGGTGCGTGAATACGTCACCTCTTCGGATTTGTTGCTGACCAACCTGCAATTGACTCGCAGGGATAATCCCGCACAGGACTGGTATACCCAGGTCTACGGCGGCTATCTGGAAATGATGTATGCGGGTGTCGGATCTGAAGTACTGTATCGCCCGTTCGGTAAAAGCTGGGCGCTGGGTATGGATGTCAACTATGTCAAACAGCGCGACTGGAACGACATCATGAGAATGGCTGATTACGATGTGGTGACAGGCCATCTGACCGCCTACTGGGAACTGCCATTTGTGGAAGGTGCGGTCGCGAAAGTGAGTGTGGGTCGTTATCTGGCAGGGGACAAAGGGGTAACGCTCGATCTGTCTCGCCGCTTTGACAGCGGAATCATTGCGGGTGCCTTTGCGACCAAAACCAACGTTAGTGCCGCTGAATATGGTGAAGGAAGCTTTACGAAAGGCTTCTACATTTCCATACCGTTTGACCTGCTGTTCACTGAACCGACGGTGAAACGTGGAGCCGTTGGTTGGGTACCGCTGACACGCGATGGTGGACAGATGCTACAGCGTAGTAACCCGTTGTATGGTGTCACCGAGCACTAATCGATCCCTGTTTGTTTAGGGTGTTAATCAAGCCCGTCATGGTCAAGTACCACGACGGGCTTTTTTGTGCGCGTTTGCTTTACGGGAGAAGGTCATTTGATAACAAATTGAACTATTTCATTTGGTTATTGTTTGTATCTTAATCATGTTGAATCAGTCGGAAGGATTCTGAGCTGCTATTCCTGATTGACTTGTAATTTAACAGGTTAATCGCGGTTCTCTCACTGAGGGAGGGCATTATTGAGACGAAGTGTGTCCTGTGGGTAATGATTGAAATAGTTTCGTCATGGAAGATTCATAGAGCGAAATCTATTATCTCCTGCCGCAATGGCGAAATAAAAATAGCGCTATAGAGCCTCATGCTTGTGCTAACAGGAGAGTGTAACCCGATGAATTTGCCTATTTCCGCTGTTATCTCGTTAGTGATGAGTTCTGCCTGGTGCCTCCCTCTGCACGCGGCTGTGCAGGATAGCTCTCTTGGAATCTATCAACTGATTCAGGAGAGGATGGTGCTGATGAAGGATGTGGCGGGGTATAAAGCCCGTCAACATCTGCCAGTTGAGGATCTAAAGCAAGAGGAACGTATTTTGAGTAAGGCGCGGGAGCAAGCCGTTGCCGTTGGATTATCCCCCCAGAGTACGCAACTGTTTTTTACGTCATTAATGAATGCCAGCAAAGCCATCCAGTATCGCTACATGGCGGACTGGCTGGCGACACCGGAGAACGACTGGACGCCGCTTTCGCTGAACGACACCATTAGACCCACGTTACTCACGATTGATGACCAGCTTCTGGTTAGCATTAAGCGTTATCTTGCGAATGGCGGGCATTTTGCGCCCCAGCAAGAGGCTGCATTTCTTTCTTCTATTAATGTTGAGCATCTGTCACAGAACGACAAACGCCAGATTTATGCGGCATTGAGTCACATTGAACCAGACGGCAAATAGCTGAGTGGGAGAGAAGACGATGACTTACCAATTATTGAAAGGGAGTGAGCGCGGAAATATCGCTGATGCAGCGTATCGCGAACGCTGTGATGTTAATGAAAGCGTCAGAGTCATGCTGGTGTTGCGTTTTACTACGCCAGATGAAGAATATTACGCCGAATTGCACGATAGCATCGATCCGCAATTTGGCGGTATCAACGCCAACAGACCGTTGTCACGCGCCGACTATGCCAGAAAGTTCAGCGCTGATGAGGCCGATATCGAGCATGTCCGTGCGTTTGCGCGGCATCATCGGCTCTCTATTGAACGTGAACACGCCGCCAGCCGCACCGTTTTCTTAACCGGGACGGCGGGGCAAATGGAGCAGGCGTTTCGCGTGAGCTTAGCCCGGTATGACCACAACAATGGGACATTTCGTGGGAGAGCGGGCGGGATTTACCTGCCGGAATATCTACAGGGTGTGGTGATTGCCGTATTAGGTCTTGATGAGCGTCTGGCGACGAACTGTTGCCTGCGTATCAATGAGACGTTCTCCAATGCGGCAAAGCGCCCGTCGGGCTATACGCCGCTTGAGTTGGCAGAGATCTACCATTTTCCGCAGCATGATGGTGCGGGGCAGTGCATTGGCATTATTGAGTTGGGGGGCGGATATCGCCTGCCACAGTTGGAGCACTATTTTAAACGCATGGGCATTAATCCTCCTCAGGTTGTCGATGTTTGCGTGGGCGGTGCCCGGAATGCTCCTGCCTCGTCAGAGGGCGATAAAGCGGTGAGCCCGATTGATATCGAAGTGCAGATGGATATCGAAATCGCGGGTACGCTGGCACCTGCCGCTAAAATTGTGGTGTATTTTGCTCCGAATACCGATGCCGGGTTTTTAGAGGCGATTAATGCTGCGATTTATGATGAGAAAAATGCGCCATCGGTGATTTCGATTAGTTGGGGATCCAGCGAATCACAATGGACCGCGCAATCATTACAGGTGTACAACCAGTCTTTCCAGACCGCGGCCGCGTTAGGGATTACTGTGTGCGCGGCTTCTGGCGATCGCGGTTCAAAAGATGGTGAGCCTCATGGTTTGCATGTCGATTTTCCCGCATCCAGTCCCTATGTTTTAGCCTGTGGCGGTACTCGCTTGCAAAAAGCGATGGAAGAAACCACCTGGCATAGCCGGGACGGCAGTGCAACGGGCGGTGGTGTCAGCCAGCACTTTGCGCTGCCCGGCTGGCAGTTAGGGCTGTCTCTGGTAGACAAATATGGCGGTCACCACCCTTTGCAGCACCGCGGCGTACCTGATGTCAGCGGCAATGCCGATCCTGAAACCGGCTATCTGGTTGACGTTAACGGGCAGCAAGGCGTTGTTGGGGGAACCAGCGCCGTCGCGCCGCTGTGGGCAGGGCTACTGGCGCGTATGCTGGCGCTGACCCACTCGGCATCGCTGTTTATCCCTCCCTTGCTGTACCGTAACCGTAATAGCTGCAAGGATATCGTGCGGGGAAATAATGGCGCATTTGTGGCTTCTGAAGGCTGGGACGCTTGTACGGGGCTGGGGTCGCCAGATGGCATGAAGTTACTGAGTCTGCTGAAGCGCCTCGTAAGGCTTAATGGCGCACGGGAACATGACGATGGGCACGAACAGTGAGTGCGCATTTCTGGGATAGCCTGCGCAGGGGGCAAATCCCACTCAGGCGAAGAGATTCTCGGTGATATTCATCACAGATTGCCCGACCTCGGTTTGAGTCTACGACGGTTAGCGGATATAACCCGATAAGCAGGACGTGATCGGGTCAAGGCCCGAGCGAAACCTGATACGGCACATGTTATTCAGACATGTTCGTATCAGGTTTTTTTTTGCCTGAATGCAGCCCGATCGTGTGCCACTCATAATATCAGTGATGTCTTGCTAACATTGATGCGCCGCGCGATAAATGCGGCACATCCTGCGCGATAAATGCATCGCTTTAACTATTTCACATATCGTAAAAAAATTACAAATCGCCCATTATGAACTCGGCACAGTCGGCCACTCGATATCAGTACTATTCACATCAATACGGCTCAGCAGCACAGCGTATTTTTGCCACTCTATCAGCGCCGCCCTCTCGTCATCAGTCGCAATGTCCAGATTAACAGCATACGTTAGTTCATTAATGCGCGACGTTGCAGCGGCTTTGCGTGATGCTAACTCGCTCTGCGCCGCTTTTACTGCCGCTGCTGCTTGCGCTTCTTTGTCGAGCGTCCACGCCTTACCGTTCCACACATCAAATTCCGTGGCGGGCTTCAGCAGTGTGAACCCCTCTGGCAGTTCGCCGAACTGGCTAACTGTCTGCTGCTGACGCGTTTCCGTGCTGTAAATGGTTTGGCCGCGATAGTCCGGCACCTGCTCCCACGCTTTACCGTCTGCACTACGACGCAAGGCTCGGCCAGCAGGCGGTAATTCGGGTTCGTCTGCGTAGCTGTCAGCAGGCAAACCAACACCTTGCATAACATACTCATAGCTCGCTGACTGATATTCCCGCGTTGCCGGGTTAACGTGATAAACCGTAATCCAGCCCGCGTTGATGGCTAACCCGTTTTCGTTCAGTTCTGCGTTTTTAATTTGTGTTGAATAGTTGCTCATTATGCGGCTCTCACGATGTAGTTAAAGGCGATGTTGCGTGGACGGGTTTCTGTATCGCCCGCTGGTGATGTGACACTGTCGTAATAGAGCCACATCCTATTGTCTGAATCTGTTCCCTGTGAACCTATGCCATTGTTGTAATTCAGTGGCGCAGTCTCTGAATATGCAACGTTAATACCATTGCCGATCTCAATGTAATAGCGATCCCGGTACTCATGAACGTGACTCTGAATAGTATTTCCCTGCGTTGACAGCAACGCACGCCCAGTATCAACACCGCGCCCATCATCCCAGCCACGCACGAATTCGCCGCGCAAATCAGGCAGGAAACCCGATGGATAACGGGACGCCAGAACAGGGTATTGTGCAGTGTCGAACTGCTGACCGTTGCATTTTAGCCAGCCAGCGGGCGCTACAGCACCGGGGAATAGTTGTGGTAGGCCGACCAGTTCAGATGTGGGCAGTGCGCCGATTTTTTGCGGGGTGAGGTTTGCAGAATGATAAAGCTGGACATCGTCTGCCCACACCCCATTTTGTTGTTTCTGTATACGAAAATCATACGCTGCGTCTGTCATTCCGTTGTCATACAGCACCCAACCCCATTGGTTACTGTCGCCACCCCCTTCTCCGTGTGAATTCCCGCCCCTGTGTCTGACAGAGATATATGAAACCCAGCGCCCGGACTCAGCAGCGATACTGCCGGAACCCATAGACTGAGCGCTTGCCCACTCTGATTGCATAGCGTCACGGCTGGAAAACGTGGTACCGGGCTGATTCCTTACCGCCCCTTTCTCCGTTCCGCTACCGCCCTTATCGGCGGGCAGTGGAAATGTCAGGTTTTTGTCATGCCACAGGCGATAGACTGAACTGATTGTGCCTGAGTCATTTCCAGCACTGACAATTACCCCACCAAACTCGGCGCTGTTACTGTCAATACCCGCTGAAATTAGCGACCACGTGTCACCTGCGCGCATCATCATTCCCGCAGAGTAGCGAGGCATATATGGAGTTAACTGCTGGTTGCGTATGATTTGTGAGGGAGTGGATGAATTTTTTAACCAGTTGAACAGCGCCCCGGCATCATAATCCAGTACTGTCCCTGCGCCGCCAAACCCATACTGTCCCAGTTGCATGACAGGGATACCATTATGCAGCAACTCATTTGAAAGTATCCGTAGTGATGCCCCGCCGTTAATGCCGCTGCCACCATCTGCGATGATTCTGGCGTCAAAATCTACGCCGTTACCGCTCGAGTTAAAATCAACGAACGGCGTGTTTTTTTCCGATTTTGCGCCTATTTCGATTCCTGCATTTTTCGTATCAACAGTTACTGCTCCGGCAAACACGGGGTTGTTGAGTAAACCGATGTTTTGCCTAAATTGCGTTTTGTCTGGAATATCGGCGCCGTTCTGGTCTTTTGCTAACTTCCCGGCAATCGCATTCAGCATCGTTGTGGAAAAGTTAGGGTCATTCCCTAGCGCGCTCGCCAGTTCTTGCAGTGTATCCAGCGCTGCAGGTGAACCATTGACCAGAGCTGCAATAGCCACTTTCACAAATGCCGTGGTGGCCAGTTGCGTGTCATTAGAACCGGATGCTGCAGTTGGGGCGGTTGGCGTTCCTGTGAATGCCGGACTCGCTTTCGGCGCGTACTGGGGATGTGCATCAAGAGTTGATGCATGGGCATTCAGCTTATTTGTCGCGTCGGCTTTGGCATCAGCAATCGCATTAAGCACAGTAGTTCTGAAGTCCGGGTCATTCCCCAACGCATTCGCCAGCTCCTGCAGCGTATCCAGCGCTGCTGGTGAGCCGTTGATTAACGTAGTAATCGCAGCTTTAACGAATGCTGTAGTCGCAATCTGATTACTGTTAGCGGTTTGAGCGGCAGTTGGAGCGGTTGGCGTTCCTGTGAGGGCTGGACTCGCTTTTGGCGCATATTGGGTATGAGGATCAACGGCACCGACATGCGTGGCCAAATCACTTTCCGTTTTTTCCTGCCCGCTCTTCAGATAAGTCGTGCGGCTAGCCAACTGTTCAGCCTGTCGGTTGGAAATACCTCCGGGGCCACCGACAACAGGGTCTGATGTTTCCAGTTGATAAATGCCGTCGATCCACGTTTTTTGTTCAGGCAAGTTAGCCATTTATGCACTCCCGTAATTATAACTGCCGTCATACGACGCGGTTTCGTTATAGCGAATAGGCACCCCCAGATATTCCAGGCTGGCCAACAGGCAGCGGGCGGGGGCAATCATTTCCAGTGTGTTACGCAGCATCTGCGCCTGGTCATTGGTGATAGGTTGTTGCAGCAGAACACGATAAACAGGCCACTTGTTGCTATCGCCGTAAACCATGTGACCGTTATAACTGCGGATACCGTTGTAACTAAGGCGTCCGATGTGTTCGATTAACTCAACATCGCCAAACCCCAGGCTACGGATAACGTCACGAACGGCCCATTCCGTCCCTTTGAAGCGATGCCGCTCTATCGCTGACTTAATCATTGCGCGGCGGGCATCTTCAGATTCAGCCAGTTGCCAACCGTCCTCCTTCAGAGAGAATTGCTCAGCAAGCGCATCCAGTGCGCTGCTGTCAACGATATCGACCAGATAGACAATGACGACTTCAACCTGCAGAGCGTCAAATCCATCCAGTAACGATGCCAACACGCTAAATCGCAGATCAGACGCCAGTGAGGGCGGGAGAAGGTCTTTACTCATCAGCCGCACCTGCAATAGCTATTGCGATGTCTGTACAGATAGCGAGTTGCCAGTCATCAAGCACCAGCAACGCCGGGGACAGCAGCTCAACGCTGTAAACCCCATCGAGCAATAAGGCGGCATTAATCTGACTGGGCACGATGTCCTGCCCCAATGTTGCCCGACGTTGTTCTGTCCAGGCTAACGCAGCCTGTTGTGCTGCTTGTTTAACTGGCAATGCCTGCACATCGCGTTTGAGCGTCAATCTGGCATGCAGTGAGTATTCAATTGGAACCGGGGATTTTGCCGCGACGGTGTCCGTGAGTGGCCGGACTTTTTCATCTGAACAAACGCTGATCACTTGCGCCAGCACACTGCCATCAGGCAGGCCTGTGGACAGCAGCGGATATAAATGAACAGTGCCAGGCTCGGCTCTGACCACCGCAACGTCAACAATATCGGGGTGAGCGCTCAGCGCATGATAGCGGTACGCTAATTTTGAGCCTGCCGTGCTGAAGGACTCAGGGGCTAGCTGGATGCGTTCGCGCAGCCGGTCATCGGTTTCCTCATCAGAACCACCGGCACTGTCAGTGAGATTCCTCACAGTGAAATCGATATCGTCAATGTCATCCAGCAACGTGCTGATTTGCGCCGGTTGCCAGTTGTTGCCCACTAACCCCGCCTGCGTACAGGTCGCTGCCACTGTTGCACTTAGTGTGCCAGCCTTCACTATCACATCGCTGTCGGTTGCAAATACGACGCTGTCGGAGGCGCTGACGCGGGTTCCCGCAGGGATCAGCGTATCGGTCAACAATGCGCTTTCGACGCTAAACTGCAGCGTTGTCTGTCCGGCCAACGCCGCGAGTCGGTACGTTCCCACCAGTTCGCCGAGGTAGTCCAGCATCGGGGCGCGGGCATAACGCACCAGATTCTGTTTTGCCGCATCCTGAATCGCACTGCGTACCAGCATTTCACGGTAGGCCATCAAATCAATCAGCAGACGTTCAGCCTGGGCGGGATACAGTGTCTTACCGCTGTCTGCCTCATATTTTGCAATCAGTTCTGCGGTAATCTTCGCGGCATCACGCTCAATGAAGACAGGTTCAGTCGTTACCGCCATAGCACCTCCGTAGCCTGTAGCACGCCGCTGGTTGTTTCCCAGCTCAGGCGCAGTGTCATATGCGAACCATCAATCAATGGCTTCACGGCCAGCAGCTTGCAGCGCGGCTCCCAGCGTTTGATTGCTTCGACCGTCTCCCGCACGACGTGCGGAATTGCCCGGTCAATCGGGTAGTCAATGTAATGATGCAGGTTGCTGCCAAATTCGGGACGATGGGGATCGCTGCCGCGTGGCGTGCGCAGAATGATGTGAATGGCCTGTGTGATATCGGCAACGCCCTCGACGAGGGCGCCAGGGTGTTGCAGGGCCGGTTGCCAGTAAACAGAATTAGTATTCATGGGGGCAGTATCGCCCCCGGTGGGCTCGGTGGTTATTAAAGGGGATGAAAAATAGATTTAGCGGTTTACCGATCCTTTTCGGCAATCTTCGTCCACAGAAAATTACAGAATGCGCTACAGGCAACCAGCATAAATTTGGCATCAGCAAATGAGGGATGTTCTGATTCAGCGGTTAGCGCATGTCTGATACCACCGCTATCGCTGGTATAGCCGTAGAGGCTGGAAAACGCATTTTTCAGGCTAGGGTGCAGGCCGATAGAGGTTTCAATTTGTTTAAGGCTTTTGCCTAACGTACCTTTCTCGTCGCCAGAAATAGCGTTACACGCTGACTCAACGGCGGAAATCGACTCTTTGATTGAGTTGCGATAATCAGGCTGTTTACGGTCAGAAAGAAGCTCTAATGCTCGCTGAAGATGAAATTTCGTTGATTGGGAACCGTTGACTATTGCGCCTTCAACGGCCTCGATTTCTTGGTTATCAGTAATTTCAACAAACTCTTTTTCTATAATACGATAAGCTGCATTTTCTGTTTCAAGCGTAATGTTTAATTGTCTGATTAACGCTGGAGTCCAATCATCAGGTAGGTTTTTTAGTATAAATTCCACTAAATCATATACGTCATACCATTCGTCTTTAAAAATAATATCTCGCAAATTAGCGTAAACATCTTTTTGATTAGTATGGTTAGAGAGAAAACCCGGATAGACGTCTAAAGGCATTTTTAAGAAAGAAATCCATATATCTTCTGACAACGTGTTCAATATAGATGCACAATCTGGGCTTCCTTGCCATGTATCAAGTACATAAATTTGCAGAGCATTCCAAATCCCTGTTCGTAACTCATTATCTATAGACTCACGCTGAATTATTTTCTGCATAGGGCGGATTCCCATCCGCTGAGAAAATGACGGCATATACTCACCTGAAAAGTAGACAAGATTCAGTGAGTATGATGATTCGAGTTGCCGCCCTTGTCCATGATCTTACCACTGGCATCAATATCCCCCTGAACGCTGACATTGCCCTGAATTGTCGCCGCCGCACCGCTCCCGCCAGAACCCGCCATGCCACCCTGATAGGTTAACTTACCTTTTACTAATAGATTGCCCGTGACTTCCATTTCTGGCGCATCAATGGTGGCCCGTTGTGTTTTCACCGTGACATCCGTACCGCAGGCGATCACGATATGCTCAATGCCGCCGTTAATCGTCAACGTATGGGTTTGACGGTCATAGTAAAACGCGGCGCTGTCGGAATAGGTCACACCGCGTGCGTCCGGGTTATTGACTGGTGGCTTATCGACACTCGAATAGACCGCGCCCAGGATAACGCCATCCTCGCCATTTTCATCCAGCAACACGACAACCTGCTCACCTACGTCGGGCAACCAGTAGTCCTTATTGTTCTGGGTATTGTGCTGCAGGACATCAAGCCAATTGGTGCGCATATTATCGCATTCGGGCAGGCGAACGCGGGCGCGGACGCTCTGAGGGTCAACGGCGCTGACGGTGCCCACCTGTCGTGATACGCTCATTTTTTCTTTTCCTTCACGGTCGTTGTCGTAGTGGTCGTGCCATCCGCTTTGTAAACCGTCAGCGTCTGCGTTTTCTTCTTTTTCTTGCCATTGGTCTCCGGGCCACGAGCAACTTCCAGTTCGGTCACGTAACCGCTGCTGCGATCAAACGAATGCCGGGCGCTGGTAATAAGCCACTGCCCGGATAATTGACCAAATTTCACCAGCGCTATTTTGTTGCCAGCAGTGAGTTGCGGCGTTCCTATTACCGTCAGTGAACCGGTCTGCTGATATTCGTTATGTGAATCCAGCGCAGCATCGGCTTTGAGCTGCGCACTGTCTTTGTCCGCTGAGCGGCTAGTGACCTTGAGCGTATCCGCACTGGTGGTTTTGCCACTCTCTTTTACCGTGTCTGTCGTCGCACTCCCATCGGAATGGTACGTCACCAGCTTTTTGTCACTGGCCTTTTGGTGCTTCAGCTTTGCCGACTTATAGACCTGGTTGATGGTGTCACGCAGAGAATAGCGGGCGACGTCGGCGGGCGATAACTGCTTAACGGGATCAAGCTGTCGTAAGGTGGCCAGATGGGAAAATATCAATTGGTCGCTGACAACCTTAACGGCATAGCCATAGTCGCTGGCCAGTCGCTTCAGGAAGCCGACATCGGTTTCCGCATACTGCGTGACACGATCGACCTTTATTGACTCAATACCGCCAACCAGTTTCAGGCTGTGCTTTTTTGCAATACGTCCCGCGATAGCGGCCAGCGTGGTATTTTCAAAACCACGGCTCGATTTGGTGCGCAGTGCAGTATTGACCGACGTGGCCACGCCGCGAATGGATACCGTTGACGGCGGCGCACTGACTTCGATCTCATCGATAGAAAACGTGCCGCAGGACAGCAGCTTCTCACCACGGTAACCGAGTTTCATCGTCAGCGTATCGCCTTTACCCGGATACCACTTATCCAGCCAGCGTTTGTCTGTGTCATCCAGTGTGACTTCAATAGTATCCGACTCCGATTTGATATTGTCGGTATAGCTGACGCGGGTGACGTAAGGTGCGATATCGTTGGTGATATCTTTTTTCAGATACCACAGAGTAAACACCGGCTGCAGGACTTCGGAGGTTCCCGGAGGCGGTGCTGTTTGTTGAGTTAACGTAGCCACGGCGCGACCTCCTCAGCGTTTTCTACTTCGTCCTGTTCAATCATTGGGATCAAGAGAACGATGCCGGACGGTAATGATGGCGTAACGGCCACATGCGGGTTCGCCATGATGATCCGGTCATAGCCCAACGGATCACCATAATAATGGTGTGACAGCGAATCCCACCGGTCACCCATTTTCGTCACATGCTCGATGTATCTCATGCTTTCCTCGCCACAATTGTCGATGTCATTTTACTGAGCGCCGGAGAGTTGTTTTTCAGCAGCACGCCAGCGGCATCAAACTGCCCGGAAACGGTATTCAATGCGGCGGCCAGATTGCGGCTGTCAACGCCTGCCAGTGATTGCCGTGCCGATGCCACAAACGTTGCAGCCTGACCTGTGTCACGTGCTAACCGCACCGCATCAGGAAACATGTCTTTGACGGCATTCAACGCCGGAATTGATGACATTAACGGCGCGGTCACACCGCCAATCTGCGACATCAGACCGGGAATGCGGGTTAGTGCAACCGTCGGATTGGTCGCCATCTTCTGCACCGCACGTACCGTACTGGCAGCGGTGGTGAGGGCAGACTGTGCTTTCTTCGCATAGCTCACGGCATCGCGTACTGATTGCGCCATGCCGCTGGGTTTGGTGACAGCGCTAGTGACAACGCCCGTTCCTGGAATGGCACTGTTAATCGCGGGTGGCGTGAGTGGGCTTTTCGGGTCGCCGATGTACTCGCGCAACGTCACTTCCGCCGTCATGGCCATCACGTTCCCAGACGAATCGGTCTGCTGGCTACTGGCCGTCACTGCCGTAATCACGAACCAGCCGCGATAATCGCCATTGCCGAATACCAGTGCCAGCGCCTGATGCGCCCGCATCGCGCGACGTAACCGCGACAGCTCGTTATCTGGGGTGCAATACAGGCTGTGGAATACCAGGCTAATGCGGAACTCATCGAGCTGTTCGCCGACAAACTGCAGTCCTGGCTTCCCCTCAATACGGCTGTGCTCGGCATAATCGACGCCGAACGTCGATTCAAAACCGTCCCAGTAGGTAATCAACTCAAACTCAATATCACCCAATACGGCAAACATCAGGCATACCCCCGGCGCTGCTGTTGCGCCACAATGCGCTCCATCATCTTCTCCAGTTCGTGCAGGGACAGATTCAGGGCGCTGGTAATTTCCGGCGTGGCAGGTGTTTTCTGCCCATTAAGGTAGATATTGGGGGAGAACGTGACATGGATACCGTTGTTGGCTCCATTGGGTATACCGCTATTGGCTGAGCCGCGGCGAACCGAGCCGTCAGCATTCAGTAACGGAATAGGGATATCGGGAACGTCCGGCGTCAACGCACCGGCTAACCGTTGCCCGGCTTTTACGGCCAGCGGTGTGGTGCGGCTAATCCCTATCGCCGCGCCTTGTGAGATATTATCGCCGAATGACGCAAAGACACGACTGGGGGAGTGAATACCTAATTTCTCGGCAAACCAGCCTTTAATATTATCGCCTAATTCACCGACGACCTTTTTTGCGCCTTCCCAGGCATTTCTAATACCGTTCACCAAACCGCTGATAATATTTGCGCCAAAGTCGGTAAACTTGCTTGGCATATCGATGCCGAAATACTTCATCACTTCAGCAAATACGGTGTAAAAAATACCGATGGGTGACCAGTTCAGAATCAACTTTGTTACGCCGCCAATGCCACCGCTAAATGCGGTTGTAATATCATTCCAGCGTGCACGGAACCAATTACTGATAGGTTCCCAGTAGCGATAAACCAAATAGGCCGCGACGGCGATCCCCGTCACCAATAGCCCAATCGGGTTCATCAATAATGCGCGGCCCATAATCATCACGGCACGACCCACTAACGTAATACCGCGCATTAAGCCGCCGCCGAGAATTCGTCCCAGCGACAGGGCACCACGGCCAAGTCGGGTAAACATTCCCAGCCATTGACGTGCGCGACCACCGGCCCCGAATGATGCCTGGAGCAATAGCCATTTGGATCGCAGTAGTGCTGCGCTTTTCCAGAGGTCAACAACAGGGGACAGCAGCAGATTTAAGCCCAGTTTGGTGCCGATAGCCGCTGCTTTAAAGGCCAGTAGCCCGGCTGCGGCCATCACCACGCCTTTCACAATTTCAGGGTTGGCGGCGATCCATTTCCCAGCCTGATCGATAAGCGGGATGATGGTTTCGCCCAGTGAGATTAGAGCTGGTTTTAATGACTCGCCAATGCCGATAGCCGCTTCATTCATACGTATTTGGGTTTGTCGCCAGCGAGCCTCTAACGTATCGTTCTGCTTGGTTGCGTCTTTATCCAGCGTTTGTTGGGATTCAGGGCTATTCATTTCCGTTTTGTTGGACTGATATTTCCCCCAATCCTGACGCATTGAAATCAAATGCTGGGCAGTCTGAATATCAGTAAAAATCTCTGCCATCCCGAATGACTCAAATAACTTTTGCTGCGCATCCTTATCACCGACTGCCCCTGCTTTCTGCCATTGTTCGACAAATGCCTTACCCTTGCCATCAATAAAGCGGTTGGCAATCATGAGTGAGGCTTCATATTGCGAGAATCCCTTTGCGACGTAATCCTGCATCGAGGCTTTATAGTTAATTCCGGCTTTCTCATACTTCTGAATGGTGTCGCTACGGTTCATTGCTGCCAGCCAGTTGGTCATATTCGTGACAGCTTCTTCCGCTGAGCCAGAGCCTTTTGCTACTTCCAGACTGGCGACAATCTGAGTAATTGCGTCTTTACCGACAATCCCCTTGGCTGCAAAAGACTTTGCTAGTCCTGGTAGCGCTTTTGCCATGTCTTTTAATTCAAACGATCCCAACTTTGCGCCAGTCGCGGCGATTGAAAATGCCTCTTCCATCTCTTTAGGGTCGGTGATCTGTAACGCAGAGCTGAAGGCATACGTCATCTTTGCCAGTTCAGTCATATCCCCCTTCGTTGCAGTGGCTGTTTTACCTAACATTCCGGCAAACTTTGCCGCTTCTACGGGGTTCATCCCATCCGCAACCAGTTGCCCAACGCCGCCCAGTAATGCTTCCTGTGTCTGGTTGACCTTCAATGCTGCTTGTCGAATCGCTGCCCCAATAGCTTGTTCCTGCGTTTTATCCAGATCGCCCGTCACTGCAATATCCCGTAGCCCGGACTCAAAGCTGGCGTATTGCTTCACCGAACTTACAATCGGTGACGCTACTGTACTGGCCACTGCATAGGTCTCGGCACCTTTGGCATAGAGCGCTATCCGGTTTGCCCGTGCCGCATCGCTGGTTGCCGCAGCTGCGGCGAGTCGATTTTGCTGGCGCTGCAGCTGCTCCATTGTTCGCCCTACACGTTGCAGGTCGCTGTTCAGCCGCTGACTGGCGCGTGAGCCGAGCTGGCCATAACGTTCAGTGGCCCGTGTAAGTGCATTTTGGCGCTCCTGCAGCCGGCGCGTAGTTTCGCCAATTGAATCCAGCGTGCGGCGGGTTCCCGTTACCGCACTGCGAAACGCGCCGGATATGGCCCCACCAATAATCACGCCTATGGAAAATTCTGTGGCCACGATTTATGATTCCTTTTAACGATGCGAAACAGGGATACGGATATGGAAAATGCGCTGATGGTATGTAAAGGACTGCTGATAACGGTATTTGGCGGGATATATATTTATCTGCTGGCAAAACTGGTTATCTATACCGTTAACAGCAGCAGTGAGCCGTTTGTCTGGGTGCTGATGATTGGCGGCGGTGCGGCATTATTATCGCTGGCAATGGCATTAGCAGCGTTTCTCCTGCAACCCGCCGTCTATTTGCTGGCCGCGATATTTGCGGGCGTCGGTGCCCTGATTAGTCGCTATCGCCGTTCTCACGTTTAATCTGTTCGCTGGCTGTTTCCAGCCAGCTCTCAAACTCATCCAGATCCAGCTCGTTCAGCTCACTCGGCTGAAACCTAAACCACCTCGCCAACAGCGCCTGCGCTTGAATCAGCGTCTTCGGATGATGCAACCACCCCTGTAAGGTGCTGAAATCGTTTTTGCAGCGCCAGATAGTCAGCTAAATCCATCCCGTCTAGGTCTTCAGGTGGCAGGCCACTGGCACGGGCAATCAGCAGGTCATCCCAGTCTTCGGCTTTATCACTGATTTTGCGCACGGCCTTGAGGTCTTTAACTTGCAGACGCCGCAGGGACAGGGACTCCAGTTTGACGCCGGCAGCGGTGGAGTAAGGGATCGATAACGAAAAGGTTTCAGACATAGTTATGCTCCTGACGAAATTAATGCGAATTAGCGTTCAGGGGCAGTATGGTGCGGGGCGGGGACAATCAATATTAATGGCAGTTAACGAAAAAAAGGAGGGCTAAGTTTCCCTCCTTATATAGATGAAGATTAACGCGATGACTTTAGCTTATAGCCTTCCAGTTCCCACAGTTTCTGAACGGCATCATTTTTGGCACGGGCGATGGCCAGCTCCTTTCCAATGTCAGCATCGAACAATTCAGGGGAAATGGTTGCACTAAAGCCCTGACCAACCATGAAGCCATTAGGTAATGATGCAATAGCAACGGTTACCGTTGTTCCAGGGAAATGGTGAGTCTGATAGTTCAGCGACTCTGTTAGCGCGTCCACGTCTCGTTTTTCAACCTTTGTTACTGTCACTGATTAGCCCCCGATATTCATGCGATAGTCCGTCAGTTGGTCGATGCCACCGACGCGGAAGATATTGGCCAGATAATCCAGCTCCAGCAGCTCTTCGCCGTCCAGTACCTGCTTCAGATAGGAACAGGTGAAGCTACTGGAGAACTCGGCGTTCTCATGCTGTTTGAAGGTTCCCAGCGGGTTCTTCTTGAACATGATGGTCATGTACGTCACCAGCGGGATTTCATCAATACGGCCCTGAGAACTATAGCGCTCGACGCTGGATCGGCACTGCAACGCCAGCGTCTTATACGGGTTCGCCGCACCGAGCATGGCGTCACGATAGAACGAGTTCCACTTGATCTCGCCTTCCAGTTTGTCGAACCCGGCAGGCAATTCAACCTTGCCCACCATCCCCAGTGCCTTATGCTCTTGCATCACCATGCTGACGTCCGGCAACTTTACTTCTTCAGCCCGCCCCAGCAGGTTCACCCCATCCAGATAGATATTGGCGTTGGTGATGCGGTTTACTTCAATCTTCCCAGCCATCAGCTATTGCCCTCCAGTGTGACCAGATATTCGGAGGTGATCTCCGTCTCGAACGTCAACCGCTCCAACGGCGGTGGCGGCGTGTATTTGTAGCTCAGCAACAGGTGGCCTGCTGCCAGCTCCGTTTCTTCATTGCGTGCTGGGTCATACCAGCATTTGAAGCCCAGCAGCGCACCATCACCAATCAGCTTGCGGCCATAGCCGTTCACCGATTCGGTCAACGCGTCGATCAGTGCCTGGGTGATCGGCATATCGATGTACTGCTGGCTGAAGTAGCGGATGGACTCATTGATGACATCACCGGTGCGGCGCACGCTCTCAAAGTTACGCATATGGGTAACGGTTGGCCATGCGGCGCAGCGGTTGCCCCACAGACGCAGCCCGGAGCCGTAGCTGTTGAACACCGTGGTAATGCCTTGTTCGTTCAGCAGGTTCACTTCACTGTTCGGGTCGTCGATCATCGCCGAGAGCTGACGCTCAACGCCGGTGATGCCCATCAGTTCCTGATTGGAAGACGACCACCAGAAGCCTCTCTCCAAATCGACTTTGGCACGTAATCCCGCCGCACGCTGCGACAGCGGCTCCAGCCGTTCGCTGTTGGTCTGTGCGTCATAGACTTTGACATGCGGATAGCACAGCCGCACGCGGTCTGAACTGGTATTGAAATTGATGCTGCCCGCAGGCCCTCGACCTGCCAGCACCTGCGCAAACGTGGTGCCAATTGGCGCATCGATATAGGTGATGGCATCCAGTTTGTCTGCCAGCGCAATCAGCTCCACACTGACGCTGTTCTGGGTACAGAACACTGGTGCAATGAGGATTTTGGCAAAGAAGCCGAACTGGTTATAGGTATCGTGCAGCAGCTTCATACCAGTACGGTTTCCCGCTGCATTGACCGCACCGATAATCTCTGCCGCCGTCACTTTCGTCGGGTCGGCATAATCGTAGCTGGCCAGTACCGCGTCATCTGTCGGGATGTTGCTGTTTAGCCGGGTAATCACACCGGTTTGCTCATCGAGCCGGTAGTCCGTGCCGTCAATATATGGCGTGGTTTCCAGCGACTGACGTAACACCAGTTTAGCGACCGCACGCTGTGCCAGTTGCGTTTTTCCTGTCGCGGCGGCAAACGTCACGCTGGCATTATCAACGTGGGTTTTATGCACGTCCGGGTCGAGTACATTAATCACCAGCACTGTTCCCGCGCCGTGGTCGTAAATCGCATCCAGCGCTTGCGGAATGGTGAAACCGCTGTACTGACTGCCGAACTGCGCCGCATCTTTCTCTGACAGGCACAGCGTAACGGTATTGACTGGCCCTGTGGGTGCCGTGCCGACCAGACCGATAACGGCGGACTTCACGGTTTTCACCGGACGTGCGCCGTTTTCCACCTCAGTGGTTTCGACGCCGTGTAAATAGTTAGCTGCCACTGATCACCTCCAATTTCTCTTCACTGACATTTTTACGGCGGGAGGCGGGTACGGTGGTGACATCCGGCTCGGCGTGTAAATGCTGCAACGCAACCAGCGTTTTCACGTAGTCGTGCGCCTCTGGAAGGTCAACGACGCTGTCTGGCCACAGCAGTACCTCGGTGCCGTCAGCAAGCGTGACGCCACTGGATGGACCGCTATAACGGTATTTCATGATTCACTTTCCTCATAATTGGCCTGGGACAGTAACGGCCCATCGGGTAAATCGGTGTCTTCCAACTGGATGGATTCGGTGGAGAAATCCAGCGCGTACTGCCACAGCCCGCCGACATTGCCCAGAAACACATCGCGTACCAGCCAGATTTTGCGGCGGCAGTTGGGCGGCTTGTAGCCACACAGCACCCGACGAACGATATCCAGCACCGCTACCGCACCATTTCGCCCGTTTAACTGACGGAAAACGACGGTCGTGTTCAGGGTGATCGTGTGGGACTGCATCACTGCGCCGATATCCTCCGGCTTGCCAAAGCGGGAACCGGCATAGCTCACCAGAATTGCCCCCACAGGATGATTGAGGCGGAAGTCGGCGGGCTTCTCCGGGAAATACTCAATCTGTAGATTGGGCAGTTTTTCCTTCAGACGGGCAACCACTGCTTCAATAACCGGATTGACGTCCATCAGTATTTCTCCAGCATGCCATTGTGGCCGCCAAAGGTTGCACGACGCGCCCGTACCCGAAACTCGCCAGACTCCGGCACATCCTGGCTGGTTGACGGCAGGCCCAGCGTCAGCTTCGCATCACGAATCGCTTCCAGTTGACGCGTGGCTGCTTTGTTGTCGTCTTTTACCGTATCTGGCATCGCCCCTTCCGGGCGACGGGCATACAACCGGTAACGGGTTAACGTGACCGCAATGTCACGCAGCACGGTGGGGATTTCAGCCAAAGGCAGGGTGTAACGTCCACGCAGATGGGCATCGATCAGCTCATCGGCATAGCGAATGCAACTGTCCACTACCGTGGTGTTAACCGGAGGTGGCGCATCAAATCCTACCGTTTCATTGGTCAACTGGATCAGCGTGGACTCTGGCACCTGTTCGAGTAAATCCGCCAACGTGCAGTACATGGTTATACCCCGCGCAGGATACGGATGATGTCGCCTTCGGCGAGGGCTGCATCCAGTGCAATGCCATTCGATACGCCCGCTTCCGTCAGCAGAACGGCACGGGCGGACTCGTCGGACTGGACAGATTTACCGCGCTCGATAGCCGCCCCGGCTTCTACGGCAACGATACCGAGCACATTAACCGGCACAGCGTCACCCGTTGCACCATCTACCTCTGCAACGCCCAATGCGACGGCACCCGCTAGACACGGAGCGTTATCTGCACCGACAAAATGCTGCTGTGCCAGGGCCGCGGTGGCCAGCACCGTGGTGGTCAGAATGACCTGTTGAGTGGCTCCCATAATGCCCCCGTTATTTCAGGATATTGGTGATGAGATACCCAGCATCGCCGCCAACCACTGCGACTTTGTAGATATCGGTGAAACGCGCGTAGGAGACTTTGCCGCCCAGCCCCGCATATTTGTCGGCAACCGGCATCCCTTTGCGACGGAAGGTGTAACCGAAAGACGGTTCGTTTTCGTCCGCGCTTTCCGTACCCGCCTGCGGTGGTGAAACGTAATGCAGCATCAGGTTGTCAGCCCAGACATCGATAGGGGCTTTCTTGGCGTCCTGGCTAGACACCGGCTCACCGATCACCACTTTTTGGATCTGGAAGATGTCTTGCAGGATTTCCGCTGTAATGCGTTTGCGCTCGTTAGCGCCAATTTGCGCCTGAATCGCTGGGTGATAGCGCAGCACTGACATGACACTGGCGCCCATCGTCATCAGGTTCGGCCGCAAACCTGTCGCATTACGAACCGCTTCGATCCCCGCTTCAATCAATGTGACCGGTTCACCTTTACCGTTTGCCCAACGCTCCGCAGCAGCCAGTGCTTTTTTAGAGTTAGCCAGGTAGACCTTCGGGTCTTGTGCCAAACGGGCGGCATACAGTTCACGCTTCAGATTGACGCCGCTGGTTGCGCGACGAATGGCTTTCGCTTCTTCGTTGAACAGCGACTCGGCCTGTTCGCGGTAATCGACCGGTGCGGCCAGATCGTGCTCGTTGAGCACCAAATCCATCGAACTAGACTTCTCACGTAGCAGAACATTACTTTCTGCACCGACGGCACGTTCGGTGTCATATTCAACGAATGCGCCTTTACCGAACAGCGGCACCACGATGCCTTCTTTCTCCACCTGAACGAGGGGGAAGATGTTTTCACCGATAAACGCAGCGTTTCGGTAACCCCGTGCCACACTGGTCAGCACCGGGTCAACGACGCGTTTACCCCTTAAATAATCAGACATGATGTCTCCTTTTCTTACGGTTACGGATTGCGGCGGTTACAGGCAGCGTGCGACGGCAGCGTCGTAGCTAATTCCTTCTTTCTTCGCCAGCGCCGTAGCTTTTTGGTGCAGAGCCAGGCGCTCAGGATCGGCTTCAGCAAATTCCGCCGACGTCGTGGTGAGATCGACGTTGACGCGGTCTTTGGTGGCGTGCTCACTGAAATCCAGTACAGGTGTAGTGCCGCCTAACAGTTCTTTAAACGCGCTGACCAGCGGCTTTTTCACCTCACCTTCAGCGAACTCAACCGGCTGCTCGCCTTTGGAGACTTCATCCAGTAGCGCGACGACAACGGCCTTTGCCGCTGGCACCAGACGGCCTTCCGTCACCAGTTTTTCAGCAAAGGCGACGTTGCCGGTATGCACCGTTTCCTGTCTCAGCTTCGCATCAGCAGCCAGTCGGCTGGCGGCGTCGGCCTTCAGACGAGTATTTTCGGCCTGTAAAGCATCAATCTCTTCTTTAGTCATAGAGGTGTCCTCCTGGGGGGATGTTGGGTTAACGGGAATGGGTTCATTAAATGCCGGGTCGGCTTGTACGGTTTTGTCCTCCCGCATCGCATCATCACGCAGCGTGTCGAGTTGCCACGACGGCAGGACGCTGTCGGCTTCTTCCATGCCAAATTTGCTGATGATGAGCTCACGCAGGCGGCTAAACAGGCTGGCGCTGGTCATCATTCCCCAGTCTGCGAACTCGACCACACCGTCTTCCTGTTCATTGAAGGCCACCTGCCGCAGCCCCTTAATCGACGGTGGCTGTGCGCCGAGGAACCCGACGTGGCGCAGATAGAGCGTGCCGGGCTTCGGGTTATTGGGCGAATCAGGCAGGTAGAACGAGGCGGAAACTTTCTTGTAACGACCCGCATCCACCAGTTCGGCGAACTGTGGATCGACCTGCTTAGGTTCAGCCAGCAGATCGCCACCGCTGGTTGACAGTGAGGCTACCCAGCCCCATGCTGGCGCATCCGCTTTAGGGTGGCCGATCACCATCGGTGCCTCATGCACTGCGGGGTCATACGCCGCCGCACACGCGGCCAAATCAGCAGGCGTGAACGGCAGTTTCGTGCCGTGCATATCGGTATGGGTGCCAGATTTAAAAATGTGGAGTGGCATAGTGCTGTCCCGGTTTGGAAAACTCAGGACAGTGTCAACGGAAGCAATAAAGTTGGCTGTTAACCCCCATTAAGAAAAACGGGGAGCAAAGCCGATTTGGTGTGGCGGGAATAGTGCGGCTGTAAAGCCTTTATAAAGGAATTTAAGCCATTTTTCAGGCTAGGCGGCACATTGGCTTAACCGTGCCGCCTGAAATCAATGCTGTGCCGCAGATTCAAGATGGCGTTGGATGTTGTCCAATATCGAGTTGACCGCCTCGGGTTGCAGGTTGCCATCTTCATCCATCGGCAGATACGGACGGGCGGGTAGCTCGACGGATTCATTGCGCCCGGTCTTGCCACCAAACTGGTGGATGGCACCATAAACGGTGTTGGTGCCGATCATCGCGGTGCTGGCATCATATTCGGTTGATACCGATCCCTGCAGCCGTCCAGTTTTGCGCAGTGTCTGGCCGTCACGGTCTTCTGCTGCCTGAGACACCATCCATTCAGGCCGTCCGCTCTCATCAAAATTGATATCGGTTTCTGCATGCAGCGTGCCAGCAATCTTGCGCATCGCCGGGGTCATATCCGCCGCTGCGCTCTCCAGCGCACGCAGTCCACGCCGCAGATCGTTGTCGTTAATCGTGATTGTGACGGTACTCATGACGATAACTCCTGTTTAGCCAGGGACGCGAGGCCGCCCTGATAACGGGCTAAATCCGGGCGATAGGCGGAACCCGGTGCATACGACCAGCCGATATCGGTGCTGATTTTGGTGCTGCCGGTGTTGAACGTGGCCACGCGCTGCATCTCGCCGGTTTTCTCCGAAACTAGCTTCAGTTCCCAGCCCATCGCATTAATGGCGTTGGCCACTTTCAGCCCACGCCGTTCGATATCATGCTGGCTCAGGGCAATCACGCTACAGCGGCAGCGCCAGCCGTTTGGCGGGTAGAACGCCTGCCAGAACGGATCATCGAAACGAAAAACCATCCCGTGCATCGACAGATGGCTTTGCCGCGTATGCTTGTCACGAATGGCGCTGTACATCCAGTAGGGCCGATCATCCACATTTTCCATCTGCTCAGCCCAGCGGCCAGCGCTGTAGAGCACCGACATGTTGGTACGGAAAATGGTATCCAGCCGCCACGGGCTACCCTGCTGAATAGTGACGGGTTCACCGGTCACCGGGTCGGTGGTATCACGCGGCCCCCACCAACCTTTCTTCTGTAGCACCGGCTCCAGTTCTTTACGAAACCAGCGGTCAGTCTTGCCGTCATCCAGTGCTTCCTGCAAGGCGCGGCGGATATCTTCAAGAATATCCAGCCGGGTCACTTTAGCGACGGTAAACGCACGGGCATGAGATTCCTGCCAAACGTCTTCCCAGTCCCAGCTTATCGCATAGCCTTTCGTCTGTAGGTAACTGATAGCCCGTTTAGGCGGTAGCGTCATGCAGTACGCCAGTTCAGTCGCGGTGATGCTCATGCAGACGCCCCCAGATATTGGCGACAAACAGAACCCGCGCCAACCGCTCTTGCAAATCGTCGGCTTTCATCTGCGGGTACAGTTCCGCCAGTTCTCCCAACAAGTCGCCGGGGCGAGCGCCGGACTGGAGGCGTTCAAACAACGGAGCCAGCAACGGCTCCAGCGTGTCGTCGAGTTGGCCACCGTTCATCACAACATCCAGCGCCGCATCGAGCGCGTCCTGTGCGTTGACATCGGCATTGACGGCTTCCGCGAACGCCAGCGATTGGTCAGGTAGCGTCTCTCTGGGCGTTTCGTCGATATCGCCGTCCTGCAACTGGTACTCACGCTTCCAGTATTGCGGGGTGAACGTCACACCCGCGCGGCTTAGCTTCTCATCGCGTGTCGCCTGTACCTCATCGACGGATTCCTGCTCCCATAGCTGATACACCGGCGCTGCAACGTGACTGCCGAAATTGAGGTCAACCACCCAGCGGATCAACTGATTGATCGCGCTGGTCACGATATCGCTGTCGCCATCCCGGATATCGTCGGTGACTTCCAGCCCGGCCTGCGCCGAGGCTTTGTTCGCCGTCGCTTCAGTGGTCTGGTTCTGTCCCAGCAACGCGATAGCAATTTCGCCACGCGATACGGCGATCAGATTCTGGTAAATCTCGCTGCTGTCGGCTTTGCCCGCCGCTTCTTTGATATCGACCGACGAGTCATCAGGAATCGCGGCAACGGCATCCTCGATCATCGATTCCAGTGAATCCAGCAGGTTGTCGATTTCACCCTGCGGCGTGCCACGAGGATGTTTACCGATCACCCACGGCGAGCCGTATTTCTCGGCAAACCGCACCCAGAATTTCATGCCACCTTTTTTGAAGGTGACGGGCCAGAAGCACATCGACAGGTCAGGGAAGCCATACGGGTTGTCATAGGTCGCATCCTGACGCGGCACCAGGAATTTGTAGTCGGGTATGGCTTCCCCCTCAAACCCGCTGTCGCGGGAGCGGAAACGCAGCCGGTTGTTGGTGTCGAACTGGAACCAGTCTGCGGGCTTACCGACGATGTCGCTAACATGCCAGCTTGTCCCTGAGCGTTGCCACATCACTTCACAGGGCTGGTAGCCGTATAGCACCGCATCGGTCATTTCTCCGATAATGCGCGACATATCCATGTCCGTCAGCATGTCACGGATAAAGCAGAATATCTGTTCAGAGGCGTTCCCTCTGTCCACGCCGCGCTCCAGCGCTTTCACTGCGGCCTTGCGGCGACGAATACAACCGCCGACCAGAGGATCGGTGCGCAGCTCACGATAAATACGAATATCCTTTCCCTGCGCTTTCAGGATCGGGTCGGGGTTCGGCAGATACATCCCCAACCCATAGAAATCCATGCTGCGGTCACGTGAGGCGATCTGTTCGCTGAGTGATTTCTTAGGCTCGGAAAAGGAAACAAATTCGGTGGGGGAAACCCAGAGTCCGCGTGCCATTAGTAGTTCTCCAGTAACCGTGCAGACGTTCTGCGTCTGCGGGAGGATGCCGTCACCGGCCCTTTGTTGATTTCCCGGCTGGCGTAGTAGGCCAGTGCCAGTGCAATGGCTGCGTCACCGTGACGTTTACCGCCGTCAGATTTGGCTTTTGAACGCTGTTCCGGCACGCGGGGGACACCATTCACCACCTGAATAGCCCGCAGATCATCCAGCGTGTCTTCGTCCTTTGGCAGGTCAACAAGATTGCCGTCTTCCAGCGCAGCTTTGACGGGCGGCATATTGTCCCGATACCAGCCTTCTGTAGGCATAACTTGCTGCACCCGGCTGGCACCGTAACGCTGCATGGCATATTCCGCCAGATAGGCACCGTTGCCCCGCGCATCGAATGCCGCCCCCAGCAACATCGGCAAGCCATCCATCAGATACCAGGTGATCTGTTCCTGTTGCTTGAACGGCACGTTGCGCAGCTCCAGCACGAACGGCACCTGCCGAACCAGATTCTTCTGTTGCAACAGGGGATAATCTACCGACAGGTCACCACTGCGGCCAAAGTCACGCCCCAGAAACGAGCGGGCACCTCTCGGTAGCGCATCCAGCAACGGTTTCAGATGGGTGTCCAGCCAATCCTGTGTTTCGCTCCAGCGGGTTTCATCGGATTTCAGCTCATAGCCTTCCGGGCAGGTCAGACGTAAAACAGGAGTATCGGCTGACATTCGGGATTCGATCAGGGCGCGAGACAGCCAGGCTCCGCCACCATTAGCCGGGATGCAGTCCAGCTCTTCGGATGCACCCACGCCATAGAATTTATATACCGAGGCCATCCACTCGGCTTCCGCTGCAGCAGACCATTCACGCCCGGTACGCAGGCATACACGGCTGAATAAGCCTTCCGTCACTGCCTCTTTAAAGGTGATACGTTGGACACTGCCGCCTTGACGTTCAGCCCGGATATCCCCGATCAGCGTATTAAAGGGGTTGTCATCACCGTCATGGGTGGAAATGACGCGCACCTTACCACCCCAAATCAGCATCGCCAGTGCGGCCTTCAGCAGTTCATCCAGTTGCTCATGGAATGCGGCTTCATCAATCACGATGATGCCCTGACGGCCACGTAGGTTGGATGGACGGCTGGACAACGCGACGACGCGAAAGCCTGAGTCGGGGAATTTGATGGTGTAGGTTTTGATGTGCTTGTCGTCTTCGTCTTCCTGCCAGAAGCCTTCTTCAATCTCGCTGGCTGCGTAGTTGAAAACTCGCGCCCACATCGCGCACGCCTGAATATACTCAACGGTCATGTCCTGGTTGTAGGCGATGTAATAGACGTTCATTCCACCTGCCGGTGCTGAAGAGGCGGCAGTCAGCACATTATCGGAGGCTTCCGCCCAGGTAATACCGGTACGACGGCTTTTCTCAATGACCTTGAGCGGTGAGGTGTCGGCAACCCAGCGTTGCTGGTATGGCATCAGTGCGACAGGTGCGTCCATCTGCGAGGTATCGGGCAACACCGGAGCAATCTTTCCAGATGACGTTGTCATGACGCAATCCCCAGAATCTCCCGGCGCAGCGCCTGCACCGCGTCAGTTGACAGGCCACCTTTGCGGGCAATCTTCTCGGCATTGCTTGCCGCTTGCTGCGCTTTGGTTCTGACTTCAGTCTGGAACTTCTTCAGGTTGACGCTGGCCCGCGACAGCGTGGCGACGTTCTTGGCCACTTTGGACAACAGCGCGACACGCTCTTTGTGATCGATTTCCTCTTCGTCAGCTTCCTGTAACTGGACGATGCTTTCGAACAGTTCAGTCTGGATCAGCGCGATGACCGCCTCCGAACGCGCATCCTGATCGTCGGCTGCGCCTTCGGTCAACATGCGGGCGGCTTCTGTTGCTGCACGAATAGCACCGAAACGCTTTTCAATCTTCTGGCCATAACGGTGGATCGCCGACTTACTGATGATGTAACCCTGCTCACGCAGCAGGCTTTCCAGTTCGGCATACCCACTGAAGCCTGACTCGGTCAGCGCCCGCTCCAACCAGCGGCGGGCATCCTCCGGCAGTTTGTCGATAGTGCTGCGACGGGCCATATCATTCGCTCCAGTATTTTTCAGGTCGGGCGATCCCTGGGCCACACTCCACGGTGTACTCGACGATATCAACGCCCAGCCGCGTTAAATCAGCAAACCAGTCACCGCTGGGGCGCTTGGTCAGATCGACCATCTTGCGGTCAGACAGATAATCCAGTTCGCGCCGCAGCTCCAGCGGTGTGGTGTCTGGATAAATGGCCCGTGCGATATCCAGCAGCAGCGTCTCGCTGGCGGTATAGGGGCGGGTTTTATTGAGCGCGACCAGCAGACTCCAGCGCAGTCCCTCACGGCGCACGCGGGTGATATCAACCATGTTGTCCTCCGTTCATTCGGTGCTGTTGCACCAGTTCCAGCTTGTTGTAAACCGCGTCCAGCTTGGCCTCTATCACTGTCTGCCCACGGATGTAGTCCTCGCGCCGGACATAGGTCACCGGAAGTTCGGCACGAAACTCCAGAAATTCCCGCTCCAGTCGCTGCCAGCCTTTTTCGCTCTGAGAACGGGCCTGCTCCAGTGCGCCAAAGCGTTCGTTCAGGCGCTGCTCTATCTGCGCCAGCAGAATTTTTCCGGCTGCAAAGACAAACCCTAAAAAACCCAGCAACAAGCCCACCAGTTGCCAGAACTCCACTTCAATTTTCATTATTCTTTCCTGTTCTGTAGTGCAGCGAGGTAATCCAACAGGCCATTTACCTGCGCGGCAAGCTGCTGGTAACGTTCTCCGGCGTCGGCGTTGTGGGCGAGGATGTCGCGTTGGGTAACGCCGGAGTCGCGTAGCCGGGCGTCAAGGGTGGCAGTGGCTGCGGACGTATCGCCAGCCCCGCGGGAAGCGGTGGTAGCGCCTGTTCCTGCAACGACACCGTAGGCGGCGTTGTACTGTTGCACGAAACCAGCAGTAAACACGCATTCAATAGGACGGCTCTGGCCGCGTTCATCAATCCAGCGTTGCGTGACATCATCAATTCTCCGCTTCAGGTTTTCGTTTTGTTGGCGCAATGACACCGTGGTAGTGAGGTATTGCTGCTCGGCGGTATGGGCGGACACGACAAGCTGCTGATAGCGCTGCTGCCATGCCTGTAAGGCGGCATTGGCCTGTTCCGCACGCTGCTGTTGCTGCTGTGCGATATCAGCCTGCAAACGCGCCAGCGTCGCATCGGATGCCGATTTCTGTTTCTCCAGTGCGGCATTGCCAGCGGATTCCGCACTGGAGAATCCATTCTCATAACCGTTCTGGTAAATCAGCCACAGCGCACACAGTGCGGCGACAACCCATAGCAAGGTTTTCCACGGCAAGGCTTTAAGCAGGTTCAGCACAGCTACGTCCTCCCCACGTCAGATAGCGCGGTGCTAACTCCTGCAGGATGCGCTGTGGATAATGACGGTTCTCACGCCAGTTAGCCGCAGAACGCCCAGCATTGACGGTAGCGACATGCCCAAACCAGCGCTGACGGTCTAACCCACGTTGCGCCGCCAGCTTCTGATCGCGCTGTACCCAGCCCAGCCCACCGTTGTAGCCGGAGAGCGTCATCGCCATCCGTTGGCAGTCATCAGCCGCATTAACACGCTGCCAGATCCATCGGTCATAGCGGGTCAATGCACGAATTGACCACGCGGGATTAAACGGCTGATTGGCTTTTAGTTCCGGCATGATGTCGCTAATCCACGTCGCCGTCGCGGGCATAAACTGCGCTAATCCCTGCGCGCCAACGGGCGAGACTGCGCGGGGATTCCAGCCGGATTCCTGATGGAGTTGTGCGGCGAAATCGGCCACTGGCGCATTCAGCCCCCAGTCCAGCCGGGCATTACGGATAAGGTCGCTGCGGTATTGTTTGGACGCCGCAGGCGGCTGGGCGGCATGAACCTGACTGAAGAAACCGCCGCACCAGAGCAACCAAGCTGTAGCCAGTGCGCCGAATAGCGCCCACCAGACGCTGTGTTTATCCGTGCGTGGTTCGCCATGTTTCATCAAGGTCATACCTAACCCCAGCGACACCAACGCAATCCAGGTGATTTGCGGCCAGTTCATGGCTATAGACCCATCGCCACGGCGAGACAGACTGCCGCCACGATAATGGCGCGACGGATTAATACTGCAGCAAATACCCGCTGGCAGCCATTTTTGACCGGGTATTCGCCGTGCTTCATCAATTCTGGGTCATGTACCAGATACTGGCCTAGCGCAGCCTTGGGGAATAATGAACGGTCGAGCCAGTAGCCCAACACAGCAGCCAGCGTGATCAGTGAGATTTTGTAGATGACGACGGGGAGTTGCTGCGGTGATACCAGCGCGATCACCGCCAGCAGCAACACGGCAGTCAGTTGCCAGCCTAAAAGGCGTTTCAGGCGTGTGAGTCGAAAGAGGTTGAGTTTCATTGCTGTCTCCTTATGTAAGTGGAGACAGCATGACGCATTGCGTCACGAAAGGATTTTAAACGGCTTTAGAAGTGGCAAGAGAGGGAAATGGCCTTGCAGTACACACTAGTGAAGCAGCCTGGGGGGCGTCAGCTTTTATTGCTGCGGCTATAGTTCAGACTCTGAATGATTTTGAAGCTCCAGAGCTGCTTCAGAAGAATGTATCGTTAGTCAGTAATTTTCACTTCTATTGAGAAACCTTCGTGGGTCGTAAGCAGGCCAATAAGATCGTCATAACCAATGAGTTTTCCATCAATAACAACCCCGTCATGCCTGATCGTTCCCGCAAGCTTTCCGGTGAGCATAGATGGTTGGTCGGACTGCCAGACAAGATGCTTCTGGGATAATGCATTCTGTATTTTTTCATGCAGCCCCAGGTAAGCGATATAAGGTGAGGATTCAACGGCTGATTTAAACTGATACCCTGGCCCATCAACACGTTCAGTCGCCCTAATCCAAAACCCCATACCACCGGGTATCTCATAGAGAACGTTCTCAAATTTATGGAGAGTATTAGTGCAATCCACGTATTCTCTGAATTTCGGTATTCCTGGAACCAGCATTTCTCTTTCGCTCATAACACCTCTAATCTTTTATCTTTAGTGCCAGTATTTCATCACTACTACTGCTTGACAGGGCAGCTCCACTCAGTCGTGTTATCCGCCTTAAATACCATCAGGCACCCTGGGCGAGGTGGTTTATTGTCCGGTGTAGGTGGCAAAATTTCTGTCGGTTTAGGCTTTTCTGGTACTGATTTGATGTCCTTTGAACATTCCGCCGCACTTATCTTGTAATCGTTATAGGCCGTTTTAATTCGTTGCATGGCGGATGCCATCTTTTGCGGATCATTAGAGGCGGGATCGTGAGCAAAGCTAATTTGCTCACCCCACCAATTATCTGCTCTAAATCCTACCATTGTGCAAGAGCTATAGGGCTGAATAACATCCTGAGTTAAAAAGCGTCTTCCCTCATACGCTATATATTTGAATTGTCGTCCATAATTTGGGAAATCGTAACCAATCCAACTATCTTTTTGTTGAACACTCTCAATAGTTTTAGCCACCGTATTGAGATAGTTTTTCGCTGTTTTAATGCGTTCCTCGTTCGACATGTTAGCGAAATCATGCGGCGTATAGGTCAAGTCATCTGGATAGAAATATACCCAGTAATCGCTGTTGGGCAGAACATCTTGGCGATCAAATAAGGTGGCCTGACAGGCGCTTTTGGGGATTTTTATGCCTGTTCGATCATCATTGATTTCAATGAAGCAGTTATGCCCAGTTGCAACATATTCAGCGGGGATGTTGGCATTATCAGGGATGTGGAACTTGATGGTTAAAAAGCGGTTATGCTCAATAGTCTTTTCCTGAAATTGCTCTGAGTATTTATCAAGACCGGGCAGTAAATGACGGATAGCGGGTAGCAATCGATTGATATCAGGGGCATCGGTTGTTATTGAGAACGTTGGGGCTGGAGCCTTTTCTGGTTCAGATTTAACACTGTTTTCTGGCTCATCGCCGCACCCAGTTAGTATCAGCACCATAGGAATGGCAAGTTTTAATTTGTGCATAGTCAATATCCTTATCTAAATCGCAGAAACGATATATTGTTAAATTCCTCGCCTACGAAAAATAACGTCTATAGTATCGATAGTATTTTGATTTTCATTGACGATCCTGGTTTCTATTTTTCTTACTTTATCCATGAATCTTACAGTCAACATTATCAAGCATGCCCAGCCAATGAAGATGAAAAAATTGTTCCCACTCATATCTAGCCAATGTGATTTTCCGGTGTAGATAAGAGAAATATTCCAAAAAATAAAGCCAAAAGCCGATAGCGTCAACACAAAGAACAGCAATGAAGGAATGTTGAAATAGCTGCGACGTTTTGACTCATTTCTCTTAGAAATCAATTCCCTTCTGATTTTTCGTAACATGCTGTCATCCATCTCATGGAGTTCAAGAGGACGCTGTGGAGCGGGATTGATGTTAACTACGGAGCCGACATGAATAGAACCAGGGTTATTGCCTCCAACACTAATTGTTATCTGCCGCTCTTGACCATCTTGGGGAAGCTGTTTAAGGCTATCCATAACTTGTTCAGCTAAAGAATGTAGTTCTTGTTCTCTTCTATCCATGGCGAATCCTATATTTTTTAATTATTAACAACCAGTTTAAGCACGTTATCAATCCTATCATCATCAACTACCGACTCTTTAATTAAAAAGTTATATATTTTCGATGACTGTAAAACGAGTTCGCTAGGTGTCCATCTGCGATTGGCTTGTTTCGCTAATAAATCCAGTTTATGAACAATCTTACCCAGTAGAATTTCATCTATTTCACTACTTTTTTGTGTCTTTGATGATGATTTCTGAGCTTGCCCAGTGATCAGATACAGCACGTCTAAGCCAACATTGGCCCACAGACTTATTGAATCAGCACTAGGGGCTGATTCATCTTTTTCCCACCTTATTTGCGATTTTCTTGATGCACCGACTAACTCAGCAAAATCAGCCTGGCTGAATCCTAGTCGTTCACGCTCTTCTCTTAATCTTTCGCCAAGAGACATTTTTGTCACCAAAACCTTTACAAGTCCCATTTTTGGGACAATAATCTATCACGTATTCTACAAACATCATTGCATAACCGGAGGCCATAGCATGACACCCGAACAAGTTAAAAGCCGCTTCCAGCAGCGCGGTATGACCGTCACCCAATGGGCACAGGAGAATGGTTATTCCCGTGAAGCTGTCTATCGCGTACTGAACGGCATCACAAAAGCCAAGTACGGCCAGGCACATGAAATCGCCGTCAAACTCGGCCTTAAAACCACGGCCCGTGCCGCCTGATATCTATCAGAATGCGTAACAGATTATCACATATCGCAAAAAGGGGAATGGCATGAAACCCAGTTTACTAAAGGCCGGTATGCGGGTACTGATCACCTCGCACTATGAATCTGGTGATATTTATCACGGCACGTTTATTCAACGCATACCGCGACAGCCTGGACGCCCCGCACGCAGCGTCATTCGTGTCGATGAGTTTGTGGGGCTGCATGGTCACAATGACGCCGGCGACACACCGTATTCCGACCACGACGTATCGCGTCGGGTCAAACTTCTGGAGGCATCACATGAATAAACCCAATGTTTCCAGCGCAGGCGCTCGGATCTTGCGCGTTCTCAAAGCACTCCGTGGCCATACCCTGAACGGGGTATCAAACGGTGAACTGGCGGCGGCGCTGGACGATTCTCCGGCCAACGTTAACCGCGCCTTGAACACCCTTATTGAGGAAGGACTGGCGCAAAAACTGGATAACGGCAGATTCGCCCTCTCGATGCAGGCGCTACAAATCGCCCAGGCACATGCGAACGAAATTTCCCGTGCGCAAGACCGTATTAACGAAATGAACCAACGCCTGCTGGCTGGCAGTCGCTAAGGATAAGAAATGGCACGCACCAAATCACAACCGGTTGAATTAGTAGAAGACGCCCCGTTAGCGGGCGATCTGAATGTGAAACTCAATGCGCTGACTGAGCACCGTATGCAGGTAATGGCTCAGTTCGGTGACGGCCTGCCGTATGAACGTGATCGTATCGTTCACGAAGCGCGTTTTTATATGGCCCAATCAGCCGAGGCCATGCTGGAAGCCGGTAAGCGTCTAGTTATTCTCAAAGAAAATGAACCTCATGGTGATTTTACTGAGATTGTAGAAAACCAGCTAGGATTGGCACAGCGCACAGCACGTATGATGATGCAGGCTGCTCTCAAATACTTATCCCCAGCACTAGAGCCAAAACGGCAAGCGCTTGCCGTTTTAGGTAAAACAAAATTATTCGAACTAATGACAGAGGATGATGATGAACTCTCTGCATTAGCTGATGGCGGCACTATCGCGGGGGCAACGCTCGATGATATCGACCGCATGACCAGCCGCGAGCTGAAAGCCGCTCTGCGCGAAGCCCGCGAAACCAATACGGCCCAGCAACGCGTTCTGACCGACAAAAACCAGAAGATAGATGACCTAACCACCAAACTGGATAAGAAATCTCGCATTCAGCCACCGCCACCCGATCAGGAAGCAGAGAAACTGCGCAAAGAGGTTAGTGCCATTGCCTTTGAAGCGGAAGCTGCCATCACCGTTCGTCTTCACACAGCGTTTTCAACGCTACAAAACTATTGCATGGATCATCAGATAGATACGCCTAAAGATTTCATGACTGGCCTGATATGTCAGGTTGAATCGGCTATCAACAGCCTCCGCCACACATTCGACCTAGAGGCAACGCCTACCGGTAGCGAACGTCCGACATGGCTGGATGCGCCGGAACCTGTGATTCCGCGTACCGACGCATAAGGGGACGCCATGAATGCCGCCCTGACAGAACGATTAGTGGCTATAGCGCGTGCCGCACGGCAGGCCGGGCATGGCGAACGCGGGGCTATCTATGACGCCGCCTGTATTGAGCTGGGGCTATCTCGCGCCACGTTGCTACGCAAGTTAAAGGAGGTCGCCGTGACTGACAAACGCAAAAAACGTGCCGATGCTGGACAAAGCGCCTTGACGCGGGATGAAGCTGCCATGATTTCCGCCACATTGATGGAAGCCACCCGTAAAAACGGCAAGCGCTTGTACTCCATCGCTGACGCCGTAGAGACCCTGCGGGCAAACGACATGATCGCTGCCGGGCGCATTGATGAAGCCACGGGCGAGTTTTATGCCCTGTCAGAGACCACTATCAGCCGTGCTCTGCGCAATTATGGCCTGCATCCCGATCAGTTAAGCCAGCCAGCGCCCGTGACCGAGCTGGCCAGTCTGCACCCTAACCATGTGTGGGAAATCGACGCCTCACTTTGCACCCTCTATTACCTGAGCAACGGACATAAGGGCTTGCAGGTGATGGACAGCGCGAAGTTCTACAAGAACAAGCCCGCCAATGTGGCACGTATCGCCAGTGATCGTGTCTGGAGTTATGAAATCACAGACCACACCAGCGGCTGGATCTACGTCGAGTATGTGATGGGCTCTGAATCTGGTGAAAACCTGTGCTCTGTACTCATCAACGCCCTGCAGGATCGCGGAGGCGCAGATGTGCTGCACGGCGTGCCTAAGCTGCTGTATCTTGACCCCGGTTCAGCCAACACCGCAAGCATGACAAAAAACCTGTGCCGTGCATTGGGTATCGATCTGAAGGCGCATAAAGCCCATGCAGCACGCTCAACAGGCAGCGTTGAGAAGGCCCGCGACATCATCGAACGCAAACTGGAGCCTGGCCTGAAGTTCCAACCGGTTCATAGCCTAGAAGAGCTGAATGCGCTGGCCGTGAAATGGCGTTCCCACTTCAACGCAACCGCCATTCATAGTCGTCACGGACAGACCCGCACCGATATCTGGCTGAAAATCAACGCTGAACAGTTGGTGAAAGCGCCGTCTATTGAGGTTTGCCGCGAACTGGCCGTCGCAACACCAGAAGAGCGCAAGGTCAAGCCGAAGCTGCGCGTGCCGTTCCGTGGCATTGAATACGATGTGTCTAACGTACCCGGCGTGAGGGTCGGTGATAAATTGCTAATCACCCGCAATCCGTGGCGCACCGATGTCGCACAAGTTGTACTGACAGGTGAAGATGGCCACGACACCTTCTTCCTGATCGATGAAGTCACAAAAAATGAATTTGGCTTTGCCGACTCTGCCGCAGTGATAGGCGAAAACTACAAATCACATGCCGATACGCCAGCCCAAACCGCAGCGAAAGAAATTGAACAACTGGTAACGGGAACGGATAACGCGACGGATGCGGCAGCGGCACGTAAAGCGAAGGCGCTGCCGTTCGGCGGCAAACTCGACCCATACAAACACATTGACGAAACCACGTTACCTGCGTTTATGCCGCGTCGTGGTACGGAATCTGATGTACGCAGCCCACGCATCGAACAGCGGCCCCTTACACATGTTGAAGCAGCTAAGGCGCTGCGTGAGCGGTTTGCAGCCCGTAACCAGACATGGGCTGCAGCACACTTTCGCCAACTGGTTGAACTCTATCCCGCTGGCGTGCCGGAAGAACGACTGGATGACGCTGTCGATGCGCTGCTCACGCCGGTTTCCGGCAATGTCATCAATATCGTCAACGGGAATTAAGGGGGGAACATGCTGGTACTGAAACAACAGTTAAAACAGGCACGGCTCTCGCAGGCCGTTGTCGCCAGAAATATCGCTGTGTCAGAGGCCACGCTGGCACAAATTGTTAATCACGACCAGTGGCCACGCACCAACACCGGGGAAATTCGCCAGCGTCTGACAGCCTTTCTGTCGGCTAATGGCATTGAAACACAACGTAGTTTTGATGCTGTGCAGGACGGCACATCCCACACAGCAGATACCACAGACCTCACAACGGAGGAAAACATGTTACTCAAAAAACAGGTGTTATTTCCAGCAACAAAAAAGGCATTCGGACTGTTCCGTGACCCCTTTTCCGATGATGCTATGCAGGGCGCGGAAGACGTTTTTACTACGCCGGATAGCCGCTACGTGCGTGAATCACTGTATCAGACCGCGAAACATGGCGGCCTGATGGCGGTTATCGGCGAGTCTGGAGCGGGTAAATCCACGCTGCGCCGCGACCTTATCGAACGTATCAACCGCGAGAACGCGCCCGTTATCGTGATTGAGCCGTATGTGATTGCGATGGAAGACAACGACGTTAAAGGTAAGACGTTGAAAGCCGCCGCCATTGCCGAAGCGATCATCAACACCATCGCCCCGCTGGAAGGCGTGAAGCGGTCACAAGAAGCACGTTATCGCCAACTGCACCGCGTACTAAAAGACAGCAGCAATGCGGGCTACAGTCACGTTCTTGTGATTGAAGAGGCGCATAGCCTGCCGATCCCCACGCTGAAGCATTTGAAGCGATTTTACGAGCTGGAAAGCGGGTTTAAGAAGTTGCTGTCTATCGTCCTGATCGGTCAGCCAGAGCTAGCCGTCAAGCTAAGCGAACGCAATATGGAAGTTCGTGAAGTCGTCCAGCGCTGTGAAATCGTCGAACTGCTGCCCCTTGATAACAGCCTGGAAGCGTTTCTGACATTCAAAGTTGAGCGCACAGGCAAAAAGCTAAGCGACATTATGGATAGCAGCGCGATTGACGCTATCCGGGGCCGTCTCAGCAGCAATCTCGGCAGTCGGAAGAATGTCAGCCTTCTATACCCGCTGGCCGTTTCCAACTTAGTGATTGCTGCAATGAATCTGGCCGCTGAGATCGGCGTGCCAGTGGTTAATGCTGATGTCGTTAAGGGGGTTTAGCAGTGGCCAAAATCATTATTTCTGTACAACAACTGCCTGCTGGGTTGGTCAATGAGGATCAGGTACTCAGCCAGTCCATTAACGTTTCAATTGAAAATGAAACAGGTGACATCGTCGTGACACAGCTGCTGGCAACGATGATTAAAGATGAGATGGCTAATGCGATTAATGCGGCCAACACCAGGCTGATGAAACATTTCAATGCGGCAGGAATGAACTTCACCAGCCAAATGATGCGTAATCATCGGGATCTGCACTGAGCACCTTATATTCTGGGGGACTGATATATGACGTCTGTTTTGAATATTGACGAGCAATTATCCAATGTGCAAGCCGTCATGACGGCGTTACGCGCCATGAATGCGACGGTTCACAGTGTAATGCTCAAGGGGAGCCAACCAATCATCCGCATTGCCAGAAATGGCCACTGTGCAAAATTGATTGAAAACGGCGTGGCACGTTATGTGCTGACCGGTGTGAATAACAATGGCCGGTTTCGACAAGGAGAATTTGAACAGCACGGGTGCCGTATTATTTGGTCCGAGTCATTACATTGAGGGGAAATAAACGTGGAAATTAATAAAGATGATTACATGACTGACCGTAAAGGTCGGTTAGTTCCGATTAGCCAGGTCTCTGATTATGATTTGGCAATGGATGCATTTGTAAATGAACGAGTTGATGCAGCAGAAATTAAAAGCGCTGATTTGTCTGATTTTAAAACGCGCTCTTTTGATGAGTGCTATGCATTCATGGATTTAGTTGCAGAAAAATATGGTAGGACTCGCGGCGGTGTGAAAGGGAATGTCACGTTTTCCAACTTTAACGGCAGCAAGCAAATCACCATCAAGGTGCAGGAATCACTGACGTTCGGGCCGGAGCTGCACATTGCAAAAGAAATGATTGATGAGTGTGTTAAGGAGTGGTCACAAGGTGCTGACGAAAAGCTGCTGGCGCTGATTTCTGACGCCTTTCAGGTTGATAAAGAAGGCAACCTCAGCACCACCCGCATATTGTCTTTGCGCCGGGTAAAAATTGACGACGAGCGCTGGAAAAAGGCGATGGAAGCTATCTCAGAGTCATTGCTTGTCGCCGTATCAAAAACGTATATCAACTTCAGAAAAAAAGACGACTCGGGGAAACTGGTTAATATTCCATTAGATATCGCCGCTATTTAATTATTAAAAAATGAAAATTGCTTTTATTTCGGCGTCAACGCCGGGGAATCCTGCACGCGTAATTCAGCATAACCACTATTTGGAGAGCACATGATTAAAGGTATTGCACACAATCGCTCAACGCTGTACCGCATGGCGTTAAAGCACTTTGGCCCTGAGTCTCAGACGCTAAAACTTATCGAAGAAGCCGCGCAGTTAGGTGCTGCTGCATCACGTAACCTGAACGGCCTCGGTAACGAGGTCGCTTTAGCGGAGGAAATGGCCGACGTTGAGATCATGATCGAACAGTTCCGGCTGAATGGCATGGATAAGTTAATCGAACTGGCAAAGCACAATAAATTAAAACGACTGGCTGAAAGGCTGGAGGTGGAATATGTCGGGGGTGATGCGTGATTATTGGCTTCATATTACTGGTATCAGCCTGTGGCGCTGATTTCTGCGATGCCATGCCTGTTTCAGACGACATCTATCTGAACCAAGAGTCGTGCCAGTTAGTGTTGGATGCTATCCATGAACGCCGCCCTGAAGCCATATTGCTATGCGGCGAAGTCTGGCGGGAGGAAAGCGATGACAAAGAATCAACTGATTAAGTTGATCCATATAGCCAAACGCGATCTGCAACTGGACGATGATACCTATCGCCAGTTGCTAATCACAGTTACAGGCAAGTCATCTACGCGGGACATGGTAGTCCCGCAGTTAGATACTGTGCTGAATGCCATGAAGAAACGCGGGTTTAAGATCAAAGCAGCAAAAAAGGCTAGCAGCACCCGTCCATTGGATGATTCTCCCCAGTCCCGAAAAATCCGCTCATTATGGTTAGAAATGGCTGATGCTGGCATCATTCGTGACCGTTCTGAAGTAGCGCTGGCACGTTGGGTGAAGCGTGAAACAGGTATTGATAGCCTGCAATGGCTGAATTCAGAACAGGCCAGCGCCATCATTGAGAAGCTGAAACAGTGGCAACGCCGCGTAAGGAAGCCAGAATGAACAATGGCAATAATTTCCGCAGCAAAGGGCCTGAGCTATTGGTAGAACTGGCACAGCATACTGCCAGCACAATCAAAGAGGTTGTCGAGATCGATACTGCTATCGCCGAGCAAATCGGCGAGGCAGTGGCCAACCGCATGATGCAGGTCTGGGGTGGGCAAAGTGTCTACTTTCCGATGGGAACGTTATGGCGTATCTCCCAGCGCGATCACGATATCTTCAACGACTTCAATGGCCGCAATCATCATGATCTGGCACGCAAGTACGGAGTTTCTCTTCAGTGGGTTTACAGCGTAATCAAGCGCGTCAGAAAAGCTGAGACAGATAGGCTTCAGGGACGTCTGTTTGATGATGGTGAATTTGATGACGAACCACAGCAAGGGGAGTAAAAATTTACAGGTCGAACAGAAGAATGACTAAATTTTTCGTCCGGCCTGTTTTTTCACATACTGTAAGAGAATTACAATTACCATCCAATCTCTTCCCGGTTCAGCCCATTCAGTCCCACAATTATCTCGCAGACTCTGTATTATTTATCTCACTTCTAATCATAACATGATCTCGTTAAGGAAAGGAGAAAACTATGAAATACCGTCATCTTAAACGTTTCCCAGAGGGATTTTTGTGGGGCGCAGCGACATCGGCTTATCAGGTGGAAGGGGCATGGAATGAGGATGGCAAGGGGCCATCGGTGATTGATGCCAGAACCGCTTATCCTGAGGGCACCACGGACTTTAAAGTCGCCAGCGATCATTACCATCGTTACAAAGAAGATGTAGCCCTGTTTGCCGATATCGGCTTTAAAACCTACCGTTTTTCCATCGCCTGGAGCCGAATCATTCCCGATGGTAGCGGTGAGGTCAATCCAGCGGGCATTGCGTTTTATCACAATCTTATCGATGAGCTGCTGCATTACGGTATTGTGCCGATCGTCACGATGTACCATTTCGATTTGCCGCAGGCGTTACAGGCCAAAGGCGGTTGGTACAGTCGGGAAACGGTGGATGCATTTGAACGTTTTGCCAACGTGCTGTTTGATGAATACGGCGACAAGGTGAAGTACTGGCTGACCATCAATGAGCAAAATATGATGATTTTGCACGGTTCTGCATTGGGCACGCTCGATCCTACGCTGGAAAATCCGAAGCAGAATCTCTATCAGCAGAACCACAACATGCTGGTGGCGCAGGCGAAAGCGATGAATGCGCTACATGACAAAGTGCCCGGTGCGAAAATTGGTCCGGCGCCCAACATTGCGCTGATTTATCCGGCGTCATCAAAGCCTGAAGATGTGATGGCGGCGTTCAACTATAACGCGATCCGCAACTGGCTGTATCTGGATATGGCGGTATACGGACGTTACAACACCGCGGCCTGGCGCTATATGGAAGAAAAAGGCTATACGCCGGAGATTCTGCCTGGCGATATGGATATTCTGGCGTCGGCCAAACCCGATTTTATCGCGTTTAACTACTACACCTCGCAAACGGTTGAAGCCAGCAAAGGCGACGGTTCGGATGAAATTGCACGCGGAGGTGACCAACACCTGAAATCAGGTGAAGAGGGCGTGCATCGTGGTGCAAGCAATCCGTGGTTGCAGAAAAACGCCTTTGGTTGGGAGATCGATCCGATAGGCTTCCGCAATACGCTGCGTGAGCTGCACGATCGTTACCATTTGCCGCTGATCATTACGGAAAATGGGCTGGGCGCGTTTGATACGCTGGATGAAAACGGTGAGATTCACGATGATTACCGCATCGACTACCTGCAACGCCACATTGAGCAAATCCAGCTTGCGATCACCGACGGGGTGGATGTCTTCGGCTACACGCCATGGTCGGCGTTGGATCTTATTTCCACCCATCAGGGATGCTCGAAGCGCTATGGTTTTATTTACGTTAACCGTGAAGAATTCGATCTGAAAGATCTGCGGCGTATCCGTAAAAAAAGCGCATACTGGTATGCTGATGTCATTAAAAACAATGGGCTGGATAGCTCAGAAACGTAAATGAGAAAAGCAGGTGCCTCAGTCGATATCACGCTGGGGCAGTAAACGGTAGGGAAGGCCAGCGTGCCTTCCCATCAGACAGGACGGCTGATGCGATGATAATTAAAAAAATATTGAGCAATAACGCCGTTCTGGTGCTGGCAGATGATCGACGGGAAATTGTGGCGATAGGTAAAGGCGTCGGCTTTGGCAAAAAAGTGGGCGACCCTATCGATCAACAGCGTATTGAAAGCCAGTTCGTGAAGAAAAGCGACGGTATGGCGGATGTGCTGTCACAATTGCTGGCGGATATTCCGCCTGACTGTCTGGCCGTGACGCAGCAAATTATTACGCTGGCGCAAAAAACGCTGCGGCTTGACGTACAGGACACGCTGTTTCTGGCACTCAGTGACCACATCAACTTTGCGATTCAACGTCATAAGAAAGGGCAGACGATCAAGAATCTAATGCTATGGGATATTCGTCAGTTCTATCACAGCGAATTTGCCGTTGGGTTGGACGCGCTGGAGCTGATTCGTGCCAGGCTGGATATCGATTTGCTGGAGGATGAAGCGGGGTTTATTGCGTTACATCTGGCAAATGCGACGAATAACAGCGATATGCAGAGCACGATGCAAAGCGCGGGCATCATTAAAGATATTTTGACCATTCTAAAATACGATCTCCACATCACGTTTGATGAACATTCTCTCAATTATCAGCGCCTGGTGACGCATCTGAAGTTCTTCGCCCTGCGCCTGTTAAACCGGGAAACCGTGAGCCACGGTGATGATTCCATCTATCAGGGGATTACCGAACTGATGCCACGGGCCTACGCCTGCGCGATGAAAGTGTATGATTATGTGGAAAAAAACTACGGCTGCCAGCTAACCACCGATGAAATTATGTTTCTGACCATTCATATCAACCGGTTACAACCCTCTCCCTCTTAATGACATAAGCTATGATGATGGGGATGCCTGTGGTCATTACCCATGCGGAAAGAGCGTCACGGGTAAGACCACCGAGAGTTAACATTTGTGTTACTCTGCTCTGCCTTTACGGTATCTTTTCGTTATGTAACAAAATAAATTAAAAAACTGCTCACTGTTGCTGGCAGGCTTGCAGTCATAATGTTCTTTTTCTCGCTCTTCGTTAGTGAACCGCATGGGGGTCGTTATGTTAGCCTCGTCGCCGACGTTTTTGACGGTAGATGTACGTCGCTCAGGGTTACGCTTTTCCCAGCGAGTCTATATTCCACGCATTGTTGGTACGATACTGTGCGCTCTCTTTATTTCCTCGGTGCTAATTACCCGGCCTGTCCCGACGCTCTTGTGGGTGTTGCTCTTTCTTAATACCTTTATCTGGCCTCACATTGCCTACACGCTGTCCCTGCGGTCACGCGACCCGATGCAGTGCGAGAAGCGTAATTTATTGATTGATGTGGCGTTTGGTGGCATCTGGATTGGGTTTATGGGCGTGAATCTTCTGCCCAGCGCCGTGATTGCGGCAATGGTAGGGATGAACTGTACGGCTGGCGGTGGAGTAAAGCTGCTTGTTCAGGGCATCGTATTACAGTGTGTCGCCTGTGTGCTGGTGCTTGTGCTGTTTTCCGTGCCGGTTTCGCTGGATACGACACCGCTACAGCTTTATGCCTGTCTACCGATGTTGCTGGTCTACCCAATTTTTCTGGGTTATGTCACTTACACTACTGCGCTGAAACTGGCGGAACACAAACGTATGCTGATGGAAGTCAGTATCCATGATGGGATGACCAGCCTTTATAACCGTCACCACTGGGAACGGTTGCTGAAGCACGAATATGATAGTTGTCAGCGCTATAAACATACGGCGACGTTAGTTCTGTTTGATATCGACCATTTTAAAGCCTTTAACGATAACTTTGGGCATAACGTCGGCGATCAGGCGATACAGCTGCTGGCGCGCGAGCTGACATCCGGGTTTCGTGAAACGGATGTGATTGGGCGGTTCGGTGGAGATGAGTTTGCCGTTATTTTACCCCAGACCAGTGCGGGAGAGGCGTTAGACGCGGTGAACCGTGTTCGGGAGAGCCTGTCGCTGAAATTCCTGAACCAAACGCCGCAGCTGGCGGTGTTTGTCAGCGTCGGTATTGCGGAGATTTCACCGGAAATGGGTCAATATATTGACTGGTTAAAGACCGCCGATATGGCACTTTACCGGGCAAAAAACAAAGGCCGCCGCCGAACTGAAGTTGCCTGAAGACACCAGGCTACAGCCTGATAGGTTGTGTATTTACTGCTAATGAAAAAGAAGCCCCTATCGCCATCGTAAGGTGACAGGGGCTTTTTTATTTATAAGAACCAACTCGATTTATACCCTTGTATCTTGAAGTTTAGATATTATTGACAATGTAAGTTTGGCACGGTTCATGTAGCCTGTTTTACTCTGGGGTTTCTAAGCCCGTTATTTAGCTCATTGCGCATGAACCGCGCCACTCATCTGAAACCCGAACAGTTGTTTGACCTCATTTCGTATTTGCAAGGAGGGGTAAAAATGAGTCTGCCAGATTTACTTCACATCGGTATTGATGTTTCCAAAGCCTCCCTCGATATCGCTATGGGTTCTGCATTGCCGCCCTTTTCCGCCAGTAATGACCTCGATGGCTTTGACGCTATTCAGGCTGAACTGGCAAAACATTCAGTTTCTCTTATCCTCATGGAGGCCACCGGCGGACTCGAAGCTCCACTGGCTTGTTCGTTACAAGCTGCTGGTTTTGAGGTCGTCGTTATCAATCCCCGCCAGGCAAGAGACTTCGCTCGCGCCATGGGATATCTGGCTAAAACCGACCGCATTGACGCCAAAGTATTAGCGCAAATGGCTGAGGTCATTGACCGACATCCTGAGCGTGAACGTTTCATTCAACCCCTGCCAGATATTCAACGTCAGGCTCTGGCCGCTCTCGTCACGCGGCGACGTCAACTCGTTACCATGCTTGTGGCAGAGAATAACCGACTTGCTTCGGCTCACCCTCAGTCCCGCAAGAGCATAAAGACGATCATTAATGCCCTGAAACACGAACTCGCTCGAATTGACCACGACATGAACAAACATGTTCAAAGCCATTTCAAAGCGCTTTCTGATTTACTTGGCAGCGTCAAAGGCGTTGGGACGACCACCATCTCTACCCTTCTGGCTGAGTTGCCCGAACTGGGGACACTTTCCCGTCGGCAGATAAGTGCGCTGGTAGGCGTTGCCCCTTTAAACCGGGACTCTGGGAAAATGCGCGGCAAACGGACAATATTTGGCGGAAGAGCCAGCATACGTAGCGTGTTGTATATGGCCGCGCTGGTTGCCACACGTTTTAATCCGGTGATTAAAGATTTTTATACCCGCCTTGTGAACGCGGGTAAGCCGAAAAAAGTCGCGCTTGTCGCGTGTATGCGTAAACTTCTGACTATTCTGAACGCGATGCTCAAAACGGGTCAGGCTTGGGACAACGATTTTCATCGAGCTACCCCATGAAAAAATGTTGTTCAAGACAGTTGCTAAATAATTCGAGTTGCGTGAAGGCGGCAACCGAGCGAATCCCCAGAAGCTTACACAGGTAAGTGACTGGGGTGAGTAAGGGCGGCCAACGCACAAGCAGCTTGAAGTATGACGGGTATATAAGAACCTAATTCGCGTATTAATGAGGTAAGGCTTCTTTGGGATGCAGCCCCAGGTTGCCTGGAGACGGTTCACCTTTCACTTCGCCGAGATACAGACCGATCTGGGCGCGGAATGACTCCACTGCTGCACGATCGCTCATGAATTCAGCAAAAGCCTGTGGACTGGTGTTCTTATATTCCCAGATAGGCTTATAGCCAGCGTGCGGCGTCACGTCAGTACGCACCGACCACATATACCAGACATTGCTCTGCGTCTCTTTATCCAACAGCCAGCTCAGATACAGCTTGGCACTTTCCGGGTGTTTAGCCTGCTTGAAAATGGCTGCGCGCTGCGCCCAGGAAACAAACGGATCGTTTTTTGGCAGCACGAAACGCGAATTGGCGTTTTGATCGGGAGCCAGTGCGCCGTCGGTTGAGAATGTCGCCGCTGACTTACCGCTTTCAACATCGTCAGCCGGAGCCTGCGTACCGCGAACATAAACCGGGTTCTGTTCTTTGAATTTAGCGACATACTCCCAGCCGTATTTATCCACGACCTGCTTAAACCAGAACAGCACGGCATCGTCATCGTTCGGGTAGGTTAAGACAATGCTGCCTTTCAGATCGGGGCGCAGATAGTCATTGGCTTCTGTTGGCCAGGCATGTTCAGCAATCAGCTTGGTATTAACCACGTTGCTGAATGCATCGACAAATACGCCGGTCCAGGCACCGTCTTTATCTTTAAACGCAGGATAGACTTTGTCCCAGCCGATAGGTTTGTAGTTCAGCAACACGCCCTCTTTTTTCCAGCGCGGGTAATCCTGCAACGTCTGAAGCTGTACGACATCGGGTACCAGCGTGTTCGTCGCGAGTTGGTTATCAATACGGGCATCGTGGAATTTACTGTAATCCACAATGACGTTGAGTTTCATTCCCGGAAAGCGTTTTTCAAACGCCTGTTTGATACCATCCTGTTGACCAGGCGTGTCACCCCCCGCATAGACAGTAACAATACCGCCTTCCCGTAACGCATTTTGATACAGCTCGTTAATCGGGCGCTTATCGGCCTCTACTGCCGCATAGCTGGTCGCTGCTGTCGCCATCAGCGCCGTAAATGCGACCACTTGTTTTAATTTAAACATCGATTTCTCCTGAATGAGAGCCGATATCTACCGATGCATCGTTCATCCCCCGTGATTGTTGGCTGGGATAAGAATGTATTAGTGATATCATATGAATGACTATCAAATTATTTAATTTGTTTGATTGTCATTGCCTGCTGACCAATAGCTGATATGCTTGCTATCAGAGGGTTTTTGTATGTTATCCGGTTATGAAAAATATTAAATAAGAAAAAATTGAGATTTTAATTCAAAAAAAATGACTGATAAATTGGCGTGAAAAAAAGCAGAATGACGGGGAATTACAGCAATATTTAGGCCGTTCTACGGCCTAAAATTGAATGGATTCAAACGGCGGGGAGATGACTGTCGAACGGAGCCATCAGCAGGAAAGTGCACTCGGCGCGCTGGTGGCTATTGATTATGGGAACCAGCCGCTGGAAGTGCTCAGTCTGGCAGTGAATATCCAGCGCGGCTTTATCTGGCCAGGTTTCGATAAAGGTGAAATGCCCCGGATCTTTCTGGTTGATAAAAAGCTCATAGGAGAGGCATAACGGCTCCTGTCGGGTTTTCTCCACTAATTCACGGTACAGCGGCATGACGGTTTCAATGTACTCCGGCTTAATAAAATCCTGCGCGATGACTTTAAGCATAAAACGGCTCTCCCTATAGGTGTCTTGTTGATTAGGCGGTTCTGATTAGCCGCGCTGCTGCTTTTCGCTCTGCTCTGCGCCGTTTCCCTGTCGGTAAGCCAGCGATACCATCAGCGATTGCACCAGACACAGCGTGGCGGACTGTGAACGAAACGCATCAACCTGCGCTTCCTTTACCACAAAGCAGACATCGCTGAGCGTCGCCAGCGGGCTGATCTGGCTGTCGGTAATCACGATTTGCCTTGATCCGGCCTTCGCGGCCATCTCACTGACCATCACGGTTTCCTGTGAGTAGGGCGAGAAACTGATGGAAACCACCACATCGCGTGAACTGACACGGCTGAGCTGTTCACGAAACATGCCTCCCAGGCCGTTGACCAGAATGGGGCTGCTTTCCAGATGGCTGAGCGCGTAGGTGAGGTAAGTGGCGACGCTGAACGAGCGCCGTAGCCCGACGATATAGATGGTCTCCGCCTGTGCCAGCAGATCGACGGCTTTTTGCAGATCCTCTTGCGGGGTACGTGCCGCTAATTGCTGCATCGCCTGCGCGTTTGAGCGGGCAAACTCATGCAGAATATCCAACGGCGTTTCTGGCACGGCGTCAGCCTCCATCGCCCGAAACAGCCGCGCCCGGTCGGTATAGCTGGCGGTTTCCTCCACCAGATTCATACGGAACAGCTGTTTCATTTCGTTGAAGCCGCTGAAATCAAAGGCGTTGGCGAAGCGAATCAACGTTGAGGGGGGAACGTCAGCGCGTTCGGCGATCACCGCGACGGTATCGAACGCGATGCTGTTGGTATTATCCAGCACATAGTGCGCCACCTGCTGTAACCGCTTGCTGAGCGAATCATAACGCTCGCGGATCTGTTCCTGTAACTCTCTCAGGCTGGTTGCCATGGGCATATCGGGTTATCTCCCAAAGACGTATAAGAACCTATCCCATTAGGGCGATTTCATGACTGGCGCCTGAAACGGAACGGAAAATTCATTTCTGGATACGGCTGTTTTATCTGTACGACATTTTCGACGGCACGCCTGTATCGATACGACGATTTTCAGAGGCTGCTCGCCTAATACTGGTCACTTAAGCCCGTTATTAGGGGAAACACAGGGGGAGGTTCCCGCAGGGAGGCCTCACCCCTGTGGTCGCCCGTGTATCTCGATGCTTAAACGATCGACGTTAGGCTGCTCGCCTGTCTTTATGGACAGCTGTCTTCAAGTTTACATAAAAATTCGCAGCGGATCACAATAATCAACATTTATTTTATTTTTACGTTAAATGGAATATTCATTTCATATACTGTAATCCGATATCAGCCGTTTGTCTCCTCAAAACCCACAAAGGTGTAAACATGGAAACCGTATCTAACTTCATTCAGGGGGCGATTGCCTCCAGCAACAGCCAACGCTACGCCGCGGTGTATAACCCTGCGACGGGCGAGCAGATTCGCCAGGTTGTGATGTCTGATAAGGCGGAAGTCGAGCAGGCGATTGCCAGCGCGGCGGCGGCATTCCCTGCGTGGTCAAAGCACTCTCCGCTGCGCCGCGCGCGCGTGCTGTTTCGCTTCAAAGCGCTGCTGGAAGAACGCATGGATACGCTGGCTCGGCTGATTTCACAGGAGCACGGCAAGGTCTATTCCGATGCCGTGGGAGAGGTGACGCGCGGTCTGGAAGTCGTTGAATTTGCCTGCGGTATTCCGCATCTGCAAAAAGGCGAACACTCGGCGAATGTCGGCACCGGGGTGGATAGCCATTCGCTCATGCAACCGCTCGGCGTGTGTGTCGGGATTACGCCGTTCAACTTCCCGGCGATGGTGCCCATGTGGATGTTCCCGATTGCGCTGGCGACCGGCAATACCTTTGTGCTGAAACCCTCGGAAAAAGATCCGTCGCTCTCGCTGCTGCTGGCGCAACTGCTGAAAGAAGCGGGCCTGCCGGACGGTGTATTTAACGTCGTTCAGGGTGACAAAGAAGCGGTGGATGTGCTGTTGACCGATCCACGCGTGCAGGCGGTGAGCTTTGTGGGATCGACGCCGGTAGCGGAATACATCTATCAGACGGCATCGGCGCACGGCAAACGCTGTCAGGCGCTGGGCGGGGCGAAAAACCACTGCATTCTGATGCCGGATGCCGACATGGACATGGCCGCCAGCGCGATTATGGGCGCGGCGTTTGGCGCAGCGGGCGAGCGCTGTATGGCGCTGTCTGTGGTGGTGGCCGTTGGCGATGACACGGCGGAAGCGCTGAATCAACGCCTGAATGCGCAGATCAACGCGATGCGCGTTGGCCCAGGTCTGATGGACGGACAGGAAAATGAGATGGGGCCGGTGATCAGCGCAGCGCACCGGGCGAAGATTGCCGACTATATTCAGAGCGGCGTCGATCAGGGCGCGACGCTGCGTATCGATGGCCGCACGCTGTCTATTCAAGGCCATCAGCAGGGCTACTTTATTGGGCCGACGCTGTTCGACAACGTCACGCCAGAGATGAAGATCTATCAGGAAGAGATTTTTGGCCCGGTGCTGTCCGTGGTACGTGTGCAGGATTACCAAACGGCGGTAACGCTGATCAACAACCATGAATATGGCAACGGCACCGCTATTTTTACCCGCGATGGTGAAACGGCACGCCAGTTCTGCGAAGAGGTGCAGGCTGGAATGGTCGGCGTGAACGTACCGATTCCGGTGCCGATGGCGTTCCACAGCTTCGGCGGCTGGAAACGCTCCATTTTCGGGCCGCTTAATGTCCACGGCAACGACGGCGTACGCTTCTACACCCGCATGAAAACCGTCACCAGCCGCTGGCCTGCCAGCGTCCGTCTAGAACACCACACCAGCAGCTTCGTCATGCCCACACTGGAGTGAGGTTTTGACTGCTAACAAGTGATGAATAGAGTGCATCGGTTTTGCGCTTCTGGCGTTAAAAATTATGCTGAGGTAGGGGACACCGCCGAAAGAGCGACAGGGATGTCGCGAAAGCCAGTGCCGCGGAGGGACCGCGTCACTGGCGGTTCGGATGACGGTGACACATACCGAAGGGTCCGCGTAGCGGCATAATTTATCGCCATAAGCCTGGGTTCTCAGGGCGGCGGCGATTGAGCGCCCTGAGTCGGGCGCGTGCTACAACGTAGCATAAGAATGGCTAAATTTTCGCGCACGAAATGCTCGCTGAATATACATAGTTCATTATAGAAATCAGATCCTTATTTAAGGAGTAGATCAATGGATACGTGTCGCATCACCATGGCGCAGGCGCTGGTCAGGTTTCTCAACCAGCAATACATCAGCGTAGACGGTGAAGAATCCCCCTTTGTGCAGGGCGTCATGACCATTTTTGGTCATGGTAATGTGCTTGGCATCGGTCAGGCGCTGGAGCAGGAGGCAAACCGTCTCAGCGTGCATCAGGGGTGCAACGAGCAGGGAATGGCGCATATCGCCGTCGGGTTTGCTAAGCAACACAAACGGCGGAAAATCTATGCGGTGACCTCGTCGGTGGGGCCGGGGGCGGCAAATATGGTGACTGCCGCAGCCACCGCCACCGCCAACCGCATTCCGGTACTGCTATTACCCGGCGATCTCTTCGCTTGCCGCCAGCCGGATCCGGTGTTGCAGCAGGTCGAGCAGTATCACGATCTGTCGATCAGTACCAATGACTGTTTTAAACCCGTTTCTCGCTACTGGGATCGTATTAATCGCCCCGAACAGCTGATGAGCGCGCTGATTAACGCCATGCGTGTGCTGACCGATCCGGCCGATACCGGTGCGGTGACGCTATGTTTACCGCAGGATGTGCAGGCGGAAGTCTGGGATTATCCGGCATCGTTTTTCCGCAAGCGCGTCCATCACCTCGAACGCCGCCCGCCGGATGCGGCACGGCTGGATGAAGCGGCGACGCTGATTGCGAGCAAGCGCCGCCCGATGCTGATTTGCGGCGGCGGTGTTCGTTATTCCGGCGCGCATGATGCACTGGCGCAGTTTGCCGAACAATTTGCTATTCCGTTTGGCGAAACGCAGGCGGGCAAGGGCGCGATTGTATCTTCACATCCGCTGAACTGTGGTGGCATCGGCGTAACGGGCGGGCTGGCGGCGAATCGGCTGGCGCAAGAGGCGGATCTGGTGATCGGCGTCGGGACACGTTTAACCGATTTCACCACGGGTTCCAAGTCGCTATTTCAGAATCCGAACGTCGAATTTTTACTGCTTAATGTGACCGAATTTGATGCGCTAAAACTGGATGCGTTGCCCCTGATCGCGGACGCGCGCGTCGGGCTGGCGGCGTTGGCCGAACGGCTGGCGACGGCATCGTATCGTAGCGACTGGCAGCAGGCCGTTGAACAGGCTCGTGCGGAATGGGAACGCGAGCTACAGCGGCTGTTTACCGTGCAGGGTAAGGGAGAACTGGTACCGGAAGTGGTGGACGGTCTGGAAGACAAGCTGGATGAATATCGCCAGACGCTGAATACCCATCTGACGCAAACGCACGTGCTGGGGATCTTGAATGATGAGCTGGAGGATAACGCGGTTGTGGTTGGCGCGGCGGGCTCGTTGCCGGGCGATCTACAGCGCGTGTGGCATGTGAAAACGCCGGACAGCTACCATCTGGAATATGGCTACTCCTGCATGGGATACGAGATTGCGGCGGCGATTGGCGCACGCCTTGCGGCACCGCAACAGCCCGTCTACGCGATGGTCGGCGACGGTTCCTATCTGATGCTCCACACCGAACTGCAAACGGCGGTACAGGAAGGCATCAAAATCACCGTGCTGCTGTTCGACAACGCGGGCTTCGGCTGCATCAACAACCTGCAAATGAGTCAGGGCATGGGCAGTTTTTGTACGGAAAACCGCTACCGCGATGCAGAGTCGGGGCAACTGCGCGGGGCGCTTATTCCGGTCGATTTTGCCAAGAATGCGGAAAGCTACGGCTGTAAAGCATGGCGAGTGCATGATGAAGCCTCGCTTAAGCAGGCACTGGCGGAATCACGTCAGCATCCGGGGCCAGTATTGCTCGACATCAAGGTACTGCCGAAGACCATGACGCACGGCTATGAATCCTGGTGGCGCACCGGCACGGCGCAGGTTGCGGATAATCCAGAGATTGAGGCTGCCGCTAATAACGTGAAAACTGCGCTCTCCCGCGCCCGCCAGTATTAGATTATTTCTCTTGGCGGCAAACTATGTCGGGTCGTAAGTGAGGTTGGTGTTGTTACCCGGCGTAAGAAATTATGCTGAGGAGATAGCGGGCTTAGGATGAGCGGCATGGATGCCGCAAAAGCCTGCGCCGTGCAGGGAGCACGTCGCAAGCGGTCCGTTAAGCCTGATACCGACGAAGGTATCGCGTAGCGACATCATTTAGCCGGAAGCCAGGGTTCGCAGGGCGGCGGCGACTGAGCGCCCTGCGTCGGGCGCGTGCTACTAAGTAGCATGAGAATAGCGATATTTTTGCGCACGAAACATCACTGAGTCTGCATATAATGTGAGAAGAGAGTCTGTGCAGATGAAGTTTGCGATCTTTCGTGCTTCCTAATATTTCCCCTATATTCCCGAATTAAATTGAAATATTCATTTCATTTTCAAACCGCAGTTTCATTTTTCTCCCGCGGTGCGCCAGCACCTGACCGATTCTCTGATAGTCCTGTATATCCCCACAAACGTTCTCCCACGATATGTGATTGGGGTTGCAGAAAACGGCGAAGATGTCATGAAAATGTTAACTAACACGCAAAAACATAATTTTCAATTTATACAAAACTGAAATAAATGTTTTATTTTAGCTATCAGGATTTGCGGTAAAAAGCGGGTGATGGGGCTGGTGGGAAGAATGCGACTAGCCGTTATCCCGTCACTTTTTCAGTCTGGCATTACACGCCACTCAGGCAGCAAGGGAGCATCTATGTTTAACATCGCTTTACTGGGCGCAGGCCGCATCGGCCAGGTCCATGCAGTGAATATCGCGGCACACAAAGAGACCAACTTATACGCGGTCGTCGATCCCAACCCAACCAATGCCGCAGCGCTGGCCGAACGCTACCATACCAAAGTGCAAACCGTGGATGAAGTCATGAACGATCCGGCAGTGCATGCCGTTCTGATTGCCTCCGCGACTGACACACACGCCGACTTGATTGAGCTGGCCGCCAAACATGGCAAAGCCATTTTCTGTGAAAAACCGGTGCATCTGGATATTGCCCGCGTTCGCGATTGTCTGACCGTCGTCAAACAGCAGAACGTGCCGTTGTTTGTGGGCTTCAACCGCCGCTATGACCCGCAATTCCGCCGCGTCAAAACGCTGGCTGGCGAGGGGCGCATCGGCAAGCCGGAATCTCTCCTGATTATCTCCCGCGATCCGTCGCCGCCGCCTGCTGAGTATGTTCGCGTTTCCGGCGGCATGTTCCGCGACATGACGATTCATGATTTCGATATGGCGCGTTTCATTATGGGCGAAGAGCCGGTGTCGGTCTTTGCGCAAGGCAGCAATCTGGTCGATCCGGCCATTGGTGAGGCGGGCGACATTGATACCGCGTTTATCGTGCTGAAATTTGCCTCTGGCGCGATGGCAACCATCGTCAACAGTCGCCGCTCCGGCTACGGCTACGATCAGCGTCTTGAATTGCATGGCGCGAAAGGTGTGCTCAGCGCGGGCAATATCCGCGAGAACGTGGTCGAGCAGTGGACCGACGACGGTTGTCTGGCAGCGAAACCCGAATATTTCTTCCTGCAACGCTATCACGCGGCCTACGCGGCAGAGTGGCAGCACTTTGTCGATGTGCTGAATGGTCGCACCCAGCCGGAGTGCTCCGGTCTGGACGGTGAGCGTGCGTTGAATCTGGCGGATAAAGCCTTTGAATCCCTGGCTCAAGGCAAGGAGGTCGCCGTGTAACCGTATCGGCACATCGTGTTTTACCTGCTTTCAACCCTACACCCATACCCATAACAGAAGCAGATGAAGAGAAAAGACATATGAAAAAGATCATCAGCGTTTCCGCAATCGCCATCGCACTGGGTCTGTCTGGTCTTGCTCAGGCCCAAAATGAACAAATCGTTTTCAGTACGCCGAATCTCGCCATGCCGTTTGAAGTTCACATGCAGCGCACCGCCGTTAAAGCCGCCAAAGAGTTGGGGGTGAATTTGCAGGTGCTGGATGGACAGGGTAGCTCACCGAAGCAGACCGCCGATTTAGAAAATGCCATTACTCGCGGCGCGCAGGGCTTTGTGGTGTCACCGAATGACGTCAACGCCGTTTCCAGCGCCGTGACCGAAATTCAGGATGCCAAACTGCCTGTGGTGACGCTGGATCGTTCGGTGAAAACAGAAAAAGCGGTGCCGCACTTTGGGGCCAACAACTACAAAGGCGGTCAGGCGATTGCCGACTATGTCAAAACCAAATTTCCGAATGGGGCAGAGATCATTCTGCTGACTGGCCAGCCGGGCTCTTCTTCTAATATCGAACGGACGCAGGGGATTCGCGACAGCCTGAAAGCGGGCGGCAGCAAGTACCACATTGTGGCTGACCAGACGGGGAACTGGATGCGTTCCGAAGGGATGCGCATCGTAGAAAGCGTCCTGCCGTCGCTGCCTAAGCGTCCACAGGTGATCCTCTCTGCGAATGACGACATGGCGCTGGGCGCGATTGAAGCCTTGCAGGGGCAGGGTCTGAAACCCGGTGAAGTGATGGTAACCGGCTTTGACGCTGTGCCGGAAGCGCTGGCTCGCGTACGCGACGGCTGGTTGGCCGTGACTGCCGACCAACGTCCAGGCTATGCGGTAACCACGGCATTGACGCAGTTGACCAATAACATCCGCAGTCAGACGCCTATCACCGGGGCTGACTACCAACCGACCATGATTACCAAAGATAACCTGAACGATGCCGAACGCATTGGCGAAGCGGGTAAATAAGTCGCGCTCTACATCACAGGCATTCAGCAGGCCGCGTTCGCGCGGCCTTGCGGGAGGAAGGTAAACATGACGGAACCCCTACTGAACATCACCAATCTGGCAAAGAGCTTCTCTGGCGTTTGGGCGCTGAGCAACGCACAGCTGACCGTACAGCCGGGTGAAATTCATGCGCTATTGGGAGAAAACGGCGCGGGTAAATCGACGCTGTTGAAAGCGCTGGCAGGGGCGCAGCCGCAGACCAGCGGCGACATCTGGTTTGGCGGCGAGAAACTATTACCGCTCGAATCGCCGGTTGAACGGCAAAAGCGGGGAATTATTACCATTTATCAGGAATTTAATCTGCTGCCCAATATGAGCGTGGCGGAGAACATGTTCCTGGGGCGTGAACCGCAGCGTAGCAGCGTATTCGTGGATGCGCTGGCGGTCAATCGCGAGGCGAAAGCGGTACTGGATTACCTGAAACTGAACATGGCGCCGACGACGCAGGTGGCACGGTTGAGTGTAGCGCAACAGCAAATGGTGGAGATCGCCAGAGCGCTGACGCTGAACGCCAAGCTGATTGTGATGGATGAACCGTCGGCGGCGCTGAGCGACAGCGAAGTCGACAGCCTGCACCGTGTGGTGCGTGAGCTTAAAGGGCGTGGTGTGAGCGTGGTGTATGTCACGCACCGGCTGCACGAAGTCTTCCAATTGTGCGATCGGTTTACCGTGTTTCAGGATGGCCGTTACACCGGTTCCGGCGATGTCGCCAGCACAAACGTGCAGGAAATTATTCGCCTGATGGTCGGTCGTGACGTGGTGTTTAACCGCCGTCCACCTTCAGAAACGCATCATCAGGATAAGCCGGTACGTCTGGCGGTGAAGGGCTTAAGTCGGGAAAAACCGCCGTTAGATGCGCACGGCATCGAACTAAAAGACATTAGTTTTCAGGTGCATGCGGGCGAAGTGCTTGGCATTGCTGGGTTGGTGGGAGCGGGACGGACGGAAATCGCACGTTGCCTGTTTGGCGCCGACGCTTTCTCTACGGGGGAATTTGTATTGGATGACGCCCCTTACCATCCGTCTACGCCGCTGCATGCGCTGTCGCAAGGCATCGCGCTGGTGCCGGAAGATCGCAAGAAAGAGGGCGCGGTGCTGGGGTTATCGATCCGGGAAAACATTTCGCTTTCCAACCTCTCGTCGCTCATGCGCTGGCGCTGGTTTGTGAATACCCGCAAGGAAGACGATTTGATTGAAGCCTACCGTCAGGCGCTGCACATCAAGATGGTGAACAGCGAGCAGGAAGTGCGCAAGCTGTCGGGCGGCAACCAGCAAAAAGTGATTCTTGCTCGCTGTATGGCACTGAATCCCAAGGTATTGATCGTGGATGAGCCCACGCGCGGCATCGATGTTGGCACCAAGTCCGAAGTGCATCAGGTGCTGTTCGATATGGCGAAACGGGGCGTCGCCGTGATTGTGATTTCCTCCGACCTGCCGGAGATCATGGCGATTTCCGACCGCATTATCACGCTCAGCGAAGGGCGGATTAGCGGGGAAATTCATGGCGATGATGCCACAGAAGAAAAACTGATGACGATGATGGCCATTTGCCACGACGCATTACACGCAGCATAACGGAGGTGACGCATGTCCCAGCAGCCGCTTTCTAAGAGTATTACGCCGTCCAATCCGCGTGGACGTTTTGATCCGATTGCCTTTTTTGAACGCTTTGGCGTGTTTATTTTCATGATTCTGCTGCTGATCTTCTTTCAGTCGCAGAACAGCAACTTTCTGTCTGAACGCAACATCACCAACATTCTGACCGAAGTCTCCATCTACGGCATCATGGCGGTAGGGATGACGTTTGTCATTCTGACTGCCGGGATCGACCTGTCCGTCGGCTCCATTCTGGCAGTGTGTGCCATCACCGCCGCGTCGGTGATTAAAGGCGACAACTTTACTACCGTCGATCCTGATGCCTGGTACGGCCTGAGTTGGCTGGTTGCGTTGGGCGTCTGTCTGGCAATGGGTACCTTCATTGGTTTCCTACATGGCTTGGGGGTGACCAAACTGCGTCTGCCGCCGTTCATCGTCACGCTAGGCGGGATGACGATCTGGCGCGGGTTAACGCTGGTGATGAACGACGGCGCGCCGATTGCCGGCTTTGACCCCGGTTACCGCTGGTGGGGACGGGGCGAGATTCTCGGTATTTCGGTGCCGATCTGGATCTTCGCGCTGGTCGCCTTGCTGGGCTATCTGGCGCTGCATAAAACCCGCTGGGGCCGTTTCGTGTACGCCATCGGCGGCAACACCGAAGCCGCACGTCTGGCTGGCGTCAATGTGCAGCGCGTTCTGGTTAGCGTCTACGTCGTGATTGGCTGTCTGGCTGGGCTGGCGGGCTTCATTCTCAGCGCCCGTCTTGGTAGCGCGGAAGCGGTCGCGGGGATCACCTTTGAGTTGCGCGTCATCGCCTCGGTGGTCATCGGCGGGACTTCGCTGATGGGGGGCTACGGCCGGATCAGCGGCACCATTATCGGCTCGATCATCATGGGGATCCTAATTAACGGACTGGTGTTGATGAACGTATCGGCTTACTACCAGCAGATTATCACCGGGTTAATTATCGTGCTGGCCGTGGCGTTCGACACCTATGCCAAGAGCCGTCGCGGCGCGATCTGAGCCGCACCCGTACCGATTCTTTTTTTGCACCGAGGTGGATATGAAGGATGTACGCATTGGGTTAATCGGCACTGGCTATATCGGTCGTGCACATGCCATCGCCTATGCGCAAGCGCCGACGGTCTTCCCGCTGAAAGGCAACTTGGTGAAGGCGATGCTGGCGGAAGTGTCGCCGGAATTGGCAGCCAAACGGGCGCAGGAGTTCGGTTTTCAGCGCTCAACAGGGGACTGGCGTGCGTTGGTGGCGGACCCGGACATTGACGTGGTGGATATCTGCGCGCCGAACTTTCTGCATAAAACGATGGCGATGGCGGCTATTGAGCACGGCAAGCACGTTTACTCAGAAAAACCGCTGGCGCTGAACGCACGTGATGCCCGAGAAATGGTCGATGCCGCACAGCGGGCGGGCGTGAAAACGCTGGTGGGTTTCAACTACATGAAGAACCCGACCTCACAGTTGGCCAAAGAGATTATCGCCAGCGGCGAGATTGGCGAGGTGGTGCATTTTTACGGTACGCACAACGAGGATTATCTGGCCGATCCGAACAAACCCGCGGATTGGCACTGTTTCAAAGAAACCGCCGGATTGGGGGCGCTGGGGGATCTGGCGGCGCATATCGTCAACATGGCGCAGTATCTGGTGGGGGACATCGTCAGCGTCTGCGGCGATCTGCAAACGGTGATTGCGCAGCGCCCGACGGCATCGGGCAGCAGCGAATTAGTACAGGTGGAGAATGAAGATCAGGCGCATGCGATGGTGCGTTTCGCCAGCGGCGCTCGCGGCGTGATTGAAACCTCGCGTATCGCCTGCGGCCGCAAAATGGGGCTCACCTACGTGGTGACCGGTACCAAAGGCACACTGAGTTTCACCCAGGAACGCATGGCGGAGCTGAAACTCTATCGGCATGACGAACCGGAGAACCGGCAGGGATTCAAAACGCTGCTGACCGGGCCGCAGCATCCTGATTACGCGCCCTTCTGCGCCAGCGCCGGACACGGTATTGGATTTAACGATCAAAAAACGGTTGAGGTACGCGATCTGATCGACGGTATTGCGGCTGACGTTCCCATGTGGCCGGACTTCGAAGAGGGCTGGAAAGTCTCGCGAGTTCTGGACGCGATCGTGCTGTCACACGAAACGGCACGCTGGGTGAATGTGGACGACGTGGGCTAACTACGACTTTTTTTACGCGACTTTTTACAGGATTGGCTGCTATGAGTAAGGAAAAGACGTTTGATGTGATTTGCATGGGGCGCGTTGCTGTCGATCTGTACGGGCAGCAAATCGGCGCGCGTCTGGAAGATATGGGCAGCTTTGCCAAGTATCTGGGCGGGTCGTCCGGCAACGTGGCTTACGGCACGGCACGACAAGGGCTGCGTTCTTCTATGCTGGCGCGAGTGGGCGACGAGCATATGGGGCGCTTCCTGCGTGAAGAGCTGAATCAGGTCGGCTGCGATACCAGCCATTTGATTACCGATAAGGAACGTCTGACGGCGCTGGTGCTGTTGGGCATCAAAGATCGCGATACCTTTCCGCTGATTTTCTACCGCGACAACTGCGCCGATATGGCGATCTCACCGGAGGATTTCACTGAGGATTACATTGCGTCGTCACGCTGTCTGGCGATTACCGGCACGCATCTTTCTCACCCTAACACGCGTGAAGCGGTACTGACGGCGCTGCAATACGCGCGGCGCAACGGGGTGAAAACGGTGCTGGATATTGACTACCGTCCGGTGCTGTGGGGGCTGACGTCGCTGGGCGATGGCGAAACCCGCTTTGTTGAAGCGCAGGCGGTCACCGAGCAGTTGCAGCAGGTACTGTCGCTGTTCGACGTGATAGTCGGCACCGAGGAAGAGTTCCACATTGCGGGCGGCAGCACGGATACCTTGCAGGCGCTGCGCACGGTGCGGCAGCACACGCAGGCGGAACTGGTGTGCAAACGCGGGGCGCTGGGATGCTCGGTGTTTAGCCACGCTATCCCCGATCATCTGGATAAAGGCATCACGATTAAAGGGGTTCGCGTGGATGTGCTGAATGTACTGGGCGCGGGTGATGCGTTTATGTCCGGCCTGCTGCGCGGCTACCTCAACGGCGAAGGCTGGGAGAAAGCCTGTGCGTATGCTAATGCCTGCGGCGCGCTGGTGGTATCGCGCCACGGCTGCGCGCCAGCCATGCCAAGCAAAATCGAACTGGATAACTATTTAGCACGGGCGGCTAGCGTGCCGCGTCCCGATCTGGACGAAGAGCTTAACCATCTGCATCGAGTTACGACACGGCGTAAACAGTGGCATGAACTGTGCGTGATCGCGTTCGATCACCGCAGCCAACTGGAAGACATGGCACTGAATTGCGGCACTGAAATCAGTCGTATTCCTGCGCTGAAGAAACTGATTCTGCGTGCCAGTTATGATGCGGCGCAGCAGGCCGGGCTGGAGGGCAAAGCGGGTCTGCTGTGCGACGGCACGTTCGGGCAGGATGCGCTGAACGACATTACAGGAAAGGGCTGGTGGATTGGCCGACCGATTGAGCTGCCGGGATCGCGCCCGTTAATGATGGAGCGCGGCAATATTGGTTCACAGCTGGTGAGCTGGCCGCTGGAGCACGTGGTGAAATGTCTGGTGTTCTTTCACCCGGAAGATGCCCACGCGCTGCGGCGCGAGCAGGAAATGAAGGTGATGGAAGTCTATCAGGCCTGCCGCCAGTCCGGTCATGAACTGCTGCTCGAAGTCATTCTGCCGGCGGGAATGCCACACAGCGATGCGCTTTACCTGCGTGCGATTCAACGCTTCTACAACCTTGGTGTGCGGCCAGACTGGTGGAAACTGCCGCCGCTGTCTGCCGCCGGCTGGGAACAGCTTACGCCGCTGCTGGCAGAACGCGATCCCTACTGTCGGGGCGTGGTCATTCTGGGGCTGGATGCGCCGCTGGAAACGCTGCAACAGGGCTTCAGCGCCGCCGTCGGTTTCCCGATTGTGAAAGGCTTTGCTGTTGGTCGTACCCTGTTTGCCCAGCCAGCACAAAAGTGGCTGCGTAACGAGATCGACGACGCCGAATTGATTGAGCAAGTTAAGCATAACTACCTGCAACTGATCGCCGTCTGGCGGCAGCGCGGTTAACCCGTTTTTGTGTATTTGAATAAGGGACATAACATGACCGTTCAACTTGGTATTAATCCACTCACCTGGACCAATGACGATCTGCCTTCTCTGGGCGCGGAAACGCCGCTGGAAACCTGCCTGAGTGAAGGGCGGCAGGCCGGCTTCGTCGGTTTTGAATTAGGCAACAAGTTCCCGCGTCAGGCCAGCGTGCTGGGGCCCATTTTGCAAGCGCACGATCTGCGCTTAGTCTCCGGCTGGTATTCCGGCGAACTGCTCACCCGTTCAGTGGAAGAAGAGATTGAGGCGGTGCAGGGGCATCTGGCATTGCTCCGCGACCTCGGTGCGACGGTGCTGGTGTTCGCCGAAGTGACGGGGGCGATTCACGGCGACCAACAGAAGCCGGTCCATCTGCGCCCGCGTTTCCCAGAAGATCGCTGGCCGGAATACGGCAAAAAGCTGACCGAGTTTGCGCGCTACACGCAAAGTCAGGGCGTGCAGATTGCCTATCATCACCATATGGGAACGGTGATTGAAAGTGCGCAGGATGTGGATAATCTGATGGAGCATACCGGGCCGGAAGTGGGGCTGTTGCTGGATACGGGTCACCTGACGTTTGCCGGTGCAGACCCGGTGGCGGTGGCGAAGCGTTGGATTAACCGCATCAATCACGTTCACTGCAAAGATATTCGCGCCGATGTGCTGAAAGACGTGAAAAACCGCAAGACCAGCTTTCTGGATGCGGTACTGAGCGGTGTCTTTACCGTACCGGGCGATGGTTGCGTCGATTATCCGGCGGTGTTCAGCATCCTGAAAGCCCATAATTACAGCGGGTGGCTGGTGGTTGAAGCGGAGCAGGATCCGGCTGTCGCGCATCCGCTGACGTATGCGACGCTAGGCTACAATAACTTGCAACGTTTCGCCCAGCAGGCGGAATTGATCTGATTCGTGGTGATATCCCCCGCATCTTCAAGCTGCCAGTAGATCAACGTGCAGGCAGTTTGAAGTCGGGGGAGATAAAGGAGGCAAAAGATGTCCCGACTATTATCACGCCATCGCGCCCCTGACGAACACGGACGGACGCAGCACATCACACCGGAAACGGCGGGTTGGCGCTACGTGGGGTTCGAGGTATATCAATTGGCACCGGAACAGGTGCTATCGCTGCCCGCCAGCGATAACGAACGCTGTCTGGTGCTGGTCAGCGGCAAGGCAACGGTGGTCACGCCGGGCGAGCGTTTCGAGCAGATTGGCGACAGGATGAGCCCGTTTGAGCGCAGAAAACCCTATGCGGTTTATGTCACGGCGGGAGAGGCGGTGACGGTCACGGCGCACACGGCGCTGGAACTGGCGGTTTGTGCCGCACCGGGGTTCGGCACGCATCCAACCCGGCTGATCGCGCCGCAGGATATCGACGCCGAACAGCGTGGTGCCGGCAATAATCAGCGCTATGTGCATAATATTTTGCCGGAAAACAACGCGGCAGACAGCCTGCTGGTAGTCGAAGTGTACACCGATGAAGGCTGCACCAGCTCCTATCCCAGCCACAAGCACGATGTCGATAATCCGCCGAACGAAACCTATCTGGAAGAAACTTACTATCATCGTTTGAATCCAGAGCAGGGGTTTTGCCTGCAACGCGTCTATACCGATGACCGTTCATTAGATGAATGCATGGCGGTCTACGATAAGGACGTGGTGCAGGTGCCACGTGGCTATCACCCTGTCGCCACTATCGCAGGCTATGACAGTTATTATCTGAATGTGATGGCAGGCCCGACGCGCCAGTGGCGTTTCACCTGGGAAGCGGATCACCAGTGGATCAACAGCCCCGAGTATGCGGATAAACACCGGCGGGGCAACGTGTAGTTCCTATAATGGCAAGCGAGCTTAAGTATGGGCAGTGGCTTATGGATAACTTGTAGGTCGTTGCCCTATTATTTGGGGAGACGCATTTCTGGAAAAATAGTGGGTTAACCAGATGCTTTTAATCAGTTTCATCTGACAGCAGGTCGCTTTCATAATCCTGACCACCATGCCAAATGCCCAGAACCGTTACCGCTTTTTTCTCTTTTTCCACCATAAAAGCAATGAGTGTTCTTTTACGATGATTGGTAACACGAAGCCCTGGTAAGATATCGCTGCGTTGGTTTCCTCTTTCAGGGAATAACTCAAGCGATTCGCAATAACTGACAATGCTTTCGGTATAGCTGAGTGCGGTTTTGGGTGAGGCAACTTTCGCTATGTAGCGGTACAGTGCTGCCAGTTGTTCTTCCGCTTCCGGTGCGAATATGACCCTGTAGTCCATTACTCTTCTCCGGTCATCTTCCTGAACTCTGCTTTTAATCTGTTTCTAATGTCGCTACTGCTGAGGCTTTCTGTTTCACCGCGTTGCAGCGCGTTCCAGGCGGGAACGACTTGTTCTTGCAGCCAACTCTCTACTGCATTATCGCGTGCAATCAGCGCTCGAAGTCCTTCCCGAATAACCTCACTTTCTGACGCGTATTCACCGCTGGCAACTCGGGCTTTCACCTGAGCAGCCATTTCATTCGGTAGCGTTATACTCATCTGTTGTGTTGTTCTCATTGCCTACCCCTTGAACTTACCGATAGGATTTAATCATACTCATTATTTCCCATGTTGTCAGGGGCGAGCCACTGAATCAACCGTCTCGGTTCATCGAAATAGTATCGAGCTTACCTTCTTTCAAATAGCCAATATGGCTGGCCATTAGCTCGGCTTCCTGTTCGCTGTGTGTGACCAGAAGCGCGGTTTGTCCGGCGTCGCGCAGGATGTCGCGCACTTCTTGCCCCAGCCGTTTGCGGCTGTCGGGGTCGAGGCTGGATAGCGGTTCGTCGAGCAGTAGCACGGCAGGCTGTGGAGCCAATGCCCGCGCCAGCGCGATACGCTGCTGTTGCCCGCCGGACATCTCATGCGGGTAGCGCTGCGACAGCGCGGCAAGATCGACCAGTTCCAGCATGGCGCGGACGCGTGATTGCTGTAGATCTTGCGGCTGTTTTCTCAGGCCAAAGGCAATATTCTGCGCGGCGGTCAGATGGGGAAACAGCGCATAGTCCTGAAACACCATGCCGACGTTGCGCTGTTCCGGCGGCAGATGGACGTCGGGGCCAACTACACAGCGTCCGCCGACGTGAATCGTTCCTTGAGTCAGGTGCTCAAAACCCGCAATCGCGCGTAAAGCCGTGGTTTTACCGCATCCTGATGCACCCAGCAGGCAGGCCAGTTCACCGGCGGCAACTTCCATGGAAAAACCGTTCAGCACGTGATGAACATTATGCTTGTGCCCGTAGGCGATGTGGACATTATTCAGAACGAGTGTAGCCTCAGACACCTTGACTCTTCCTCATGATTTTTATTCTTTCTCAACCGACGTTTTTAGCTGGCTGCGAGCCAGCAGGACAACGGGGAGCGTACCCGCCAGCACAATCAGCAGTGCGGCAATCGCGCCTTCTTCATAGGTGCCTCTGGCGGCTTCGGCATAGAGGACGGTCGCCAGCGTCTCGAAATTGACTGGCCGCAGCAGCAGCGTGGCGGGGAGTTCTTTCATCGCGTCGGCAAACACCAGCAGCGCACTGGTCACCAGCGCCGGGCGCAGCAACGGAAGGTGTACGCGGAAAAACGTGACGAATTCACTTTCGCCCAGCAGTCGCGACGCCTGCTCCATCACGGGAGGAATGCGCGTCAGCCCGGCATCGAGCGCGCCAATACCAATCGCCATGAAGCGAATCGCGCAGCAGATCACCAGCAGGATACCCGCGGAAAGCAGCGGCAATCCTTTATAGCCAATCAATCCAGCGAGGAAATTATCCGTCGCCATACCGGGTGTCATCAGGCCAATCGCCAGTACTGTACCGGGCACGGCATAGCCCAGCGACGCGATTCTCAGTAGGGTGCGGCGACGTTCCGGCGATCGGTCGGTGATGGCCGAATGACGGGCATACCACGCAATAATCAGGCTAACGAACGTCACGACCAGCGTGACGCCAACGGCCAGCAGAAGCGAGTTCTGTAACGACTGTATCAGTCCGGCGGAGATCGTCACGTTATCACCCAGCCGTTTGGCGCTTTCCCAGGCCAGAAAGAGGGCTGGGGCGATAAAGCCAAGCAGGATCGGTAATGCCGTCGCGCAGGTTGCCAGCCAGGCGCGAACGCCTTTCAACGGCGCGGGCACGATGCCGCGCATCTGTCGGCTGGTGCCATAGCGTTGGTTTTTCCGGCCGTAATATTCCAGCGTCAGCAGCAGGATGACCACCGTTAGCATGGTGCAGGCAATTTGTGCCGCTGCCGGTAAATCCGAACGGGTGACCCAGGTGGTGTAAACCGTCACGGTCAGTGTATTCACCCCGAGGAACTCGGAGGCACCAATATCATTCAGCGTTTCCAGCAAGGCCAGACTGGTGCCAACGGCCAGCGCAGGGCGCGCCATCGGCAGGGCAACGTGCAAAAAGGTTCCCGTTGCGCTTAATCCCAGCGTACGAGCGGCTTCCAGCAAATGTGCTGGCTGGCTGATAAACATCGCGCGCATGGTCAGATAAACATACGGGTAGAGCACCAGACCGAGCAGCAAAATCGCGCCCGTCATGGAGCGCAGATCCGGTAGGCGGAACTGACGCGGGCTGTCGTAGCCCAGCACACTGCGGATAGCTTCCTGAATCGGCCCAATGGGGTGCAGCAGATCGAGCCAGGCAAAAGCGACAATGTAGGTTGGCATCGCCAGCGGCAGCAGCAGCGCCCAGCTAACAAACTGCCTGCCGGGGAAATCAAAGGCGGTCACCAGCCAGGCGCAGCCTGCGCCAATCACCATGACCAGCACGCCGACGCCGAGCAGGAGAATCAACGTATTGAGCGCGGCATCGGGCAGCACGTAGCGCATCAGGTGATCCCAATGACCAACACCCGCGCCCGCGGCTAGCCAAAGCAGGGACACCAGCGGGGCCAGTACGCCGAGAGCAATGATGACGGCAGCGATGCGAAGCGGAGAAAAAAAGAGGCGCGGTCGCCCGAAGGCGCCGCGCATCGTTGACGAACCGGTCTTATTGATCGAATCCAACTTTATCTACCAACTGACTGGCCTGTTTACGGAATTTAACGATGTCGGTCAGCGGGATGCTATCGATATCCACTTCGCCGATCGTGCTGCCAATGGTGGAATCCAGCGTGACGCCTTTGCGAACCGGATACTCATAGTTTGCCTGTGCGTAAAGCTGTTGAGCCGGTGCGGAGACCAGATATTCCATCAATTTCACCGCCTGATCTTTATGCGGTGCATGGCGTGCAACGGCTGCGCCAGTGATATTGACGTGCGTGCCGCCGTTTTCAAATTTAGGCTGAACCACCTTGATGGCATCGCCCCATTTACGGGCGTCGGTGCCTTCTTTGGCATTCTTCATGTGGCCGACATAATAAGAGTTCGCCAGACCCACATCGCAGATGCCGCCAAGGATATCGCGCGCGACGTCGCGGTCACCACCGGTGGCTTTACGCGCCAGATTGTCTTTCACGCCGCGCAGCCAGGTTTCCGTCTTGGCTTCGCCGTGGTGCGCAATCATTGCGGCAACCAGTGCGGTATTGTAAGGGTGTTGACCTGCACGGATACACACTTTGCCTTTCCATTTTGGATCGGCCAGATTTTCGTAAGTAATGCCGGTCAGCGGCAGGGATTTTTCCGCGTAGAGCACGCGTGAACGCATCGACAGGCCAAACCACTGATTGTCTTTATCGCGCAGCGCCGCGGGGATGGCCTCGGTTAGCGTGCTGGACTGAATCGGCTGTGTGACACCCGCTTCGACCAGATCGATCAGGTTACCCGCATCAACGGTCATCAGCAGATCAGCCGGTGAGTTTTGGCCTTCTGCCTTCACACGCTCCAGCATGCCATCTTTGATGAACACGGTATTGACTTTAACCGACGTTTCTTTGGTGAACGCATCCAGCAGCGGCTGAATCAGGCCGGGTTCACGCGTGGTGTAGAGGGTCAGAGAGTCATCTGCGGCAGCAGGCAGGGCGTAGGCCACCATCAGCGATGAAGCCAGCGTCAGCAGGCGCGCTTTTTTGCGCAGAACAGACAGCGTTTTTGACATGTTATTATCTTCTCCAGAGTGAATGTGATGCGTAAATTAATAAAATAAGGAGATATTTTCGGCAGGTGACAAAAACTATATATGATAATCACTCTTGTTTGCAATCTCATTAGTGCGTGCGCGTTGTTATCGTGATGACGGTCAACATACGGACTCAGCGAGACGATCTGCGTGTGGATAAAACAGCGCCAGATGATTATCTTGTGTGGGGTAAGCGCTATGGCGTCTGGCTGTCGGCTAGCCTGCTGATATGCATGGTCAGCCAGGTCAGCTCTTCTTTCGGCAAGGCCATCTGGTATTTTTCCTGAACGTAATCTCTGATAGCCCAGGAAATTGCCATCGCTTCAGGGTAGTGTTTCAGCAGTTCCTGATAGAAATCGTCCGTACGCCCAGGGGCGAGTTTGCGGGCAATCACCCGTTCGGAGAAATACCGCAGATGGGTGATAAAACGGAGATAATCGACGGCGTTGACGTCAATATTCTTGTTTAATTTGTAGCGGACAATTTCCGCCAGACGGTTCACCAACTGAACCTGCTGGTGGGCATCGGCGATTTCGGCGCTACCGGCGGCATTAATGAGGTGAAACGCGATATTGACGGCTTCGTCATCAGATAACGTGACGTTAAAACGCGCTGATACGCGATCTTTCGCCTGCACGCGAGCCTGTACATAAATTTGTGTAATTGCCTGATTTTGATATGTTCAATCCAACATCAAAAGCAGGTTAATTTATGGACGAAAAACAATTACAGGCACTGGCTAACGAACTGGCCAAAAATCTTAAAACACCTGAGGATCTCAGCCAGTTCGATCGCCTGCTGAAAAAAATCAGTGTTGAAGCCGCCCTTAATGCTGAAATGTCCCACCATCTCGGGTACGAGAAAAACCAGCCCAAAGCGGGTCTTAACGCACGTAACGGTTATTCCACAAAAACTGTCATTACTGGCGATGGCCCGCTCGAACTGCGTACTCCGCGAGATCGTGATGCCACATTCGAACCTCAACTGGTGAAGAAAAATCAGACCCGGATAACCAGCATGGATAACCAAATCCTGTCGTTATACGCCAAAGGCATGACTACCCGAGAGATCGTCGCGACGTTTAAGGAACTGTATGACTCAGATGTGTCGCCGGCCCTGATTTCAAAGGTCACGGACGCAGTGATGGAGCAGGTTGTTGAATGGCAGAATCGGCCGTTGGATAGCCTTTATCCCATTGTTTATCTTGACTGTATTGTCCTTAAGGTCCGTCAGGATAGTCGTGTCATCAACAAATCCGTGTTCCTGGCCTTGGGCATCAATATCGATGGTCAGAAAGAACTACTGGGTATGTGGCTGGCGGAAAATGAAGGGGCGAAGTTCTGGCTGAATGTGCTGACTGAGCTGAAAAACAGAGGTCTGAACGACATTCTCATCGCCTGCGTTGACGGTCTGAAAGGCTTCCCTGACGCTATCAATGCGGTCTATCCGCAAACCCGCATCCAGTTGTGTATAGTCCATATGGTGCGCAACAGCCTGCGCTTCGTCTCATGGAAGGACTATAAGGCCGTCACTCGCGACCTGAAGGCGGTTTATGGGGCCGCGACGGAAGAAGCGGCGTTGCAGGAGCTGGAAACATTCGCCAGGGTCTGGGATGAGCGCTACCCGCAAATCAGCCGGAGCTGGCGTGCAAACTGGGCGAATCTGTCAACATTCTTCGCGTACCCGAGTGACATCCGTAAGGTGATTTACACGACCAATGCCATTGAATCACTGAACAGCGTCATCCGGCATGCCATAAAGAAACGCAAGGTGTTCCCGACAGATGACTCAGTAAGGAAAGTGGTGTGGCTGGCAATACAGTCGGCATCAAAAAAATGGACGATGCCGATCCAAAACTGGCGGCTGGCGATGAGCCGCTTTATTATCGAGTTCGGTGACCGCCTGGACGGTCACTTCTGAGAAATGGCATTTACACAGAATCATGTACAAGGTCCCTGCACGCCGATGGCGTACTCTTTTTGGTAATAGCGTTTGACTTCCCAACTGAGCTTATTGATGAAGTGGGTGCCTGTTTTGCCGCGTTCAACCGCAAAATAGAGATGTTCCGCCAGCGTAAAGAACAGCACCGAATTCAGCTTTTCGGCGTACTGACTTTGCGCCAGCGTGACGATCTCATGAGTGATGTCAAAAAAAGCCGCAGGAATCGTGTCGGTCAATGAAAGAAAATGCCGTGATTTCAGATTTTCCAGTGGAATGAAAACCTGTTCAACATGCGTCACATCAATCAACGAACCGGGTCTGGCACCAAATCCGATGCCTTTACCCAACAGGATCATCTCCTGCTGTTCATGATCTACCAACAGCATGCTGTTATTTAACGCTTTTTTCACTTTAATCACGTTTTTTTCCCATCACACGGTTTTTTCAATCACGTTGCTTCCCATGACAACGGTCCCCTGTCGTTGCTCACACTGCCTGCGGCAAGCATCTGCCTGTCAGGAGAGGTCGGCGCCATTCGTCGCAATAACCTTCTGATACCAGTAGAAGGAATCCTTTTTCAGGCGTGCCAGCGAGCCGTGGCCTTCGTCATCCTGATCGACATAGATAAAGCCATAGCGTTTGGACATCTGTGAGGTGCCCGCGCTGATGATGTCAATCGCTCCCCAACTGGTGAAACCCATCAGTTCAACACCTTCGCCAATCGCTTCACGCATTTGCTCGAAATGTGAACGAAAGTAGTCAACGCGATAAGGATCGTGGATTTTCCCGTTCTCGACAACGTCTTTCGCCCCCAGACCGTTTTCGACAATAAACAGCGGCTTCTGGTAGCGGTCGTAAAGCTCCAGCAGGGAGATTTTCAGCCCGATAGGGTCGATCTGCCATCCCCAATCCGAGGCTGGTAGATACGGGTTTTTTACGCCCAGAACGGTATTCCCCGGTATTCTTTCGGCATCTGGCTGTGTGGATTCGGTGAGCGACATGTAATAGCTGAACGACACAAAATCCACGGTGTGTTGCTTGAGAATAGCCAAATCGTCGGGCTGCATGGTGATGTGGATGCCGCGTCGCTCAAGGTCGCGCTTGATGAGCGGCGGATATTCACCGAACACCTGTACATCGGCATAAAAGTAGTTTTCGAGGTTCTTTTTCAGCGCGGCTTCGACGTCTTCCGGGCGGCAAGAGTGCGGATAAGTCGTCAGTTTGGTCAGCATGCAGCCGACCTGGCTGCCTGGTATTTTTGCGTGGCAGTCGCGGGTGACGATGGCCGACGCAACAAACTGGTGGTGCAGTCCCTGATAAATATCCTGTTTGGCCTGTCCCGGGGCGCTTTTCTCTTCACGGATCCCCGCCGTAGTAAACGGATGGCGATGAATACTGTCGATCTCATTAAAGGTCAGCCAGTAGCGCACCAAATTCTTGTAGCGATCGAAACAGACGTTACTGAAGCGCACGAACGCATCCAGCACGTTGCGGTGCACCCAACCATTGTATTTTTCACTCAGCGCCAGCGGCATTTCGTAGTGTGAAAGTGTCACCAGCGGTTCGATGCCGTGCTTGCGCATCTCGCGGAACAGATCGTCGTAAAACTGTAAGCCTGCTTCATTCGGCACGCTGTCTTCTCCGGTTGGAAAAATGCGCGACCAGGCGATAGAGACGCGTAGCACCTTGAAGCCCATTTCGGCAAACAGTGCCAGATCGCTTTTGTAGCGGTGATAGAAATCGATGCCGCGCCGTTTGGGGTAGAATGCATCGTTTTTACCGTTCAGCGCATCGGCGATGTTGTCGTCCGTCAGCGCCATGTGGGCATGGTAATTCTTCAAATCGAGATTCGGTTTCCAGGTAATGGCGTCTGCGACCGACGGCCCCTTGCCGTCTTCATTCCATGCGCCTTCGGCCTGATTCGCGGCAATCGCGCCGCCCCATAAAAAGTGTTCCGGGAATGCGATGTTTTTATCCATTACACAGACTCCTTTAAGGTCATGATGATGGTGTGGGGATGGATGAGGGCGTCAGTGGCTTCCGGTATCACGCGAAAGCGCTCGCTGTTGGTGATAACCATCATGACGACGGGATCGTAACCCGCGGCAATGAGGCTATCGAGGTCAAATTTAATGAGGACATCGCCGGTATTAACCTGTTGGCCGGCCGTGACTTTCGGCTGAAAGCCCTGACCATTGAGTTTGATGGTATCAATGCCGATATGGAAAATCAGTTCAGCGCCGCTGTCGGTGAGCATGCTGACGGCGTGGCCGGTTTCAAATACGTTCTCAATGGTGCCGTTCGCGGGCGCATAAAGCACACCTTTCTCGGGGATGATGGCAATGCCGTCACCCATAATGCGTTTGGAGAAAATCTCGTCATTCACGTTGTCCAGCGGAATCACTTTTCCTTCAATCGGGCTGGCGAACGGGTATTCAGCGATAGCGTGATGGGCTTCTTCTGTCTCTACCGCCGCGACGGGTTTTTCTTCCCGCCAGAGGAACAGGGCGGAGAGAAAGGCGATGACAAAAGAGAGTGCGGCACCCGCGATGGCATAAACGATATTCCAGCTATTTTCCGGCGAGATAAACATGGAGATACTAGCCAGACCGGGACCAACCAGCGCAAAGGCTTCAATCGCCATCCAGCCGATAAACGCACCGCCGACCAGACTACCTGCCAGCACGCTGTAGAGCGCTTTTTTATTCAGCAGCGTAATCCCGTACAGCGCGGGTTCGGTGATGCCGAACAGGGCGGAAATACCGGCTGAAAGCGCCGTCGATTTTAATGTTCTGTCTTTGCTCTTGAGCGCGATCGCTATACAGGCACCTGATTCGGCAATGTTGTGTGCGAGCGACGCAGGCAGGTACAGCATCTCCTTACCAAACTGGCTCATGGAGGACACGGCATAGGGCAGCATCGGCTTATGCATCCCCGATGCCACCATGAAGGGCAGCGCAGCGGCGAGTAAGCCTGTCGCCACAAAGCCCAGTTTGCTGTACAGCCAGAGGATTACGCTAGCCAGCCCCGCACCGAGTTCATAACCCAATGGGCCAAGAACCAGCAGCGTGACGGGAACGGTGACCAGCAGCGAGAGCATCGGTGACAGGAAAATACGCAGGGCACTCGGTGAGTAGCGATTGAAGATCTTTTCGGTTTGCGCATAGAAAATGACGCACAGAATCGCCGGAAAAACCTGCGAGGCGTAAGCGACGTTTTTCAGGTCGAGAGAGAGAAATTCCGCGCCTTCCGCTAGCTGTTTAGACATGGCAGGCAGCACCATGACCGAGACAGCGGAAACCGCGACCAGCACATTGACTTTCAACTTCATCGCGGTGGTGATCCCTACAAGAATCGGCAGGAAATAGAGCGGTGCGGAACCGATGTTATCCAGCACCTTGTAGGTTGAACTGTCTTTAGTGAGCCAGCCGAGCAGGTCAAGCAGCAATAGCAGTGACTTGAGCACACCGCCGCCAGCAATCGCAGGAACCAGCGGCTGAAATACGCTGATGATAAAATCGATGACAAAAGCCGTGCGGTTGGTTTTTGCTGGCACGGTGCGGCCCGTTTCTTTGCGGCCTGCGGCGAGGTTCTGCACCGCGTCGTACACCTGCATCACTTCGCTGCCGATGATCACCTGACACTGCACGTTGACCCGAACGCCCAACACGCCCGGCACGTTTTCCAGCTCGCGCTGGTTCACCTTACTATTGTCATAAAGGCTAAACCGTAGCCGCGTAGAACAGTGCTCAATGTGCTCAATGTTGTCAATTCCACCGACCAATGTGATGATTTTTTCCGCGGTGGTGGCATAGGCTGTCGCGTTATTATCTGCTGCGGTATGGCTCATACGACGGTTCCCCTGATCCAGAAACGAAAAAAGACCTGAAGCTCCTCCCATGATGTTGAGTGGGATAGCTTCAGGTCTTGCCTAGAAAACTAGTTACACGCCTGTGCTGCTGTTGTAAGTCCTGGTACGCGGGAAAGTCAAACAGATCGTACTGCCTTGACGGGTAAGTGTGATGGTAATGGCAGAATGTAAGGGGAGCCTGATGACGTGATTCGCCGGGCTGATGCTGCAATGTACGCCAATAAAATCACGCGAAAAAAAGATCAAACCCGCGCTTTTGAGGTCATCGCAGCACAACCATAAATGCCCTATGCAGATGTTATCATCTGCTTATCAGGCATCTTTGGTGGTATCCAGAGTGAGTTTGCCATCTTCTAAGTGAAGTTTGGTGGGGGAAAGGAGTTCAAACAGGCGGTTGAACGGATCGGCGTCTTTGCCTGATTCCCCAGTCATAAAGTTGAAGTCCATCTCTATCAGGTACTTCAGACGTGGTACATAGCCTTCCGGTGCCTGCGCTTGTTCAATTAATGGCAGGCTCTCATGGTGCTCTAACACCATTTTGAAAAATTCGGTTTGTTTAAACTCGCCGCGACTCCACTCCAGTTTGCTTTGCGCCATGGCCATCGTGCGCCACACTTGCTCCTGGTCATAAGCCTCGCTCCAGGCCGCACGCCGCTCATTTACCGTAAAGGTTCCGCTATCGTCATAGGTAATCAGCGCAAGCTGTTCACGGGACAGACCTTTGAAGGGATTACTTCCTTGACCATTGGCATACGCTGTCGCTTGTTTCGCTCTGGCTAATCGCTCGGGGTCATCACTATCGGGGACTTCCGCATCGTGTGCTTTCTTACTACTGACATAGCCCATGCCGACCAGTTCATCATCCACACTTCTGGCCCTGGCCGCCAATGTACTGCGGTCGCTTTTAGCATCTCTGGCTTCGGCCCTGACGGCGGCGTCGCTGAGCTGTTTTGCCAGCGTTGTAATGCCGCTATTCTTTTTATTTGAATAACCATCAGACGCCGTAGACGCAGACTGTGTGCCTTCGGATACGTTTTCCTGCTTTTTTATCGAGCGACTGTCATTGGTGGACTGCGCATCTGCCACCGTACTTTTTGAAAGGCCATTGAAGTTAATCATTCGTTCTTCTCACTCGTTGTGATTCAGGGATAAGTAACGACTCATGCTGCTTATCCCTATTCATAAAAAATGCCTGAGTGGTTGCTCAGCGATTTTTCAGTACGGTGCTATCTCATGGTAATTTCTACATCTGAGTCGTGAGTATTGACGTTGGCATACGTCACTCTTAAGTCACAGCGTGCGCCGTTGCTAGGCGTGGTGCTCTTAGTCCATTGTGGGATCTTATTTCCCAACACATACTTCACAGTATACGTCATATCAAACTGGCAAACTTTGGCCCCAACTTTGTAACGAACATGCATTGAACCAACGTCACTGATTGGATTGGAGATCGTATATTGATCTGAATCCCCAGATTTGACGCTTTCTTTTGGCTTTGGAGACGCATTCGCCTGCGAGAACACTTCGGCTGTTGTCGTCGGCGAAAAAACCGCGGCAGGGGCGGAGGATGTGCCAAGATTCTTAAAGGTGACATTGAATTTCGGGCCCGCATTAGCCGCTGCTGATGCAAAAAGGGCTGTCATGAACAGTGAGGACAACAGAATGTTGCTTGATTTCATTTGAAAAACTCCATGTATTTTCATCTGCGACCACAGTCTTTTTATTCTTTCTAACTCACTATGCGGAATACGACGCTGTGTGCTGTAGCCATAAACGCAGGCAGACCGCGTGATTTAATAATAAATCGGCATTATATAAAAAATGTTTAAGTATTCATGGTTATTTTCATAACGTTCTATAGGCTTTGAAAATCTATTTTCTTTCTATTCTTAGTTTATCTTCGCTAATAATAATCATGATAATTATTAATTTGCATGTTCTATTGCTCCAGAATGGGATGATTGTGTTAGACGAACCGCTATAGACAGATTTCGCGTACTGAATGAGATAATCAACTAATGCTAATGTGGTTATTTGGAATAATCGAAGGGGGGGGCAGGGGCGCTTGGTAAGTCAAAAGACATCCAGCGCCTGTTTTAATGAGGGCGGGTACTAAAGGTAGCGCTTAAATCATTCGAACTGCGGGAAAATCGATACAGGAGCAGCTTGAATAGTGATGAAACTATATTGCTTTACCAGCCGCAGACGTTATTCTCTTCATCCGCATCGTAACCGCGTACGATATTAACCAGCTCTTTTACCGCTTCAGCAGAAATTGCCTTGTCTTTTAATTCTTCAACCGTAGAGAGATCTTTATCGACGGATACGCCGTTATTATTATTTGTGACCGTTAGCAAAAAACCTTTTTTATTTTCGCTGGTTGACGACAGTTCATTGAGCAATTCCACCACTGCACTTGTGGCGAAATCAGGCACATAAAATGCCATCGGCTTGAGATAAACTTTCTCTGCCTTTTCCTTATTGTCTCGGTTCAACAGTGTTAATGAATACCCTTTGTTTTCACTTGTCATTATGCTTACCTCAACCTTCTATCAGAATTTTTGGATCGACATAAAAATCTACGTTGAATAGCGTATCATCAGATAACGCTTCTATTCTGTGCCATTTTTCTGGTGGGAATACGCCAAATTGTCCGGCTTCAATAGTCAGTGTTTCGACGGGGTCAGGACTGGTCTCATTGGCGTAACCATAATAACGGATTGTCCCTTGCATTACGCACAAGCGTGGGTAAACACCTTGTCGTGTTCCTGCATCCAAATGGCTGTTCCAGATAGATGCTGGCGCAGTTTCCTTTGTCCAAAAAGGCGTTGTACGAGTGTGAATATAATTCGCGGGTATGACAATTCGTTCCATGTTTAAACCTCATGTTTTACCCAGTCCCATGGCGGGTGGGAAGGAAAGAATGATATGATGCATATCATATACCTCTTTTTATGTTTGTGAATTATTTTCTGTTAATTAATTTTTTACAGTACCGCAACACTTTGCAGAAAAGCCATATTATAAGGGGCAACATTTCCCTCTTTGGTTATTTATCTCATCTTACTGGTGGAGATAAAAACTAACATCAAGGAATAGTTACATTAAGTTATTTTCTTGATGTTCCCCTTATTATGGGTGTTGATTCTAAAAAAAATCCTCATTGGTACTCAATTAGGGTTATTGTTAAAGATAAATCAAAAGAGTAAAAGTGAGAAATATAACGCCACTCGATGATGAGGTCCGAACTCAAATGAAAAAGAAGGTAAAACTCAGTTCGTTTTATTATGGCTTCCCTGTTTTTCTTGTTACGACGACGGATAATAACAACGGAAATATCAATGTTGCTTCTGTATCGTCGTCAATTTCTCTCGGCGATAAAATTATTATCGGTGTCACTAAAGGAAGTAAGACCTGCAGTAATTTATTATCTGGTTCCGATGTTGTCATCAATATTCCTGATTACAAACAGTGGGAAAAGGTTGAAGAACTGGGAAAATTGACCGGGAGCGATGTGCTATCTGAAGGTCAAATTAAATGGGGCGTCCAGGTCTGCCATGATAAATTCTCCAAAGTCGGCCTTCACACGGAATCCTCTAGCGATATTGCGCCGCCTCGGGTGATTGAATGTCCTATTCAGGCGGAATGTAAAACCGTCAGCACGACGGACAAAGGTCGTTTTATTCTCGTCGAACTGGATATTGTCAATGTCTGGGTAGATAGCGAGCTATTAGGAGCGAATGGTGTTGTTGATTCGTCAAAATGGAAGCCTCTGATCTACAACTTCCGCGAATACGACACCACGGGGGACGCATTAGGTTTTAATTTTAAATACGGCCATTAATCTTATAGAGAGAATGCTGCTGCATTATTTTCAGGTGGTAGCACTCCCTTATGCTATTGATGAATAGGGCTCTCCATGCCAGTGTGATCATTCCATTTTGGGGTCACGCCGTCATCGAACCAACGTGACCCCAAATCTGACCACCAAATTCTCCCGATACGAAGGGTAAACTGAAAATGCATCGGGAACGATTCTCAGGTGGAACGCATTGAATAAAATGATAAAAGCAAAAATCCCACTTAAGTTGCCTTAAGCGGGATTCTCTAAATTTGGCTCCTCTGACTGGACTCGAACCAGTGACATACGGATTAACAGTCCGCCGTTCTACCGACTGAACTACAGAGGAATCGTGTGAACGGGGCGCATAATAACGGCGTGTGCCGCGCATGTCAAAGGCGTAAACCACAAAACTGCACTGTTCGGTGAGAGAATGTGCAATCTGCCGATATTTTTGGCAAATACCGGCATTTTATTGTGTTCTGGCAGCGTTAGAGTGTATTCACCGGTGCTTTTTGTTTTTCGGAAAAGGCATATAACGGTCCTTTTCCCGACAGCGTGAATAGGGATACCGCCGTGAAAGAGAGGGCGACGCCGCCTAAAATCAGGTAAGTGCCGTGAAAACCGATACTGTCATACATGTTGCCAGCAAAGACGGACATGAAAATGATTGATATCTGTTTAAAGAAGCAGAAGCACACCAGATAAATCGTCGCGGAAAAGCGGACTTCAAAGACGGTGGTGATGTATTTGAAGCAACCAACAATCAGGAATGGCACCTCAAACATGTGCAGCGTTTTCAGCACAATCACTTCCAGTACAGAACTGGCAAAGGCAGAGCCAATGATTCGTACGGACATAATCGTCCCGGCGATGAGTAGGGCGTTTTTGCCGCCTATGCGGTTCACAATCAGCGGCGCAAAAAACATGATCGTGGCATTGAGCAATTCACCCAGCGTGGTGACATAGCCAAATACTCTCGTCCCTTCCTGCCGGGTCTCGAAAAACGAGGTGAAGAAGTTGGCAAACTGCTGATCGAAGACATCATAGGTGCACGACACGCCGACGACATAGAGGGTCAGGAACCAGATCTTGCGTTCTTTTAACAGCTCGGCCGCCATTTTCAGGCTAAAGGGTTTCTGATTGGAGCCAACCTGATCGGCAACGATAGCGCTGGAAGAGACCTCCGGCTTCGCCAACAGCAGCAGGATGACCAGAATGACGGCACAAGCGGAACCAAGCCAGAAAACAAACTGGTTATTGATGGTAAACATAATCCCGACGATAGAGGCGCAGAGTGCCCAACCGAGGCAGCCGAACAGGCGTGCTCGGCCAAATTCAAACTGGCTGCGGCGGCTGACTTTTTCAATATAGGCTTCAATAGCCGGTGCGCCGCCGTTGTTGATAAATCCCAGATAAATTCCGCCGACGATAGAACCTAACACGATGTTGTATTTCAGTAATGGGCCAAAAACATAAATAAAAAACGGAGCAAAAAACACAAGCATGATGGTAATAATCCATAGCAGGTGTTTTCTCAATCCTAATTTATCAGATAACAAGCCAAATATAGGTTGAAATAACAGGGCAAAAAAGGAAATGCAGGCGAAGATAATTCCCGTATCACTTTTACTTATTTGGTTGATATCGTGAAGCCAAATAGGGAAGAACGGAAAGTAAGCCCCCATTATGAAGAAGTAGAAAAAGAAAAACAGGCCGAATATCCAGAAATTTTTATTATGTAGGTAGTACATGATGCTTTCTCCGATAGGCATTATACCTGTCATACTTCAAGCCATATGTATGCTGGCTTCTCTCACTCATCCCAGTTACTTACTGATGTAAGCGCCTGAGAACGCGTTCGATTGCAGCCCGCATGCAACCTGGATTATTTAGGGTATATATCCGCGCTCTTTCGTTATTTTTTAATACTGCTTTTTCATATCAATACGGTTGGTGATGTTGAAGAGCGACGCGATAGTGATAATGTGTCGCCGTGAGTAAGTCATCGCGATGAACGCTGGGGCTCCAGGAATCATCGCCGCCAATTCCCATATGGAAGCCATCCAGATTGAGCCAAACACCCTTTTCCTTTTCTAATAAATGATGGTGAGTACATGTCATTAACTGGGTTAACCCATAGCGGCTTAATCCAAAGTGGAAATGTCCAGTGATTGTCCATTTGCCGTATGTCAGCGTACGAGTGTTGCAGCGCAGCCCGTTTTCTGATGGGAAAATGTAGGGCGTATGAAGATCATCCAGCGGCAGGCTCCAGTGTCCATGCTGTGCAGCCAACTGTCTGTCTGGGTAATTCTCATGTGGCCCAAGCCCGACCCAACTGGCCTGAGGCGCGATGTCGGCTAACTGGCAGCTCAATCCCACTCTGGCTAATGACGGCAGCACGGTGGCGACATCAACGTCGACATCAACGGTCACGATGCCGTGAGCATCAATCTGCCAGCGTTTTTTACTCTGTAGCAGGATCTGTCCGGCATGGCGGAATACGTGCTCGGTGACAATGTGCACAGCGTCGGCGAGTTGGTCAGCCTGAATGGCGACACACTGCGTCTGTAATTGATAAAGCCCGGCGGACTTCCAGCGTTCGGCCCAGGCGCGAGGGTCGATGCGATCCACCTCGCTGATACCGATGTCGTTATCCAGCGGTGCCCGGACAAACTGATCTTGCAACGGGGTTAACAGCGCTGGCGTGTCGGCTGTCCACCACTGTTCCAGCCAGCCGCTCTGACGGTTAAAGCGCCAGTGTTGTTCGCCCTGAACGATATCGAAGTACGTATCGGACGATCGCAGAACGGGAGGTTTCTTCTGCCCGAAACAGGAGGTATTGGGAAGATGAAGTGGTGCAGGAAGCTGCCATTGATCCCAGGCGCAGCGGTGGTTTGCCTCTGACCAGGCGGTGGCTTTGGGCTGTACGACTTCAACGTTGAGCCAAAGCTCCCCCGCCTCTTCAACAGCGGGAAGGGCTTCCAGAAGCGTGAGAGTCTCGGTGGCCTGTGGCGCGAGCGTCAGCGGCAGCGAACCTTTCGCGAGCGTTTTATTGCCCAGCGTAATGCACCAGTTCAACTGCTCATTGTCCATATGGCGGAACAGATATTCGCTGGTGACGCGCAGCTCGCACGGGGATTCAACCTGCCAGGTGAATTGAATGGGCTGCTGTGCCCGTTGGGCTTCATATAGACTGGGATGTGGCGTGCGATCGGGAAAAAGCAGGCCATCAAGGCAGAACTGGCGATCGTTAGGCATGTCGCCAAAATCTCCGCCGTACGCCCAGTAGGCATTACCTTGTTCGTCGCGACGGGTCAGCGCCTGATCGACCCAGTCCCAGATAAATCCGCCCTGTAACCGAGGATATTGACGGAATGCCTGCCAGTAGCGGGCGAATCCTCCCAGGCTGTTGCCCATCGCGTGCGCATATTCGCAGAGGATAAGTGGGCGGTGTTCATCCGGCATGCTGATCCATTTGGTGATCGACCATTTAGGCACGCTGGGGAAGGGCTGATCTTCATCAACGCGGGCGTACATGGGGCACACAATATCGGTTGCACGACTGTTCGCGCCGCCGCCTTCATAATGTACGGGACGAGTCGGATCGTGGCGTTTGATCCACTGATAGAGCGCGTCATGGTTTGCGCCATAGCCGGATTCGTTCCCCAATGACCAGATAATGATGCAGGGATGGTTGCGGTCGCGCTGTACCATTCTCGATACGCGTTCGCTGTAAGCTGGCAGCCAGACAGGATCGTCAGACAGACGGTTCATTGGTTGCATGCCGTGTGTCTCAATGTTCGCTTCATCCACAACATACAGGCCGTAGCGATCGCACAATCGATACCAGAGCGGATGGTTGGGATAATGCGAGCAACGCACCGCGTTAAAATTATGCTGCTTCATCAGCATGATATCGCGCCGCATCGTGTCTTCATCCATGACCTGACCATTCTGCGGGTGATGTTCATGGCGGTTAACACCGCGGATCAGCAGCGGTTGACCGTTCAGCAGCAGCAGACCGCCGCGGATTTCCACTTTTCTGAAACCGACATCGTAGGCTTCCGCTTCGACTAGGCCGCCTTCCGATGTTTCCAATGAGATGACAGCACGATAGAGGTGCGGCAGTTCGGCGCTCCACAGGTCAGGCTGTGGTACGTCAATACGGAGCAAGGCCTTATCGTGGTAGGCTCCACGTTCATCGACAATATCGCTGCCGAACGCCTGTCGTGCGTCGCCGATGAGTTTATTACCACGCCAAAGCTGTGCACGGACGCGGTGGCTTTTGGATTCAACGTCGGTGAGAGTTGCCCTAACTTGAACCTCCAGCGTACCGTGGCGGAAATCGGCACTCAGCGGCGTAGTCAGTTGGATATCGCTGAGGTGAACGGTCGGTTTATGTAGAAGCGTGACGTCGCGGAAAATGCCGCTCATACGCCACATGTCCTGATCTTCCAGGTAGCTGCCGTCAGACCAGCGTAACACCATGACGGCCAGCCGATTCTCTCCACTCGTCAGATAGCGACCAATATCAAACTCCGCAGGCAGGCGGCTATCCTGCGAATAGCCTACCCAATGACCGTTACACCAGAGATAAAACGCGGAGTTAACGCCATCAAAGATAATCCGGGTTTGTCCGCTGCTGAGCCAGTCATGATTGACCTTAAAAGTGAGCGAGTAACAACCGGTGGGATTGTCCTCCGGCACATAAGGCGGGTTGACCGGAATCGGGTATTTTACATTGGTATAAATCGGAGCGTCATATCCCTTTAACTGCCAATTGGAAGGAACGGGAATGGTATCGGAACCAGGTAGATCCCGCTGTAACCAGCTTTCCGGCACGGCTTCCGGGCGAGTGAAATAGCTAAATGTCCATTCGCCATTCAGGCGACGCAGCCGCTGAGAAGGTTCATCCTGCTGTGCGGCTGCCACACTGCGCCAGCTGTTAAATGGTGGATGCGCAGGAAGCCTCTGGTAGTGAGTACAGGCTGGGTTTTCCCAATCGCGTCGAGCAAGGATGTCTTGCAGCGTGGCGCTATGGCGAACTGGATACGGTAAAACGGTATCGCTCATGATGGCTTGGCTCCTGAACGTCTCGAGTCTTTCACTGTGATGGATTCCTTAAATTGTTATCCGCTCACAATTTTGTATTACTCATAAAATATCGACTCATCAAGGCGAGTAAAGTAGAACGTGACAATAAAGTGGAAGCGATCACAAAGATCGTTTGTAAGAACAATGAGAGAACATTGACTTTGGAAAGCGCGACGCAATAAATCAACAAAGAATGATAAATAACTTATTGTTTATCATCTTATTTTGTTAGGGTTTTGCATCGACAGTGAAAAAGGATCTGTTGTGTAAAGGATTACAGCCTTTGGAGCTGGCGTGTAATGTCCAACAGATTTTGGGTGAGTTCTTGCAGGGAGGCATGTGTAGATGAATACACCGCGGTGCTATGGCGGACGATTAGTTCCGTGGGCAACAGCAGTGATGTACCCTGGGTAGGATCGCGTAGCGCAGTGAGCAAGCGGGTGACGCCTTCTTTACCTAATTGTCTGAAATCCTGACGAATGGTTGTCAGCGGTGGGGTGTAATACGCACTGTCCTGAGTGTCGTCAAAGCCGATAACTGACATCTGCTCCGGCACGCGCAAGCCATATTCGTGCAGGGCGCGCAGAACGCCAAGCGCCATTTGATCGTTCGCCACAACAATGGCGGATACGCGCAGAGATTGCCCCAGCAGAGCCAGCGTCTGGTGGTAACCGGAAGCGGCGCTCCAGTCTCCGTGCAGCACCGAAGCAGGGGAGAGTTGCTGTTTTTCCAGCTCGGCCAGCCAGCCTTCATAGCGCAGGCGGGCGGAAATTGAGGTCATTGGCCCTGTCAGCAGAGCGATATGTTGGTGCCCCAGTTGCACGAGATGCGTGATAGCCAAGCGTGCGCCGTGATCGGGATCGAACATGACGTTGAGTATGTTGGTATGCGGATCGGCATCCATAAACAGGGCTGGCGTATCGGCACAGGTCTGGCTAATGTGGGCGACGCCATCTGATGAGAGCGGGACATTGACGATAACACCACTGACCCGCTGAGAAAGCAGGTCGTTAACCGCGTTATTGCAGGTGTTAACATCCGGGCTGCTCAGCATGGACATCACGATGTTAATACCTAACTGGCTGGCGGTGCTCTTGATCGCTGCGGCAATTTGGGAAGGCGCGTGCAGTGAAAGATCGGTGGTAACGAGCCCCAGCGTGGTGATGGTTTTCCCTGCCAGTTGCTGTGCGACGCGGTTAGGCGTGTAGTTAAGCGCCGCCATTGCCTCTTCTACTTTACTGCGAGTGCGGGATGAAACATGAGGCGCCTGATTCAGCACGCGGGAAACCGTCTGATAGGAAACCCCTGCGTACTCGGCGACATCGTTTAATGTTATGGGTTTCTGTTTCATCGTGGCTATTCCGAGCGTGATTCCATGCGTGAAAGAGCATCATCATAACAAATCGCGTGGGTAATCCGTAATCGGTGTGCGTATTCAGGTGTAATCAACGCAGGCCGAAGAGAAGCTGACGTTTGTAGGCGTTTTTAGGTGTTTGTAAAAAGTAAAACCGGGAGCAAGCGCTCCCGGTTTGTGGTGAATGGCTACCCGCGGTTTACTGCTCCGACAACACAAACATACCGTAAGGGTGGATTTGCAGATAGTAGCTGTCGCCCGGATTCGGCTGAAGCTGGGTCGCGTTAACCTGCAACAGCATCGACTGCCCGTGCCAATCGACCTGCACTTCGTACTGCGGCCCCATGTAGGCGACCTGTGTAATGGTACAGCGCTGGCTTTCTTCGCCCTGATGGCTGAGCGTAATGGCTTCCGGGCGAATACCGACGGTCGATTCGCTTAATCCGGCGGCAAAGCCCTGCGGACGCGGAATGAGATAACCGTAGATGTTCACGCTGTCTGCCGTGAAGGTGGCAGGGAAGATATTGGCATCCCCCATAAAGCTGGCCATGAAGCGGGAAGCTGGCTGGCGATAGAGCTCCTGCGGTGCGCCCAACTGCATGATTTTGCCTTTGTTCATGACCAGAACCATGTCGGATACCGCAAAGGCTTCGCTCTGATCGTGCGTCACATACAGCGAGGTGATATTGAACTGCTGCTGAAGCTCGCGGATTTTCTCACGCATACTGCGGCGCAGGTTGGCGTCGAGGTTACTCAGCGGCTCATCGAACAGCAGGACTTTAGGTTTAAGGATCAGCGCACGCGCCAGCGCGACACGCTGTTGCTGTCCGCCGGAAATCTGGTCGACGTAGCGATCTTCAAACCCTTCCAGATCGACCAGCGCCAGCGCTTCTTTTACGCGTTGATTGATTTCCGCTTTCGGGCGACCGAGCATTTTCAGCCCGTAGCCAATGTTTTCCCCCAGCGACATGTGTGGGAAGAGGGCGTAAGACTGGAACACCATGCAGATATCGCGCTGCTGAATGGAGCGCTCGGTGACGTCTTCGCCATCGATGAAAATCTGGCCTTCCGTCGGTTTTTCCAAACCGGCAACCGCCCGGAGTACCGTCGTTTTACCGCAGCCAGAGGGCCCCAGCAGCGTGACCATTTTTCCCTGTGGGATCGCCAGATTCAAATCATCAATGACGGTGTTGTTGCCGAAACGTTTAGTGACGTGCTTCAGTTCAACAAAGTTTTTTTCAGTATTCAAAGTAATCACTCCGCTTAGTCACTATTCTTGGCTTTTGAGCGGGAAACCCGCGCTTCACCGACCAGATAATCGAACAGGAAAATAATGGCCAGCATGACCACAATCAGGATGGAACCGTAGGCAATCGCCATACCGTATTCACCGTCTTCCACGCGGTTAAGGATGTAAGATGTGGCGACGCGGGTGTCTGGCGTAACCAGGAAGATAATGGCGCTGACGGTGGTAATAGCGCGCACGAAGCTGTAAATCAGCGCAGATAAAATGGCCGGACGCAGCAGTGGAAGCAGAATATAGAACACCGTGCGCATCGAACCCGCGCGCAGACTGAGCGACGCCTCATCGAGCGATTTATCCAACTGCCCCAGCCCGGCAATACCCGCGCGGATACCGACTGGCACGTTACGCATCACCATCGACATGATGACGATCACTGCTGTTCCCGTTAAGTAAACCGGCGCGCTGTTAAAGGCCAGGATATAAGACACGCCAGCAACGGTGCCCGGTACCGCAAAGCACAACATGGTGGTGAACTCGATGGCTTTCTTGCCGTAGAACTGTTGGCGCACCACGATGTAGGCGATAAGCAGCCCGAACAGTGCCGTAATCGGCGCGGCGATGCCCGCGAACAACAGCGTATCCAGCAGGGAAGGCCAGGCGCCGTCGCTAAAGCCTTGACCGAATAGCTTGCTGAAGTTGTCCAGCGTCAGGGTGTAATCCACGCCCCAGTTAACGGTAAAGCTGCCGTAGAAAATGCTGCCGTACAGCAAGACGTTAAAGGCAATCCAGACATAGAGCAGGATGCTGACGATCCACACCAGCGAAACGGGCAGCGGCTGCACATCACCCCGGTAGGATTTACCGGAAATCGTGACGTAGGAGCGTTTACCGATCCACAGATATTGCACGCAGAACACCGCCAGTGAGAACAGCAGCAGGATAACGCCAAGCGTACTGGCTGACTGATAGTCCAACTGCGCACCGGTGATGTAGAAGTAAATCTGGGTGGCGAGTACGTCGAAGTTACCGCCTAACACCAGCGGGTTACTGAAGTCGGCCAGCGACTGGACGATCACAATCAGGAACGAGTTGGCAAGCGCGGGTTTCAGCAGCGGCAGGAAAACCCGCTGAAAGGTTTGATAGCGGTTGGCACGCAGGGTGTACGACGCTTCTTCCAGCGACGGATGAATGGTCTTCATCGCGCCTTCCAGAATCATAAACGACATGGGCGTGAAGGCGAGCACCTGCGCCAGCCAGATGCCGGTAAAACCGTACAGCCAGTTGGTGTTCGTCAGCCCGAACCAATCCACCATCAGCTCGGTCACATAACCGGAGCGGCCCATCATCAGCGTTACACCTAACCCGACGACAAACGGCGGCGTAACGATAGGCAGAATTGAGAAAATGCGGCCGATAATCGCGGAGCGGCGGGCGATGCGCGAGGTGTAGATTGCCAACACCATACCGAAGAAGGTACAGCCGATACCGACGGCAACCGATAGCAGGAATGAGTTCCAGATCACCCGTAAAATGTGTGTCTGACCCAGAATCTGCATAAATGCCAGCGGCGCGAATTCACCGCTGTCGTTGGTGAACATGGGAATAAAAATGGCGATGCTGGGGTAAAGAATAAACACGCCAATCAGCGCGATGATGCTGATGAGCGAGCCGATGACGAAGCGATCGCCACCCAGCCAGTCAAGCCTGGAGAGCGCCAGCGTAATAATCGCACTCAGTGCGACAAATAGTGCGATCGTGCCATAGCCCATTCCGCGCCCTTCAACCGTGGCACTGATGACCACGAAAAGCGCACAGAACAATGCATAAGCTGCATCAAAACGGTGGCGGCCACGCTGTTCCCGACCGGGCGTAAACAGCGGACGCGCCAGCAACCCTAATGGGAGCAGGAACCAAAGCAGGCTGATATTCAGGCTTGACCAGCTGTAGGCTGCCAGCAGTTCATCGCGTGAGGCATCCAGCAGGCCGTAATCCAGACTCCACGCTGGCAGCAGCAAGAAAGTTGCTGCAATCAGCGCCAGCCACAGGAATATAGGATCCCGCTTAGGCGTCGGTGAAAGCGTTCGTGTGTGTGACATAAGGTTCCCTGGTGCTTTATAGCGTTGTTTTATAAGATTGAATCGTCACAGGTATTGGTTGGTGAATAATATTGAGTAATGGTTAATCAGCGATGCTGAGAACACGGCGTTAAGCGAAATACGAGCAAGCTGCCGCCGTGTTCCCGTTGTTTTTGTCATCAATAAAGGTCAATGAATCAAAGGTAATGCGTCGAGATTATTGGCCCATTTTGACTTCGTTAACCCACTTGGAAATCAGCTCTTTACGCACGTCTGCCGCGCCGTATTTGTCCATGTCGTAGTTGATCAGTTTCAGATCCTGCAATTTCAGCGACAGTGGGGACGCCTCGGCGGTGGTGTTAGTCAGAATCTGGTAGGACTGTCCTTTCTTCCAGGAGAGTTCCTGTGCTTCTTTCGACAGCGCCCAGTCAACGAACAGCTTGGCGTTATCCATATTGCGTGCGCCTTTCAGGATACTGACGCCGCCAATTTCATAGCCGGTGCCTTCACAGGGGGAGATCAGCGTCAGCGGTGCGCCTTTCTCTTTTTCCAGTGAATAGTCGTGCAGGAAGCCGATGCCGATAGCGGTTTCACCACGCGCGGCGTTACGTGCCGGGGCAATACCGGATTTGGTGTACTGCGACACGTTGGTATTCAGTTTTTTCAGGTAATCAAAGGCCTGATCCTGCCCCCAAAGCTGGGAGAAGGTCGCCAGTGCGGTATAGGCTGTACCGGAGCTTTGTGGATCGGCAATCTGGATTTCGCCTTTGTAGACCGGGTTGGTCAGATCTTTCCAGCACTGTGGAACCGGCAGATTTTTCTCTTTCAGGCGATCGGTGTTGACGCCAAAGCCGAGGATGCCGACGTAAACGGCAGATGAGTAGTTGCCTTTACGTTTAGCGGGATCGCGGAATTGCGGCATGATCTGATCGAGGTTTTTAGACTGATAGGGCTCCAGCAGATCCATTTCGCCAGCCTGAGATTGTGGATCCAGCGTGCCGCCGTACCAGACGTCAGCCTGCGGGTTTTTCTTCTCTGCATCGACTTTCGCCAGCGTGCTGCCGGAACCGTTGCGGATAAAGGAGGTTTTAACATTGTGTTTTTCACCGAAGGCCTTGGCTTCTTCCTCGCAGAAGGCGTTGGTGGCGCTACAGTAAATGACTAAGCGCCCTTCGGCACGTGCGGTGCTGGTGGTAACGGCAGCAACGGTCAGTCCAGCGGCGATGAGGGTAGTTAAGGTACTTAGTTTCATGATGTTTTCCTTCTCTTATCTAGTTATGGATGGTTATCGCTATTTTGATGTCATCAAACGTTCCCGGCGGCTGACACCTGCCATCAGCAGCGGCATCAATAGCAGTCCGATGCAGGCTGAAGCCAACGCCAGCAGAGTAAAAAATCCCGACCATCCGTAGTGTTGCAGCACCTGTGCCAGCGGCCAGCCCGCCAGCGCCGCCCCCAGATAGGCAAACAACGCCAGAAAACCTGTCACCGTACCTGCGGCATCCTTATGGCTGTATTCCGTCGCAGCCAGACCGATCAACATCTGTGGTCCAAAAACAAAAAAACCGATACTGAAGAAACAGGCTGCGAGCAGTGAATAGTGGTGAATCGGTGCCAGCCACAGCGCAGTCATGGTTAAAAACAGCCCGAGGGCAAACAGCAAAATCATCGGTGCGCGCTGACCACGGAACAGCAGGTCTGACCCCCAACCGGCAAACAGCGCTCCCAGCAATCCACCCAGTTCAAACAGCGACAGCGTGGCGTTCGCGCTCAGCAGGTTGAAACCGTGGCTCTCCGACAGCCAAATGTTCCCCCAGTCATTCAGTGCAATGCGAATCAGGTACACCAGAATGTAGGAGAACCCGAGCAGCCAGATGGTGCGGTTACGCAGAATCGCATCGCGCAGAATCTGGCGCATCGGCATCGGCGGGCTCTGCTGCTCCTGACGAATCTCCAACGCATCGCGTCGCCACTGGCCTACACTCGGTAATCCCTGTTGCTGGGGCTTGTCGCACAGTTGCCAACACAACCACAGGCCAATCACTATGCCGATGATGCCCGGCACCAGCAGCGCAGCCTGCCATCCCCATTCGGAGGCCAGATAGCCCGCGAGCAGGGGAACCGCCGCACCGCCAATATTGATTGACGTATTCCAGCATCCCCACCAGAGACCACGCTCATTGCGCGAATACCAACTGCTCAGCAGTCTGGCGCAAGGGGGCCAACCCCAGCCTTGAAAGAACCCGTTCAGCGCCCAGACAATCAGTAACCCTGTGAGCGACTGGCAGTACATGAACAGAATGTTCAGCACCCCGGTAATCATCAGCCCGACGCCCATAAACCAGCGCACCTGGCTGCGATCGCACACGATGCCGGAAATAAACTTGGACGCGCCGTAGCAGAGATAAAACAGCGTTCCCAGCAGGCCGATATCGCCTTTGCTTAACCCTAATTCCAACTGCATCACTGGCATGACGAAGTTGATGCTTTTGCGCGTCAGGTAAAACGTGGCGTACCCGATGACCATGGAAATCAGCAACCGCGGCCGCCAGTAGCGATAGCGCTGGCTGATCTGTGTTGGTGAAAGCTGTCCCGTTGAAACCTGTCCCGTAAACATGGGTGCCTGCATGGGGTTCTCCGTCGCGTTGAGAGAAGAGTAGGGGGATGCGAATTAAAAAGGATGAGACAAGGTTTTAGGTAACTAGGAATAATTCTTAGCTAATCGTCTTTTTGTTTAAATTTTGTGGGCAGGTTAACAATTATGTGTGTGCCGTGCGGTGTGGTGGATTCACTGCTGGTCGCGGTCTTCACCAGCCAGTGACCGCCCAGTGCCTGAACGCGTTCCTCGATGCCCCGCAGGCCGAAGCCGCCGCTCGAAGGTTTTTTCTTGTCTTTTTGTGCAATGCCCACGCCATTATCAATGACGTCAAGCGTAATCAGGTTATCCTGCTGAGAAAGCCGAACCGTAATCTGCGTGGCGCTGGCGTGTTTATTGATGTTATTCAGCAGTTCCTGCACCAGTCGGTAAAGGGTGAAAACTACCACGTCATCGTTCGGGGGCGTGGGAAGCTGATAATCCAGCTGAAACTGGATGCCGCGTGCGGTGAAGGCGAATTCATCCGCCAGATGATGCAACGCTTTATCCAGCACCATCTCATCCAGCACCGGCGGGCGCAGCTGGCGCAGAAGCTGGCGCGTGGTGTGGTGGATGCGTCGCGACAGCTCGCTGATTTGTCCGGCAGCATGCTGGGCGGCCTCGGCTGGCGCGCTGTGTTTTACCAGCATGGCCTGAATCTGAATGGCGGTGATATTTTGGCCGATGTCATCGTGCAGCTCGCGTGCGATGTCTTTGCGCACGGCCTCTTCGGTATGGATGATGCGCTCCATGAGCCGCCGCCGGGTTTTCAGCTCCTGTTCCAACTGCTGACGGTAGCGCTGAAGCCGCTGTGCCAGCTGTTGCTGGCGGCTGATGGCGATCCCCAGCCCAATACCGAGCAATGCCTGCGTGGACAGGAATAGCTCCAGCTCGCGCAAATCGTCGAATGCACCGCTTACCTGGCGGGTGACGGCAATCATCAGACTGCCGAGTACGGCGGAGAGCACGCCACCTTGCCAGCCGAATTTATACGCCATCACCACGTTGGGCAGAAAAACGAAGATCAGCAGCAGTCGCTCCATCTCCGGAGTGAACGCCATTTGCAGGCAAACGCCGATCGAAAAAAACAGCGAGCACCAAATCAGCAGCGAAGTACGCAACGGCGGATCGGGGATCTCCTGCGCCAGCAGGGTCTGCAAGTGTTGCTGCTTGATGTATTCGTACAGCAGATAGATGAACGGAATCAGCAGGACGCCGCCGGTAAACGTGGCCAGCAGCGTCTGCGTCAGCTGCGAATGCAACCAGGGGCCAATCGAGATGCCGTGCAGAATCGTGTTGAGCGACAGCGCCGCTAGCAACAGCAAGAGGCGTTGCCAATAAAGCGTGTAGCGATGCCAGATTTTATGCGTGATGATGGCCGGAATCAGGCTGAGGAACGGGGAAAGCAGTAGCAGCGAACGCGTCATGAGCTGTTCGCTGATAAGCCAGCTCTGGATAGCAATTTCCGAGAGTAGCAAGGTCGGCCAGTATTTGCGCGGCAGCAAAATCATCAGCGCCAGCCGTAGCCCTTGCGGTAACAGTAGCAGTGCCTGTTGGCCGTTGTTGCTCAAATAGAAACTGATGGTCCACAGCGCCAGCCAGGTCAGACTGTAGAAAAAGGCCAGAAACAGCGTCATACCGACGACGTGCAGGCGGCGCATGGTTTATTTCCCGGCCAGCAATTGATGCTGTAGTGCAAAGTGCACCAGTTCAACCGTGGATTCACACTGCAATTTGCTGAGAATATTGGCGCGGTGCACGTGAACGGTTTTATGGCTGAGTTCGAGCTGTTCAGCGATGCTTTTCACACTAATCCCGTTGATCAGCAGGCTGAATATTTCCCGCTCGCGTGGAGTCAGTGCCAGCAGTTCCTTCGGTGGCTGCTGCTGGTGGCGGATGGCGTGCAGGGCATCCGCGCAGAGGTAAATACCGCCGCTACTGACCACGCGAACCGCCTGTACTAACTCTTCCGGGCCGCAGCGCTTTGTGAGATAGCCGCCCGCGCCCGCGTCCAGCGCGCTTTGTACAAATGCGGTGGTATCGTAAATGCTCAGAATAATGGCGCGAAACTGAGGACGCTGCTGACGCAGGCGGGTTAATAACGACAGGCCGCTTTCATCCGGCATGGCGATATCAATCACGGCAACGTCAATCGGCTGTTTGAGTAGATGCGGCCACGCCTGTGCCGCCGAGGCATATTGTCCAACGACCTGAATGTCATTCTCTAATGCCAGAAGCTGTGCAAAGCCAGACCGTACAACGATGTGATCGTCAACCAAAGCCACATTAATCATGGTTTCGCCGTGTAAATCCAAAGTCATCAAAGTGTCATAATGCGGGGGAATCAAGAGGTGAGCAATAGCAGATAAGTAAAATGGAATCGGCTTAACACATTCACCATATGCATTGACCGAATGATGAAAGGCATATTGATAGAACGCGGAGTTATTTGACTCGCTTAATCGAGGGACATACTGTTTTTTTTCTTTAAATCAATATATTGAGAAATCAATGTATTTACGATATCAGGGAATCAGAGTGATGAAGAAATGGCGTATAGCTTTGGTGGCGGGAATGGTCACGGCCGCGATGGCCTTGACCGCATGCGATAACGCAAGCCATTCTGCCAACCACATTAAAGTGGGGGTGATTAATGGTGCGGAACAGGATGTTGCCGATGTTGCGAAGAAAGTGGCAAAAGAAAAATATGGCCTGGATGTCGAGTTAGTTGGGTTTAGCGGTTCGCTATTGCCGAACGAAGCGACGGATAAAAGTGATTTGGACGCGAATGTCTTTCAACACCGTCCTTTTTTGGAACAGCAAAATCGTGAACACGGCTATAAGCTGGTTGCGGTAGGGAATACCTTTGTTTTCCCGATGGCGGGTTATTCGAAAAAGATAAAAAATATCAACGATCTGAAAGATGGCGATACCATCGCGATTCCTTTCGATCCGACGAATCTGGGGCGGGCGCTGTTATTACTGGAGAAAACCGGATTAATTACCCTGAAGCCTGATACGGGTTTATTGCCGACGGTGCTGGATATCACTGCCAATCCGCATAACCTACGTATTATGGAAGTAGAAGGCGCACAGTTGCCACGTTTATTAGATGACCCGAAAGTGACGGTGGCGATCATTAGCACCACCTATATTCAGCAAACGGGCTTAACGCCAACGAAAGACGGTATTTTTATTGAAGATAAAGAATCTCCGTATGTGAATATCATTGTTACCCGTGAGGATAATAAGGAGGCGGAGAACGTGAAGAAATTTATTCAAGCCTACCAGTCCGATGAGGTTGAACAGGCTGCTAACCATATTTTTAATGGCGGTGCAGTAAAAGGATGGTAGCGATAATAATTTGATGGCTATGATGCAGTCACCTTTATTAATAATGTGACTGCAAATTAATTAAATAAGAAACTATTCGCAAGGTTCTTTTTTTTATTAAACTCGATTAATAAGCATAGTAAATTCTCTTATATACACTCTGTAATTGTCGAAGGCGTGTTATTTATTTTATTAATTAACACCTCAAATGACATTACTATTCACTAATTGTAAAAAGGAAAATTTATGGCTTATCCAACAACGAATCTTACTGGGATTATTGGTTTTGCAAAAGCAGCAAATGTTACCGGAGGAACAGGTGGTAAAGTTGTTACGGTAAATTCTCTGGCTGATTTTACATCAGCCGTGAGCGGTTCCACAAAAACGATTGTGGTGCTGGGTGCATCGCTGAAAGCATCCGCGCTGACCAAAGTGGTATTTGGCAGCAATAAAACCATCGTCGGTTCTTTCGGTGGGGCGAATGTGTTGACCAATATCCACCTGCGCGCTGATGCCAGCTCTGCCAATGTCATTTTCCAGAACCTGGTTTTTAAACATGATGTCGGGATCAAGGATAATGACGATATTCAGCTGTATTTGAACTACGGTAAGGGATATTGGGTCGATCACTGCTCATGGCCTGGACATACGTGGAGTGATAACGACGGTAGCCTCGATAAACTGATTTATGTCGGTGAAAAAGCGGATTACGTCACCATCAGTAACTGCTTATTCTCGAATCATAAATATGGCTGCATTTTCGGTCACCCGGCAGATGACAATAATAGCGCTTACAATGGCTATCCGCGTTTGACTATCTGCCATAACTATTACGAAAATATTGAGGTTCGTGCACCAGGCCTGATGCGTTACGGTTATTTCCACGTGTTCAACAACTACATCAATAAATTCCAGTTGGCTTTTACTGTCGCACAGAATGCCAATATTATTTCTGAACGCAACGTATTTGGCAGCGGTGCGGAGAAGAATGGGATGGTTGATGATAAAGGCAATGGTTCAACCTTTACCGATAATGGCAGTTCACCGGCGGCGGTGGCAAGTAAATCGCCTGCGGCTAAATGGACAGCGTCATCTAATTATTCATACAGTTTGATGACAACGTCGGCAGCGCAATCCTGGGTCGTTTCGAATGCAGGTGCACAGAATAGTGCGCTGAAATTCCCGTCATAATTAGTAGGAGGGAACGTTAGATAGTCGTCTGTCATGCATATTTTTGTGTGCTTGATTTTCAAACGCTTTACGTTTTAGATTGATGGATCTTAGACACATGCCACTCGACATACTTTTTTATGTTGAGTGGCACTTTTTTTATTTTAATAATGATTATTTCAGTAGCATAATGATTTTACGAACACTGCGCAGAAAAATTTCTTTCATCAATAACTAAAAGTGTAAAAAAATTATTCCGTGCCATCAATATCGGATAAGATTGTTCTATAATAAACACTTGGAAAGCCCCATTAGAAGAAGTTTGTAAAGGAAAATAACAAATTTTGTGGGGGATTTTTTCGGCAGTCATGGAGGAATGATGAAAAACAGAGAGTTTATCTATTCAACTATGCCTACGTTTTTACTACGTAGCATTAGTGATGAACTTGTCAATCAAGGTTTTGATCCTGAAATAATTTTTTCCGGCCTCCCTATCACATTGCAAGATGTTAATGATCCCTATGTCCGTATTCCAGTGCTTCATGGACAAACAGTTATCCAGAGAGCCTTACAGCTTTGCCGATATGATGGCTTTGGGCTAAGGATTGGCGCTAATCATACTATCTCTACAATGGGGCCGCTCTATTTTGCTTTTATTACTAGCCCAACGCTCCATCATTTATTAGATATCGGATTTAAATACCAAGGGCTTATCCATGGGTTACTGCATTTCTCGTATAGGAAAGAAGAATCGAGAAATTTGGTGTTATTTGCCCACAGTACATTTCAGCAGATCGATATTCTTACCTTTCTCATTGAGGAAGCTTTTTCATTCTTACCAAGAATGATTCAAGAGATGTCTGCGAAAAATATCCGGTTGATAAAGATAGACTTTAGTTTCCCTCAACCTTCTTATTTTGATAAATACCGGAAAAAATTCAACTGCGATTTACATTTTAACCAGCCGCATAATGCATTATATTTTCAAGAATCTATTTTACAATTACCTATTCCTACTCATGACCATGTCAATCATAAATTGATGTTGACGTTTCTTGAACAACTGCTTGAACGTTATGTTGTTCAGAAAAATATTGTTAATGAGGTATCCCTTATCCTATATCGAACGCTGGAAAAACCGCCAATGTTTGATGCAATAGCCAGACAGCTTGCAGTAAGTGAACGTACATTACGGCGTCGACTTGCAGAATGCGGTAAAACGTATCTCACGCTGCTGGATGAGGTACGTAAAGAGCGTGCTCTGGCATTGCTGTACACCTCAGGATTATCAATAGAAAAGATTGGCCTTGCGGTGGGCTTTGATGACATTCGTAGTTTTAGGCGTGCGTTTACTCGTTGGACCGGCAAGACGCCTCGTCAACTTCGTGCGCAGCGGCATACCTGAAAATGGCCGGATTTGTCCTCAATTGACCGCCGTACGCCCTTTTTTATTTTAATCACTATTGTAACCTCATCATGCAGTTCGTAAATAAGACACATTATGATTACTCAAACGAGGTATGCAACATGGACGTTACTTTTCATAAAAAGCTACTTATGGCTTGTTCTTTTACCGCCACTGTTTTCTTTCTGCCTGCATTATTTTCATCTGCCACGTCAGCAGCAACATTAGGTGGAGTGACTGTCATTACTAAAGTTATGTCTCATTCTGCCTGGCAAGATAGTTGGGGGGCTGCTTGGGATGAATGTCGTTCCAAGTATCGTGGGACTAAAAGTCTGGGATTTAAAGGAGCAACGCAAGGTATGTCTGAAACGACCGGCGGCGTATATTGGCTGGCCTCATGGGATTGTCACGATAAATAATAAATTGCTATGCAGTTATAAGTATCAACACTCTCTTTAATATTATGTAATATCAAAAGGACGTAAAATATGAGATTAAAAAAAATTCGCACACTCGCTTTTTTTATCTGTAGCGTTGCATTAACAGCAAGCTATGTTCCTCAGGCTAGTGCGGTAATATTTGGGATTGTTAATGTTTCCGATCCGGCAACAATTATCTTTGACCGTTCAACGGGGCGTGCAAGTTATACATATTCTATTCCGCCAACGGCGAGTTGGGGTAAGGCTTGGGACGCTTGTCGGAAAGCTTACCCTCAAACAAAAAGTGTGCATTATATAAGGGATACGGCAAAAATTAGTGGCGACCGAGTGTTGTCTAGTTGGGTGTGTGATAGTAATACATAATAGCATCGACTTGATGTGTTAATCTATTTAAAATGATATGTTGTTTGGCCAGTTTTTTATTGTCATAGGACTGGTCAAATATTATTGTAGGTTTTATTTCCACACGCCAGCGCCAGATTTTTTCTGAGTATTGAGTGTTAAATATGGAATCAGAAATAAATAAACAACAGAGAAAACTGTGGCTCAGCCTATTATTGGTGTTGGGGGCTCTTGGTATTGGTATTGCGGTTTGGAGTGGCGGTCTATTTTTCAGCCAGACCGAATTTGCGAATCGCCATAGCGTTGAGGTTACCTACGCCGATATTGACGATGTGGTGACTGCAGCAGGGCAGATAAGCCCGATGCAATATGTCGATGTTGGGGTTCAGGTTTCTGGGCAGATTCAGCATATTCCTGTGGCGGTGGGGGCGACCGTAAAAAAGGGGCAGCTCGTCGCGCAGATTGATCCGGAATTACAACTCGCGACGGTTGAGGCGAATCGTGCATTACTTGATAGTCAGCAGGCGGCTATACGCCAGCAGATGGCGCAGTTGACATTAGCTCAGCGCCAGAATGCCCGACAAAGAAAAATGTGGATGGAAGGGGCTGCCAGCGAACAGGACATACAGATTAGCGAAGCCAACTTGCGGGTTGCACAAGCGCAGTTAGAAAGTCTTCAAGCACAGATACGCCAAACGGAGTCAACGTTAAAAGGGGATAAGGTCAAGCTAGGTTATACCCAGATTTACGCGCCCATCGCGGGTACGGTTGTATCATTACAGGCTCGTCCCGGTCAAACGCTCAATGCAGTACAACAGACCCCCGTCATTATGCGGATTGCCGATCTAACAAAGATGACGGTATCCGTTCGTGTCTCTGAAGCGGATATTCCCCGTCTCCGTATCGGAATGCCTGTCTATTTCAGTGTTCTCGGTTATCCGAAAGTGCGTTGGACAGCCAAGTTACAGCAGATCATGCCTGCTCCGCAAGGGAGTCAGGACAACACGATGAATGGTGGTAACATGGGTGGAAGCCCCATGATGGAAACGGTATTTTATACCGCCCTTTTTGATATTGATAACGCAGATGGTCGTTTGATGTCACACATGAGCGCTCAGGTTTACCTCGTTGTGAATGCGGTAAAGCAGGCTATTAGCGTCCCGATTACCGCGTTAACACTACGCCCCGATGGGCATTTTCAGGTTGAGGTGATCCCTCCAGAAGGCGGTCATGTCAACGCGATTCCCCGTTTGGTTCAGGTGGGTATAAAAGGTCCCGTTCTTGCTCAAATCACCTCTGGGCTGAGTCTTGGTGAGCATGTTTTGTTACCACCGTTGCCGCAAATTGTGGAAAGTGATTCGTTATGGTAAATCCTACCCCTTTAATCGCGTTATCTGGTGTTAGCAAGCAGTATGGTAACGAGGCTCAGGGCTACGTTAGCGTATTACAGGATATCAATCTGACTATTCATGCCGGTGAGTTTGTCGCTCTTGTTGGTCCCTCTGGATCGGGTAAGTCGACTCTCATGCATATCCTAGGGACTTTAGATGGTGCGACTCAGGGTGTTTACCGCTTTGCCGGACAGGATGTTTCTCGGTTAAGTGCTGATCAATTGGCACAACTTCGTCGTACGGTTTTCGGTTTTGTATTCCAACGTTACTTTCTTATTCCTGGGATTAGTGCGCAGGAAAATGTTGAACTTCCCACCGTCTATGCTGGGCTGGAAAAAAGGTTGCGCCATGACCATGCGCAGGCATTGTTAGGCCAGCTTTCTCTATCCGATCGTTTTGACTACAAACCGGAGCAACTTTCGGGCGGACAACAGCAGCGTGTGTCTATCGCTCGGGCTTTGATAAACGGCGGCGATGTGTTGTTTGCCGATGAACCGACGGGCGCGCTTGATAGTGTTAACGGTGAGTCGGTACTGGTGTTATTGGAGACGCTGGCGGCTTCAGGAAGAACCGTTGTTTTAGTCACGCATAACCCAGATGTGGCGAATCGCGCCCGCCGCGTGATCGAATTACGCGATGGACGTATTGTTTCTGATACCGTCCGTGTTGTCTCTGCCCCAGCAGAGACAATGGGCACACATTGGCTTGTTACGGCGGGAGGGAAAACTGACCGCTATGCGTTACTGCGTCAGGCCTGGCGGACTCTGCTGTTTTCTCCATTGCGCAGTGCGCTGACATTGCTGGGGATTGCTATTGGTATTGCCTCTATTCTCGTGATGCTTGGGATTGGGGAAGGCGCTCGACAAGAAATGTCAAAAACCTTATCGCGGCTGGGTAGCACGCTAATGACCGTGATTCCGCAGAGCATTGACGCTGATGTGGCTGCGGGACGTATTACTGATGCGGATATTGAAGCGCTTAAGCGGCTACCAGATATCGACGCCGTCGTCCCCATGCTTACAGGACAGGCTACGGTGCGACAAGGCGCCTTTAATTTAAAAAGTGCCATTATTGCCACGACGGCTGAGGCGATGGCGGTCAATAACTGGGGGCTAAGCGCTGGGGCATTTATTATGCCTCTGCACGAATACGCGAATATGTCTGTCACTGTGCTGGGTGCAGAGGTCGCGCAGCGCAGTTTTCCTTCTGGAAACGCAGTAGGCAGCGACATTCTATTGAACAATATTCCGTTCACGGTGGTAGGGGTTCTTGCGCCTCAAGGCGGGGCTGACATGAACGGGAATCTTGATCAAGCTGTTATCGTGCCTTTTGGCACAGGAAGTTTACGCGTCATAGGACGGCAGAATATCGACAGCGTGACATTGAAAGCACGCTCCTTACAAACGGTAAGACGCGTGGAAAGCGAGGTGAATGATCTACTGTCTGCACGTCATCAGCGCCCTGATTTCACCATCATCAACCGGGCGGCTATTTTGCGCTCTCAGGAAGCGTCGATGGATATCATGACTGCCATGTTGGGTTCAATTGCCGCGATTTCATTGCTTGTGGGTGGAATTGGCGTGATGAACGTAATGTTAATGTCTGTTGCAGAGCGTACGCGAGAGATCGGTATTCGTCTGGCTGTCGGTGCTCGTCAGCAGGATATCCAGTTCCAGTTTCTGTGGGAAGCCATCATTCTGGCATTGAGTGGTGGCCTGGTGGGGCTACTGTCAGGGTATTTTCTTGCTCACGTTGTTCACTCTTTCGGCAAGCCAGTCGCGCTGGGTTTTCTCCCTGCTTTACTCTCTTTTTGTAGTGCGCTTGTCACCGGGCTCCTATTTGGATATTTACCCGCACGTAAAGCGGCCCAGCTCGATCCCGTTATGGCGTTGAATCAGGAATGAGGACACTAACGAAATTCAGCTATGTATTGATAGGGATGCTATGTGCGGGCTGTACAGTATTACCCATTCCTGATGATGCCGCCTCCGAATTACCGGATACCTGGTCAATAGACGTGACTTCAGCGCTGAAGCCGCCAGATAAGGGGTGGTGGAAGGCTTTTGGCAGTCAGGAGTTGAACACGCTGCTGGAAGGAGCGCTGCTGGTCAATCGTAATCTTGATACTGTTCGCCAGAACATGGAGCAAGCTCGTATCCAATGGCAGAGTAGCCAGATGGCGAAAACACCAGAGGTGAATAGCGCATTTTCTAAGAATCTTTCGGGCGTTTGGGGAGAACATCAGCGGAACAAAAGCTATGGCGCCAGCCTGTCGCTATCTTATTCTCCCGATGTCTGGGGAGCCAAACGCGCTGCTTCTTATAGTAATGAAGCGTTGTGGCGAGCTGCATCTTATGATGTTTCCGCGACGGCATTAATGTTGCGTTCGTCAGTAATTACCCAATATTTAGCACTGCTTGGCATCCGTCGTCAGATCGCGCTGGCCGAGAAAAATTTGGACATTAGCCGCAGATTATTGACCCTTGTGGAGACTAAATATGCTGCTGGTGCTGTCGCGAGACTCGACCTTGCTCAACAACAATCCTTTGTTGCGGGAATGGAAGTGATGTTTCTGCAACTGCATCAGCAATCTCGGCAGGTCAGCAAAACGCTGGCAGCGTTACTCGATAAAACGCCGCAGGAATTAATAGAGCCTAGGCTGCATATTGAAGATCTCCGCATGCCTGATATTGGCAGCGGTCTTCCTGCGGATCTCATGCACAAGCGGCCCGACCTGTTAAGTGCGGAAGCCAAATTGGCTGCTGCGGGCGCCAATATTGATGCGGCACGAGCCGCAATGTTTCCCTCGATTTCCCTTTCGGCGACCTCCAGCGTGAGCGCAGCGGGACTAAATCAGTTATTTCGGCTAGCGCCAGGGTGGGGCAGCGGTCTGGAGATTTCGCTACCTATTTGGGATCGAGCTGCTCGAGTTGATAATCAGCGTCTTGCCTTAATTAACCGAAAAATTGCGCTTAACGCCTACCGCGAAGCGCTATTGGTGGCTTTTGGTGACGTCGAAACGGCGCTCCATGCGATGTTGAATTTACAGCAGCAGCAGCGCTGGCAAGATGCACAGTTGGCGGCGGCACGGGACTCGCTAAGGCTTGCTGAGATCCGCTATAGAGAGGGAGCTGAGGATCTACAGCGTTTGCTAAACGCACAAAATGTGTTTTATAGCACGGAGCTAGCATCCAGCATATTGTGGCAACAGAGGCTGCAAGCCGCCAACGATCTGGCTGTAGCACTTGGAGGCAGCGAGTTGCAGGAGTGATATGCACTGTCGCACCTTAAGCCGCAATATCATTTCTCGGGCTGTGGGAAAAATACCACTCGACCGTTTTCTTTATTAGCTCTTCCGTCGCATCGACATAATGCTGGGGTGACGTTTTGACTTCCTGCTCCAGAATGAGAGGAAGCTCGGTGCAGCCCAGAATAATTTTCTCGACGCCAGCCTGCAACAGGCGATCTTTTACCGGCGACAGTATGCTATAGGCACTGGCGATATCACCGGATTTATACGCGTAAATGCTTTCCATTACCTGTTGTTGGTCTGCATCATCCGGCGTGTAGCACTCAATATTATCGGCAATCAGGTTGTCCTGATAAATTCTCGCTTTGACCGTCGCTGTCGTTGCTAACAGGCCGACGCGCGTGGTGTTGGCACTCTTAATCGCCTGACAGGTCACATCAATGATACTGATCATCTCCGCTCGGCATTGCTGTTTTAATTCATTAAACCAATAGTGCGCGGTATTACACGGGATAATGATACATTCAGCGCCTGCATTTTCGAGAATTTTCATATATTGCAGCATTTTTTCCAGCGGTGAGGCACTGTGCTGAAGAATGCATTTTGTTCTGTCAGGGATATCGGGAATAGACACCGCAATCATGGGGATATGGTCTTGATCCCGATACGCTGGCGTGTTTTTAATCAATTTTTGCATCGCATCGACGGTGGCACCCGGCCCCATACCGCCAAGAATTCCCACGAGACTGTTCATGCTGTTAACCCTGTAGCATTATGAAATTAAAAGGATAATCGCACACTGCCGGGCAATGTGAATTGCTAAATTCCCATCTGCTATGTATGATTTGCATAACTATTGGCATCCCTATGCTTTTATTGATTTTAACCGTATACGGTGGGAAGCCGCTTTATCGGCGAGGCTGGACGTTGGCAGAGATAGGACGTTGGTATAGGGAACGAAAACATGACGCTGCGCGTTTTGAGTGAGGGGTAATGCTGAATAATATCGAAACCAAGTGGCTCTATGACTTTATCGTGCTGGAAGAGCACCGGAGTTTTACGCTGGCGGCCGAGAAGCGAAATATCTCTCAATCCTCATTTAGCCGGCGCATTCAGGCGTTGGAAGCGGCGGTTGGGTTTGACATTTTCGACCGTAGCGCGCTGCCGCTGCAACTCACCGAACAGGGCCGCGTGTTTCACGCCTATATCCGCAATACGCTGGATGATTTGGAGTATCAGCTCAATAAGCTGCACGGCGGGGATAATTACAAAAACAAGATCACCATTGCGGCGGCGCATTCGCTGTCGGTCTTCATCATGCCGGAGCTGTTAAAAGACGTGCCGGATCCGCAGGAAAAAATCTTCTATGTTGAATCGATCGATGTCGATGAAGCGGTACTGAATCTCAAAGAAGGGCGCAGCGACTTCATTTTCTCATTCTACAATGAGGATCTGATGGGGGAGCCCTTTATGCACGAGAAGATACTGGAATCCCGGCTTTATCCGGTCTGCGCGTGTGATAGCGCAGGGAAGCCACTGTTTGATGTCAGCGCCTCATCGGTGCCGTTACTCAACTATACCGAGACCAGCTATATGGGGCGTCAGGTCAGCCGTTACTTATCCAGCGTCGATAGCGATAAGTTTACGGTCAACTTCGTCTCTTCTATGAGCGACTTGCTCAAACGCATGACGAAAAAAGGTTATGGAATTGCCTGGCTACCGGACTATTCCATTCAGGAAGAGCTGAAAAACAAAGAGCTGACGATCCTGAGCATGGAAAATGCGGTGATCCGCATGGGGGTTTATCTGTATCGTCTTGATGCGCGGCTGAATGTGGCCTCTGAGAAATTCTGGCGCTACATGAAAGGGCTGTCATCGACGTCTGGGCTATAAGCGGCGTGAGACCATTGAGGTGCTGAGTCATACGACCCGCACACGGGCTGCTTGACGTATGGCGAGATAAAAAAATAGCGGCCCGAAGGCCGCTATGATGAAGCATTCACTCACTCAGCATTAGCTATTTTGCGTGGCTTGCTGAGGTTCCTGATAGGCGACGACTTCGTCGGTAGCCTCTTCCTCATCATCATCATGGATATCTTTTTCCATACTGGCCACAACGGCAGTAGAGATACTGTTACCGATGACGTTAGTTGCAGTACGGCCCATATCCAAGAACTGGTCGATACCGATAATCAGCAGAATACCGGCTTCCGGCAGGCTGAACATTGGCAGCGTGGCGGCAACCACCACGATGGAAGCACGTGCTACACCCGCCATCCCTTTACTGGTGATCATCAGCGTCAGCAGAATCAGGATTTGCTGGGTAATGCTCAGATCGATGTTGTAAGCCTGTGCGATAAACAGAATCGCAAAGGACTGGTACATCATGGAACCATCAAGGTTGAACGAATAACCGAGCGGCAGCACAAAGCTGGTGACTTTTTTCGGCACGCCGAATTTGGTCAGCGCTTCCATGGTTTTCGGGTAAGCAGACTCACTGCTCGCCGTGGCGAAAGCCAGCATGGTCGGTTCACGAATCAGCTTCGCCAGCGTAACGATGGCTTTGCCCAGGAACAGGTAGCCAACCAGGAACAGAACGCCCCACAGTACGGCCAGACCGAGGTAGAACTCACCGATCAGTTTACCGAAGTCGTAAAGCAGACCCAGACCTTGCGTGGTAATCGCGGAAGCGATTGCGGCAAAGACAGCAATAGGAGCCAGCGCCATGACGTAGTCGGTCACGCGGAACATCACTTTGGTCAGTTCTTCGATCATGGAAATGATCGTGGTCGCGTGCTTGTTTTTGCCTTTGACATAAGCCAGAGCAGAACCGAAGAACAGTGAGAACACCAGAATTTGCAGAATTTCATTGTTCGCCATCGCTTCTACGATACTTTTCGGGAAGATATGGCTGATGAAGCTCTTAAGCGTAAATCCGTCAGTGTTCAGACCTGTAGCAACCTGTTGTACAGGAATCGGCAGATTCATTCCTGCCCCTGGTTGGAACAGATTTGCGAACACCATACCGATGAGCAGAGAGATGAACGATGCGCTGACAAACCAGATCATCGCTTTCATACCGATACGACCAACGGCAGAAGAATTTCCTCCCATGCTTGCCAGGCCGGAAACCAGCGTAGCGAAGACCAGTGGCGCGATGATCATTTTAATCAGGCGCAGGAAGATATCGGTAACCATGTTGAAATAGGATGCAACTTCTTTTGCTCGACCACCATCAAGATATTGATGGCAGGCCCAGCCGATTAATATTCCCAGGACGATAGCCAAGACTATCTGTACAAGTAACTTCTGCCTTTGCATATAAACCTCATGTTGATGAATTGATTCAGACAACACAATATTATTGCCGCGTGATGGCCGATGTTTCCCTGAATACACCAAGCCCTCACCCGAATCTGTTATTGGGGTGTTGTGTCTGCCCGCCGATATTACAACGATTCTTGCTTTTTACATTTTTTTTCTGCGGATTGTTATGTAATTGTGATCTTTGTCATGCGAAAAATGCATATCCATGTCGTGTATAATGATAAATGGGGATGTGACACACCGAACGCATAAAACAAGCATGTCTCATTAATTCATTAATAAACAATGGCTTGGGATGTGTTTTTTTGCCCGAAGAGCGGATGCGTAATGTGTTGAATTAGTGTTGCTAATGATCTGTGGCTATACATCAATAAAACATATGGTGAATTACTTAAAGATTAAGTAAAAATAAAAGAACAATTAACGAAAAGTTTATATACATGTATTTTTATAAAAAAATTAATTTTTTAATTATTTAAAACGTGACTTTTCTTTTGTGGTTTAACCTTCATTTTGGTGTTACTGGTTTAATGTTTACTTATTGTTCTATGTGTTTCTATTTGTAACTTTCAAAGCATTTGGTGTGTTTAAAATGGTGTTTTTTATTTTTTAAACATATGTTACCTATGATTTGAGGCCTCGCTGTTGGTTATTTCAGCGAAAAAGCTCGATGCTTACTTTATCGTGGCAAGCGTTTTCCAGATGTTTTTTCATCCGCTCTGCTGCCGTTTCGCGTTCTCCCCGCTGTAAACAATCAAGAATGTCCAGATGTTCTGTAATCTGTTCCAGCCGCTTGGGATTGAAGGTTGGGCTGCTTTGTCGGTATTCCACCAGACGCCGTAATTGATTGACTCGTTGCAGGCTATGGTGGGCGAAACGGTTGCCGCTACAGGCGAGTAGCGTTTCATGAAAGTGCGTATTGGCATCGAACATTTCATGGGGGGTCAGCGTTAGGTAACCCCCATTGAGAATGTCTTCCTGCTGCTTACGGCAGGCGTCCAGCGTATGCTGATCGATATGAAACTGCGGCGACAGCAGGCTGATCGGCTCAAGCAGCAGACGGAAGGTAAAACTTTCCTCATAGGCGGCGACGGAATCGATAATCGGCGTGGTTCGCCAACCCTGGCCGGTGCGAAACTCCAGCCAGCCTTCCTGCTGAATACGCGTCAGAACGTTACGCAGCACGGAACGGGACACCTGACATTCCCGCATCAGATCCACTTCTGAAAACTGCTCCGGCAACCGGCGTGCGAGACGCATATCGACAATCTTCTGGTAGAGCGGGTCTTCGCTGCTGGTGGCTAACTCGGCGACCAGATGACCCAATTCATGGGCCGGACGGTCAAGATAAAACCCACGATTACGGTGGTAATGCAGCATGCCTTTTTCTGTCAGATACAGCAGAGCTGCCTTGACCGGCGTGCGTGAGGCATTCAGTACCTGCGCCAGCGACGATTCGATCAGATGTGCGCCGGGGGGCAGTTGCTCGCGGCGAATATAGGCGACAATCTGCCTGACAATCCTTGTCTGTAGGGGAGTTAAAGCCATCGCTATCCTGCTATGTCATTTAAGGGTGTTACGGGGATCGTTATGTTCTGGAGCAAGGTTCGCTTGCCTGCGAAGTAGGCTCCGGCTGGAGCCGGAGCAATCCTGCGTTACTGGTGATAGAACGGAAACGCGCCGAAGACAATACCACCGACCAGCAGCGACAGGCTGACAAAAATCGCCCATTTGATGGCAAAGCGTTGGTGATCGCCGATGTCCACTTTTGCCAGACTGACCAGCAGGTAGAGTGACGGCACCAGCGGGCTGAGCAGGTGGAACGGCTGGCCGACAATCGACGCCCGAGCGATCTCTTCTGGGGTGATACCATAGTTGACCGCCGTCTGGGCGATAACCGGTAAGATTCCGAAATAGAACGCATCGTTGGACATCAAAAAAGTAAACGGCAGGCTAATGAGCGCGGTGAATACCGCAAGATACGGGCCGAAACTCTCTGGTATCACCTGCAGCAGGCTTTTCGCCATGGCATCCACCATGCCTGTACCGGATAAGATCCCGGTAAAAATCCCGGCGGCGAAAATGAGCGATGTTACCGCCAACACGTTAGCCGCGTGTGAGCCGATTCGCGCTTTTTGCTCTTCCAGCTTGGGATAGTTGAGCATGACGGCGATGGCAAAGCCGACCATAAACAGCACCTGAATCGGCAGAATGCCGATCACCAGAAACACCAGAAGCAGGGTGGTCAGGACAAAGTTAGGCCAGAACATCTTAGGGCGGCGATTGGCATCGCTTTCTTCGTCACTACCGTTGCCCAGGTTGATCGAGGCATTCTGGAGGTCGCTGATATCAATGATCCCCAATCGTTTACGTTCCTGTAGCCCCAGAAACACGGCCACGCCGACCAGCGTTAGGCTGGCTAGAATAATTGCAGGGAGCATGGGGAGGAAAACGTCCAGCGCATCAACGCGCAATGCAGCGGCGGCGCGCGCCGTAGGGCCGCCCCAAGGGGAAAGATTCATCACGCCGCTGGCGATGTTCACCAGACAGGTCAATCCGAGCACGCTCATACCCAGCCGCTGATAGAGCGGCAGGAATGCGGCAATCGCGATCATGTAGGTTGTTGTGCTGTCGCCGTCCAGCGCAACCATTAAGGTTAATACGGCGGTGCCGACCAACACTTTCAGCGGGTCGCCCTTAACCAGACGGAGAATGAAACGCACCAACGGATCGAACAGCCCCGCGTCGATCATGATGCCGAAGTAAAGAATAGAGAACGTCAGCATTACGCCCGTTGGCGCCAGCGTTTTGATGCCGTCCAGCATCATTGCTCCCAGCCCCTGATAAAAACCTGCCGCCAGCGCAAACAGCGTAGGGACAAGAATCAGCGCGATAAGCGCAGACATTCGTTTGGTCATGATCAGGTACATAAAGCAGATGACCATAGAGAAAGCGAGAATAGTGAGCACAGTGAATCTCCTGTTTTTTATTATTTTCCGAGTAGCTTACTGCCTTTCTCGTCGGCAAATTTAGGGTGCCAAAAGCCGTGCGGTTTTTGCATAACCGCATATCGAAAGGGATAGGAGCGGGTTATTTCCCAGCGTCAGAGACGTTCAGAGGAAATACGGATAAAAGGAGGGAATTAGCTTCCGGGGTCGATACGAATAATAAACGACAGGTAATGATGGCGAGACAAGGTAACGGTAATCGGCAACATAAACGACCTCGATACGAGCGATAATAACATTCCTTTTATCCCCGCCAGCTTAAATCTAACCGATTGTTTGGCATGGCATTACGTGGAAAATTACCACGACTGGCAGGGGCTCTTTTTGTTAAAAACAAATTAAATCATTGTAAAATGAAACGCAAATTGCGCTAAATTGGAATAAAAAACAATTGAACGGAGAGAGGGGATACAATGGCCAACATAATTTTAAAAGATAAACAGAGGTGTGAAAATTTAATGGCTGCGTAGAAATTTATTATCGATTAACGGAAATTTATCCGCGTCCATTAATAAATCTTTACAAGATGAGGTGAGAAATAAAGATATTATCAGAGAGGGGAGTTAAACGTTGTCTAAACCAGCATGTATTTTCTGGACGCTATGTATTTTCTCAATCACATGTCTTGTCTGGGTGCGATGTATTTCCTAAGCCGCCACGGCCTGTGCTCAATGAGCTTTACTCAATGGCTCGTATTCGCGGCGGCTTAGGCAAGGGGATTAGCTGACGTTTTCTGCGGTAGTACGTAACCGATCTTTCAACTGGCTGTATTCCTGCTGTACGTAGTGCTCCGCCGCTTGCTGATCGTCAATCGCCTCCACCTTAACGGCGCAGTGTTTGTATTCTGGCGTCTTAGAAACGGGATCGAGATGATCCAACGTCAGCTCATTGCAGGCGCCGATCCACCACTGGTAAGTCATGTAGACAGCACCTTTATTGATGCGTTCGCTGACGGCAACGCGAGAGATAACCTTACCGCGTCGCGACGAGATCCAGGCCAACTGCTGATCGCGGATGCCTAAACGTTTGGCGTCGTATGGGCTAACCTGCACGTAGCCGGGTTCATCCGCCAGCGTTTGTAATGCCGTACAGTTGCCTGTCATGGAACGGCAGGAATAGTGGCCGACTTCGCGCACGGTGCACAAGACCAGCGGATAATCCTCATCCACCCGCTCCATCGGCGGTCGCCATTCTGCCGTCAAGAGCAGCGCTTTCCCACCGGGGCGATCGAAGTGATTACCCGCATAGAGCCACGGCGTTCCAGGGCTGTCTTCGGTCGGGCACGGCCAGGGCACGTAGCCCAGCCCCGCCATTTTCTCGTAGGTCGCGCCATAATACAGCGGGCAGAGTGCTCGCAGTTCGTCCCAGATCTCCTGCGTGTTGTTATAGTGCATGGGATACCCGAGCGCTGTTGCCATCAGGCTGATAATTTCCCAGTCGGGTTTTACATCGCCCTGTGGCTCCACCGCTTTATAAAAACGCTGGAATCCCCGGTCGGCCGCGGTATAAACCCCTTCGTGCTCGCCCCAGGAGGTCGCAGGTAAAATCACATCGGCAATCACGGCGGTCTTGGTCATGAAGATGTCCTGCACGATCAACAATTCCAACTCGTTGAAAGCATCACGCAGCATCGACAGATCCGGCTCGGTTTGCAGCGGATCTTCACCCATTACATAGTTGGCCTTGATTTTCCCTTTCTGTATTTTGTGCGGGAGATCGGTCAGCGAGTAGCCCACTTTGTCAGAGAGTTCAGCCACGCCCCAGGCATCGGCAAATTTCGCCAGCACCGCTTTATCTGTGACTTTTTGATAACCGGGGAACATATTGGGCAGCGCGCCCATATCGCAGGCGCCCTGCACATTGTTTTGCCCACGTACTGGCCCAACGCCGACGTTCGGACGCCCCAGATTCCCGGTCAGCAGCGCCAGACCGGACAGCCCTTTGACTACATCCACGCCTTGCCCCCATTGCGTCACGCCCATTCCCCAGAGAATGGTGGCGGACGGCGCGGCGGCATACATGCGCATCGCGTCCCGAATCACTTTCGGCGACAGGCCGGTGATGTCAGCAACATATTCCGGCGTATATTTCGCGACGGTTTGGCTTAATTCTTCGAAGCCTTCGGTATGGCGGGCAACGTAAGCCTTATCATAGTGTCCTTCGTTAATCAGGACGTTGGCGAAGGCGTTGACCAGCGCCATATTGGAGCCATTTTTCAATGGCAGCCACAGATCGGCGATGCGGGCGGTTTCAATATGGCGGGGATCGCACACGATGATTTTTGCCCCACGCGCTTTGGCTTTCAGGATCCGGCGCGCCACGATGGGGTGTGAGTCTGCGGCGTTGTAGCCGAAAATCAGTATGCAGTCGGTCTTTTCAATTTCACAGATGGAATTACTCATTGCGCCGTTGCCCAGCGTAACCTGTAATCCGGCAACCGAAGGGCCGTGGCAGAGTCGGGCGCAGCAGTCGACGTTATTATTCCCGGTGACTGCGCGGGCGAATTTCTGCATCACGTAATTAGTTTCATTACCGGGGCCGCGGGACGATCCCGTGTGCATAATCGACTCGGCGCCGTACTTCTCTTTAATGGTTTTTAATCGCGAGCTGGCGAAGTCGATAGCTTCATCCCAGCTCACCGCTTCAAAGGGAGCGCCTTTCTGACGTCGGATCAGCGGCTGTTTTAAACGCGGCGTCAGAATTTTCGTGTCATTAAGAAAATCCCAGCCGTAATAGCCTTTCAGGCACAGTTCACCTTCATTGGTGACACCGTTTGCCCCTTCCGCACCAACCACTTTGCCGTTCTCTACCAGCAGGTTAATTTTGCAGCCTGACCCGCAATACGGACAGACGGTAAGCACTTTCTGCATGATTATTCTCCAAAGCCGAGTCTTGGATCGTAGGAACTGCATGCTTATGGCTGGCTGTTGATGCAGTCATCTAACATTCGATAATCACCGATAAAGAAAATTAATTTACTGATCGTGGTCATGCTCAGTGCGATGAAAAATCGGCCTAACGCGTTGAGCGCTGTGACCTTTTGTCCATAGGGCATCCGTCAGGAAAATAAGGTGACAGCATATTCCTCCTCTTTATCTGTTAATGCCTATACTGTTTTTGATGATATTAATTCTACATGCCACCGATTTGGCTGTGGTAGTGACGCCTATCGGCCGTTTAAAACCATGGAGACAGGCATCTCAAGGAAGATAACGCATTCTATTTGTTCGTATTTAGCGTGACTTCCCATCTGATGGGGGATGAATCAGGGAATTCCAGAACGTCTGTTAGAGCGCGTGGGATAAGGGCGCGGTATAACGGACGGTACCGTCATGGGTAAAAAGTGAATACTTTTCCGACAGAGTATGCGGTCGGGAAATATTTGTTAACGTCGCGGAGTGCATTATGGAATTTCTAAGAAATATCAGCATAAGAATAATGGTGCTGATCATTGTGGCTTCTCTGTTAGTGGCATGGGGAGTGGCATCAGGATTCAGCCTTTACTCGCTTCATCAGGTCACAAACTTGCTTGATAAAAGTGAGACTCAGCGAAAAACGTATTCCCATCTGGTCTATGGCGCCGATCAATATTTTCGCGCTGTAACTCGTATGGAAAGAACGATGGATTATTTGCAGCGTAATGAGCCAGAAAACGCCAAACAGACGTTGGATATGGCACAGATAGCGCTAAAGAATACCAAAGATTCGCTGGAGAAATTCCAGATGGCAGAGCACGTTGGCGTCGAGCCTGCGACGGTTGACGCGGTAAACAAAACGTGGAGCACTCTGATTGCTACTGCGCTCGACCCGATGAATGCGGCGCTACAGCGTAATGATTACGAAGGATTTCGGCAAATATTTCGCTCCGTGTATCCCCCCATTAGTCTGACGTTTGGTGAAGACATTAAACGCTATTCGGACAGCATCACGGCCTCCTCATTGATTCCAAGTGTCAATGAACACAATGTCGAGAATCGCAATGCAATCATTGCCGTGATGGTGATTGGTCTCATCGTGTTGATGTTTACGGAATTCTATTTGAAAAACTATCTGGTTGCTCCGATTTCTGTGCTGAAATCTCATTTGGCACAGCTCACGGCAGGCCGTTTAGGCTGTGAACTGGCGGAATTTGGCATGAACTGTGCTGGCCGGCTGATTCCCGATATCAAGAAGTTGCAGAAAAGTTTGCGTGATACGGTAACGGTCATCCGGCAGAGCACGACGGAGATCAATAACGGGACATCGAGTATCAAGAATGGTAACGATGACCTCTCCAGCCGTACGGAACAGCAGGCGGCGGCATTGCAGCAGACGGCTGCCAGTATGGAAGAGATCAGCTCGACGGTGCGGCAAACCACCGAACACGTTCATCAGGCGCGTAAGCTGGCGCAGGACGCGGCCAACATGGCGGAAAAAGGCGGGAATATCAGCACTAATGTAATGACGACGATGGATGGGATTAGCGCCAGTTCCCGACAAATTTCCGATATCACCTCGGTCATTAACAGCATCGCGTTTCAGACCAATATTCTGGCGCTGAATGCGGCGGTTGAAGCGGCGCGTGCAGGAGAGCAAGGGCGGGGGTTTGCCGTGGTGGCGGGGGAAGTTCGCACGCTGGCACAGCGCAGTGCGCAGGCGGCAAAAGAGATTGAATCGCTGATTGCAGAATCCGTATCGCGGGTGGAAAACGGTGCGGGATTGGTGAAACAATCAGGTGAGGCCATGACGGCAATTATTGCTTCTATTGCGCATGTCAATGATCTGATTGGCGAAATTTCGGCAGCAACGGATGAGCAAACACGGGGTATTACGCAGATTAGTCAGGCGGTGCACGAAATGGATAGCGTCACACAGCAGAATGCGTCGTTGGTAACGCAATCGGCAGCGGCGGCCGCCCGCCTGGATGAACAAACGAGCGAACTTTCCGCTGTAGTCGATGTGTTTGATCTGGATTCAGACCAGGATACCGATGTGACGTTTTCTCGTCCGGTGGTTGCAGCCCCTGTTCATCGTCCTATTCAGCAGAATGTTACACCGCTGTTGTCAGCACATAGCCGCAATAGCGGGGGATGGGAAAAATTCTGATTCGACATGGGAAACGTGTGACAGAACGTGCACATGTGGGCTGACGCGAAAACGAGATAAGCCATGAGGCTAGCGACAAACTTGGCGGGAAGGAGGGCGTCCGCCGGGGTCTGTTGGTCTCTGGTTATCAGTTGAATGCCACCGTGATTGAAGTGATGGGTGATGGCTCAAAAATAGTGGCGAAAGGCACGGCTAATCCCTTGGACTACCGGGGAAAATAGCATTTTTCTCTGTAAATCTGACCGTGTTACTGTAAAGAAATGCCATTTTAAGACGAGGGTCTCTAGGCCGTCGATGGTTTTTTATTAACATTGGCATTATTTTTGCTTTTCATTTTTCGAATAACTTTCGTCGTTTTTGCGATCAAAAAACGGCGTTTTTCCAGAATGATAAAAATAAAATAGGAACGTTAGGCTTTAATTATCGATTGAAATTTTTAATTACAAATAAAAGAATTTATTGCGAATGTTTTCGTGACCTAAATCAAGACAGATGGCGGCTTCAAAGTGATAATAAGAATAACTATCATTTGTGCTTCATCACACGCTTATGTCTATCTGGCAAAAAACGCTTCTATTGTTGTGTTGGCTGTTGAGTTGTTCAGTGGCAGTTGCCGCGACCGATTACGCTTCATTCATTCAGGATATCGAAACCCGGCTGGATAAAACGGCTCAGCTCTATGAGCAGCAAAAGCCGGATGATGCCCGCACCGAAGTTCAGATGGCCTATTTCGAGGTGTTTGAAAACCTTGAAGGCCCTATCCGTATCAACCTTTCCGCGCAAAAAAGCTATCAGCTAGAGGCCACATTCGGTGAAATTCGCCGCATGATTGGCGAAGGAAAGCCACAAACCCAGGTACAGGCAAAAATTTCATGGTTGAAGGGCGAGCTGGATGCCGTTCTGCCCGTGCTGTCAGAAGGCCACAAGCTGGTTGCACAGGAGCAGCACGGTGCCTATGACAACACGGATATTGCACCGTACTGGCAGCAGAGTTTCAAAATCATCGATGACCAGCTCGCGCAGGCCGTGGCGGAATATCAGTCCGGTGATTACAAAAAGGCCAGTCAGAGCGTACAACAGGCTCACTATCAGGGGTTTAAAAACTCTGAAATGGAGATGTCGGTCAGGCAAAACCGCTCGGCGCAGCAGGCCGCTTCCATTAATCAACAATTCTCCGCACTGATTACGCTAGCTGGCCAGCCCGACCAACTGACAGACGTCGCCTATCGGGTAACCACGCTGTTGCAGGACATCGAAGATGTCTTACCGGGATTGCCGACAACGCGCGACAGCCAGCAGGCAACGGCGGCGCCCACTGCCAACGCGGATACGGGTGCGATACCGGATGCCAACTGGGCGAAAGTTGCCGACGATATTAATCAGGCCATTGCTGCTGCGATTGCGCAGTATCGTCAAGGTCAGACTAAGCCTGCCATCATGGCGGTGCAGGACACCTATTTCGATCTGTTTGAAGCCACGGGCATGGAGAACAAAATTGGTTCTCGCGATGCGGCGTTCAAATCTACGCTGGAAGGCTATTTTACCCGTTTGGTGAGTCTGATGAATGCCAAACAACCCGCGGAGCAACTTCAAGGGCAGGCCGAGGCATTGCAACAGGAACTGGCGAAGGCGGTCACCATGCTGGGCGACGGCGGTGAAACGCACTGGAGTTTGTTGATCTACAGCCTGCTGATTATTGTGCGCGAAGGTCTGGAAGCCTTGCTGATTGTGGCGGCAATCGTGGCTTATCTGGTGAAAAATAACCAGCAGGACAAGCTGTCGCTGATTCGTCAGTCGGTTTATGTCGCGCTGCTGTGTAGCGTGATTACCGCCGTCCTCTTCCAACTTCTCTTCACCAATTCCGGCGCCAGCCGTGAGCTGCTGGAAGGCGTTACGATGCTGATCGCCGTGGTGATGCTGTTCTTCATGAGCTACTGGCTGTTGTCCAAAGTTGAGGCGCGGCACTGGAAGGCTTATCTGGAAGGCAAGCTGTCCCACTCGTTGAGCAGCGGTTCCATGATTGGCCTGTGGCTGACCAGCTTTCTGGCTGTATACCGCGAAGGCGCGGAAACGGTGCTGTTCTATTACGCGCTGGTCGGCGATGCCAGCAACATGGCGGGGCACCTCTCTATTTTGGCTGGATTTGCCATCGGCTGTGTGATTCTGCTGATCGCTTATCTCGTGATGCGCTACACCATTGTCAAACTGCCGCTTAAGCCGTTCTTCATGTTTACCGGCTGCTTTATGTACCTGATGGCATTTGTGTTTGCGGGTAAGGGTGTGTTGGAACTGATCGAAGGCAAACTGTTTGAGCCGACGCTGCTGACCGGCGTGCCGGAAATCAGCGGGTTGGGTATTTATCCTTATGTGGAAACGCTGATTCCACAAGGCGTGCTGGTTGTCGCGGCGTTAATTGCCCTGTGGGTGATGCGGCGCAGGGCGTCTGCCGTCTGATAAAGCATGCATGCAGCGCTAAGTTCATACTGGAAGCAATAAGAGCAGAAAATAACCATAACAACCTCAATCGCTTAGTGAATTAAGCGAAGAGGGTCGACTGAGATGAGGATGGGTTTGATGAATATGCAAAAAAGTCTGATTGCGGGTGCCGTTATTGCCGGTATTTTCACCGCGCCTGCCGCGCTGGCGTTTAAAGAATATCCAGCGGGTGAGCCGGTTTCCATGAACGAAATGGAAATTGCCGCCGTTTATCTGCAACCTATCGACATGGAACCACGTGGAATGGGTCTGCCTGCCGCGAAAGCGGATATCCATCTGGAAGCCGATATTCACGCGGCGGAAGGCAACAAGAATGGTTTCGGCGCGGGTGAGTGGATGCCGTTCCTGACCATTGCATACACCCTGACTAACACCGATACCGGTGCGAAGCAGGAAGGCACCTTCATGCCAATGGTTGCCAGCGATGGCCCGCATTACGGTGCGAACATCAAAATGATGGGCGTGGGCAACTACAAAGTGACCTACCACATCGAACCGCCATCAAAAGCCGGTATGCACCGTCACACCGATGGCGAAACGGGCGTAGGCCGTTGGTGGAAACCGTTTGATGTCAGCTTTGACTTCAAATACGTCGGCTTAGAATAAGGTCTTCTGTCCGCGATGTTCTGTCGCGGCCGTGTTCACGCCTCTGCGGGTATGCTATCGCTTCCCGCAGAGGCGGTGATTTTTCGGTCAGGGTACTGATGCCAGCAAACATTATGCTCAACCAACACACCTGCAACTTGAACGGTGCCGGGTATATATGAGTTATTTCTTTATCACGACCCTCCAGTCCTTCCTGCCGATAGCGCTCTTGCTGGGGTTGAACTGGAGCCATCGTTCTACGCCGACAATTAGGCCGCTGGGCTGGATCACGCTGCTGGCGTTGTTCGCCGGTACGTTTATTGGCGTGCATTTTCCTAACGGACAGGCATTTCTGCTGGGCTTTACGGCGCTTCAGGCGCTTGCCTTGATCCTGTTTCTGGTCTGTCAGTGTTTTTCCCACCCACGTCTTGGCTACCTGTGGCAGGCGCTGCTGGTAGCGGGAGCGGCGGTGCAGTGGGGCAGCGATCCCAATTTGACCGCGCTGACAACCACCCATGTGGTGAATACCGATCTGCTGCTGAATTTTAGCGCCGTGGTGCTGGCGTTTGGCTGGCTGGTGTTCTGTGCTGCGCTGTGCGGCATGATCGTGCGCCGCATTCGCTTACTGCGCTGGCCGCTTCTTGCGCTGCTGGTCGCACTTCTGCTGCTGCCGATAAGCGGCAACCTGCTGTTGCTGTTGATGAAATTACAGGTACTGGGGCTGACCAAGCCACGCCTGAGCTATGTGGCGCACGTGACTAACAGCGCGTATTTACTCAATTACCTCAGCGCGTTGTTTATGGCGATGTTGGCTGCCGGGCTGGTTTGGCCGCTGCGGCATGCGCGTCGTCAGATGCTGGCTGAGCATGACGCGATTGAAAAGCGTAAAGCAACCGCGGGCTATCGCACCGTGCGTCGTACGCTGCTGTCAACCGTCGCAGCGCTGCTGGTGGTGGTGTTAGCCCAGCTCTATTGGGACAAGGTTGCATCACAACCGCCTCGCCTGTCGGAAGCTCAGCCAGTGACGCTGGCAGCGGATGGCAAAGTACATATTCCGATTGAACAGGTGCGTGATGGCAAGTTGCACCGTTTTGTGTGGATTGCCGATGACGGCAAGGCCGTGCGCTTTTTCATTATTAACCGCTACCCCGATCGTCTGCGTCTGGGCGTGGTGTTTGATGCCTGTCTGCTGTGCGGCGATCAGGGCTACGTGATGGAAGGCAATCAGGTGATTTGTGTCGCCTGCGGCGTGCATATTTTCATTCCTTCTATCGGGAAGGCGGGGGGCTGTAATCCGGTACCGATTGAAGGGTGGAGCAACGACGATAATGAACTGGTGATTGGACGAGCGTCACTGGCGGCAGGCACGAATTACTTCTCGACAGTGGTGTCGATGGACGTCATCGATCCGGTTGATGGTTCCAAACTGACCAACGTGAACGCGGAACATAAATATCGCTACGGCGGTAAAACGTACTTCTTCTCGTCGGAGGCCAACTATAACCGCTTCCGCGAAAGTCCCGCAAAATTCGCCACCGCCAAAGCGGCGGCTGGCGAGCAGGCTGAGGGGGAATAATCATGCTGTGGCGACTGTTACGTCAGTCCTGGCGCAGAAATATCCGGCGTAAATCGCTGGCGGTGCTGACCGTGTTTTTGGCCGCGGGTTTGATCTCCGCGCTGCTGGCGGTCTCCATCGACATCGGCGACAAAATGGCGCGTGAGCTGAAGTCCTACGGCGCGAATATTTTGATTGAGCCAGCAGGTCAGGCAGCGCTGCCTGCGCTGTTTGGCGAACGCAGTAATCCGCTGGAAGGGCAGGATTTCCTTGATGAGGCCGAGTTGCCGAACATTAAAGATATCTTCTGGCGTAATAACATTGTCGGTTTTGCGCCGCTGTTGAGCGGTGATGTTGAAATCAATGGTCAGCCAGTTGCCGTGCTGGGCACCTTCTTTTCTCAGCCTGTCGCGGTGCCAGATGAGGAAGACTATCGCACAGGGCAAATGACCGTTAGCCCTTACTGGCAGGTGGCGGGGCAATGGCCGCAGGAACCGGTGACGGCGGAACATGTGGCACAGGCGCTGGTGGGAAAACAGCTGGCGGCGCAAACGGGCTGGAAAATCGGGGATAAACTCGCGCTGCACGGCGCAAAAGGGGATGCAACGGTAGAAGTGAGCGGCGTTCTGAGCAGCGGTGGTGATGAAGAAAGCCGTTTGGTCATGCCGCTGGCAACGGTGCAATCGCTGCTGGGGCTGACGGGGAAAATTCAGGCTATTCGCGTATCGGCGCTCACCGTGCCGGAAAACGAACTGTCGCGTCGAGCGCGGGAAAACCTGGAAGCGCTGAATGCCGAAGAATATGACCTCTGGTACTGCACCGCGTATGTCTCTTCAATCGCGCACCAGTTGGAAGAAGCGATTTCCGGCTCGGTAGTGCGTCCTATCTGGCAGGTCGCCGCCTCGGAAGGCGTGGTGATCGACAAGATCCAACTGCTTCTGGCGGTGGTGACGTTTGCTGCGCTGGTCGCTTCTGCGATGGGAATCGCCTCGCTGATGACCAGCACGATTATGGAACGCGCCAAAGAGATCGGGCTGATGAAAGCGCTGGGTGCCCGCCAGTGGCAGATCATGCTGTTGTTTTATCTCGAAGCGGCGTTGAGCGGGTTGCTTGGCGGGATCGCGGGCTGCGTCGCCGGCTGGGGACTGGCGAAAGCGATTGGCCTGATGCTGTTCAGCGTCCCCTTGAGCTTCGCGTGGATCGTGATTCCCTGCGTACTGGTGATCTCGGTGTTGATTGCCATTATCGGAACGTGGTTCCCGGCGCGCCGGATTGCCGGGTTGTATCCGGTGGAGGTGCTGTATGGGCGCTAACGGCTGGATGAACAGCATGTTCTGGCGACTGGTATTCCGCGCGCTGCGGTTGCGTATGCAGCGCGTCAGTGTGGTGTTCGCGGCGCTGATGGTTGGGGCAGCGATTGTGACGGCGATGTCCGCCGTCTATTTTGATATCAACGCCAAGATGAGTCAGGAACTGCGTACCTTCGGCGCGAATTTTTACATCGGTCCGGCGCGGGGCAATTCGATCCCACAGAGTACGTTTCAGCCGATTATTGATAACGCACCGGCTGGGTTAATCAATGCATCCAGCCCTTATCTGTACGGTATGGCACGTACGGAGCTGGAAAAAGTGGTGTTGATGGGCGTGTGGTTCGAATCGCTGCGCCAACTGGCACCGTACTGGCAGGTCACGGGTAACTGGATTGGCGTGAGCTTCGATGACCGTAACTCGATGATCGGGGTGAAGCTGGCGGAGCGACTGAACGTCAAGGTCGGCGACAGCATCACGCTGGTGGGCGACGGCGGTAAACAGCGTTTGCAGATCAAAGGCATCGTGGAATCCGGCGATGCGACGGACAACATGCTGATCGTGAATCTGGAACTGGCGCAAAAGTGGCTGGATAAAGAAGGTGCGATCAGTAATGCCCTGTTGAGTGTCAGTAACGATCTGGGGCAGGTGGATCGCTTCGCCGCTCAACTCCAACAGCAGTATCCACAACTGGAGATCCGCCCGATCCTGAAAGTGTCGGCGTCGGAAGGTCAGGTGTTGAATAAAATCAAAGGGCTGATGGGGCTGGTATCGGCGGTGATTCTGGTGCTGTCTTCCCTGTGTGTGAATACCACGCTGATGGCGATTGTCGGGGAACGCGCGCGCGAGTTTGCGCTACAGAAAGCGCTGGGCGCGAGCGGACGAGACATCATCCGGCAGATGCTGGCTGAAACCGGCATTATCGCGCTGGCGGCTGTCGTGTGCGGCTCGATTCTGGGGTATCTGCTGGCGCAGGTGCTGGGGCTTGCGGTATTCAACGCGACGATTTCCCTGCGTTTGCCCGTGTTCCCGCTCACGCTGGTGCTATCGTTGTTGGTTGCTGCCGTGGCGGCGGTGGTTCCTACCCGGCGGGCGATTTATGTTGAACCGGCCAAAGTCTTGAAAGGAGAGTAGGTCGATGTCTGTAGAGGTGAACGCGCAGGAAAAAGCGCAGGCAGCGGAGGCGGTGATTGAAACTCGCCAGCTCTATAAACGCTTTGGTCAGGTTACCGCGCTGGAAAACATCAATATCCGTATTGCCCGCGGTGAGTTTGTCGCCATCATGGGCGCGTCGGGTTCCGGTAAAACCACGCTGATGAATATTCTCACTTGTCTGGATACGGTGAGCGAAGGGCAGGTATTGCTGGATGGCGTTGATGCTGCCGCGCTGGATGAGGAAGGGCGGCGTCGGTTCCGTGCCGATAAGATTGGGTTAGTGTTTCAGCAGTTCCACCTGATTCCGTTTTTGACCGCGTTGGAGAACGTGATGCTGGCACAGCATTACCACAGCGTGGTGGATGAAGCGGCGGCGCAGCGCGTACTGGATCAGGTTGGTCTGGCGCATCGCGTGAATCACTTACCGAGCCAGCTTTCCGGCGGTGAACAGCAGCGCGTGTGTATCGCCCGTGCGTTGGTGAACGAACCTCCTGTGATTTTCGCTGACGAACCGACGGGAAACCTGGATGAAGAGAACGAACGGCGGGTGTTGGATCTGCTGCAAGATCTGCATCGGCAGGGGCGCACTATCGTGATGGTGACGCACAATCCTGAACTGGGCCGGTTTGCTGACCGCATTATCCGTTTGCAACACGGTAAGTATTTTGGTGAAGAGGTGAATCATCATGAAATGGCGTAACGGTATTACCGCGTTTTGCCTGCTGGGCGCACTGGTGCTGAGCGGTTGTAAGGAAGAACAGGTTAGCGTTGGGGCGCAGGCACCGGCACTGGCGGCTTACGATCTGGCTGGGCAGCAGGTGGATCTATCGCGCTGGCAGGGGAAAAACGTGTACCTGAATTTCTGGTCATCGGGCTGCGGCGGTTGCATGGTGGAAATGGGCGCGCTGGAAAAGCTGAGTCAGGAGTATGGCGATAAAGTTGTTGTGGTTGCGGTTAATACCGATCCTGACGGCGTAGATATCACCTCGATGCTGGCGCACCACAAGGTGACTTATCCGGTCGTACGCGATCAGTTGGGCATCACCAAAGAGCGCTATCAGGTCAGCGGCACGCCAACCTCATTTATTATTGATGCCAACGGCAAGGTGACCGATCAGCATCAGGGCGCGAGGGATGAAGCGCAACTCACTGCGCTGTTTCAGAAGCTGGCAAGCCGGACATAAAGACCGGCTTGTCTTATTTCCTCACTCGCTTTCACTCAGTCCGTGAAATCGGCACCTGAACTTCCACAATCACAGGTTCCGGTTTCACCCGCATGGCGTAGATCACCCCGACAATCAGGCAGGTGATGCCGCAGAGCGTCAGCAGCGGCGGCCAGGATTGCCGGATGATGAAGGCATAGGTCAGCCCCGCCAGCGTTTCAAACACAATCAGCGGCCCTACCAGCACCGTCGGCAGACGTTGGCTGGCTTCGTTCCAGAACAGCGTACCGATCCACGAACAAAACAGCCCAATCGCCAGCATCAGCGGGATGAAGACCTCAGGCCGTGGGCCGAACGGCTGCGTAAAGGTGCTGTCCGTTAGCGCCAGATGGCCGCACACCAGCAGATAACCCAACAGCGCCAGCGGTAGCGTGACCAGCCCCTGCGCTGTAGCCCAGGTTGTTGGTGTGTTGCCTTTGTGGTCGCGCAGCCAGCGGGCGTTGCGTAGTGGATACCAGGTCCAGCAAACCACGGCGAGGAAAGCCATCGCAATGCCGCTGGCGTAACGCCATAAATCGAATGTGGCCGTGCTTCCCTTTAGCTCTGCAATATTGATGCAGACCAACCCCGCCGCAATCAGCAGCAGCGAGGGCAGCAGTCGACGCCAGGCCACGCGGCCATCATGCTTGCTGTACAGCACGTTGGCGGTAACAGAAATCACGACAGGCAGGGTGCCGATAATCATCGTCGAGATTGGCGCGCCTGTGCGTTGGATGGCGCTGGCAAGCAGGAAGTAGTAAAGAAAATTACCGATAACGGTGAGCTTGATGGCTTCTAGCCAGTCGCTGCGGGTTAACTGGCGTAGGCGGCGGCGATCGAGCCAGGCTAACGGCAAGGCAATTAACCCAAAAGCCAGATAGCGCCCGGTAGATTGCAAGGCAGCAGAATAGTCCGGTACCAGCAGCGGCCCAACGAAAATCAGCCCCCACATCAGTCCGGCGGCAAGTGCAAATAAAATACCAATCAGCATGATAGACCCATTTGTTCACAATAGTGCATCGCGCCAGTCTAGGGAGAGTCTGCGATGAATTATTGTAGGATATTGCTGTTTGTCATCGAAGGGGGAGCGATGACCGTCGGCGTGCTGAAAGCGTTAGCGCTGAACCGGATACACCTGCTTTTGGTAGCGAATGGGCGTGACACCATAGCGTTGAGCGAAGGTGCGGGTCAGATGCGCCTGATCGGTCAACCCGACGGCGACAGCGACATGGGCAGCCGCCATTCCGCGCGTCAGCATCTGTTTAGCTTCATACAGCCGAATTGCCATCAGCATCTGGTGCGGTGTGACGTGAAACTGGGCTTTGAACTGGCGCAGAAAGTGATAGGGGCTGAGGGAAACCAGCGCTGCCAGTTCTTTTAGGGTAATCGTATGGGCGAAGTTTTCCCGCAGATAGGCTTTCACCACATCAAAGCGATGGATCGGTTCAATCCTCTGGCGCTGTGCGATGTGCGCATGCGGGCGGAAAAGTTCAATCAGCGACAGCAGCAGGCTTTCGCTCGCTAAGGGATCGGTCGTCTGCCACATCGCAGCCAACGTTACTGCCAACTGGCGAGCGGTGGCCGGATCGTGGCGCACCACGTCGGTAAACCACCAGCCTTTCTCGCCGGAGACGTTCTCCAGCACATCGGGTGGGATGTAGATCATGCGATAGCGCCAGCCGTCTTCCGCCGCCGATTCCCCCGTATGCAGCTCATCCGGGTTCATCAACACTAACGAATCGACAGGCGCAATATGCTTGGCGCCACGATAGCGGAATCGCTCCGCGCCGGCGTCGATGGTGCCGATGCCAAACGCCTCATGCGTATGCGGCTCAAAGGCATAACGGCAGATATGCGCGTGGTAAAGCTCAATGCCGGGCAGCGTCGGCAAATGCCGGAACTGGGCATAGTCTCTTTCATCGGTAAAGTGTTCCGGTACGCCCTGCATGCTGTCACCTTGTCTCTCATTATGATTTCCATCATAGCAGCGATAGCACGTCAGCTTGAAGTGGTGCGTCTTATTTAGCGGGTACGGAAAGTGTGAAAACAGGGAATAAAAACGCGGGGATAAATAGATCAGAAAGGCATAAATCATAGCGAAATGGTTGATTGATGGCACGCGAGTGACAAAAACGACTTCATCTAACTGTTTGATTTTAAAATTTATGTCTATTCCTTGTTAGGTAAGATAGTGCGGTAGACATACCGTTAGTATAAAAAAATATAATCAACTCCATTTGCTTATTTGTTCTGGCTCTCATTACTTGCATCAATATTGCTATCTGTAATAAAGGACAAGGGAGTGAAAGGTGAACTTTCAGCAACTGAAGATTATTCGTGAATCAGCACGGTGCAATTACAACCTGACCGAGGTGGCGAATACGCTGTTTACCTCTCAATCCGGCGTGAGCCGACATATCCGCGAGCTGGAAGAAGAGCTGGGGATTGAAATCTTCATCCGGCGTGGCAAACGTCTGTTAGGTATGACCGAACCGGGAAAAGAGCTGCTGGTCGTGGCGGAGCGTATTCTGAACGACGCCAGCAATATCCGGCGATTGGCGAATGTTTTCACCAATAACGATACCGGCCAATTGGTCATCGCGACCACGCATACGCAGGCGCGCTACAGCCTGCCGCCGGTGATTAAAGCCTTCCGTTCGCTGTATCCGCAGGTGCGTCTGGTGCTGAATCAGGGCACGCCGGATGAGATCGTGGCGATGCTCCATTCCGGTGAAGCGGATATCGGTATTGCCAGTGAGCAATTGATTAACGATCCCTCGCTGGCAGCGTTCTCCTATTATCGTTGGCACCATTCGGTCATTGTGCCGGAGGATCACCCGCTGACGCAGGAACGGGTTATTACGCTAGAGATGCTCAATGCGGAGCCGTTGATTACCTATCGTCAGGGAATTACCGGTCGCTCGCGTTTGGATCGTGCGTTTCAGGCGGTGGGGATGTCGCCGGATATTACGTTGAGCGCGCAGGATTCGGATGTGATTAAAACCTATGTTGAGCTGGGGCTTGGCGTCGGGATTGTGGCCGATATGTCATACGATCCTGCGCGCGATACCGGGTTGGTGCGGTTAAATGCCGAGCATTTGTTTGAAGCGAATACGGTCTGGCTGGGGTTAAAAAAGGGTCAGTTACAGCGTAATTATGCCTGGAAATTTATTCAGCTGTGTAACACGGAACTGTCGCTGGATGACATTAAAGATAAGGTGTTCTCGGATAACGATGAAGCGGTGATTGATTACCAAATCTGAGTGATAGCACGGTTTCCTAACCCGATGCCCAGACAGCATTTTTCTGACTGGGCAGGGTTTTTCCTGTCGATTTTGTGGCGATTTCTTGTACCGCAGCGCCCGCCATTTTCTGTACTCGATTCAGCATAAATATGGTTTATCGTGCCGACAATCTGCTTGATCTGATCGTGCTGCAATAGTAGCATTCCTGCCATAACAATAACTTATGTCTGAATTTTTGTTAAGTGATACAAATACTTGTGCGTTTTTATTGAATAATTATGTTAACGGTTTTTGTATCGTAATAGAAAGTTTACCCCAAATCATTCGAGTGGCAGGACAAAACGTGTGCGTTTTGAACAGCGTGCATGCAGCTTGACGTATGACGGGGTAATTCATCAGACATCCTTCTCAATAGTCAGTCACCTCCACGTTGATTTTTTCGGTTCGCATTGCGCCGGAGTCGCGCTAGCGCCATGTTCGTCATGGCGGGGAGTTTAAAACGGAAAATGACGATGAAAACACAAAAAATCAGCCTTGCCTGGCAAATCCTTATCGCATTGGTACTGGGTATTGCACTCGGTGCCGTGCTGCATGAACAGCAAGAAAGCCGCCAGTGGCTCATTAGCAATATTCTTAGTCCTGCTGGCGACATCTTTATCCGCCTGATTAAAATGATCGTTGTCCCGATTGTGATCGCCACGTTGATTGTCGGGATTGCCGGTGTCGGGGATGCCAAAAAGCTCGGACGCATCGGCTTCAAAACCATCCTCTATTTTGAAATCATCACGACAGTTGCGATTATTCTTGGCATCACGCTGGCGAATGTCTTCCAGCCGGGTCACGGCATCGATATGTCGACGCTGACCGCCGTGGATATCTCGCAGTATCAAAAGACCACCGAGCAGGTGCAGAGCGGTTCCCACAGTCTGGTGGGGACGGTGCTGTCGCTGATTCCGCCGAATATTTTTGCGGCAATGGCACATGGCGAAATGCTGCCTATCATCTTCTTCTCGGTGCTGTTTGGTCTGGGGCTATCGTCGTTGCCGAAAGATCACCGCGAACCGCTGCTGAACGTCTTCCGCGGCGTGTCAGAAACCATGTTCAAGGTGACGCACATGATCATGCGCTATGCGCCAGTTGGGGTATTTGCGCTGATTTCTGTCACGGTTGCCAACTTCGGTTTTTCGTCGCTGTGGCCGTTAGCCAAGCTGGTTATGCTGGTTTATGCCGCGATTTTCTTCTTCGGGCTGGTGGTGCTCGGCATTGTCGCGCGGCTGTGTAAGCTGCGTATCACCATCTTGATTCGTATCCTCAAAGATGAACTGATCCTCGCGTACTCGACTGCCAGTTCTGAAACCGTGCTGCCGCGCATCATTGAAAAGATGGAAGCCTATGGCGCGCCGAAGTCGATTACCAGCTTCGTGGTGCCGACCGGTTACTCCTTTAACCTTGATGGTTCTACGCTGTACCAGAGTATTGCAGCGATCTTCATTGCGCAGCTGTACGGCATTGAGCTATCGATTGGGCAGGAAATTGTGCTGGTGCTGACGCTGATGCTGACGTCAAAAGGCATTGCCGGCGTACCGGGCGTGTCATTTGTCGTGCTGCTGGCTACGTTGGGCAGCGTCGGTATTCCACTGGAAGGGCTGGCGTTCATTGCGGGCGTTGACCGTATCCTCGATATGGCGCGTACCGCGCTGAACGTAGTGGGAAATGCACTGGCGGTGCTGGTTATCGCCAAGTGGGAGCACCAGTTCGATGAGCAGAAGGCGCGGGCCTATGAGCGTGAGTTGAAAGGGATAAGTACACAGCCCGCCCAGCAGGGATAATCCTGCGGTATTGATTGCATGAACAACAGGCGCGTCGAGTCATCGAGGCGCCTGTTTCTTTTATGGATCCACCGTCATGCTGCGTGGCTATTTATCTCGTTGGTTTCTAAAGTTTGTGTGCGCCACAGCGCCTGTTCAATACGTTCGGCATCCGTTGCAAAAGGCAGGCGGGCGGCAATTTTCGGTGCGATTTTGACGTTCTGCGCGATGCTTTCAACCTGTTGGGGGCGTTCGTTCAGGCCGAGGGCACTTAGCGTGATCGGGCTTCCGTAGCGGCGCAACTGAGCGAACAGCTCTTCGCGGTCGGCGTCGTTATCGTGTTCCAGAAATGCTTGTGCGGCTAGGCCAAAACCCACTTTCTCTCCGTGCAGCCAGTCATGCAGCTCTGGCTGGCGCGTCATGCTATTGTGAATCGCATGTGCGACGCCGATACGCGGCACCTCATCTTTCATGCTGTTCGCGACCCCTGCCAGCGCGATAACGGCGTCGATCACGCGCCGCAGAGCTGGGGTGACCAGACCCTGTTGATTGTCTGCGAGAGCCTGTTCGCCATACGTATTAAACGTCTCCACGGCCAGTCGCGCGGCCTGTGCTTTGAGCACCAGCGCCAGCCCGTCATCGCCGTGGCGCAAGTACGGTTGAAATTCGTACCACTTTGCCAGCGCATCCACGATGCCTGCCTTGAGGTAACGCACGGGACTATGGGCGATGATTTCGCTGTCTACCAGCACCCACACCGGTAAGCGCGTTAGCGGAAAGGGGCCGTTGTGCGCACCGCTGTCGCTGTATATCACGCTGATCGGTGACCACGCCGCGCAGGTGGCCGCAATGGTTGGGACGGTGATGACGGGAATCTGCCCCAGAATGTCGCCGACGGCTTTGGCGACATCCAGTACTCGCCCGCCGCCAACGCCTAAAATCAGTTCTGCACCTAATGCTCGCGCTTGTGCCGTTAGCGCTTCTATAGCCGGTTTGGTGCAATCACCCGGCAAAAACTCGACCTGATACTGTAAGCGGTGTTCGCTGAGGCTGCGTTCAACGGCATCTGACGTCGTTTTCCACGCTTGTGGGCTGGTAATAATCAGTATTGTGTGCGCGTAGGGGGCAGCATATTCGCCGACAGAACGAATGATGCCATCACGATTCAGATAGGTTTGTGGCGCTTGTATTGCAATCATGTTCGCGATCTCTCATCTCTGTGGGAAAAGATAAATCAGTTGTAGCAGCGATAGAGAACGCCGCAAAAGAACAATTCTGGCTATGAATGGGCAAATTCTGCATAACCAGAATGAGGTCTAGCGCTGCATTCCCCAGCGTTTCACCGTGACGCGTTCGATAGTGGAAAATACCAGTCCTTCGACCAGCAGCCCGATGATGATGACGGAAGCTAACCCGGCGAAAACGCGATCGGTATAAAGTTCGTTACGGTTCTGGAAAATGTACCACCCCAAACCACCATTACCGCTGGATGCGCCGAATACCAGTTCGGCGGCAATCAGGGTTCGCCAGGCAAAGGCCCAGCCGATTTTCAGGCCGGAGATAATCGACGGCAGCGCGGCAGGAATCAGAATGGCGTTGATGTAGCGAAAGCCGGTCAGGCCGTAGTTGCGGCCTGCCATACGCAGTGTTTCCGAGACGCCGAGAAAGCCGGAGTAGGTGTTCAGCGCCATCGGCCACATCACGGAGTGAATGAGAACAAATACCAGACTCTTCTCTCCCAGACCAAACCACAGCAGCGCCAGCGGCAATAACGCAATCGCGGGCAGCGGGTTGAACATGGACGTTAATGTGCCTAAGAGGTCGCGCCCAAAACGCGTGGAAACCGCCAATGCGCTGAGCGCCAAGGCCAGCAGGCTACCGATGACATAGCCTTTCAACAGCGTACCGAGTGAAATCACCATCTTATGCGGCAGTTCGCCGCTGGCGAGATCGTCGCGAAAAGCCTGAAAGGTTTGCAGAAAACCGGGCAGCATCAGGTCGTTGTTTTGCCAGCGCGCGGCGAACTCCCACAGGATAAGCAGGCCAGCCAGTAGCACCAACTTGCGCAGCCAGGTCTGATTCCACAGACGTGTGGTCAGCGGCAGAGGTTGAGTGAGGGTGAAATCTTTCAGCGGCGCCAGTTCACGCTGATACTCGGGCCGCACGGGGGGCAGGATGCTCATAAAGTTTACCTTGTGTGGAGGTGACGGATGAAGGTGCATCGACATCGGTTGGAAAAAGAAGATGGTGGATACGCTGTGCGGTGGTTTGAAAGGCTTCACTGCCCTGATCGCTCAGTGCAAACTGGTGACAGTTGATTTCCGCACGTACGCGGCCGGGATGCGGCGAGAGCAGCAAAACCCGGCTGCCGACGATGAGCGCTTCCTCAATTGAGTGGGTAACGAACAACAGTGTGAAGCGTACCTCTTCCCACAGCGCCAGCAGTTCTTCCTGCATTTTGCGGCGGGTTAGCGCATCCAGCGCGGCGAACGGCTCATCCATCAGCAACACTTTCGGCTGCATGGTGAGCGCCCGCGCGATGGCGACACGCTGCTTCATCCCGCCGGATAAGGTATGCGGATACGCATCGGCAAATTTCGCCAGTCCAACCTTATTGAGAAAATAGCGGGCGCGTTCTTCTGCCTCGGCACGTGTTGCCTGGCGGCTGGCCACCAGCGGGAACAGCGTATTTTCCAGCACGGTTTTCCACGGTGGTAGCTGGTCAAATTCCTGAAACACCATGATGCGATCCGGGCCTGGACGCGTGACGGGGTGACCGTCAAGGCGGATTTCGCCGTCTACCGGTGAAAGAAAGCCACCAATCGATTTGAGCAGGCTGGATTTCCCGCAGCCGGAAGGCCCTAATAGCACAAAGCGTTCGGCGGGAAAGACGTCAAAACTTACATCATGGGTGGCGCGTACCAGACTGCGCCGCGTTCGGTATTCCAGCCCGACGCTATCAACCTGTAACAGTGGCTGGGTGACCGTATCCGGGGAGTGGTGTGTCATGCTTGTTCTCCTGCATAGCGACGAGGGGTATCGTCGAATAAGCCTGATTCTGGCCGCTTAGCTTAGCTGCCCGGCTGTTCGTAGATTTCAGCAAAGAAATAGTCTTTCCAGGAGGTGGCTTTGTTTTTCAGCACGCCAAGCTGTTGCAGTTTCTCGGCATAAATATAAGTGCGCTCTGGAGTGATCGTGAAATCGATCTCGGGATCGGCGACGATGCGTTTCACCAGTTCAGGATCCAGTTTCGATTTCTCGACTCGAATATAGGTTTCAGCCGCTGCGGCTTTATCTGCTTTGATGATCTGCGAGGCTTCTTTCAGGGCTTCATAGAAGGCGCGGTAGGTTTTCGGATTCTCATCATGGAATTTCTGCGTGGTATAAAGCACGTTGAACGTTGCCTGACCGCCCAGCACGTCATAAGAACTCAAAATTTTGTGCACATTGGCATGTTCTAACGCCTGATATTGGAAAGGCGGGCTGGAGAAGTGTGCGTTGATTTCAGAACCGCCGGCGATCAGTGCCGCGCTGGCATCGGGATGGGGCAGGCTGACGGAAATCTTGTCGAAGCGCTTGAAGTCCCCCGCGCCGTAGAGCTTCGCGGTTTCGATTTGCAGCGTGCGCGACTGGAAGCCGACGCCTGCGGCAGGCACGGCGATACGGTCTTTATCGCTCAGGTCGCGAATGGTTTTCACCGCCGGGTTATTGCTAAGTAAATAGTTGGGCATGGAACCGAGTGAGGCGATGGCTTTCACATTCTGACGCCCCTGAGTGCGATCCCATACGGTCAACATCGGCGGAACGCCAGCGGAAGCGACATCCAATGCGCCAGACAGCAGCGCTTCGTTCATAGCCGTCGCCCCCGAAAGCGTGCGCCAGTCTACCTTGATATCCAGACCCTGCTGCTTACCGTGCTTCTCTATCAGATTTTGGTCGCGCACGACATCCAGAATCAGGTAACCAATGCCAAACTGCTGCGCAATGCTGATGCTGCCTTCCGCACTGGCACCAAATGCCGTTAAGGTCAGGCCAATCATGACGGCAAGACGCGCGAAACGCGTCGATTTTTTTGCGGGTATTATGTGATTCATTATCGTTGTCTCATTATGAATGAATAATAGGGGCTGGCGATAAAACAAGAGAAATGGAAAATTATTATTTCAGTAAATAACGCGTCACGAATAATTGGGTGACGGAGGAATCCTATTTTCTTGTAACGTCATGGATAAAGTGTTTTTTGGAATAACTTAGAATGAATGTGATTTAAATGGCGGTGAATGCGAGAAATCAAGTAAATAACGGCTTTAGCTAAATATCGACTATAGATAGTCTTATTTTTCAGTTATGAATAAAAACCACCAAGTTATAGTGAAAGTCAATAAAAATGGTGATCTAATATAGAGAAAACTTATGCCTGTTTTTACGCATCATTATTTACGCGATTATTTACGCAACCGGTTGACGGACAATGACGTGGACGCGTCAGTTGCAGCAATTGTGGCGGACAACCTCGTCGAATCCAGCCTGAAAGGACATGACTCCCACGGCGTAAGCATGCTGCCGCGCTATCTCGAGGCGATTCGAGAGGGCGGATTGTCGCCTCATGCGCAGGCGGAGAAAACGCTGGATTTCGGCCCACCGATCTCGTTTGACGGCCAGCAGGGTTTCGGGCAGGTGGTAGCAAAACAGGCTGTGGCAGAAGGCATTGCGCGCGCAAAAACACATGGTTTGGCAGTGGTTAGTTTAGCGAATGCTCACCATCTGGGGCGCATCGGTGCATGGGCGGAACAGGCCGCGGAGGTCGGGCTGGTGTCACTGCATTTTGCCAACGTGTATACCAAACCGGTGGTGCTGCCGTGGCAGGGACAGCAGGCGCGTTTTGGGACAAATCCGTTCTGTGCCGGCATTCCGGTTGAGCATGACGACCCGGTGATTCTGGATTTTGCCACCAGCGTCATTGCGGGTAACAAGGCCCGTATCGCGTGGAACGAGGGCAAATCGGTAGCGCCCGGCTGTATCGTTGATAACGAAGGTAACCCGACGGTGGATCCACGTTGGTTGATGGAACAACCTCTGGGGGCTCTGCTGCCATTTGGTGAACATAAAGGGTCAGGGCTCTCGCTCGTCTGTTCTCTGCTGGGCGCGGCGCTAACTGGTGGTAAAACCGAACGCACGGCGAAAGGCGAAGGTAAGCAGATTATTAACAGTATGCTGTCTATTCTAATCGATCCGCAGAAATTAGGCGGAGCAGCAACCTATCAGCAGGAAATCCCTGCGTTATTAGAATGGGTGCGCCAATCCCGTGATGGCGATACGTTATTACTGCCGGGCGATAAAGAAAAACAAACCTATCGTCAGCGGCTGGAGAACGGCATTTTTGTCGATGATGTCAGCTGGGGGCAACTTTCTTATTTACAGAATAACGTCGCCTGATTCGCTGAATTAATTATTTTTTAATTTATTTAACTGATTTTATTTATCCCAATGAGGGACATGTATTTGGCGCACTCGGCTAAATACGTTGAAATTACGTGTTTATATCGCATTGATGAAAGCCGCACGTCGTCATCTCAACCTGTCATTCGTATTCCAGGAGATTATTATGCACCTTGCCCGATTCCCCCGTTTGTCACTGGGGCATTTTCCGACGCCGTTGGAGGCGTTGCCGAACCTGTCTGCCTATCTGGGGGGGCCGACAATCTATATCAAGCGCGATGATGCTACAGGGCTGGCGACGGGCGGGAATAAAACCCGCAAGCTGGAATTCCTGCTTGCCGATGCGCAGCAGCAAGGGGCGGATGTCATCATCACGCAGGGGGCGACACAGTCTAACCATGTTCGGCAAACCATCGCGGCGGCGACAAAGCTGGGGCTAAAAACCAAAGTACTGCTGGAAAAGCGTGTGGAAGATTACGGCGAAGATTATCAGCGCTCCGGTAACGTGCTGCTGGATAACCTGCTTGGTGGTGAAATAGTCGATCACCTGCCTGCCGGTACAGACATGCAACAGGCGATGGAAACGCTGGCGGCGTCGCTGCGTAAAGAAGGGTTTAAACCTTATGTTATCCCCGGTGGTGGCTCCAGTCCGGTAGGTGCACTGGGCTATGTCGCCTGCGCAGAAGAATTGCTGTTTCAGTCCAGCCAGCAGCGCCTGCGCATCGATCATATCATTCATGCGACAGGCAGCACGGGAACACAGGCGGGGTTGGTTACCGGACTGGCGGCGACGCACAGCCAGATTCCCCTATTAGGCATCAGCGTCAGAGCGCCAAAAGAGAAGCAGGAAGAGAATGTTTACGCGCTGGCACAACGCACCTCGCAGCTGTTGGGGATTCCGGGTGAGCTGGCGCGCAGTGCGGTGCAGGTGAACAGCGATTATGTCGGCAAAGGCTACGGTATTCCAACCGAAGGCACGCTGGAAGCGCTCAGACTACTGGCGCAACTGGAAGGGATTTTGCTCGATCCGGTCTATTCCGGCAAAGGTATGGCGGGGCTGATTGACCTGATTCGTCAGGGACATTTTCGCGCTGATGAAAATATCGTCTTCATTCATACCGGTGGTTCGGCGGGGCTGTTTGGTTACCGTCAACTGTTCGAACAGACGGCGGCACAATGAGTACACCGCTGATTGGCGTTCTGGGTGGCATGGGGCCGCTGGCAACGGTCGATCTGCTGCATAAAATCATTGAAGAAACGCCCGCCAGCCGCGATCAGGATCATGTGCCAGTGGTGGTCTGGAATGTGCCGCAGATTCCCGATCGTCAACAGGCGCTGGCAGGAACGGGTGAATCGCCGTTGCCGACGCTGTTGCATGCTATCCGGCAGCTTAATTGTCTATCAGTCAGCCATATCGTGGTGCCGTGTAATACGGCGCATCACTGGTTTGACGCGCTGGCTGAGGCAAGTCATGCGCCGCTGGTGCATATTGCCGACACCACGCTGCACGCCATTGCACAGTCTGCGGCAGTGAAGGATGCACCGCACAAGATTGGTCTGATAGCGACACACGGGACGCTCAACGCCGGGTGGTATCAGCAGCGTTTTGCCGCGCAGTTAGAGGCTGAAACCGTGGTGCCGAATGAGCAGGAGATGACGACGCTGTTTGTTCCAGGGTGCTATGCGGTAAAACGTGGCGAGCTACGACAGGGTGGACGCTTACTGGATCAGCTTGCTGAACAGTTGGTGGAACGAGGAGCAGAGCGTCTGGTGCTGGCCTGTACGGAAGTGCCTCCGGCGCTGGAGGCGGTATCGTCACGCTGGCGTGACATCAGTATCGATCCAACACGCGCGCTGGCACAGGCCTGCGTGCGCATCTGGCAACAGAAATGAAAACACCCTGCCAGCGGCTGCTAGCAGGGTGGCGCGACTATCGCATGAAAGCCGCTCATTGCTGAGTAATACTGTTCACTTAAGCGTGGATTTAGGGGGAAACACGGTGATGAGGTTCCCGCAGGGATACCTCGCACCGTGGTAGCCCCCGGTATCTCGATTCTTAAACGATCGGCATTACTCATTGCTGAGCGGCTTTTCGGCTGATTACAGGAAGCCGTACATGGCGGCGAACACCCAGCCAAAGATACAGGAGGTGGTTACGCCAATGAGTCCCGGCAGGATGAAGCTGTGGTTGATAACGAAACGGCCAATCTTGGTGGTGCCGGAGCGGTCAAACTGGATAGCAGCCAGATCGCTTGGGTAGGTTGGCAGAATGTAGTAACCATAACAGGCGGGTGCGGATGCCACGATGTATGCGGGATCCACCCCGATAGCCAGCGCTACCGGAACAATCGCTGCCAGCGCTGCCGCCTGCGAGTTTACGAACTTCGAGACAATCAGCAGGATAATCGCGTAAGCCCAGGGATACACTTTCACCAATGAACCCAGCGTACCCTTTATCTCTTCCAGATGTGCGCCAAACATGGTTTCCGCCATCCAGGCGATACCGTATACCGCGACGATAGCGATCATCCCTGAACGGAACACTTCATTCTTCGAAATCGATGACGGATTGGTTTTGGTCGCAATAATGATGATGGCGCCAGACAGCAGCATAAACATCTGAATCACCAGCACCATCGACAGCGGCTTCCCGCCAAAGGCTGGACGTAGCCCTTCAACGGCACCCAAAATTGCTACTGCCGCGATGGTTGCCAGAAAGATCCACATGGCGATCCAGTTACTGCGTGGCAGTTTTCTGTCCAGCAGGGTGGCGGTATCACCATACACATATTGCTTGTTTTCAGGATCGGCGATGAATTTCTGGAAATCTTCATCCTTGTCCAGCTCTTTACCGCGGAACCAGCTGAAAATCCCGATCGCCAGAATACCCAGCAGGGTAGAAGGGATGGTAATAGACAGCAGGTCGAGGAATCCCAGATGTTTGCCCTGGAAAGTGAAATTCGCCAGCATGGCAACCAGCGACACCACCGCAACAGAGACTGGGCTGGCGATAATCCCCATCTGGGCACCGATGGAACTGGCAGCCATCGGCCTTTCTGGGCGGATATTATTCTTGATGGCGACATCATAAATAATTGGCAGGATGGTATACACCACGTGGCCGGTACCACACAGGATCGTCAGAATACAGGTGACGAACGGTGCGATAATCGAAACGTATTTCGGGTTACGCCGCAGCATACGCTCCGCGATTTGTAGCATGACATCCAGCCCACCCGATGCCTGAAGCGTTGCCGACGCGGCCACCACGGCAATGATGACCAGCATGACGTCAACGGGAGGTTTACCCGGTTGCAGTTTAAAAATAAAGACCAGAATAACAAGCCCAATCCCGCCTAATAAACCCAGCGCGATCCCGCCTTTTCTTGCCCCGTAAAAAAGGCAGATCAGGACAATGACTAATTGAATGATGAAGTCCATAGTAGCCCCATTGCAAAAATATAATGAACTAATTAGTTAGAATTAAAATAAGTGAGTTGTTACTGTGGGTACTATATGGACGGGTTGTTATTTATTTTCTTGATCTAAATCTATTAAATTTTATCTTTGCCTGCTTTACTGAAAATAAAAGATCTCGCTCGCAATAATTATGTTTTTCTGATTTATTTAGTTATTTAAGTGTAATTTTAATTTATTAATGATTGATTTAAGCATTCTTTGACTGGGTTGTTAATGGATGATGGCGTGTTTTTAAAATCCATTAAATTATTGTTCTTATTTTGTTGTATCTTGTTTTCTTTTATTTCTTATTTTCGTTAACGATAACTGTAAAAAAACAGACTTTAAGGTCACCTTATCTACCTCTAATGAGGTATTTTCTCCTATTGTATTGTTTTTAAATGATTAGTTTAAAAATGACAACATGAATCCCTTTGTGACAATGAAGTCAACGCTAGGTCACCGAGAAATGGCCAGTAAATAAAAATGACTGCCGTGCTACCGCTATTTACGCCAGAAATATAGCTGACAGATTTACAGCTATTTTCACATCGTATGCGAAGCAAGACACCTTTTATAGTGTGATTAGTTATTAATATAAAATCTTTATAAATATTTTAGAATATCTGGATGCGGCTTATTTTCCTTTCTAACCGGATGTAGCCGCACAGCAGTGTTATCTCTTATATAGTGTTCTGAATTCGCGTTGTTAGCGGTGTACGAAATAGGTCGCTAATTGACGCAAGGTCTGTTCGTCCAGCGTTCCGGCGTAGTAACGCAACTGTAGCCAGGCCGTCAGCCAGGTATAACGCGCTTCAGTCAGATCGCGCCGTGCACCATAGAGCTGCTGCTCGGCGTTCAGCACGTCAAGGTTCACGCGCTCTCCGCCCTGAACGCTTTTTTGGGTGGCGGTAACCAGCGCCAGCGCCGACTTTTCCGCCAGTTCATAGGCGCGGATTTTCGCCTGACTGCTCGTGACCAAATTAAACTGGCGGCGCAGTTCCGTCTGGATTGTCGCCGTCTGTTCGTCTTTCTCCCGCGCCGTCTGCTGATAGCGCTCCTGTGCCTGACGCGTCGCGGCAGAGACGCCGCCGCCAGCAAAAACCGGTACGCTGACGCGGATGCCAATCGATCGCGTGTCGTATTTTTGGTTGTAGCTGTTTTCGGTGTCTGACTGCGTGTTACGCGTGCTGGCAACCAGCGTGACCTGAGGCAGATGACCCGCCCGGTTACGCTCAATGCCGTACTTCGCCACGGCCAGCGACTGAGTAAGCGCCAGTAGCTGCGCGTTGTGACGCAGCGCCAGCGTTTGCCAGTGCTGATAGCCCGCGGGCTGAAGCGGCTGCGGCGTAAAGCGTGGCGTTAGCGCCGCAAGCTGATCCACACCAACGGGCATCCCCAGCAGCGTTTCCAGTTCACGCAGGCTGATATCCAGATTGTCCTGCGCTTCGATGAGCTGCGCTTCGGTCAGATTGACGCGCGCTTCGGTTTCCAGCATATCGGTGCGCGTACCTTCCCCCTGTTGGAAGAGGTGTTGATTCAGTTGATATTGCTCACGATAAGCGCGCTGCTGTGCCTGAACCAGCGCAATCTGCTCGCGGCTAAATAGCACGTTGGTGTAAGCCTGGAACAGACGTACCAATAACTGCTGGCTGGCATCGCGCAGCTGTTCGTCTGCCAGCACGGCGCTGGCTTCACCCTGCTGATAGCGTGACCACGCTGCGTAGTCGATCAGCGGTTGTTGCAGAGAAAAGCTGGAAGCCCGACTGGTGTAATCCCGTTCTGACTGCTGACCACCTGTCGTCACTGTGGAATCGTTACGGGACTGGCTGTAATCATAGGTGACTTTCGGCAACAGCCCGGCGCGCCCGATGTTTTTCTCTTCGCTATCGGCATTACGCGCATGCACAGCGGCCTGAAAGGCGGGGTCGTGCGTTAATGCATGTTGCCAGGCTTCCATTAATCCTAATGCCTGGCTCGGTGTGCTGTAGAGCAGCGTGAGAACAAGGGAAACGGCATAGCTGGAGCGGATCGCCGCGCGATAAACGGATGAAAGGCGCAGCATGATTACTCCTCGGTCAGTGCCAGATGCAGGCGATCGGAAAGCGGTTTGAACAGGTAGTTGAGTAGGGAGCGTTCACCGGTACGAATAAAGGCTTGCACCGGCATACCGGGACGCACGTCCAGCCCGGCGAGCTGTTGCTTACCCTGTTCATCGACGTGAATACGCAGGGCGTAATAGGGTTTTCCTGTTTGTTGCTCGACGAGTTGGTCGGCACCGATGAGTGCGACAACACCAGAAATACGCGGTGTGGTGCTTTGGTTGAACGCAGAAAACAGCAACTCGACCGGCAACCCGTTATTGACTCTGTCTACCAGCTCGATAGGCAACTGCGCGTCAATCAATAGCGGTTGCCCATCAGGAACAATCTCCATCAACATCTGCCCACTATTGACCACGCCGCCTTCGGTATGCAGCGCCAGCCCGACGACTGTACCGCTGGCGGGCGCGCGAATATGCGTGTGCTGAAGTTCATACTCCGCTGTTTTCAGTCGCTGGGTGAGATCCTGAATGGAACGCTGGGTATCGGCGAGCTGGGCGCGTACCTCTTTCTGATATTCGTTCTGGCGCTGTTGGATCTTTTGCTCCAGTTCGACGACCTGCTGCTGAAGCTGTACCTGATTATTCCGTTCCTGCGCAATTGCGCCTGCCAACTGGGCAGCCTGCCGCTCGACGTCCAGCAGGCGGTTACGGGCGATATAGCCTTCCTGCGCCAGCGGACGCAGCCCGCGTAGCTGCTCGCTGATAATCTGAAATTGCGTTTGGCTGCTAGTCAGCAGTGCCTGTGAACCCTGCGACTGCGCCTTTGCCCCGATGAGGGCTGCCTGCATCGCCGCGTGTTCCTGTTGCAGTGCGGCGCGGCGGCTGATGAAAAGCTGCTGCTGGGCGATCTGGATCTGCTGCGTGACGGTACTGTGTGGTTCTGTGGCGGCTGGGAAGGGAATCGCACTCAGATCGTCACGTTCCGCCAGCAGGCGTGCTTCGCCCGCGTGCGCTTCCTGAAGTTGGGTGACGAGATTGTCGCGCTGCGCCTGAGCGGGTGTCTGATCCAGCGTGGCAAGAATTTGTCCGGCCTGCACGTGGTCACCATCTCGCACACTGAGCGAGGCGATGCGTCCGCTACTGACGGGCTGCACTGCTTTGCGGTTGTCTGCGACAATGACCCGACCAGATACGGCGACGCCTTTATCCAACGGCGCCATGCCTGCCCACAGCAGCAGGCCACCAAAGCCGATAAGCACCAGCCAGAGGCCGTGCTTCAAATAGCGCCCGGCATCGGTATGTAATGGCATCGCCGCAACGTTATCCGCCACCGGATAGACGGGAGTTGTCGGCTGTGATGTGACTTCGCGTAACGCGGACATGATTATCCTCTTCTTTCCATGATGCTTTTCTGACGGCAGGCGTTTGTTATCAATGCGCTAAGCCTCATTTATCCGGTGCGGCACGACGCGGCGTCGGCGCGCTGTACACCATGCTCAATCCGGCGGAACCGGGCTCTTTTGGAGCAAAGGCATTTGCGGCGTCAGCGGTATTAACCGATGTAGGTTTAGGGCTGGTGGGTTTCGTCATCGGTTTGGTCAGAGAAGCATTGGCGGGCTTGGCGCGCTGTAGCTCTTTCAGTACCTGTTCCGTTGCGCCGAAATACTGAATCTGCCCGGCGCGCAGGACTAACAGCTTAGTGGCGCAGGATAGTAGGGCGGGCTTATGTGTGATCAGCACCTGCGTGCTTTTGGCCTCCTGTTGGGCGGCAATTGCGGCCAATAAGGCTTTCTCGCCGTCGTCGTCCAGGCTGGCATTGGGTTCGTCCATCACAATCAGGCGTGGCTGGTTGTAAATGGCTCTGGCGAGGGCAACCCGCTGCTTCTGTCCACCGGACAGCCCGGCACCGCCTTCGCCCAGTGGTGTATCGTAGCCTTGCGGCAGTCGCAGAATCATCTCGTGCACGCCTGCTGTGATGGCAGCGGCAACGATCTTCTCTGCATCCGGCTGAGTGAAACGCGCGATGTTTTCGGCAATCGTCCCGCTGAAGAGCTGCACATCCTGCGGCAGATAGCCGATGAAGCGACCTAAATCACCTTTGTCCCACTGGTGCATATCTGCGCCGTCCAGCCTGACTTTGCCGCCGAGAGCGGGCATGGCGGCAACCAGCAGACGGGCGAGGGTGGATTTACCTGAACCAGAAGGACCCAGCACGCCGAGCACATCGCCGGGAGCCAGTTCAAACGTGATATTGGCGAGTATGGGGGTACGCGTGTTGGGCGCGTTCGCGCTGAGCTGTTCCACCTGAAGTTTACCTTCTGGTGCTGGCAGCGCCATGCCAGCGGCACGCGCCGGGTGCGTATCGAGCAGGAGATTGACCCGTTGCCAGGCAAGACGCGCCTGCATCCACTGTTTCCAGACGCCAATGATCTGATCGATCGGACTGAGCACGCGGCTCACCAGAATGGATCCGGCGATCATCATGCCTGGCGTGATATCCCCGTTGACGGCCAGCAGCGCGCCCAGTCCCAGCATCAGCGATTGAAGCGCCAGTCGGGTACTTTTCGTCAGCGAGGTAATATTGGCGCTTTTTTCGCTGGCTACGTTCTGATAATAGAGGAACGCTTTATGCTGCGTCAGCCAGCGTTCTCGCATGGCGGGGAGCATGCCCATGGCTTCGATAGCATCGGCGTTGCGTAGGTTAGCGTTAGCCTGTTGCGTCGCCTGAACGGTGTTTTGTGCGGCTAAGGCGAGTGGTTCGCGAGTGAGCTTTTGATTCAGCCAGGCCAGCACAATCAGTATGATCGCCCCCGCCAGCGCCATCACGCCCAGCCAGGGGTGAAGTAAGAAGATCACCAGCAGATAAACGGGAAACCACGGCGCATCAAAGAAAGCGAACAGCGCATTTCCGGTGGCGAACTGGCGCAGGGCGGTGAGATTGTTTAAGGCTTGTCCGGCACCCGCCGTGCCGTTCCTGAGATTGCTTTCAAACGCTGCATTGTAGATGCGCTGATTCAGCCGCATGTCCATCTGCGTACCGAGGCGGATCACCACGGCGCTGCGTATCCATTCCAGTAATCCCATCAGTAGGAACAGGCCCAGCATAATGATCGTCAGCATGGCCAACGTCATGGTGCTGCTGGAAGGTAATACGCGATCATAAACCTGAAGCATATAAATCGCTGGTGCCAGCATCAGCAGATTGATAACGGCGCTGAACAGGCCAATTCCCCAAAATCCCTGACGGTAGGCGGCCAGCGCGTCGATAATTTCCCTGCCTGATGAAGCCGGATGGGATGCGGGCATGGGAGGTTCCTTCTTCAATAAAGAGCCATCGTTCTCACCGTGGTGTACCCACAAGGTGGAAGAGGGGGAAAACGGTTAGCCGTACCGCTATTGACGCGGTTTGCTAATGGTTATTACACTCAATAGACCGCCGCGGTGCCGTGCCCGTTATACTTCACGCTGCATCCGTGTAACGCGAAATATTCAGGGCATCTCTACTCTCTCCGTACCGCGACGGTGTTCACTCAAACGGCTAAAAGCGTCATCTTTTAGCCGTTTTCTTATGCCGCCAGCAGATCGGTCGTTTCGGCGACGCCAACGACGTCAACCACGGTATCCGCAGAAAGTGCGGCATCGGACGTTGCTGTCGCGAAGCTCAGGCTATCCAGGCTCGCATTGATGTCGATACCCGCATTGGTCAGCGCGTCCAGTAGTGGCTGAACCTGACCGCTCATCAGGCCGTAAATCACGTCATGCACCACACCGCGATCGCTAACCGTCAGGTTGGCGATATCGGTAGAGAGAGCCAGTCCGCTGAAGGTCACTTCCGGCTCAGCAAGTGAATATGCGGTGCCCGCCGTGGTGCCGCCTTGCAGGACGTTACCGAATGACAGGGTATCCAGATCGCCGTACAGGGTGTGAGCGGGAGGGGAGAAGAGGCTATAGGTCAGATCGCCGCCGACAATGAGCGCGGAGAAATCGTTCTGCGTACTCGTGATCGCATATTGAGTACCGTCTATAAAGGTATCGCCGCCGTAAAAGCCCCCGGTATTATTGCCACCGACTTGAGTGTTACCCGCGGTATGATTAACGTCACCAAACGCTGCCGACCATTCAGTCAGATAGCTGGCAATACTGTAATTGGCATAGTAGGCATCGTAGGTAATTGCAAAACTCATAATAGATTCCTCATTAACTAACGATCTACAGGCACGGTCATCCGTGTCTGTCATGAAAGAGGATGAGCCATCCCATCCCCTTTGTTTTCCTGCCTCCCGCATAGGGAAACAAAGAAATCAGAATCGGTATTCCACGCCAGCCTGCACCGTTCTCCCTCGGCTTGGCGTGTAACCCAGTGATTCGCCATAGCTCACGATGTAAGTACGGTTAGCGATATTCTCGACAGAACCGCGCAGCGTCAGGCTGTTGGTCAGACGATAGCTGGCGTACAGGTCGTACACTTCATATTTGGGCCAGTCGGCTAAATAGGCGGAGTTGGCCGGGGCGGCAGCGTCCTGATAGCCGGGCGCAAAACGCATCGTCACACCCATATCCAGTTTGCGATCGAAGACGCGGGTGCCCAGCGTAACGGAACCGCGGTCGCCCGGCAGATAGGCGGCGTTGCTGAATAACAGCGTTTTCTGACAAGTGAAATCACTGGCTGTGGTATCGACTGGCGTGGAGTAGTAGTTGCCTCTGGAACCGCCGACGGTTGTGACGCCACCCATCCAGGCCATCGGCGCACAGAAATCGTTATTGCCGATCATGTGGGTATAAGTGGCATCGACATACAAGAAGCCCGCGTCGTAATTCAACTGGTACTCCATGCCGCGGAAACGGCTCTTTGCCAGATTGTTCTGGAATACGGAGTTGCTAAGGGAGTAGCCGTTGTAGCCTGGTTTTGTGCGGGCACCGTTCAGGCTGATGTAGTTGTTTATCCGGGTGTCGAAATAGGACACTTTAGTCACCAGCCTGTCGCCATCCAGCAGCAAGTCAGGTTGCTGAATATTGAACCCGACCTCCCAGGCGCGGGAGCGTTCCGGTTTGAGATTGGGGTTCGGGTACAGGTAATAGTTACCTGCGCTGTAGGTGCCGTTGGCAAAGGTTTCGCTGACTGACGGCGGACGCCAGGACAGCCCGTAGCTGGTGAACAGCTGTAGCCATTCAACGCCGGGACGAACGCCAGCAAACAGCGTTGGGGAAAGCTTGCCGTGCTCGTCATCGATATTCCAATCCTGTGTGGTAGTGACGAACGCCGGGCAGAGTGCGATCGATCGTGCCGTACAGGGATTGGTGACGGTATAGGGGATTTCCCGATAGCTGATGCTGGTGGTGCCGCGTAACCGGTAGCGATCGTAACGCAGGCCGCCTTGCAGCGTTATCCATTCGTCGTACGCGTAATTCAGATTCGCGAACAGACTGGCCATTGCACGGTTTCCTTCCGGAGTGGCGTTACTGGCTGTGCTATTGGTGCTGTCCGTGGTGATCTTGTCGTAATAGAAATCCAGCCCGTAGTCGGCTTTCAGATCGTGCGCGCCCAACTGCCACAGCGTTGAGGTGTTTTGCGCCTGCGCGCCGTAAGTCCGTAACCGCGTGCTTTCGTGATACGCGCTGGTATTAGAGAGGGCATAGTTATTGGTGTCGTTATTGGTATCGGCGTAATAAATCTTGGCCTTAAAATCCAGCCAGCGCTGGTTGTCTGGCTTCAGACTGTAATCCAGCGCGGTACTGCGCGCCATAATCTCGCTATGTCCGCTGGCTCGCCAGCCCAGTTCGGTATTCGAGAGATTGGATAGCGTCCCGGCATTTTCAGAAGAGGTTTGCGTTTGCATATAGCTGAGCTGGAAGCGCTGGTTAGCGGGCAGATTCCAGCCGATTTTCGCCAGCCGTGAGCGCATGGTGTAGGCCGCATTGGTGACTTTCTGATGCTTTAAATTATTGGCCCATTCTTCATAATGAGTTGAATTACCGGGAATACGAATATTCCCGAGGTTACCGTCATTGCCCGGCCAGTAGTCGCCCAGATGACGCTCGCTGGCACCGACCAGGATGTCGCCGCTTTCGTTACCCAACGCGAGAACCCCACTGCCGATAAAATGCGTGCCATTATCGCCAGTGCTGGCGTGCAGTTTTCCACCCAGTTCTTTACCCGGTGCCAGGAAATCGTGGGCATTGACGGTGTTAAACGTGGCGACGCCGCCCAGCGTACCCGCGCTGCCCATTACGTTGGTCGCCCCTTTCTCAATGGTGGCACCGGAGAGCAGCTCCGAGTCGATATACATCTGTCCATTACGCTGGCCGTAGCCAGTTTTTTGAAAATTCTGCCGCACGCCGTCGATGTTCATATTCACGCGACCAAAGTCCTGTATTCCTCGGATATTGACCGACAGCGAAGGATCCTGCTGGCTCACGCTGGAGTAAACGCCAGCGGACTGCTCCAGCATATCGGCAGCGTGGCGGGCTGGGCGGTTGTCCATCTGCTCGCGTGAGATGACGCTGATGGCGCGCGGTTGTTCGTAGATCCAGTCACCCGGATTAGCGACGGTAAACGCCCGTACCGTCATCACGTCATCTATTTTTACCGTATCGACGTTGACTGAACGAGGGCGCAGAGTAATGACGCCATTGCTGCCGATTTGGAAATCGATCGGGTTAGCACCGATCAACTGGCGCAGCCCTTGCTCGGGTGCGAAACGCCCTTGAAGCGCAGTGGCCTGCATATTTTCCAGTTTGACGTCGGCAAAAAAGACCTGTAGCCCAGCCTGTTCCGCAAAGCGGAGCAACGCGCTGCTCAACGGTTGTGTGCTGATGGAAAAGGTGGCACTTTGGCGGGTTGCTTCCTGAACGTTGGCAGTGTGGGTCTCTGCTTGCACAGAATGGAATGTACCAGGCAGCGAAAGCGCGATGCCGACGGTAAGAGAAAGTGGGTTAAGTTGTAACAAGCGGCTGTCTTGCTGTTGTGCTTTTTTAAACATTTTTCGCCTGGTCTGCCATTCGTTAAATTACCAATAAGCATTAATAAACAAAGGGATAATTAACCTTTCTTTTCTTAATGAAAATGATAATAAAAATCATTACCTAAATATGAAGACGGCTGAGAAGACAGAACCCGTAAAAAAATATTTAAATTTTTTTCTACGGCGCGTTGCGGCCTTGTGAACGTAAAGGGCGTTTATGAGAGAGCGCCACGCCTGAGCGGCGTGGCAAGGGTGGGACTACCGATGTAAGTAGAACTTGCCCAAAAATGATTAATCGCTATACTAATTGCATGTATATTGTGTTATATGCGACTTTGAGTCAGGTGGTTGTATGGGTGAAATTATTCGAAGCGAGTATCCGGAATTGGATAGGGTGCTTTGGGATTACCACACTCAGAGAATTCCGGCTGATTTGGCTTTTCGTATGTATGAAGAGCGTTGGAGATTTGTCGATAAGAATCGTATAGGCCAGAACGAACGTCTTCTTATTGAAAAGCTTACTGAACTATATGGTAACGGTCTTTTCATGGCTGCATGAGGGTGAATATCGCGTGACTGAATATAAGATATCTCATCATAAGATAATCAGATCGGTGTTGGATAATTTCAACACCGATTTTTTTATTGCAAATTCGATTTTCTTTGGTGGCGGCACTCGGATTGCTCTTGAGATTAATGAGTACAGAGAATCCATTGATGTTGATTTTTTATGCCCAAATAAGGACTCATATCGAGCTGTAAGGGAGCAAGTTACATCGGGGTCTCTTGGGTTGCTTGTAAAAAAAGAATTCAGTTATGCAAGAGAGATAACTTTTGACCGATACGCGGTTAGAACGTTTATCGATGAACAAGATACAAAAGTTAAACTTGAGATTGTTAGCTTTGACAACTATGAGTTAGTTGCAGATGACCGTAATATTTTTCCCATTCCTTGTATAGATAGAGAAACTTGTTTTTATACAAAATTGCTCGCAAATGCGGATAGGTGCTTAGTGGGTCAATGCAAGGATGTCTTTGATATTATTGCGATGTATGACGAATGGGGTAGTATACCTGAACGCGCACTTAGTAAGGCTGAAGAACACTATGGCTCTACTGTGTTAAAAACGCTAATTTGTTCTTTGCGACATATACAATCTAATAAAGAAAAATATTATCAGATAGCAGAAAATTTGCTGATCCAAGAAGAGTATGCAAAGCGGCTCATTGATAAATCAGCGGATGAGTTGCTTATCAGTATTCAGTAGCAGGTAATTCTATTTATTCCTTCACATTAATAAACAACGCAAGAATAAAGATTTTTGGAGTGGGCGTCAGTATCAACATTCATTGTTGACCTGTTCCATTGATTAATACACCAAGATTGCATGTTCGTCCGCAGATCCTTGGCAAATATGAAGCCCGGCAGCTATCAACTGATACCCTGCTATCAGGGGACATCATCGAATTTACGATAATCAATAGTAATCCCATATTTAGTGCTATCGCTGTTGATGGCTTCTCGAGTTTCTTTCATTCATTGAATTCTTTAATCAGTACAGCACGGTAACGCCGGGGAGTGAAACGGTTTTGGCGCCCAGTTCGCTGGTGATGGTTTGCAACGCGCCATCCAGCTCGTTCAGTGAAAAAATGCCGCTGACCTGACGCTGGCGCAGTGTTGAATTGGGAATGACGATCGTACCCGTTCGATACTGATTGATACGGGCGATCACGATGGCTAACGGCTGTTGATCAAAGATCAGCAGGCCACGTCGCCAGTCGCCGCGCTCGCGGCTATTCCAGCCGGGGAGTCGCATCATCCCCTGTTCGGTATAGCGTGCCGCCTGCTGCTCATCAAGCTGCAGTGTTTCTCCGCTTGCCGTGACCTGCACGCTGTGTTCCACCACGCCAACGGTTGTTGTCTGTGATGAATGTTGCACGATGAACTGCGTGCCCAGCGCCTGTGTGGTGCCTGAGGCAGCATCAACCAGAAAAGGCCGCTGTTCCTGTGTGTTTGTTGGGGCGACGGTGAACCAGGCGGAGCCTTGCAGCAGCGTAACGCGCCGCTCTTGTGGTGTATAAGCGAGCGCAATGGCGCTACCCGCATCCATATCGACCTGACTACCATCCGGTAGCGTAACCTGTTTAACCTGATGGTCGGCACGATAATCCGAGCGCAGCATGAGGATGCCGTCGGAAAGCCATGTTGTGCCGATACTGAAACCCAGCAGCAATAACGCGGCTATTTTCCACTGTGTCGCGCGATTGACGCGTCGGCTGGGCAATGTTGCCGGTGGTTGTCGTTGCAGCACTTGCTGCTGCTCGGCGCTGAGCGACCCGAGCCCATGCCAAAGCCTCCCAGCCTGTTCCAACGCGTGGCGATGGCGCAGATCCTGTGCCAGCCAGTGCTGGAAGGTCAGTTCCTGTTCATCGTCCAGCGGCGCTTCGGCCAAACGTATGGCCCAGCGTGCTGCCTGCTGATGGATTTCAGGGGGATAATCGTTCATGTTGTAGGCCTGGAGTGTGTAGGGTCTCTAAATAGGTAGACGTCTGACGGCAATAAACCCGTAAATAATTTGTGATTATTTCATGGTGGTCGATGCTTTTCATGATAATGATCGCTTTCACGAGGAGCGGCTCGTCATCATCGCATGCAGCGTCATGGCAAGGTGTTTCTCAACCGTGCTGAGAGAAACCTCCAACTGCTCAGCAATTTGCGCCTGCGTCATGTGTTCAAACCGGTGCAGATGAAATATCAGCTGCGTGCGCTCTGGCAGCGTTGCCAGTACGTTCGCCAGACGTTCCAGCTCCTGTTGAGCGATGGCCGTTTGATCGAGCTGGGGTGCAACATCCGGCAGGTATTCCAGCGTCGCTTCCACGTCGTCAACAGACGTCGCCATCTGCCAGCGTTGCTGGTGACGGACATGGTCGAGCAGCAAGTTATTTGCTGTCTTATAGAGATACGCTTTTTTATCGTCTACATTATCCTGCTGTTCCAGCCTTTGCGCCAACCGTAAAAAACTCTCTTGCACCAGATCTGCCGCTGCCTGAGGGTCACGCAGTTTATGATTGAGATAGCGTTCTAACCGTTCTGCATAGTGGTTGAACAGCATTCTGAGTTCAGACTCTGACATGCCAACGCCCCGTCAGGTGACCTTCCCGCCGCCTTTGCTGCAACAGAACCCCTTTTCCCTTGCCACGGCGCTATCCATAGCAATGCACAGCACTGTCCGTCGACGGGGTAAGGCCCTGAATAATAAATTTAATGTAATTGATAATTATTATCACATATGGAGAACCGGAAAGCAGAGTTAAATCTTCTTCAGATTGGCGGATTTTCGCCGTCGACTACACTTATCTTTGTTGACGTATTATTCGATTAAGAGGAATGACGATGGCGACGAAGGACGATCCTAAAGACGTGACGGTCAGCGAAGGGCTGGCAAAAGTGCATGAGGCGTCAGATCAACTGACGGAAGAGGAAATTGAGGCGCTGGCGGAGGAGGCCCGACAGGCTGCTACGCAGACGAAGAAAGCGTCTGACAATAGGCCTTAGCAGGATATCGCCTGTCAGGGAAGCGATGGGCTATCAAACATAAGGTGGCAGGTTTTTTGCACAGACATTTTGCAGATAGTGGTGAAAAACACGACGATTTTCTCTCTGTAAGGAAAATGTATGTACAACAAATTACTGATAGAAGGCAAGCTGGTAGCAGGGAAAGGTGAAGCGTTGCCAGTATTCAATCCCGCGACGGGAGAGCAAATTGCCGCCATTGCGCAGGCCGATCTGCACCAGGTTGATGCAGCGGTTCTGGCCGCAGAGTCCGCCTTTGCACACTGGGGACAGACTACGCCGAAAACGCGTGCGACGCTGCTGCTACAGATTGCCGATGCCATTGAAGAACACGCTGAGGAATTTGCCAAACTTGAATCGCTAAACTGCGGTAAACCCTATCATGCGGCGCTGAATGATGAAGTGCCCGCGGTCGCCGATGTGTTTCGTTTTTTTGCCGGTGCGGCGCGCTGCCTGAGCGGTTCGGCGGCGGGAGAGTATCTCGAAGGACATACTTCCATGATCCGGCGCGATCCGGTTGGTGTTGTCGCCTCCATCGCCCCGTGGAACTACCCGCTGATGATGGCGTCGTGGAAGCTGGCTCCCGCGCTGGCGGCAGGAAACTGCGTGGTGTTGAAACCGGCGGAGCAAACTCCACTGACTACCTTCTATCTGGCCCATCTGCTGGCGGAGATCCTGCCTGCGGGCGTGGTGAATATCGTGTTTGGGCGCGGGGCGGATATCGGCGATGCGCTGACAGGACATGAGAAAGTGAATATGGTGTCGCTGACCGGTTCAATTGCGACCGGTGCGCATATTCTGTCGCATACCGCCGCGAGCGTAAAACGAACGCATATGGAGCTGGGCGGCAAAGCGCCAGTGATTGTCTTTGACGATGCGAATATCGATCAGGTCGTTGACGGAATCCGCAGCTTCGGTTTCTACAATGCGGGGCAAGACTGTACCGCGGCCTGCCGGTTGTATGTACAGCGCGCAGTCTACGATGAGGTTGTGGAGGCATTAGGTAAAGCGGTAGCGACGCTGAAAATGGGCGATCCGCATGATGAAAGCACTGAGCTGGGGCCGTTGATCACCGAGCCGCAGCTTGAGCGCGTTATCGGCTTTGTTGAACGTGCCAAAGCGCTGCCACACATCACGGTAGTGACCGGTGGCGAACGTGTGAAAGGGCAGGGATTCTACTTCCAACCTACGGTACTGGCGGGGGCGAAACAGGACGATGAAATCGTACAGAAAGAGGTGTTTGGCCCGGTGATCTCGATTACGCCGTTCGACGATGAAGCGCAGGTCATTGGTTGGGCGAACGCCTCGCACTACGGGTTGGCCTCGTCAGTCTGGACGCGTGATATTGGCCGGGCGCACCGTCTGGCCGCCTGTCTACAGTACGGCTGCACCTGGGTGAATACCCACTTCATGCTGGTCAGTGAAATGCCACACGGCGGGCAAAAGTTGTCGGGCTATGGCAAGGATATGTCGATGTACGGTCTGGAGGATTACACCATCGTGCGCCATATCATGATCCGTCACTGAGATGACGCACTCCATCTCAGGAGCCGCTTGTCTTGAAAAAGACGTCAGGTGCTGAAATAGCGAGTTTGTCCAGCCTCGGCGTGCCCCAAAAGAGGGCACGCTGGGCACGCGCGGGGCATCATGAGATTTTTCACTCACTTTCACTCTGATATTCACTCTTCTGACTGGTTATTAATTTTGAATATTAGAAATTAGTTCAAACTATATGCTGATTTTTTGGTTTAGATCGCGTTTTTGTATTTTATTATGATTTGGAGCGGGCGACTGGCGTGTTATGTGCATTAATTAAATTGGCATCACGTGATGTCCGTTTTCAAGGAGCGCATTTTGTCCAGCTCAAACGCCCACCTTACCCCGCTAGAGTGTACTCAGCAGGCACTGCATTGGATTCATAGTGACACGCTATCCCACGATGATATGGCGGCACTGAATCGAGAAGTTTTGAGTTGTTTCCGTGAATACGTCAACCCAGGTTTTCTGGAGTACAGAAAATCTGTCACTACCGGCGGCGATTACGGCGCAGTCGAATGGCGCGCCAGTGGCCCAAATACGCTGATTGATACCCAAGGGAATGAATATCTGGACTGCCTCGGCGGTTACGGCATTTTTAACGTCGGGCATCGCAACCCTAACGTTATTGCCGCCGTTGAACGCCAGCTCGCCAGACAACCGTTGCACAGCCAGGAGTTGCTCGATCCGCTGCGGGGGCTGTTGGCAAAAACCCTGGCGGCGCTGACGCCGGGTAACCTGAAATACAGCTTCTTCTGCAATAGCGGAACGGAATCGGTTGAAGCGGCGTTGAAGCTGGCGAAAGCGTATCAGTCGCCGCGCGGCAAATATACCTTTATCGCCGCGACTGGCGCGTTTCACGGGAAGTCGCTAGGGGCACTTTCCGCCACCGCCAAGCCTGCGTTTCGTCGTCCTTTCATGCCGCTGTTACCCGGTTTTCATCATGTTCCTTTTGGCGATATCAGCGCCATGCGTAAGAAGGTTCAGCAATGCCAGAAGACCGGCGATGACGTTGCTGCCATCATTCTTGAACCCATTCAGGGAGAAGGCGGCGTGATTGTGCCACCGGAAAATTACTTTCCTGCGGTCAGAGCATTGTGCGATGAGGTTGGGGCATTGCTGATTCTGGATGAGGTACAAACTGGCATGGGACGTACGGGCAAGATGTTCGCCTGTGAACACTACGGCGTGCAGCCCGACATTTTGTGTCTGGCGAAAGCGCTGGGCGGTGGCGTGATGCCGATTGGCGCCACGGTGGCGACGGAGGAGGTATTCTCCGTGCTGTTTGAAAACCCGTTCCTGCATACCACCACGTTCGGCGGTAACCCGCTAGCCTGCGCGGCGGCGCTGGCGACCGTCAATGAGTTGCTGACGAAAAATCTGCCGGAACAGGCGGCGATACAAGGGGAGTTTTTGTTACGGGGCTTACAGCAGTTGGCGGCCGAGTATCCTCAATTGATTATCGAGGCGCGAGGAATGGGGCTGTTGCAGGCTATCGAGTTCAGGAAAAACGAGATCGGGTATGCTTTCGCGAAGGAACTGTTCCAGCGTAATGTTCTGGTCGCGGGGACGTTAAACAATGCCAAATCGGTCAGGATAGAGCCACCGCTTACCATCACGCGCGAGCAATGTGCCCGTGTATTGAAGGAAGCGAAGGACGTGCTCAAAAAGCTCAGTGGTACGATGCCTGATGAAAATAAAATGAAGGAATATGCGGTAGAGTGAAAAACGAGACGGAAACACGCAGCACCCTCCTATTAGGTTCATCCCGAAAGCCAGTCAGCCCTCACTGACTGGCTTTTTCTATCCGGTTTCCGACACGACTTTTTTCGAGACGACTTAGTGACTTTTACGGGCGATCAACACATTTAACGGCGCCATGGGAAATGCCTGATGGCGTCGGGTTTCGACAGAGGTAAAACCAGCAGACAGTAGCCACTGCGTCAGTTGACCTTCTCGCGTGACGTGGCGTCCGCTCATTTGCATCGGCAGATAGAACGGCAGAACCGGTGCGGCGGCATCGGCTTCTTCCGCGATTTCTGCTTGTGCCAGCACCAGTGTGCCTTCTGACGTTAGTGCGTTGTGGAGCGTAACCAGCATGGTGGGAATATCCTCGACAAAATGCAGGAAAGAAGAACTCCAAATCAGATCGTATTTTTCGGCAGGAAACGCGCCGCTGTGTGCCGACAGCCTTGTTGACAATCCGGCGGCATCGATATTGCGCTGCGCCACGGCGGCGGTTTGCGGCAGGTCATAGACCGTGCCGGAGATCTGCGCGTGGCGCAGCGCCAGCGTAATCGCCACCCAACCGGGGCCACCGCCCAGATCGAGAACGTGTCTGATGTGTGGGAAATCTGGCAGGCTGGAGAGCAGATTATCGGCAAGGTCTGCCGTTATCGAACGTTGCTCCTGAGCGATCTGTTGCTCTGCCGCATTAGCCCATGCTGCGTCACGTGGTAACTCGCTTAACTGTGCTGGCAGCGGCTGACGCATGCCGTCACCAAGCCCCTGACCAAACTGGCGGAGGCTAGTGAGGCGAAAGCGCCAGGCATCGCCCAGAAACCGCGAACGGCTGCGGCAGAGTACGGCGGCGCAGGCTGGGGCGGTGCGATAGCCGTCGTGATGGCGCGTCAAAAATTGCATACTCCACAGAATCTCAAGCAGAAAACCGGCTTTCTCTGGCTGCCAGCCCAATTCTGCCGCCAACTGTTCCGGCGTGGTGATCGCCTCCAGTCGGTCAAAAATCTGCTGCTCCAGCGCCAAATGTAAAGCATCGGCTTGCACGCTGCTTGCGGCAAGCCGCCATAATGTCTCTAATGGATTCATAAGTGGTCTGTCTCATTGATGGTCAGTCGATAGGGAATATGCTATCTATAAATGAGAATAGTTATTATGTTCATTGTTATGCGAGGCGGCGTTTTTCATATGCGAAACGGCGGGGGGAAGATGGCGCAAAGGCAGCAGCAGGGGCGAGAGGGACTATCATCAGGCGATCGATGTTGTGTGGGTGAGGTGAATCGTTCTGATTCGCGTCGAACATTGCCGGGCGTTATCGGCGAATGCTGGTCGGATTTCAGCGGTATCGACACGGATCTGTTGCTGGCTCGTTCGCAATATCGCCCGTGCCGCGATTTGGTGGAAGAAAGGCAGAACCCGCATTCGCAACCGATGCTCGTCATGACGTTTGCGCTGGCAGGGGAATCTGCCTATTGCGATAGCAGTGGTTTGCAGGTCTGGTTTCGTCAGCAGCATGTCACCATCACGACGTTTGGTGCCGCCAGTGTGGGCGAGCGTCATTATCAGGCGCAGCAATCGGTTGATCAGCTACGACTGCTGGTGGGGAAAACGGCGGCGGATCGTTATTTTGGCGCGGACTGTGCGGAACAGTGGTTCTGTAGTGATGGGGTGCAGCAGCGCGCATTTACCTCTATTTCTTCGGCCAGTCAGGTTCATGTCAATGCGCTGTGTGGCGACGCCGATCCGCTGAATCGCCATATCCACGCCTTAAGCCTGTTGTCGCAGTATCGGCACCTTCTGCAACCGGAGGCGCGGCACTGTGCCATTCATCCACAGGAACGGCAGCAATTGGAGCAGGTATGCTGTTGGATGCGTGAGCATCTGGCTGAACCGCTGACACTGGCCTGCATTGCGACTCAGGCGGGGATGAGTGAATCCAGACTCAAACGTGGGTTCCATCGCAGCTTTGCAACCACGCCGGGGCAGATGCTATTGCGGATGAGGATGGAGCGGGCGCATCAGCTTCTGGAACAGGGATTTCAGGTGGCACAGACGGCCTGGCAAGTTGGCTATCGACACCCGGCTAATTTCAGTCTGGCATTTACGCGCTATTTTAACCGCAACCCGAAAATGATGGCTTCACGTAAGTAAAAATACCCCACTGACATTAATGTGATGATGTTGTCATAACTATTTACCGTTATTTTCCTTTGATTATATTCCTGTGCGTTATTTCCGCATGCGGTGCCTGAATCCGAGCTTTTGTCCAAATTCTTCTATACTTCATCCAGCAGTATCAACGTGTAATGAATATTGCGGCCAATAAACTGTTCATTTTTCAGCGCGCAGTCGGGTGGTTCCCTGTGCATAAAAGAGAGCATTTTATTTTTAATAAAGGGTCGCTTTTTAAGCAAAGGAAAAAAGGATGAGATTAAAAAAGAAAAAAGTCGAACCGATGAAAATTCAGGACATTACCATTATTGATAATGCCCGACTTAAAAAAGCCATTACCGCTGCCGCATTGGGTAATGCGATGGAATGGTTTGATTTTGGCGTATATGGTTTTGTGGCGTATGCACTTGGACAGGTCTTTTTCCCCGGCGCTGACCCCGGCGTACAAATGATTGCCGCGTTGGCAACGTTCTCGGTTCCCTTTTTGGTGCGGCCACTCGGCGGGCTATTCTTTGGGGCGATGGGGGATAAATTTGGCCGCCAGAAAGTCTTGTCGATCACTATTATTATCATGTCGGTGAGCACATTCTGTATCGGTTTGATTCCTTCTTATGAATCGATCGGTATCTGGGCACCGATATTACTGCTGTTGGCGAAACTGGCGCAGGGATTCTCCGTCGGCGGAGAATATACCGGCGCGGCGATTTTTGTTGCCGAATATTCCCCGGACAGACGTCGCGGGTTTTTAGGGAGCTGGCTGGATTTCGGCTCTATTGCCGGGTTCGTAATGGGGGCAGGTGTCGTGGTGCTCATTTCTTCCATCGTGGGAGAAGAAAGCTTTCTGGACTGGGGATGGCGTATTCCGTTCTTTATTGCCGCGCCGCTTGGATTAATTGGAATTTACTTGCGCCATGCGCTGGAAGAAACGCCGACGTTCCAACAGCACGTTGACAAGATTGATAAAGAATCAAAAGACAGCATCCAATCCCCGCCGAAGATCTCCCTGCGTGAAATTGTGACCAAACAATGGAAAGGTTTGTTGATCTGTATCGGGATGGTGATTACCACCAATGTCACCTATTACATGCTGCTGACCTATATGCCGAGTTACCTTTCACACAGCCTGAATTACTCGGAAGATCATGGGGTGATGATTATTATCGCCGTCATGATCGGGATGCTGTTTGTGCAGCCAGTGATGGGGCTAATGAGCGACCGTTACGGACGTAAACCGTTTATTATTTGCGGCAGTATTGGGCTGCTGTTGCTATCGGTGCCCAGCTTTATCTTGATTAACAGCGATGTGATTGGGCTGATCTTCTGCGGATTGCTGATGCTGGCCGTACTGCTGAATTCCTTCACGGGGGTGATGGCGTCAACGCTCCCCGCACTGTTCCCCACGCACATTCGTTATAGCGCGCTGGCGACGTCATTTAACGTTTCCGTACTGGTTGCGGGCTTTACGCCAACGGCGGCGGCGTGGCTGGTGGAGTCTACCGGTAACTTATATATGCCGGCGTATTACCTGATGGTGATTGGTCTGATCGGCTTAATTACCGGGATGTCGATGCGTGAAACGGCTAACCAGCCGCTGAAAGGCGCAACGCCAGCGGCGTCGGATCGGACGGAAGCCAAAGAGCTGCTGCAGGAACAGTACGACAATATTGAACAGAAAATAGAAGAGATTGATGAACAAATTGCTGAGCTGGAGAAGAAAAGGAAACGGCTGACTGAACAGCATCCTGAAATTAATTAACACAATAATGCTGTGGATGGTGCCAGCGGCTACGGAATGTAGCCGCTGGAATAAGATAGTTAGCGGAACGGCGGTTCGTTAAAGGTGCGTAGTTTGCGTGAGTGCAGCTTGTCGCTTTCCGCCCGCAGCAGATCGATGGCGCAGATGCCAATCTGCAAATGCTCCGAAATCGCCCCTTCATAGAAACGGTTTGCCTGTCCCGGCAGTTTGATTTCACCGTGCAGCGGCTTATCCGACACGCATAGCAGCGTGCCGTAAGGGACACGGAAGCGATAACCCTGGGCGGCAATTGTTGCACTTTCCATATCTACTGCGACGGCTCGGCTGAGGTTAAAGCGCAGGGCGGAGGCTGCGTAGCGTAATTCCCAGTTGCGGTCATCGGTGGTCACCACCGTGCCGGTACGCAGGCGCTGTTTAACCTCTTCTCCCGGCATGCCGCTGACCATCTTGGTGGCGTCGTACAGCGCGCGCTGCACTTCAGCGATGCTGGGAATCGGGATGTCAGGCGGTAACACCGCGTCCAGTACGTGATCGTCACGCAGGTAAGCGTGCGCCAGCACATAATCGCCGATGGACTGGCTTTCGCGCAGGCCACCGCAGTGGCCGATCATCAGCCAGGCATGTGGACGCATGACGGCGAGGTGATCGCAGATGGTTTTGGCATTGGATGGCCCGACACCAATATTGACCATCGTAATCCCTTTCCCCTGACGAGGAATCAGATGATAGGCGGGCATCTGGTGGTTCTTCCATGCCAGATCGGACACCGTTTGCTCGGGGTTAGGCGTGTCGGCCGTGATGTAGATGCCGCCTGCGCAGGATAGCGCCTCATACGGGCTATTGGGATCGGCAATCTGCGCACACGCCCAGCGCACAAACTCATCGACATAGCGCGTGTAGTTGGTGAAAAGGATGAATGGCTGAATATGTTCCACCGGCGTGCCGGTATAGTGGCGAAGGCGTGCCAGTGAGAAATCGGTGCGCAGCGCGTCGAAGTGCGACAGCGGCGACGTGGTAGTCGCGTGGAACAGACCATCTGCCGTCTCGTCCCCAATCTGTGACAGTTCCGTGGTGGGGAAATGCTTGGCGATGCCGGCGCTCATGGAACGGTCAAGAATCAGGTCGGAACCGTCGAGTACGTAGGGGAACGGGATTTCCTGCTGAGACGGGCTGACCTCAATGGTGACATCATAATCCCCCTCCAGCAGCGCCAACTGTTCTGCCAAATAAGCACGCAGGAATGCCGGACGGGTCACGGTGGTGGAGTAGCTGCCGGGATGGGTAAAACGCCCATAGGCGCGATGGCGGGGATGGCCGGTCGAATTGCCGCTCCAACTGACGCGCAAGGCCGGGTAGGAAAATAATCCCGCCGCGCGCGCGTTGGCATCGGGCAGGGTGCCATCATTGATGAAGTCCCCGATGGCGTCGCGCAGCGCTGAGACGGCGTCATCATACAGTGCTTCCAGTTTATCCAGAGTCTGCGTGACGGTAAGACTGACGTGGGATCCGCTGTTATGCATATTCTCTCCTTTAAATTCTGTACTTAGGCAGAAGTTAGCTCACAGCGTAACTGAACATGCACAGTCCCGCCATCGTGAAATCTGGCGGAGCGGTAAGCGTGAAGATAAGCCAGCGCTTAGGCGGTCTCCCTCGATAGATTAGTGCTTGTGGCGACCGGAGAGGTTCGCCGCGCTCACGGCCAGTATCGACAGCACGCCGAGTGCGGCTGCCGGTGCCAGCACGCCCCAGAAGGCACGTTCGATATACGGCATCCCTTCTGCCAGCACGCGTCCCCATTCCGGTGTCGGCGGGGAGGCGCCCAGACCTAAAAAGCCGAGCGATGCCAGCGCCAGCGCGATGCCTGGTAGTTTTAGCATCGCGTGACGGAAAAGCGGGCCAATCAGCGCGGGCAGAATATAGAACAGGCTGCGCCGTATCGGGCCGACGCCGAGAATCGGCAGCATGCGAATATAAGGGCGCGCATTGATTTCAGCCACCAGTGCCGCCGTGTGGGCTGCAAGCGGTGCCCAACTGACGGCAATGACGGCAATCGCCGCACCCGTTGCCGTCGGGCCGTTTACCGCAGCAACCAGCAGCCCGGCAATCACTGGCGGCAGGGCGTTAGTGACTTCAATGGGGCCGGTGAGCAGACGCGGAAACAGCCCAACCAACAGCCCGATTGCCAGACAGGCCAGCGATACCACCAGCGCCAGCAGACAGGTATTGAGCGTACCGTGTGCGACGCGCGCCAGTAAATCACGCCCCATCGCGTCCGCGCCAAAAGGCAGCAGCAACGATGGTGGTTGCAGGCGCAGAAAAGCAGAAGTGTAGGGATCGCGCGGCAAGCCAGCCAGTAACAGCAGCGCCAGCAGTAGCACACAGAGAATCGGCAGCCAGACAGCATGACGAGACACGGGGCTGCCGCGATCTTCCGGTACGGGCATCGCTCCACTCCGCAGCGCGCGCCCGAGAATCAGCAGCCGTACGCCGCTGGCGGCTATGCCAGCCAGCGAGGCGATGAGTAACAGAATCAGCACGCCGACCTGCAAGGCGGGTAGATCCTGTGCTGCCGCGGCACCCAGTGTCGCGCGTCCGAGACCGGGAATCGCAAAGACTTTTTCGACGGCGATGGCTCCGCCGGTTAATGAGACCAGCACCAGCCCGACCAGCGGCATGACGCTCGGCAACGTGCGCTTCAGCACCGCCAGTGCGATATGACGACGGCTGACGCCTGCCACGCTCCAGGTGGTAAGCCAGTTTTCGCTAAAAGTGGCGGAGATCGCATCAGAAATGATCCGGCCAAGGTAGCCGCCTGCCGGAATACCGAGCGCCAGAGACGGGAGCACGACGTAGTGCAAGCCCTGCCAGCCATAAGGCGGGAACCACTGTAACCAGACGGCACCGACGATCAGCAAAAAGGATGCCAGCAGAAATTCGGGCAGCGCGGTAAATAAGGCGGCAAACAGGCCGTCTGAACGATGAATCTGACCACGTAACCCGTGCCGAAAGGTCGGCGCGCACAGCATGGCCGCCAGCGTGAAGGCAACCAGCGCCGAGGTAGCCATCAGCGTGAGCGAGACACCCGCCGCCTGTAGCATCCCTGGGAGCACAGGGCGGCCTGAAACCCAGGAGTTGCCTGCATCACCGTGCAGCAACCCCGTTAGCCAGTTCAGCAGTAGACGCAGCGGTCCCTGATCCAGCCCGAGAGAATGACGAATCGCGTTGAGCGTTTCCGCCGTCGCTTCCTGCTCGCCGGAACGGGCACGTAGCAGCGCCAGCGCCGGATCCTGACCGGACAACCACGGCAGCATACCAATCAGCACCACAATGCCCGCCAGCGTCAGCAGCCGCGAAAACAGCGGAATCAGCAGGCCGTATCGCGGGCGCTGCGTCTGGCGGAGGGTCGCACAGGTGCGGCAATAGAGCGATTCACTCATAAACTCGTCATCTTTCTGGTTACTGGGGCGTGTTACCCGTTATTTTGCGTCGGCGACAATGTGCGTAGCGGCGTTAATCAGCGTACGTTCACGCGGGTCACGCAGGGCGTCTTTGACCTGTGCGCTCTCACCTTGAATAACGCGCTCATGCAGCATCGGGATCGCGGCATCGCTGGCAAGGATCAGATTTTCTGCCTGCATGATGGCCTGACGACGAGCTTCACCCGCAGGAATGGCCGCCGCTTTTTGCAGTGCTTGATCGATGTCTGGGCGGCACAGCTGCGCGATGTTGAATGACCCTTCGCAGGCAAAATCGCTGTACAGGTAAGCCACCGGATCGCCGGAATCCAGCACGGTGGCGCGGGATAAAATAAAGGCCTCAAACTTGCCTGCCAGCGCGTCGGACTCAATCTGTGCATACTCACGCACGACCTGTTTCACCGTAAATCCCGCGGCGGTAAGCTGCTGCGCCAGATAGACCGCCACCTCAGGCAGCTCGGCGCGGTCGCTGAAGGTTGCCAGTGTGATCGTCGCCCCTGCAGGCGTACCGGCTTTGATCGGATTCGCCACCGGCTGGCGCAGTTCCGCTGCCCACGGCAGCGCAGGACCCAACAGACCCTGCGCGATATCGGCACGCTTCTCATAGACGTTATCCACCAACTGTTGGCGGTTGATCGCATCACGCACGGCGGCACGCATTGCAGGATCTTGCATCACGCCGTGGCGCGTATTCAGATATAGCGTATTGGTGCGCGGCATCGGGACTTCATGCACCAGCGATTGATCCAGCAGCGGTGCCTGAGAAACCGGAATGGCTTCGACAATGTCTGCTGTGCCGGTACGCAATGCAGCCGCGCGCGCTGTGCCGTCAGAGACAAAGCTGACATCGATGCCGCTGGCCTGTGCTTTCTCACCCCAGTAACCGTCGAATCTGTCCAGTACCGCGCTGCTGGTGCCGCTGACGCTACGCAGAACGAATGGGCCGCTTCCGGTATTGATCGGATTGACGACGCCATTTTTACCGTATGCCGCGGTGGAGAGAATCGCTAACTGCGGGCTGGATAAGCGCTGAGGCAGCAACGGATCCGCTTTAGCGGTAGAAACAATCACGGCGTTATCGCCATCGGCTTTCACCGTTAACTGCACGCCGTCCAGAATACGCGGCTTGGGAGCCGCGGTGGATGCTACGGTGAGCGCGTTAACCACTGTGGCGGCGTTTAACGTGGTGTTATCGTGGAAATGGACATTGGGGCGCAGTTCAAAACGCCAGGATTTATCATCGATCTGCTGCCAGGTTGTCGCCAGTGCGGGCTGGGCTTCGCCGAGTTTATCGAGTACCACCAGCGTTTCTGCCGTGCTCCAGCGCGACAGCTTAAAGGCATCGTCGCTCAGCGGCGTCAGGCCAGAGCGCGGCGGTTGAAGCATTGCCAGTTTGATGCGACCGTCATGATGCGAGGTGTGCTTTTCCTCCGGCTCGTTGAAGCAGCCTGAAAGCAGCAGCGTGGCTGATAGCAGGCCCGAAACAGGCCACAGGAGATTACGCATATTCATCAGTCTGTCCTTATTCATTCACGGTTGAAGCGGATTTAAACGGGCGGCAGATAACCATCATCGCCAGCGAACTGCACAGCGGCACCGCCGCGAGCAGCACCCACGGAATAGCGGCCTGTGGCGATGGCGTCAGCGCGCGATCGAGCTGGCTGCCGAGGATAAAGTTACCAAGCAGAACAGCGATGCCGCCCATCGACGCCAGCGCGCCATAGTGCGCCCCCAGATTCTGGTTGTTGGCAAAACGCGGGATGAGATCCATGCCTACGGGGACGATTAACATCTGCCCCAGCGTTAGCAGGGTAATCAAGGAGATAGCCGGAAGCAGGCGCTGCCATCCTTCTGGCGGTGTGCTGGAAGCAAACAGGGCGACACTAAGGAACGAGGCAGACAGCAGTGCGAAACCCAGTGGCAGCATACGCGCCGCACCAACCCGGCGGGCAAAGCGCGCCAGCGGAAGCTGTAATCCGATCACCAGCAGCGACGCCAGCACAAACAGCGGGCCGAGGTCTTTCTCGCTGCTGCCGGAGCGGTGTAGTTCAACCGGCAGCGCCAGATAGAGCTGGTTGTAGCTGAACAGGTAAGCGCTGTAGGCAATGATGAACGCCACAAAGCGCCGCTGACGGAAGGTTTCCCACCACGGGTCGATATGTAATTCACCCTGATTGCGCTGCGTCGGCGGCAGGCTGAAAAACAGGACGATGAGCGCGATAACAAAGACGCCCGCGCCTGCGAGTGCCACGCGCTGGAATCCGTACCCGGCCAGTACCGAACCGAGCAATGGCCCTAACACCGCCCCTAACTCGCCGCAAATGGCAAACAGAGCGAACCACTCGGAGCGGCTGCGTTTTCCCTCTTTTTCACTTTGCGTACCGGCCTGTGCCATTAATGCTTCAATCGCGGGGGAGAACAGTGCACCGCCGACTCCAGTCAGACAGGCACCGAGAATAATCGGCCATAGCGAATCGCCTAACGCCAGCAGTAAATAGCCGCTAATACGCACAACGCAACCGCACAGGATGATCACGCGAGCGCCGAAGCGGTCAGCCAGTGCCCCGCCGACCAGAAACATGCCTTGTTGCGAAAAGGTGCGTAAGCCAATCACCAGTCCGATGGCCCAGCCGGACAGCAGCATGTCGTCGCGCAAGAAAATTGCCAGAAACGGCACGACGGCATAAAAACCAATGTTGAAAACAAGCTGGCTGCCCAGAAGCAGTGGCGGGTAAGGCCGCGGCGGGCGGCTGGCGGTCAGGTCTGACATGTCATGGTCCGTTATAAGAAAAGTTGTTATAAAAAGCCCGTTATGGGGAAATGTGTTATTAACGCGATATTTTATTGTAAAAAAGAGGTTTTCAGCGAGCTAATAGCCAGACGTCGACAGCGTGGGCACGGCCTGCAACAGACGGGCTGTGTGTGCCTGCTGCGGCGACGCCAGCACCTCGGCAGTGGGGCGATCTTCAATGATGCATCCGCCGTCCATGACCAGCATTCTGTCGCACAGGCCGGCGAGCATGGAAATATCGTGCGAGACCATCAGCAAGCCCATTTTGTTTTGTTCGGTGACCTGCTGAAGCAGGGCTTTAATCTGTTCGCGCAGCGGTAAATCCAGACCGCTGACGGGTTCGTCCGCCAGTAAAAATTCGGGCCGAACAATCAATGCTCGTGCCAGCGCGACACGCTGTGCCTGCCCGCCGGAAAGCTGCCCGGCGACCTTGTCCAGAAGTGTGGCGCTTAGCCCCACTTGATCCATGACGTCACGCAGGCGGGCCGAATGATTTTCACTGACTCGCCAACGTTCATCGGGGCGGAGTCGCTTCAGTGGTTCGATGAGGAGATCGGCGACGCGCTGACGCGGCGCGAGCGAGCCTGCCGGATCCTGCGGAATGTACTGAACGCGGCGGCGATACCAGAGCAGCGAACGCACCGAGCCGGGGTTAATCAGGTTGCCATCGCAGTACACCGCACCACTTTCTGGCGCTTCAAGCGCGAGCAGGGTTTTTAGCAGCGTGGATTTACCACAGCCGGAGGCACCGACCAGCCCCACGCGTTCGTGCTGTTGCAGGTTTAGCGACAGGTCGTGGAAAATGGCGCTAGCAGGATCGGCCTTTTGCCACGGTAAACGTGACGTCTGGCGATAGCGGCTGACGTGTTCGAGGCTTAAAAACGGCGTGGGAACCGCATGCAGGTGGTGATTCATCCGGCAAGCGCTCCGACAGCGACTGAAGGCCGTACATTCGTCAGTAACACATTGTCAGATAAAAGCGTATCAGCGCGACGGGCGGCAGCGACCAGACTGCGGGTATACGGCTGCTGTGGCGCATTCAGCAATTGCAGCATACTGCCGGATTCAACGATCCGACCGTTTTCCATCACCAGACCGCGTTGGCAGAGCTGGGCGGCAACGGCGATATCATGCGTAATAAACAATAGGGCGGGAGCATCCGGCTGCGAACTACGTTCCTGTAAGACCTGCAATACCTGCTGCTGAGTCATGACATCCAGCGCGGTAGTGGGTTCGTCCGCCACCAGCAAACGCGTCTTGCCGAGCAGTGCAAGGGTAATACAAATGCGCTGACGCTGGCCGCCGGACAATTCGGCAGGATAGCGCTGCAACAGATTGGGGATGTCATCCAACTGCATGGCGCTAAGCAGCGCAGAAAGCTCAGCGGAAGAAGTGGTTTTCAACGCCAGTGACAGCTGTTTTCCTAACGGCATGAGAGGATTAAGCGCCGTTGCCGAGTCCTGGAACACGGCAGAGACGCGTCCGGCCTGCGGGCGCGCCAGCGCTTTCAACTGGCTGACGTCTTCGCCATTGATTCGAATACTGCCACTACTCTGACAGCCTGCTGGCGGTGTGCCGATGATCGCTTTGGCGGTGAGGGATTTACCGGAACCGGATGCGCCGAGCAAACAGACACGCTCGCCCGCGGACAGCGTAAAGCTGATATCGCTGACTTTGGTTTCACCGCCAATAGACAGGTTAAGGTTTTCTACCTGAAGAATAGCGTCTGTGTGTCTGTTCCAGTTAATCATGGCTAACGTATAAGGTCAGTGTAAATCGATATGTAATAACATAACAAATTGCAATGAAGTGATGCAAAGGAAATGTGATCCAGAGCGTATAAATTGGCGCCGCGACGCAGCCTTAGCTGACTGCGTCGATGATGAAAAAGAGGGGGATAATAAATTGTCGGAAGGTGCAGACTATCTTTAGAGCCTACTCATTCGATGAGTCAACAAGTTGTGCCAGTTCCAGCATATCAAGTCGTATGACTATACATCTTAGCCACATTCCTATGAAGATTCAGAGGTCGTTTCGTGCGCTGTACTGTCGCTATTCATTTGTGATACCGAACACGCGCCCGACTCAGGGCGCTCAGTTACCGTCGCCCTGAGAACCCTGGCTTCCGGCTAAATTATGCCGCTACGCGGTGCCATCGGTGCCCATGACCGCTAGTCGAGCCGCCAGTGACGCGTTCCAAACGCGGCACAGGCTTTCGCGGCGTCCATGCCGCTCACTCGGTGGCCACGCCCACCGCTGCATAATTTTTTAAGCCGGATATCAACCGCCGCAAGTTGAGGCATTTGTGTAAGAGCCAGTGTACAGATAGATAGACGCGATCTCACTGGGAGCGAGATCGCGTTAAGACGTGAGATTTATCTCTGTTGAGCGACAAGCCACTGGCGCAGGCGTTCGGGTTGCTGTGCGCCGCTTAAGCGAGCAAGCTCTTCACCGTTTTCGATCCAGAGTAAGGTCGGCAACGTTCTGATCGCCAATTTTTCCGTCAGGGTAATGTGATGATCGGCGTCCAGATAATGGCTCGGCAATTGGTGGTATTCCTCGTTAGCCAGAATCGTTTCTAACTGGCGGTAGAGGCTTTTGCAGTGGACGCAGCGCTCTGCGCCGACCAGCAGCAATTGTGGACCCTGTTGGGTTGCCAGTGCAGGCCAGTCTTCGGCAGTAAGCGGCGCGAAGCGCTCACGGTTGACGGCAAAGAGCTTTGGGCTGCGCTTGAGGTCTTCGCTGTCGGTCGCGACGCACAGGGCATCGCCGCTCTTTTTGTAGGGGCGCGTGCCGTCAATGCGAACCACGCTGGCGAAGCCGGGTGCGCTGGCTCCGGGCTGACGTAGCTGGGTGTTATCGGGTGCGATCACCGGGGTTTCCTGTGGACGTGACAGTTGTGGCACCCACTCGTAGGGTACGCGGTAGGCGCGATACAGCATGTTGGTGTTCACCGTCTTGCCCCAGTAGGGGGAAATAAACTCCCAGACAATCTCGTGATCGACGGTGACTTCAAATAGTCGACCGTTAGCGCCTTCATTAATTAGCGTATTGCCGTTCGGCAGGCGTTGGATGTTGCTGATGTACGGGCTGTAAAAACGGAAGGCATCGGTCGGATGTGGAATACCCGCTTCGTAGGGCGAATAGCGCCAGACAATATCCAGCGTCACCGGGTTGATTTCCAGCACACGAGAATAATCACGCCAGGCGTTTTTCACGCCGTCGGCCGACGCCGGATTGGGCGCGCCGTAGCCAGCCCAGCCGCCGTTATCAAACACCAGAATATTGCCCGCGCCCGGCAAGCCTGCGGGGATCATATGTGCGTGATGCTGGCCGATTATCCAGCCAATGTGTTTGCGTTCCGGCGTGTTGTAATTCGGACCAAGCTGCCAGACGATATGGCCGCTCTGCTTGTCGATGATGGCGATGATGTTGGACTCGCGTGCGTCCCAGATAATGTTATCCGGGTGGAAGCGGGGATCGCCTTGATCGAACCACGGATTGGGGCCGAGCGCTGACATGGAGTTGATATGCATCCAGTCGCCCATGCCGCCGCCGCTTTTGCGCAGGTTAGGATTGTTGTACAGCGCGGTTTTCGCGTCGTCGTCAAAGCCCAGTTCATCGAAATGGTCGCTGCAACGCCATTCCCACAAGATATTACCTTCCCAGTCCACTTCGATGATGGTGTCGTCGAGCAGCAGTTTGTCGCTGATGCGTTCATTGTGCAGGTTGGTGTGCGCCAGCAGTAGCGTGTTGCCGCCAATCGACTGCGGTTCCTGACCCGGTGCGTAATAGCCGACCGGATTACCGCTGCGCTGGTAGTCATGATGGACGCGCGCCATCCATTCGGGTGGAAGGTCGGGGTCGGTAATGTGTTCATAGCCGTTAAATTTCCAGACGACGTTGCCGTCCCAGTCCACCTGAATCAGATCGACCATGTCCTGCATGCCGTAGCGTGAATCGCGTTCACCGCTGTGCCCGAGGATGTAACCGCCAGGCAGGATTTTGTTGGGGAAGCCGTGCAGGCCTTCCCACAGGCGCAGTTCGGTGCCGTTCATATCCACCAGCACGGCACCGCGTTCCAGCGCCTGAAAGACGGTGTAGCCGCCCCAGGCTTTTTCCGGGTTGTAAATCGTTGTGCCGGTCGGGTAGACGGAAGGGTGTCCCATAATGGTGCTCCAGTAGTTACGTGTTCAGAGAAGAGGAAGTGACCGCCGTATCGGCAGGCTGCGTCAGCAGTGCGAGCAGGTCGCTGCACTGCTGGTGGAAGAGCTGGCTGTCACGCTGGCGCGGATGTGGCAGCGAAATCGTCGCAATCTGGCGGATGCGCCCCGGTCGTGGTGCCAGCACGACAACGCGATCGGCGAGATAGACGGCTTCTTCGACGTCGTGGGTGACCAGCAGTGTGGTGGTGCCCTCCGCCTGATGAATGCGGCGCAGCTCCTGTTGCATCTGCTGGCGGGTTAAGGCATCCAGCGCACCAAACGGTTCATCCAGCATTAGGATGCGCGGATTGGCAACGAGTCCGCGTGCGATAGCCACACGCTGCGCCATGCCGCCAGAAAGCTGGGCGGGTAGGGCATCGGCAAAATCCTGCAAATGTACGAGCTGGATAAAGTGGTCGATCAGGCGCTTCCGTTCTTTGTCGTTGATTGACTCATTCGCCAGCCCGAGCGCGATGTTTTGCCGTACCGTCAGCCACGGAAACAGGCGCGGTTCCTGAAACACCATGCCACGCTCGCGTCCGATGCCGCGCACGGTTTTTCCTTCGACCAGCACGCGTCCCTGATAGTCGTTGTCCAGCCCGACCAGCATGCGCAGCAGAGTGGATTTGCCGCAGCCGCTGCTGCCAACAATGGCGACCAGTTCGCCGCTGTGAATCGACAGGGAAAAGTCCTCAATCACCGTCAGCGTCTCACCCTGAACGCGAAACTGTTTACGAAGGCGATCGAACTGCACCACTGGCGGCGGCACATCAAGGGGAGTGGACGTCATGCGATTTCTCCTGCGGAACGCCAGCGCGTCATCCGCTGTTCCAGACCTAATCCGACGCGGTCGAGCACCGCGCCCGTTAATCCAATCAGCAGCATGCCGCTGATAATCAGGGGCATATCAAGTAGCTGTTGGGCGTTGATCATCAGGCTGCCGATCCCGGTACCGGATGACATGAAATATTCTGCGCCGATAGTCCCAAGCCAGGCGTAAATCAGCGACAGGCGCAAACCGGCGAAGATCGCGGGGGCGGCTCCAGGCAAAATCAGTACCCGCAAGCGGGTCGAGAGGCGGATCTGTAACACCTGCGCGACTTCCTGTAAGGCTGTTGAACGCTGGCGGATGCCGCGATGGCTGGCTACCAGCATCGGAAAGAAAGAAGCCAGCGCGACAAACGTGATTTTTCCAGCTTCGTCGTTACCGACCCAGGCAGTCAGCAGCGGCAGCCAGGCAAACAGCGCGATCTGGCGCAGCGTCGCGACCGTGGGCGTAAAGAGGGCGTCACTGGTCGCATTCAGCCCCAGCAGCACACCGCACACCAGACCTGCGGCAATGCCGCATACTGCACCTGCTAGCGCACGGGTCACACTGGCCTGCATCGCGTCGGTGAGCGAACCGTCACGCACGCCTTGCAGCAGCGTGTGCCACACGTCGGCGGGTGGGGGAAGCAGTGACGGGTCGATCCAACCAAGATGGCTGGCTTGTTGCCATAACAGAAGGAGCAGAAAGGGGAGAACCAGTGCCGATAAGCGGCGAGACGGCGTCGAGGTTAAGCGGCCAAGCGGCGGGTGCGGCCAGAAAACCAGACGACGTTCTAACTGGTTGATTGCCCACTCCATCGCCAGTCCCGCCAGTCCGATGACGGCGATACAGACAAACACAATATCCAACTGAAACAGCTGGCGTCCCCACACCAGTAAATAGCCAATGCCCTGCGATGATGCCAGTAGTTCGACCACGATTAGCGATACCCATGCCTGTGAGATCGCCAGCCGTAAGCCGGTTAGCCAGGTGGGTAGCGCAGCGGGCAGCGTTAATTTGATGAGGCGCTGATGCCACGGCAGGCGCAGGGTACGAGCGACTTCCTGTAGCGCAGGCGGTACGTTGCGCACGCCTGTTTGCGTATGCAGCGTCACCGGGATAATCACCGCCTTGATGATGACAGCAAGCTTCAGGCCATCATCAATGCCGAACAGCACCATAAACAGCGGGATCCAGCCCAGCGTTGGAATTTGTGCCAGCGCGTAGACCGTCGGGTGCAGCAGGTGTTCGGCGCGGCGTGAGGCTCCCATCAGCGCACCAAGCAGCGTTCCCGCCAGTAAGCCTGCCAGCAGGCCGCTAGCCAACCGTTGCAGGCTGATAAAGAGCTGCGGCAGGAGATCGTTGTGCCAGAGTTCGGCAGCGGTTTTAGCGACGATGTAGGGAGCCGGGAGAATCTGGGCGGGCATCCAGCCGTAATGGGTGCTGATATACCACAACGCCAGCAGCGCCAGCGGCACAATTAGTGGTACTACAAGCGGCACCACTATTGACACGACAAGAGAATAGACCCGCGCTATCGGCGGTGCTGGCCAGACGATCGCGGTTTTTTTCAGCAGTATCGACTTATTCATTTTATTCCCGAAAACCATCGCAGCTGGATGAATAGGGAATAAAAAACAGGTTTCGACGTTGAAGGCCAATGCAATAAAGCGATGGTCGCCGTGCAATAAATGCATATGCGTAGCCTGCGCCCGCCAGTCCTGATTTATGCTTTTTTCCGCTGAGCAAACCTGTAAATGTTATTTAAGCCTGATGCAGACGGTTCGTTAGTTTTCATGGCAGATGAAACGAATTTTTAAGGAAAACCGTATGCAACAACCCTCAATCCCATTGATAACTATTTTGTCTGCAACCCCTTTTGCTCGCTGGCAACGGGGGCTGCGTGAGATCATGAGCGTTGCGCCGCTGCTGATCACTGCGCTAATGGCATCGACCGTTCAGGCGAACGACGCTGCCCCGCAGGATGCACAGAAGCCGACGGAGATTCGCATTGGCTTGCCGGACCAGAGCGCAGGCAGCAAACCCTTTATTCGCGGGCCGTTGGGGCTGGCGCATATTCAAAAGCAACTGGAGAAAGAATTTGAACCGCAGGGCATCAAGATTCAGTGGTCGTTCTTTAAAGGCGCGGGCCCGGCGGTAAATGAGGCGCTGGCGAACAAGCAGTTGGATGTGGTGTATTTGGGCGATCTGGCGGCCATTATTGGTCGGGCGGGGGGATTGCCGACGCGGGTGCTGGTGGGATCGCGCGGCTCTAATTCTTATCTGGCGGCGACACCGGAATCGGGTATTCAGCGTATTGAGGATTTACGCGGCAAGCGAATTGCGGTCTATAAGGGAACGGCCGATCAGCTGTCGTTTGAACGTGCGATTAAAAGTGTTGGGCTGAATGAACGCGATGTGCGGGTGATCAATCTGGACTGGACGGCGGGCAAGGCCGCGCTGGCAGCCAGACGCGTGGATGCCGTGTGGGGTGGGGTCTCTCTGCTGGCGTTACGTAAGCAGGGCATCCATATTGTGACCACCAGCCGAGCGCTGGGCTGGGCGAATACCACGCAGGCCGCCGTGCTGGCGACGCAGGATTTTATCGACCACTACCCGGGCACGACGCAGCAGCTGGTGAATGTGCTGGTGGACAATGCGCAGTGGATCGGCGAGGCGCAGCATCTGCCGGACTATACGGCGCTGATGGCCGAACAGAGTCAGATCCCGCAGGCGATTTTTCAGGAAGAGCTGAAAGCGGAAGACCTTCCCTTCCAAAGCTCGCCGCGTCTCGATCCGTTCCTGCTCAGCAGCTTGCAGGACAGCATTGAGCGGGCGAAAGCGGCGGGACTGATTCGCAACACATTCTCGGCCAGCGACTGGTTTGCCAGTCAGTTTGTTGACCGGGCGCTGAAAGCCAAAGGGCTGGAATCGAACTGGGCGGTGTATGACACCAACGGGGCATCCCGAGAAATAATCATGAGTGCGCTCACAACGTCGGCAGTGCCAGAGCGGGTGAGCGCAACTTGTCCTGCGCCAGTATGGTTTCGATCATCAGCTCGGCCAGCGGTGGCAGTGTTCTCTTCAAACAGGTGACAATGCCGAAGCGGGTTTGCATATTTTCCCATTCCGGTGGCGTACCCGTCAGGGGAATTTCCACCAACTGATGGCTTAATCGTCCCAGCGCGAAGCCATCCTCGCTGGCAAAGCTGATGGCCTGCGTATGCCGCAGGATGCTGAAGACGGAATAGATATGGTCACACTGAATCTGCGGCCGGTAATCGGGCTGGCGCGTCAAGGCGGCCAGCACTTTGCGCATGCCGACGGGCATAAAAGGCGAGGCGAGTGGAAAACGCAGTAGATCGTCCGGTGTCACGTTTGCCTGCTGTGCCAGCGGATGTGAAGAATGGCAGATAAAGAAACAGCGCTGCTGGCTTAATGGCTGCACGTGGAGATGGGTTTCCATCTCGGCCTGCCAGGTATCGGCGACGATGAAAGGCCATTCGTCGGCCAGCAGCCGATCGCGCAGGGATTGCCAGTTATCCACGCTGTAGGTGACTCTGGCTCGCGGGCGTAGCGCATGGAAATGCGCCACCGCTTTGGGGATTAGCGAGGTGGACGGCGCAGGGCCGCAGCCAAACGTCAGTTCACCTTCCTGCGCCTCGCTGATCTGCCGCATGTCGGTCATCAACTCCCAGGACAACTCTTGCATGCGGCGCGCAAACGGCAGCAGCGTATTGCCTTGCCACGTTAGCGCGAAGCGGCGACTCTGACGATCGATAAGCGGATGCCCCATCGTTTGTTCCAGCGCCTGAATGCTGCGGCTGAATGCAGACTGAGACAGACAGACGGCTTCTGCGGCCTGTACAAAACTCCCGTGTTCGGCCAGTGCAAGAAAATTGCGTAATTGCCGTAAATCCAGATGCATATTGCAGCTACCTATCATATCGATCTTTTCCCACTTTTTAGGCGGAGGTCGACAGTCAACGCAATGAACAAAAAGTCATAAGTTATAGCGAATTGATTGCTATAGACTTTTAGTCCTCTGAACCTGCCGTTTGACGCAGTCAGCGGCTATTTCGCCAGCGCACAGGAAAAATCCTGAATTTCTTCCACAGAACCGAGGCTCATATTGAACACGTCAAGGCCGCTGGCGAGCAGCACCTTTTCACCTGCCGGAGTAGAGACCATCGCAAGACCGTATTTACCGATCGACTCATTCCGCTGCTGGGCGTAACGACCTAACGTTTTAAACGGATCGCTTTGCGCCCATTCGTTCGCCGTGAGCGTTTTTGCCAGATAGACGTGCCCGTTAATTTTCACCGTCAGCGGTTTCCAGTCGGCAGAGAGCGTTGGAAACTGCTGGTTCAACGTCTGATAAACCTCCGGGCGCAGGCAGGCGATGTGAATATGCAGCTGATTTTGCGTGCGGCCGTAGCGTGAGTTAATTGCCAGTGAGAGATAGTCATCTCTGATCGGCTTGCCCACTTCGCGGGAAAGATGGCCACGCCTGTCCCAGGCCTGCATAAAGAAATTGGGTATGTTTTGTTGCAAGAGATCAGCGCTTTCGATACCGCTGATTTTATCCGTTGGGAGCAACAGGTCGTGATAGAGGCCGTTTCTGTCATCAAAAAGCACGTAGCCGTCCGCCAGATTGACTTCCAGACAGGGCGCGGGATTGCCGCTGCGCTGCTGATTGGGTACGCACTGTTTGCTGACGATCTCCCACAGTGCATTGCTGTTTCCTCGACTAACCTTCCACCCTATTGCCGTGGCCGCCGTGAGCAAAATGATGGCAGAAACAGTGAAGATCAAGATCGTGTTGCGTTTCATGACGGGTCTCCGGCAGGCGCAGAAAGCACTAAGTAGCGGGGAAAAACAGGGCATGATAAATCAGTGATAAGCCACTATGGGGCAGCGGCGATGTCATTAATATGACTTTGGTGAAAGGAGAAAGGCTAATCGGTAACGGATTGTAAGAGAGAACGGTGGTGGAATGGCATATGACGCGGCCTTTTAACCAACACAGCAATGTGATTAAAAGGCCGCGGTAAAACGACAGGAATCAGAACAAGTCGACCCGCACGTCCACGCCAACGGTTCGGCCTTCATTGACCTGCGCGTAGCCCGATGTGCCGCTCATAAAGCCAAAGGTGCGGTAGCGGCGGTCGAAGACGTTATCCACATAGCCAGCGATATTCACCCGGTCGGTGGCCTGCCAACTGAGGCGCAGGTCGGTCGTGGTATAGGTGCCCTGACGCAACGCGTTGTCTCCGTCGAAGTAGTGCGGCCCTACCACATTGAAGGCCAGACGTGGCATTAACGCGCCGAACGAGGTATCAATCAGTCCGTTCAGGCTGGTGCCAGCACCGTAGCGCGGGACGAAGGGCACGCGTTTATCCTGATAGCTCTCACTGTCGCCGGTAAATTCAGAGCGGACATAGGTGCCGTTGATATCCCATGACCAGTTGGGAACGACCTGCCACTTCAGCATCATTTCTACGCCACTGGCATCGGCGCTGCCTGCGTTGCTGAGCGTTTGCATACCGACCGGGCCGGAATACAGCTGCATATCACGCGTGTGAGTATGGAACACGGCGCCCTGAAGCTGCACATCGCCGCTCTGATAGCGCGAGCCGATTTCATAGTTAATCGATTTCTCTGCGTTGTACGGAATGGCCTGTGTGCCGGCTGCAGGTGAGTAGTTAAAGCCCGTTGGCTTGTAGCCCTGCGCAACGCGGGTATAGACACGCCAATCATTATTCAGCAGATAGCTGGCGGAGAGTTGTCCCAGTACCTGATCGTCATCAACGCTATTGCGGTCGCCCACGTTCATGCCGGAGAACTGCTGGTGATAACGGGTTTCGGCTTTATCGTGCGACACGCGCAGCCCGCCGCCCAAATCGATACGGTCGGTCAGATGCCAGGTCAGATCGCTGTAAGCGGCTAACGTCTCCGTTGACGTGTTGGCATTGCTCTGCATAAACGGAGATCCTGCCATGCTGTAGGTCAGATCGAGTTTTTCACGCGTGTTCTGTCGGTAAAGGCCGAACACCATGTCCACCGTGCGGCCTGCACCGTGTGTCGCGGCACGCAGTTCCTGCACGTCCTGATTCCAGCGTTCCGGCATGTCGGCAATCAGCGTACCGTTCGGGAAGGTGCGGTCGTAATTCTGCTGCTGCCATGCGCCGATCAGGCTAAAAATCCAGTTATCGGTGGTGTATTTTCCGCTCAGCGACTTGCTATGGGTGCAGCGGCGCAGTTTAGGATCGGGGGAGCCAGCGGCGATCTCCAGCGTCCGGTTTTTAGCATCGCCAAACGGCAGATAGGTATCCTGTGTGGCGCGCGTGCAGTCTTCCGTTAGTGCCAGACTGGTTTCCCACGGTTGACCCTCGGGAGCCAGTCGCAGTCGAAGATTTCCGACGCTGGACTTTGTCCCGCCGAGGTTGTCGCTGCCCGTCGCGGGGTTGGTCATCGCGCCTGAGTCGACCTGGCGCAGCAGCGTGACGCTGCCATACAGCAGGCCATCCTGAATGGGGCCGCTGAGGTTGATTTTGCCGTGATAGCCGTCGCGGCTGGCGACGCCGCCTTCGACATAGCCACGCGGTGTGCTGTCGGGCTGCTGAGTGACGATATTGATAATGCCGCCCTGCGCGCTTTTACCGTACAACGTCCCTTGCGGACCGCGCAGCATTTCGATGCTTTCTACATCGGAGAGGGCCTGCACGGTATTGGTGGCGAGCTGGGGGATGCCGTCCACGTAGACTGTCACTGCCGGGCTGTAGAAATCCTGTGCGGAAGACACGCCGCGCAGTGAGATCGAGGGGAACAGTAGGCTGCCGTTATTGCCGAGGTTCAGACCGGGCATCACGCGGGTTAACTTGTCGGTACTGGTGACGCCAGCATCTTTCAGTTCCGGTGCCGTCACGATGGTGGAAGAGACGTTGTTGGCCGAGGCGGAATAGGGGGATTGTTTGCTGGCGGAGACAACGAGTGTATCGTCCTGAGCGGCAAAGGCGCAGGAAGAGAGAAATATGCCGGTTAAGGCAAGCGGATAAAGACGCATTATTTTCATTATTAAATCCCTGAAAAGACTAAAATCGATGTCAAAGACAACGGTTTTCATCAAGAGATGAAAAGCGCGTAAGACAGAGAATGATGAAAGCTAAATGATAATCGTTTGCATTTTTTGAGCTACCCGTATCGGGTCTATTTCAACCCGAATACAGCAAACTTCTTGCGCATTTTCCTGCCTTAATCCTGCCCCAGCTGGCTTGCTGTAGCGGGAGTAATTCCCTCTGAAAACGCGCGAGAAAGCCGCACAGATAGCCGTTTGGCGGGCCACAGGCTGGCGACGGCGAAGCAGGCCAGCACGCCCAGCGTGGTCTGGTAATTTGTGTGATGGGCTAACTGAAGCGCAGCAATCGACACGGTCATGGCGACAGCCGCATCGGTCGATTGGAACAGCGCATAATCGGAAGCGGGCTGATGCGGTCTGACTAATCCCATCAGGACGTTGTATAGCGTGACAAACCCGACGGCGGCGGCCAGATTGACCACGCCAAAGAGCACGATCCAGCCGTTCAGCGTAAACAGCGGATAGCCGACGGCCAGCATAATGGCGAGCAGAGCGTGCACGACCATGACGGGCAGCAGACAGCGCAGTGCGCCCATACGTCGAATCAGGACATTGGCGATCACAATCCCTACGCCGCTCACGACGGTGCTGTACACCGTCATGACGATGCCCAATTGGCTTAGGCTAAGCTGCCTATCGATCAGCATGACGGTCTGTAGCGCCATCATGCCGCGCATCGCCAGATAGAAAATGGCCGTGAAGGCTACTACCGGCCAGAGCGCCTTAAGCGTCAGACGATTTAGCGTCGGGCGTGCGGCTTGCTGACTCTGACGAGCCGGACTCTGATGATCCAACGTCTGGCTGTGCTGGATAGGGGACTGCTGGATATAGCGCAGCGGCAGAATGAGCATCAACAGCGATAGCCCCGCCAGCGCGAAGAAGCCACCTCGCCATCCTGCCTGTTCCGCAATACTCAGGAATGCATAAGAGCCGAACAGAATACCCAGATAGCTACCGCCGACCTGTGCGGTATTCGCCAGCGCGCGACTGGCGGCGTTGGTGGTGCAAATTGTGATTCCGTCGGCATAGATATCGTGGCTGGCGGAGAGCAATGCCAGCAGCATCAGCGCCATGATGATAGTCAGGACAGAGTGCTCAGGGGAGATGACGCCAATCATGACCAGCGTTGCCGCCATCGCGATCTGGAGCAGCACCAGACTGCCTAAATAGGGATTGCCGCGCAGAGGAAGCGCGTGACGCTCACCCCACGGTGCCCACAGGCATTTAGCAATCCACGGCAGAAAGGTCAGTGACAGCCAGCTTAGCTGCGCAAGATCCAACCCTGCGTGGCGAAAATAGCCCGCCACGCCTTGCATAATGACTGCGGTGATCATGCCTTGATGGAGGTAGAAGCACCAATAGGGCAGATAGCGTGTCATCGGGTTGTGCGTCATGGTTTGTCGCGATCCAGCAGCATTATCGCCAGCGCCTGTGCTTCAAGCGAGGTGGCGACGACAAAATAGGCATACGGCGCCTGCCCAGACTGCGTCCAGTTCTCTGCCCATTTCACGTACTTTTGCCTTTTGGCTTCGTCGTTTTCGATGCGAATCGCACCCGCACAGTATTGCTGTTGCAGGCTGACGTTATCGCGCGTCCACTGAAGATAAGCATTCATAAAAACAGGGGAGCGATGGGGCAGGTCGGCACCTGTCATACAGAGAACAAAGCGTTCTTGCGCGGCATACAGTTGAGCGATCTGCGCCATATAACCCGCGGATTCCTCGTCGGGCACCTGTTCCGGCATGTGTAAGAAGACCACCGGCCAGGCGTCTGTATCAAGGAAAGGATGTGGCGTTGCAATGGAATCGGGCATAGCGGTTTCTCCGGCTTATTATGGAGAAAATGATAATCATTCGCTGTTACGGCGCTACCCGAATCCAGTCTATTTGTACCCGTATCGGGATGAACGGGACGTTGGTTTTCAGCTAAATGTTCAGGCGCTTGAAAGCAGAAGGCGTGACGCCGAACTGCTTTTGGAAGGCGGCACTAAAGTGGCTGGCGTTGGCATAGCCCAGATCGGTGGCGACCACCATGACGGGCGCGCCCGTGACAAACAGCCGACGCCGCGCTTCGTGCATACGTTCGGCCTGAAATAACCCATAGATGCTGTTATTGAAGAGCTGGCGAAATCCGCGTTTCAGCTTTAGTACGCTTAATCCGGTTTCTCTGGAGAGCATGGCGATAGTAGGAGCCTGTGACAGATCCGCCAGCAGCAGATCTTTGGCACGCAGCAGCTTTTGGCGATCGGCCAGGCTGAGCGTGTCCTGCGGGGGAACCGCGTCGGCATGTCCGGCGACGGCGAGACTCACCAGAATCATGCTTTGTCCCAGCAACCACAGCGGCGCATGGCGGTTTTCACCGGCCTGCTGCGGGTGCGTCAGGCTGGACAGCGCGTGGCTTAACACCTGCGCGGTTGCCCGCATTTCGGCATTGCAGTCGCAGCGGGTACAGAGCCGGCCGGAATCCAACTGCTGTTGCAGGTTACCGGTGAGATCCGGCACCCAGTTAGCCAGTAGCTCAGGGCTCAGCGACACCGTGACGCTTTCAAACTGCCCGGAGTAGGATGACGTACCCTGACAGTCTGGGGTATAGCTAATACAACCCGATCCTTGCTTCAGCACGTGTTCCCGTCCACGATCGCCTTTCAGTGCAAATTGCGAATCTCCTTGCAACGAACAGGAAAAATTGATGCGTCCCCAGTCGTCATGCAAATGCATGGTAGTGGGCTGTCGGAACTGTCCGCGCCACACCAGAATATCCAGCCCTTCCTGAAGCGTAGCGCGCAGCAGGCTACAGTCCGCACCGGTATCCGGCCGCATGACGTGCAGTTCAGCGATCAAATTCGAAATGGTGACTTCAGGCTCGCTGGTGGCTTTCAGTGGGGAGGCATTCAATGGACAGACTCCTGAAGAGACGGGTTGCGAACATCGAACGATCCGGTAATTGGACGATCATCGCACCGAAGTTGATGACGGTAACCCGTACCGATTCGGGTAGAAATCGGCTCGAATCGGGTAGATACACAATTGAGAATAGTTATTATTCCTGACTTTATTGCCGCCGTCGAGTTGATTTGCTTGCGTTACGGGTAAGCGACTGTGCGGGAAGGAGAAAAGAGAACAACTATGCCACATTCCGCTGTTGAGGGCGGTTCATCCGCTTCCACGCCGCCTTCTACGCCACATAACCGAGCCTGGCACATTATGCACCCCGTAAGAGGGCAAATTCGTCTGGCGATGTGCCTGTCGGGGCTGTCGGTTCTGGCTGGCATCGCATTTCTGCTTTTTCTGGCGTGGAGTATCCAACAGTTGCTCGTGCAACCCGCGTCATGGCCGCTGTTGACGATGGTCGGAGCGTTGCTGTGCCTGTGCGCCGGCTATCTGCTGCGTCTGCTGGCGTTTAATCAGTCTCACTACGCCGCGTTTCGGCTGGAAAATCAGATTCGCAGCGCGCTGGCGGAACAGCTGGCGCGGATCCCGCTGGGCGAGGTGCAGCGTCTGGGCACCGGTTCGCTGGCGAAGATCGTTCAGGATGATGTCAAAGCGCTTCACTTGTTTGTAGCGGACAGCACGCCTCTCTATGCCCGCGCCTTTGTGGCACCGCTGTGCACGGGAGCGTTACTGTTCTGGCTGGACTGGCGTTTGGCACTGGCCGCCTTGCTCGTGCTGGTCATCGGTGCCGTGGTGCTGAGGCTGGCGATGCGCAATGCCGGTGAGATGAACCAGCGCTATAACCACGCGCGGGAAGAAGTCAGTACCGCCGTGATCGAATTTGTGCAGGCGATGCCGGTGGTGCGCACCTTCGATACCGGCGCGTCAACGTTTGGGCGCTACCAGCAGGCGCTGGAAAATTATCTGGACGTGCTTACGCGCTGGTATCAGCAGGCGGGGTTCTCGGCACGTTTCTCCTTCGCGGTGCTTAACCCGCTTCCCACGCTGCTGGTGCTGTGCTGGGTGGCGTACGGTTTCTATTGCGCCGGCGAGCTGGACTTCAGCCTGTGGGTCGCGGTGCTGCTGCTCGGTAATGGCATGGCAGAAGCCGTTATGCCGATGATGGCGCTGAACCATATGGTAGCGAAAACCCGATTGAGTATCAGCCGGATTCAGGACGTGCTGGCGCTATCGCCGCTGCCGGAAACGGAAAGCGATGCTTTGCCTGCCGATACCAGCGTGAGCTTTGAACAGGTGAGTTTCCGCTACGACCAGCACGCGAGTGACTGGGTACTGGAGGACGTTAGTTTTCAGGTGCCAGCCGGATCGGTTACGGCGCTGGTAGGGGCATCTGGCGCAGGGAAAACCTCCGTGGCACGGCTCATTCCCCGCTTTTGGGATGTGACGGCCGGACGCATTTTGATTGGCGGCGTTGATATCCGGCAGATGAAAACCGACACGCTCATGCAGCAGGTGTCGTTTGTTTTTCAGGAATCCTTCCTGTTTGCGGACACCATCGCTAATAACATCCGGCTCGGCTTGCCGGAAAAAAGCATGGAAGAGGTGATTGCCGCCGCGACGGCGGCACAGGCGCACGATTTTATCATGGCGTTGCCGCAGGGTTACGACACGCTGGCGGGTGAGCGCGGCCAGTTCCTGTCCGGCGGACAGCGCCAGCGTATCGCCATCGCGCGGGCGCTGTTGCACAACCGGCCGATTCTGGTGCTGGACGAACCGACGGCGTTTGCCGACCCGGAAAACGAGGCAGCGCTGTTGGCGGCGCTTGGCATCCTGATGCGGGGTAAAACGGTCATCATGGTGGCGCACCGTCTGTCGACGATCCGCGATGCTGACCAGATCGTGGTCTTCGACCGTGGACGGCTGAGCGAATCGGGTCGTCATGACGTGCTGCTAGCGGCGCAAGGTCACTATAGCGAACTGTGGCGACACTATGAGCAGGCGCAGAACTGGGCGCTAGGCAACGCACCGTGCAGCACATCGTCGAGCAACGGGCAGTCAGGAGATCGCGCGTGATGAACAAAAACCATACCGTCATAACGACGCAGTTATCCGCATGGTGGCACACGTATCGTCAATTGGAGCGGGTGACGGGTTCACAATCTCGGCTGTTCCGTCGGTGTTGCTTAAGCCTGCTGGCAGCGGCTGTTGCGCAGGGGTTAGCGCTGGCGTGCCTGTTTCCGCTGCTGTCGGCGTTCACCCACGCGGCGGCTTCCCGCGAGATAGCGATGTGGCTGGTACTGATGACATTTCTTAGCCTGTTGACGCTGGCGCTGCGCTGGTATGGCCAAGGGTTTGAATATCGCGGGCAGCTTGCGGCGGCAACCCATGAACTGCGTATGCGTCTGGGAGAACAGCTGCGGAGTATGCCGCTAACCACGCTTCAGTCCGCGCGAGCGGGGGATATCAACGCGCTGCTGCTGGGCAGCGTGGATGAGAACCTGAACTATATGTTGGCGATAATAAACCAACTGCTGTTGGCTATCGTGACGCCCGTTGTGATAGCGCTCGTCATGCTGACGGTGGAGTGGCGATTGGGCGTGAGTCTGTTGCTGATCTTTCCCGCCATCGCGCTGCTGTATCGCTGGCGGCGACCGGCATTTGCGCGCACGATGCAGGCGCTGGCGGAGGCGAATCAGCAAACCAGCGCCGATATTGTGGAATATGTGCAGGGGCTCGCCGTCCTGAGAACCAGCTGTCAGCAGGCTGAACGTACATCGGCGCTGCGCCAGTGTTTTCAGCATCTGCAGCAGATACAAACGTCAGCTCACCGCAGCGGTGCCAAACCCGGTGCGGTGGTTGCCAGCGTCGTGGAGTTAGGTCTTCAGGGCGTACTGATTCTGGGTATCAGCGGCGTTGTGGTGGGCGCGTGGGATATAGCCATCGTCGCCGCGATGATGGTGATTGTGGTTCGCTTCTCTGAACCGCTGGCGACGTTTGTCAGCTATACGGCCGTGCTGGAATTGATTAATACGGCGCTGCGCCGCATTGACGATCTGCTGGCGATTGAACCGCTGCCTGTGCATCGACCTGTCGACGTGCCGCTGACGTATGCGGTTACGTTCGAGCAGGTGAGTTTTCGCTATGCCAATGAGGCTGAGGCGGTGCTTGATGGGGTGAACATCATACTGCCGGAGAAGGGGATGACGGCGTTGGTTGGGCCGTCGGGCTCGGGGAAAACGACGATAACGCGACTGCTCATGCGCCATGCGGATCCGCAACACGGACGCGTGTGTATCGGGGGCGTGGATATTCGCCACATTCCAACGCGTGAAGTAAATCGGCTGATTTCCGTGGTGTTTCAGGATGTCTACCTGTTTGATGATTCAGTGCTGGCAAACATTCGGATGGCGCGTCCGGATGCCAGCGACGCAGAGGTCGAGCGGGCTGCCGAGGCTGCCCAGTGTCTGGATTTTATTCAGCGGCTGCCGCAGGGATGGCAAACACGGCTGGGCGATATTGGCGGCAGATTATCCGGCGGCGAACGGCAGCGTATTTCGATTGCGCGAGCCTTATTGAAGGACGCGCCGATTGTGATTCTGGACGAACCGACGGCGGCGTTGGATACCGAAAGCGAGCTCGCTGTACAGCGGGCGATTGACCGGCTGGTTCAGGACAAGACGGTTATTGTCATTGCCCATCGGCTATCGACAATTGTGGGCGCACATCGAATTCTGGTTGTCGAGAATGGGGGGATTTCCCTGCAGGGAACGCACAGCGAATTATTGCATGCTGAAGGCCGTTATCGCGCGCTGTGGAACGCGCAGCAGTCTATCTCACTAAATTGAAATAGACTGGATGATTATAACGGTTCAGGTTTGATGAGCTGTAATTCTACGCCGAGTCTTATTGCGTGTTTGGCATTCAACACGCCAAGTTTTTTTACCACATTGCCAATATGGAATTTTACGGTGCTGATTTTGATATCCAGAATCAGCGCAATTTCCGGGTAGGTTTTGCCCATGCTGGCCCAGTACAGAATTTCGTTTTCGCGCTGGGAGAAAATCTCTTTGTCGCTTTGTTTTCTGCTCTGATGACTTTGCGTCATCTCTTTGTAAAGCGTGGTGATTTTCTCATGAATGGTAATGAGCAGCATTTGCAGTTTGTCTTTGTTTTCCTCAACAATACTTTCTATATCCGTTGGCGAGTACTCTTCAAACATAATCGATAGCGCTGCCAGATTATTATTGTTGTCATGCAAGACAAAGGTATAGCCATTAACAATATCGTATTCTTTTGACAGATTAAAAATCTTGGAGAACTTCAGCTTAGAGTTAATAACGATGTTGTCTTCCCAGGAGAAAGGCGAGACTTTATTTATCGCCGTCAAAATAACTGGGTCGATATGCTGGTAGTTATTCTCTTTATAGGTACTCACCCATTCCTGCGGGTAATTTGAGATGATCACAACCTGAGAGGGGTTCTTCTTGTTCATGATCATGTAAGCGTATTTCAGGTCGCCATATTGCTTTAACTTTCGGCCGAGATAGCTTTTTATCGTGTTATTGATGATTTCATTATCAGAGCAAAATACAGACATGTAACGGCCTCAATAAAAAGCGAGAAAGTACCCATGATATAGGTGGTGTCATAAAAGTATAGTGCTGACCTATACCTAAGTCTAACTACTGTTACTCCATGATATCACTTATAATTTTTTAATGAACAGGGCAATTTATAAAAAAATTTAAGAAAGTAAATTTTAAAAAAAATTGTTACAAATTGATTTGCCAACCCAGGGAATTACCCATAATTTTGCTCCTGTTCTGTCTACTGAATTTAGGGTGTGTGGCATCAAACCACACGCCCTAAAAACAGCTCTCCCGTCATGCGGAGCTGGTTAGTAAATAATCCGTTTTCGCTTATCAACCTTCGTTGTCTCTTGCTGTTCCTCGTCGTGCTTATGTTGCCTTTCCCTGCGCTTTTGCTTACTGCGATGTTGCCCGATGTAAAGAGGCGGCGATAGCGATTTATCGCATGGTGCTGGCTTCTGATATTGGTTCGCTGCTCTGTGAATCAGGCCCGAAAGAGAATGTCGATAAACTTTTCGCCGAACCTGAAGCTGGACGCCGCGCCCATCACCGCGAATGGATGGCACGATATAGCGTGATAACACGCAGCCTAAGCGACGCAGCATTGAATGGCAGTCACCATGCGTACTTTTAATGCTGAACTGTACCGTATCGTTTTGGTTTTTCTGCTTGTGGTGTCAAGAGCGGCGCGAGGTTTTCTTCTCAGGCAACATTTCTGTCACGATTTGGGATAAGGTGTTGGCAAATTCTGCCGATATTAATGGTTCAGGGAAGGTTATCTGCACCTTAAGGATACTAGCCGACTGTTATACTGAAGAGGGCGGATATCTGCCTACTGCTCCGATGAGTGCCATCGTTGGATGATGAGGTTGACACACTTAAAAATATTTTACGTTTGACGCTGGATAAGATTGAAGAACACGACTATCACGTACAGTGGAGCGGTCGGATGTTGGTTCCTGTTTGCTCACATCTCGAATGTTGCCTTGTTACGGTATACCTATAATGACTCGAACTGAGGAAAGCATGGATAATTTTCAAAAAGAAATCGATGAGAGAACAAACCTCACCTCCGCTAATAAATTTGAACTCTTATTATTCCAACTGGGCAAATCACCAGAAGGTGACAAATCTGAGCTGTTTGGCATCAACGTATTTAAACTGCGTGAAATCGTACCGATGCCGACCTTGACCAAAGCGGCTGGCATGACATCGCCGATGCTGGGTATGGTTAACATTCGTGGGCAAATCATTCCTGTTATCGATCTTCCTGCCGTGGTAGGCAGCAAGCCGGAAACCGGGCTGAACATTCTTCTTATCACCGAGTACGCACGTAGCACGCAGGCGTTTGCTGTGGAATCGGTAGACGATATCGTTCGTCTGGAATGGAGCCAGGTTTTGGCTGCCGAAGCAGGCATCAGTAACACCTACATCACAAGTATTGCGCGTCTTGATACCGACAAGGACAGTAATCGTCTGGCATTGGTGCTGGATGTTGAACAGATTCTGTTTGATATCATTCCCGGTGATCGTGAAACCAAGCTCAAGAACGCAGAAGAGAAAACCTACCCTTACACGCCGGGCGCGATTGCGATTGTGGCGGAAGACTCCAAAGTCGCTCGTTCTCTGCTTGAACAGGGACTTACCCAGATGGGCATTCCGTTTAGCATGCACATCACCGGACAGGAAGCCTGGAACAAGATACGGCAAATTGCGCAAGAAGCGCAGTCGGAAGGCCGACCTATTTCGGACAAAATTTCACTTGTCCTGACCGACCTGGAAATGCCGGAAATGGACGGCTTTACGCTGACCAGAAATATCAAACGTGAAGAATTCCTGAAGAATATCCCGGTGGTGATTCACTCTTCTCTGTCCGGCAGTGCGAACGAAGATCACGTGCGCAATGTGGGGGCGGATGCCTATGTGGCGAAATTCGAGATCAACGAACTGTCATCGGCGATTCAGACCGTGCTGAATAAAGTGCGTCGTTAATCGTTCTGGTGGCCACCGCATTCGGCCTCTGTCTCCTCCTTTACGGGAGAAGACAGAGGCCGATTTTTTATACTACCCAGTTCTTTTCTATACATCATCAATCCCATGCGTCTTTCACACCGACAGCAGCGGATTCGTCCTGGTTACGGTTGATATCCCAACGAATGCACATGTGTCTTCATCCGGACGAGAATGCGCTGTGCTTGATAACTAGATAATGAGTAGTACATATGTACTATTTTTTGTAAAAGAAGAGTCAGAAGGGCAGCAATAATGGGGAGTAAACGGTTTTCCCGCGAGAAAACCGTATGGTTTAGCGGAAGGCGTTATACAGCGCTGAAACCGACTGATAAATCAGATCGCGCGGTAGCGTGCACTCGTGTTTTTCCAGCAGCGCGCGGATGAAACCAGCTAAACATGTCATCGCGAAACAGGGCAATCGCACTTCGCATCACGGCGTTTAACATGTCGTCCAGGCTGTTAAAATGGTAAGTAGTCGACCCTAACGGCACGTGGGCTTCCGTGCGACGACACGTTGCTTCCGCCAGTGATGTTACTCACCGCTTGTACCATCGGCGCACTGCTGAGTGGCTGGTATGCCGCGCGGCAGGCGGACATCAATGTCGCGGAAGACGCGCTGGTGGATAATCGCGTGCTGGAAAGAGAAGGGCGCTGAGGGTAAATCGGGATGCCGCCTGCATGATCGGCAGGCGGCAGACGATTAATCCAGATCGGATGCCTGATGGCGCTCGGCGACCTGCTCTGATTCGTCACCCCAGGTGCGATTGACCTTACGACCGCGAATTACCGCTGGACGGGCTGCAATTTCGTCAGCCCAACGGATCACATGCGTGTATTCGTGTGCGGACAGGAACTCTGCGGCAGAGTACAGTGCGTTTTGTACCAGTCCGCCGTACCACGGCCAAACCGCGATATCGGCAATCGTGTAGCTGTCGCCAGCCAGATAGCGGCTTTCTGCCAGTCGGCGGTTGAGTACATCCAACTGGCGTTTAGTTTCCATCGTGAAACGGTTGATCGGGTATTCAAATTTTTCCGGCGCGTAGGCATAGAAATGGCCGAATCCACCGCCAACGTAAGGGGCGGATCCCATCTGCCAGAAGAGCCAGTTCAGCGTTTCCGTGCGCGTAGCGAGATCCTTCGGCAACAGGGCGCCAAATTTTTCGGCCAGATACACCAAAATGGAACCGGACTCAAACACGCGAACCGGCTTGTCGCCGCTTTGGTCGAGCAACGCCGGTATTTTGGAGTTCGGATTGACGTCAACAAACCCGCTCGAAAACTGATCGCCATCGCCTATCTTAATCAGCCACGCATCGTACTCGGCACCCGAGTGACCCAGCGCCAGCAGTTCTTCCAGCATGATCGTGACTTTCACACCGTTCGGCGTCGCCAGCGAATAAAGTTGAAGCGGATGTTTGCCAACGGGCAGCGCTTTTTCGTGCGTCGGACCGGCTATCGGACGGTTAATATTGGCGAAGGCGCCACCGGAAGAGGCGGGCTGCCAGACTTTGGGCGGTACATAGGTTGGGGACGTAGCCATTGAAAAATTCCTTATGCATGAAAGAGAGCGAGTTAAGGTAACACCATAACAAACTCATGCCGCTCGCTGATACCGTTATGTTCTATGTCTACTACCTATTGATATAACACGAGATCCGCACATGGCTGAGGGGGATGCTCGCTGTGCGGATCGTCGCAGGGTTTAATAACCCACGGTAAAGCGTTGACGGGAATGTGCCGGATTTTCGATTTCATCAACCAGTGCGACAGCGTAGTCCTCAAAGGAAATGCTGCTGCCCTTGTCATTACTGAGCAGCGTGTCTTTGCCGAGACGGAACGTGCCTGTGCGCTGGCCTGGAACAAATTCTGCGGACGGCGAGAGGAAGGACCAGTCAAGATCTTTCTCTTGCTTGAGCAAGTAGAGGAAGGCAGCACCACGGGAGGCTTCAGGGCGGTAAGCATCAGGGAAGCCCGGCTGATCGATTAAACGCTGACCCGGAGCAATTTCCAGACTCCCCGCGCCGCCGACGACCAGATAGCGTTTTACGCCTGCGGTTTTCACGGCAGAAATCAGAATGGCTGGATCGGATGAACCAAATTTAACCGCGCTGATCACCGCATCATGTCCTTTGAATAAGGCGACTAACGCGTCCTTGTCCAGTGCGTCTCCTTGTTTAGCCGTGACGTTCGGCAGTGAGGCAATTTTTTCTGGATGGCGTGCGATGGCGGTGACCGTATGCCCACGGTCCGATAACTCTTTAAGAATGCGTGAACCGGCATCACCTGAAGCGCCAATGAGTGCGATATGTGACATGTAGACTCCTTATTTTCTTGTTTTGGGACTAAGTAACAAAAATAGACTATAGAGAATCTGGATGGTACATTGCCGACTTTTCTCCGACAAGAAGTCACCGGCATGCAACCAGGTCACACTGAAATGACTTATGACACACCCCTCACTGACACGGCTAACCCAAAAAGGTCGTCGGCGGAAAGCCTCGACGATGCCGCGTTTGACCATCCTTGTCCAATCCGTGATGTGCTGGATCGCATCGGCGATCGGTGGAGTCTGTTAATTCTGGAGGCGCTGGCGCAAAAGACGCTGCGTTTTAATGAATTGCATCGCCATATCGACGATATTTCGCGCCAAATGCTGTCGCGCACGCTGAAACGACTCGACGCTGATGGGTTCATACATCGGACGATCTATGCGGAAGTTCCCCCGCGCGTGGAATACACGCTGACGCCACTCGGGCACTCTTTTTTGCAACCCATGCAGCTGTTAATTCAGTGGGCCGATCGGAACCATGCCGAAATTTGTCGCTCTCGCCGCCAGGCCAGACAACGCGATGCCTGAACGAGCATTTGACGCTTAATCCATTGGTCTCTCCAATCTAATGCAAGAACCGGGATGTTGAACTACCGGACGGCTCGCATTACGAATTTATGCTGTAACGCCTCCGCAGGTTACCCAGCAAAGAGGCGCTTGTTCTACCGGTTTACGTCGGCTGTCGCCTCATTAAGCAACGTGAGGTAGCGTGACCCCGAAATGTTCCTGCCGGTGACGACGCAGACGGTTTTGCGCCCGCGAATCTCTTTCGCGTAGCGAATGGCTCCCGCGACGGCAGGCACCCCAGAAGGTTCGACAACATGTCGGTGAAGTTCGAGCATTAACAGCATCGCGGCTTTGATTTCTGCTTCTGATACCGTGAGCACGCGATCGACACGGTCACGAACCAGCGGCCAGGTCATCGTACTGGGTTCTATATAGCCGCTAACGCCCTCGGCGATAGATGGCGCTAGTTCGACGGGAAGCGTGTCACGTGCCTCTTTCCAGCGGGAAAATGTCGGACTGGCTTCACTTTGTATACCCCATACTTCGATAACGGGATTGATTGCTTTGGCTGCTGTTGCAATTCCTGAGGCGAGACCGCCACCACCGATATTCACCAGGATTACCTCCGCATCCATCCAGTCTTCCATGATTTCAAGACCGACTGTGCCACCGCCTGCAATCATATGTGGGTTATCGTAGGCCGAAACGAAGGTGGCACCAGACTGTTGTGCCGTTACTATTGCCGCCTGCCTGGCTTCTTCGATGTCATCAAAGAACATAATACGCGCACCACAGCCTTTCATAGCTGCGACCTTCATCGGGTCTGCCGTGCGTGGCAAAAAGATGGTTACGGGGATACCCGCGACTTGTCCTGCATAGGCGAGCCCTAACCCGTGGTTTCCTGCCGTTGGGGCGATGACGCCAACGCGGCGCTGTTCTGCATCCAGATTGGCAAGAACATTTGCCGCTCCCCGCAGTTTGAAGCTACCGGTCTGTTGGAGGTTTTCCATTTTGAGCCGAATTTCTGCACCGACACGAGCGGATAATTCCTGCGCGTGGTCTAGCGGCGTTCTGCGTATCGTTGTTTTAATCTGCTGAGATGCGGCGTAAATATCTTTCAGCGTTATAGCGTCGGTTGCCCTTTGGTGTTCGCTTGTCATAGTATTTCCCTATCAACTGTATATGTGAATGACTATATAGGTATTTGGCTATATGAACAAGCATGCAGCGACAGCGGCCGATTTACTACGAGCGCTCGGCAACGAGCAGCGGCTCATTATTCTGGAATGGTTGGCCGATCCTCGGGCACATTTCCCAGAACAGCAGGATGGTGATTTAGTTAAGGATGGGGTGTGCGTAGGGTTTATCACTGAGAAAATTGGCTTGAGTCAGCCGACCGTCACCGGCCATCTTCAATATCTATCGAAAGCCGGAATTGTCACATCGAAACGCATCAAGAACTGGGTGTTCTATAAACTTGTCCCTGAGCGTTTAGAGGAGGCAACTGCCGTATTGTCTGAGCTTGCAAAGGTCGCGTCGCGTCAACATAAGGCATCAGAATAGGTCGTTAGCCGTCATCACTTTCCCTGAGACTTAGCTGAGCGAACCCGCGTAGCCCAGTTTGGCAGATGGGTGATGGCAAGGACGACAAGCACGATACCGCCAGACCCGCGCGTAGCGGATATGCAACCGGTTTCTTATTTCTGTTCATGCCCTCTTTTTTCCTCTAGAATTTCTGCCATTCGGGCCGCGCTGAATCAAATCAACATTATGCAGACCCACAACATTAAAGACTCATCATCGATAAATCATCAGCATTGGTAAAGGATAAGTGCCATGAGCGAAAGATTTCCGCACGGCTTTATGTGGGGCGGCGCCACCGCAGCGAATCAGGTTGAAGGGGCCTACAATATCGACGGCAAAGGTCTATCGATTGTGGATGCCATTCCCGGCGGTAAAGCGCGTCTACGCATCGTGGCTTCCGACGCGTTTGACTTCACGCTGGATGAACAGCGCTACACCTATCCTAACCATAAAGGTATCGATCACTATCATCGTTTCCGTGAGGACATTGCGCTGTTTGCCGAGATGGGCTTCAAATGCTATCGCTTCTCGATTGCCTGGACGCGCATCTACCCGAATGGCATTGAGCAACAGCCCAACGAAGCGGGGCTGAGCCACTATGAGCAGGTGATTGATACTTGCATCGCCCACGGCATTGAACCCGTAATTACGATCTCTCACTATGAAATGCCGCTGCATCTGGCCACCGCTTTTGGCGGCTGGAAAAACCGTGAGTTAATCGGCCACTTCGAGCGCTTTGCCCGCACGGTGCTGGAGCGCTTCGGTCACAAAGTGAAATACTGGATGACCTTTAACGAGATCAACAGTGCTGCTCATTTCCCGATCATGAGTCAGGGGCTGACGGTGCAAACCGGCGCGCTGGATCCACAGGCTAAATTTCAGGCGTGGCATAACCAGTTTGTTGCCAGTAGCCTGGCGGTGAAGATTGCCCATGAGACGAACCCGCAGATCCAGATCGGCTGCATGATTCTGTTTGCCACGAATTACGCCTATGACTGTAATCCCGTCAATCAACTGGCGACACTCAAAGAGACTCAGGCCTTTAATTTCTACTGTGCGGACGTGCAGGCTGGCGGGAAATATCCCTACTATGCGAAAAGCCTGTGGCAGTCGCTGGGCGTCACGCTGGATATTCAGCCGGGCGATCTGGAACTGATTAAACAGCACACCGTCGATTACATCGGCTTTAGTTACTACATGTCTTCCACCATCTATAAAACTGACCCTGAGGCGACGGCGGCGCACGGCAACCTGCTGGGCGGGGCGCGCAATCCGTTCCTGGAAGCCAGCGAGTGGGGCTGGGAAATTGATCCGGTGGGGTTGCGCATTGCGCTCAACCAGCTGTATGACCGCTACGAAAAGCCGCTGTTTATCGTAGAAAACGGGTTGGGTGCGGTGGATAAGCCGGATAACAATCACTACATCGCCGATGACTATCGCATCAACTATTTACGCCAGCACATCGAAGCAATGGCCGACGCGATTGCCGACGGCGTCGAACTGATGGGATATACCCCGTGGGGCTGTATCGATCTGGTCAGCATGTCTACCGGTGAGATGAGCAAACGCTACGGCTTTATCTATGTCGATCTGGATGACACGATCGCCGGCAGCGGCAACCGTTATAAGAAAAAATCGTTCCACTGGTATCAGAAAGTGATTGCGACTAACGGTAGCGATATCAGCTAAATGGCTATTTCCCGATGCTGAGGGTATGGGCATCGGGAATGTTTTTGTGTGCTTCATCTATATTTCCCTATCAAAACGACCAAACTGGCCTCAAGCACAGTTTGCATAAGGGCCGCCAGAGTGAGAAGGATAGGTACTACACATAGCTAAATTTTAATAAGATCGATTAGAATTTTCCTAAAAAAATGGATAAAATACCAGCATTCTGCCGTTGAATACCTTCGTCATACCCCACGCTGGGCTGACGAATCCCCAGAAAACAAGACAGGCATAGAGTTTTATGATCTACTGATTTTCGCCAAAAAATTCAATGAGATCACCCTATGCCTGTCCGTAAAGTATGCCAGACTTTTTTCCATAACGCTTTAGCTTCAACGCATCAATACCGACAAAACGCGCTCATTGACTCAACCACTGCGTTGATAAACGGTGCGACGCTTTCGCTCACCAGTATCGGGCGCCATTTGCCCGGTGCGGCTCGTGTGAAAGATAAAATAAAACGGGTTGACCGCCTTTTGGGAAATTCTGCGCTTTATAACGATATTCCGAAAATATTTAATCAGATTACGTCCATGATGACCAAAAACATGCCGTGGTGTGCTATTGCCGTTGACTGGAGTGGCTATCCCTCTCAGGAATTTCATGTCCTGCGTGCCAGCCTTGTCTGTGATGGTCGTGCTATCCCCTTGATAAGCCAGATTGTTCCGTCGAAAAAGCAAAACAATGTTCTGATACAGAATGCCTTTCTTGACGCGCTTGCCAGTGCCATCGCTCCGCAAACGAAAGTCATCATCATCACCGACGCGGGCTTCCAGAGTGAATGGTTTCGGCGTATCAAATCACTGGGGTGGGACTTTATTGGCCGCATCCGGGGAAACGTAAAATTTTGCCTTCATCATGACAAAGAAAACTGGCTGAGCGTGAAAGACTGCAAGGAAACGGCATCTGCGGAATATCTGGGAATAGGTACGCTGGCGCGTTCAAAAAAAGCGCAATGCAACGGATATTTTTATCTTTATAAAAAAACGCCGAAAGGCCGAAAAAGCCAACGTCGCAAAGGGAAACCGAGCCATCCCACAACAGAAAAAGAGCAACGAGCCTCAGCCAAAGAGCCGTGGCTGATATTTACCAGCACAGAGGAATTTAAGCCCCGTGAAATCATGAAGCTCTACAGCAGACGCATGCAGATTGAACAAAACTTTCGGGATGAAAAGAGTGAGAGATTTGGCTTTGGCTTACGCGCCTGTGGAAGCAAAACAGGTGAGCGGCTTTGGGTGCTGAGTCTGCTGGCGACACTGGCATCCATTGTACTCTGGTTATTAGGATATCATTTTGAAAATAAAGGACTTCATCTTCATTATCAAGCGAACAGCCTTAAAAGTCGAAGAGTGATATCGTTTTTGACACTGGCGGAAAATGTACTGCGGCATTCACCGCGAATAATCGGGCGGGTGAAACTGGAGAGTATTTTAGCCCAACTCACCAGCACCTACCGAAGCATGGTGCTGGTTTATTAGCGATGATTTTGTGGGGATCCCTCAGCACGCTGGGTATGCAGTGATGATTTTATGGGACATACGGAATTCGTGCTATGAATGATAATGATGACTCACTATTTAAAAATAATAGTCTTTCTCTTCAACAAAAATTAGAACGTGCTCGTACTGAGCTTCTTGATTTATCTGCGCGTAATAAACTACTAAACATCCCTCGTTCTAAAACAGCAAAGCTATTAGAAATAGTTGATGAACGATCTGCTGATATATATCGTTTACTGGTTAAAGAAGGAAAAGTATTTACTTTCCTACCCGGGCGGGCTGGAAGAAAGGGAGAGTTAATTGATGATGAAGATATTGAAACGGATTCGGATGACGCTCTTGTAGGTGAGCAGCTTTTTGCTTTTGATGAAGATGTTGATAAAAATGTCAGCCGTGCTGAGCATCAGGATACAAAACTGCAAACACGATTAACTCCAAAAGGTCTGCAGAAGCGATTATTAGATCTTTATCATGATTCTAAAACATTAGAAGAAGAGCAGGGCGTAAATATATTGTACCTAACGCTCGGAACCTTAAAATGGATTGATCCTAATAACAAAGAAAATATCAGATATGCTCCTTTAATTTTAATACCTGTATCTCTTGAACGTGGAACTGCTGGCGATAGATTTAAACTGCAGGTAAGACAGGAGGAGATTATTGAAAATCTTTCGCTAGAGGCATATCTCCAGCGTACGCATGAGATTTTATTACCCAAATTCAATACAGATGAAGAATTGCATCTTTCCAGTTATATCGATGAGGTTGCTCAGGCTGTACAGATAAAACCTGATTGGGGCGTTCAAGAAAACGATATTACGTTGGGATTCTTTTCCTTTGCTAAGTTCCTTATGTATCGGGATTTAGATCCAGAAAACTGGCCTGAGAATGACAATATAACAGATCAACCACTTATTCAGTCACTCATGGTCGATGGTTTTAATGAAAAGGATGAAATGCTTTCAGACGATGCATCGATAGATCCCTTCATTTCTCCGAAAGATATGCTTCACATCATGGATAGTGACACTTCTCAAACTCTTGCTATCCACGATGTTCGTAGAGGGAAAAATCTCATCATTCAGGGGCCGCCCGGAACCGGTAAATCTCAGACGATTGCGAACGTAATTGCTTCTGCAGTGGCTGATGGCAAAACAGTATTGTTCGTAGCAGAAAAAATGGCTGCGCTTGAAGTGGTGAAACGCCGTCTTGATTATTCGGGAGTGGGCGATGCATGTTTAGAGTTGCATAGTAATAAGGCGAACAAAAGGGTCTTCCTGGAAGAATTAAAGAGGGTCTGGGAGCTAGGATCACCAAGAGGTGAATTTCCAGACACATTGGTTGAAAACTTAACGGATGCAAGGGATAAACTGAACGAGCATCCTGCAAGGTTACACAAAATATATCATCCTTCCACTTTGTCTCCCTATCAGGTAATGGGGCACCTTGTCCGGTTACGTCAGTTAGGACAAGCTCCGACCGATTTTAGTCTCGAAAATTTTGAACATTGGAATGACGACGATCTTAAGAAACGTCTTGATCTCGTGAAAGAGATTGTTGATCGCATCCAAGATATTGGTTTGCCTAATCAGCATCCATGGAATGGTGTTGGTCTTGAGCAGATCTTACCTATGGATGTAGAGAAACTACTTCCACGTCTGCAAGAAATTGAAGGGGATATTGCACGCATTGCAAATGATGTAGCAAGTCTGTCTGCTGAACTTGCAGTGACCCCTGTTCCGGAAACATTCTCCTCAGTCGAGAAATTAGTTGAAGTTGCTGAATGCATCAATAAAGGGCCAGATTTATCACCGAAAGCGCTTACTTCAGCAGTTTGGCATGATAGCGTACCTGCAATTAAACGCCTTATTGTGTTGGGCAAGCAGTATCAGCAAATCCGCTTAGACCTTGAAAAAGATATAACAGCTGAAGAGATTGAGACTCCAGTTGTCGAGTTGGAAGATGCACTGACAAGGCTTCCCCAGGATTTTCAGGTTAACGGCTTTTCAGTCGCTAGTTCTCTGGTAAAACCCTTAGCTAAGCTACGCCTTGATGCAGCCCGTCTACATGAAGAATTAGGTACTCAGGAAGGATATTACACAGTTCAAGAAATAGAACGTCTCATCGCACTGGGCGAAAGAATTGCAGCAGCTCCTAATGCCAGTCCCGATGCTTTTATTGCGTCAGTCTGGGATCACGGTGTTGAGAAAGCAGATGAACTGGTTGAGTCGATAGCTTCCTTCAGAGCCGTTAGTGAAGTTATTAGCCCTAAAATCAATGAAGCTGCTTGGAGTACAGATGTTCTGGAGGCTAGAAATCTTCTGGCGAGTCATACTGGTATTTTCCGCTATCTCAATGGAAACTGGAGAAAAGCGAAGGCACTGGTTGGCTCTTTACTGCGTGATCGCTCCTTGCCTATTGACCAACAGGTGTTATTGCTGGATGAACTCATTAAAGCGCAAGGAGAGAGGAAAAAAATCCAGGAAGGCAATGATTTTGGTCATTCAGCTTTCGGTAGCGATTGGCGTGGTGAAAAAAGTGACAGTTCTCCTTTAATGGCATTAGTTGAATGGATGAGAACGCTTCGTGACGTAGGGCCTGAAGCTCGGTTGTTAGCTAGTCGACTCGTTGACCGCGAGGATGTCAAACTCCGGACGCAACAATTGAACCAGTTACTCCAGCAGGTTCGGTCCCAATTGGATGTTCTCTGGAGTTCATTTGGGTTATCACCTGAGGAACACTTTACCAACCAGATATCTATAAACCGTGTTTCATTAGCTTTCATTGAACAAAAAATCCAACACCTTACAGAGGTGGATGAACAGTGCGCTCGTGTGATGGTGAAACCACCTGCTCGTATAGATGAGCGTTGCCAGTTAGTCACTCGGATGATTGATCTGCAGAAACTTATTATTGAACTGCGTGCGGAAACTCCGATTGCTGAAAGTGCTTTTGACGAACAGTGGAAAGAGTTGTCATCTGATTGGGATTACCTTGGTCTGGCTTGTTCTTGGTTAGAGCAGAATAGTGCACTACGCTTTGTGGCAGCAAAACTGACGAACAGAGCTGAAACTGCCCAGATTGCACAAGAAACTCACCAGTTCAGCCAAAAAATAGTTAATGAACTGGAACAAATTGCGAAGGAGTTAAAAGGAACGGTTAAAACCCTTTTCGGATCATCATCGGATGAGTTGAAAATATCAGTTGCGTGGGAGAAGCTTCAAATATGGATTGCGAATTCAGAGCAACTCTCTAAATGGGTTGCGTATCAGCATCGTGTCGCTCAGGCTCGAAAATATGGATTATCTGAGGTAGTAGAAAAACTCGCCTGTGGGGGGCTTTCGCTAAATTCTTCGATTTCCGCCGTAGAGCGTACCTATTTTGAGTCGTTACTTAAGGTTATGGCTCTTGAAGAACCCGATTTGGTTCGTTTTGATGGTGAGCTTCACTCTCGTCAGGTTACAGGATTCGCAGAGCTTGACCTTAAACGAATCAAAGCTGCCAGCCTTGAGGTTGTGCGTGCTCACCATAGGCAAATACCATCCAAGAGTGGTGGTGTTGGCCCTGTTGGTGTTTTGCGTTCAGAAATGGTGAAAAAAAGAGGTCATTTGCCGATTCGTCAGTTAATGCTAAAGGCTGGCGTGGCGATTCAGGCTTTAAAGCCAGTAATGATGATGAGTCCTTTATCCGTTGCCCAATTCCTTATCCCTGGCAGACAGAAATTCGATCTTCTGGTTATGGACGAAGCAAGTCAGATACAGCCAGTTGATGCAATTGGCGCAATTGCTCGCTGCAAACAGGTCGTAGTCGTTGGGGATGAACGCCAACTTCCACCAACACGATTCTTCGCTAAAATGACAGAATCTGCCGCTAATGACGATGATGACGAGGTCTCTCAGGTCGCTGATATAGAGAGTGTGCTGGGCTTATTTGTTGCCAGAGGGTTACCTCAACGTATGTTGAGATGGCACTATCGTAGCCGTCATCAATCATTGATTGCTGTATCCAACAGTCAGTTCTATGAAAATAAGCTATTTATTGTACCGAGTCCGTATACTCAGGAAGCGGGTATGGGTTTGCAATTCCACCATATTCCAGATGGTGTATTCGAATCAGGCGGAAAGGGAACCAATATTGTAGAAGCTAAAGCTGTCGCTAAAGCAATCATGGAACATGCTCGCAAATATCCTGAACAGTCGCTCGGTGTTGCAACATTTTCTGTTTCCCAACGCAAAGCTATTCAGGATGAACTTGAGTTATTACGTCGCTTGAACCCCGATCTGGAAGAGTTCTTTAATGCCCATCCGAGTGAGCCTTTCTTTGTTAAAAACCTTGAGAACGTGCAGGGGGATGAGCGTGATGTGATTATGATATCCGTTGGCTATGCCAGAAATGCACAAGGATACATGGCGATGCGTTTTGGTCCTCTGGGGTCTGAGGGAGGGGAACGAAGGTTGAATGTGTTAATCAGTCGAGCCAAACGGCGATGCGAGGTTTTCGCCTCAATCACAGATGAAGATATTGATTTGGAACGAGCAAAGGGTAAGGGCGTATTTGCTTTTAAACTCTTCCTGCAATATGCACGTACTGGGCGTATATCTTTAGCTCAGCGTTCAGAAAAAGAAATGGATAGTATATTTGAAGAGCAGGTTGCTAATGCGCTGCAGAAAGCTGGTTATCAAGTCCATCCTCAGGTCGGTATCGCTGGATTCTTTATAGATTTAGCTATCGCCGATCCAGATATGCCGGGGAGATACATGATCGGTATTGAATGCGATGGTCGTGCTTATCACTCATCACGCTCTGCTCGTGAACGTGATCGCTTGCGTCAGGCTGTACTTGAAGATCATGGCTGGATTATCCACCGTATATGGAGTACCGATTGGTTCCATCGCCCAGAGGAACAACTGGAACGTACACTTCAAGCTATAGAGTCGGCAAAAAAAGAGCTGTCAGACCGAAATGAACAATTACGGCAGAGGGCACGTGCAGTACCTGTTGAGATTGTTACTGTTGATAGAGGGCCTATAGTTGAGATTGGCCTTGTTGATTCTGATATTCGAAATGAATCTGAAATTGCCTACCTGGAGGCAACTCCTGCAGCTAATATGAGTTATGAACTGCATGAAACACCTCTAGGTATTCTCAGCGAAATGGTGGAACAGATTGTTGAAGTTGAATCTCCAATTCATCTAAGTGAAGTTATTACTAGGTTACGAACAGCTTGGGGATTGCAACGCGCAGGAGCTAGGATTGAGGCTGTTGTGAACAGGGCTGTTAATTTAGTCTGCAACAAAGGTAACATTCTTCAGGATGGACAATTTTTAGTACATCAGAACTCAAAGATTATCTTACGAAACCGACAGCATGTTCAGTCATCGGGATTGCGTAAATCTGAAATGTTACCTCCTCAGGAAATAGCCGTAGGAATCGTTCAGGTAGTCAAAAATAACCTTGGTGCAACAGAAGATGAGATAATTATGTCTCTCTCTAGATCTCTCGGATTTAAAGCAACCAGTGGAACCCTACGCAAGGTCATTTCAGAGGTTATTGAACAGCTTCTGTTTAAAGGAGCTATCCTTAGAGAAGATACTCTGATCGTTGAAAATAAAGAGGCAGTCACAGAGTAATTCAGGCCTCTCACGAACCCCATGCTTTGAATGGGGTTCGTGAACCACTCAGGGTTACTAATAAATTACAGACCGTGTAAATCGTGGACTTTAAAGGGGTTATCAGAAGGTTTAGGGTTGCATTTTTTTCCTGTCATTAAGAGGCATAGGGTGGTTGCACCATAATTGAACTCAAATGACCCCAGATAAGATGTTACTAACTGAATAGTGTATTTAGTCCTGAAATCAGGCCACCGTTCCCCCGAGACCAAAAATTTATCGTCCAGACTTAACCCAAAGACGTAGTCTGCGCAGGCATTGTGTTTTACACTGCGCGCTGCAAAAACTGAGCAGATAAACGATTAAGTAGGCGAGAATGGCGATGAACGGAACGATCACAACCTGGTTTAAAGATAAAGGTTTTGGATTTATCAAAGATGAAAACGGCGATAACCGTTATTTTCATGTGATTAAGGTCGCCAATCCTGATCTGATTAAGAAAGATGCGGAGGTCACTTTCGAACCCACCACGAATAACAAGGGGTTGTCAGCTTATGCTGTGAAAGTGGTGCCGGAAAGTAAATACATCTATATAGCGGGTGAGCGCCTTAAGCTCACGTCGATTAAGTCTTATCTTGTTTACAGCGAAGAAGTGCCCGCCGACACCGGCATTGATAAAGAAAATGTGGTGCTGTCTGTGGGGATACTGATGAATAGTATCAGGCCGAAATCAACCGCTAAGCCGGGTGAAATGCGCTCGCTGAAAAAACTGGCGATCACCACCTTCCAGGGAACGACGTTAATCTTCTCGGAAGATGAGATAGACATCGATGCCACGGCGAAACTGCTCAAGGTCTGACATCATTCGGACTGATCCTGTGCCGAAATCTCTGCGCCACTCATAAGCAGAATTTCGGCATTGTTTCTGCTCGCTCCCTCCAAACGCACTCCACACCGCGATCGCGTCCTGCAATCTGGCACTGCTTCAAAAATTACAGGTATAATCCTGTAAATTATTCAACGGGTTTAGGAACGAAGATGACAAAGCTCACCTTACAAGAGCAGATGCTAAAAGCGGGATTAGTGACCAGCAAAAAAATGGCCAAAGTCCAAAGAACGGCGAAAAAATCACGCGTTCAGGCTCGTGAAGCAAGAGAGGCTGTGGAAGAAAATAAAAAAGCACAGCTTGAGCGTGATAAACAGCTAAGCGAACAACAAAAACAAGCTACTTTATCTAAAGAGTATAAAGCTCAGGTGAAGCAGCTTATTGAAATGAACAGAATCAATATCTCAAAAGGCGATATTGGTTTTAACTTCACAGATAATAATTTAATTAAAAAAATAACTGTGGATAAGCTGACTCAGGCTCAGCTGATTAGCGGTCGCCTCGCCATTGCGCGTTTGGTGATTGATAGCAGTGGCGAGAGTGAATACGCGATTATTCCCGCGATCGTAGCCGATAAAATTGCACAGCGAGATGCGAGCAGTATTGTATTAAATAGTGCGCTGAGTCAGGAAGAGCAAGACGAAGACGATCCGTACGCTGATTTTAAAGTGCCTGATGATTTAATGTGGTAATTAACGTTTTTCCGATGCGTATATAGATGAAAAGCCCTTACGGGCTTTTCATTAAGGCTTATGTATCGCTCAACTCGGACTGAACCCGCTTCAAGCGATCTGCCTGGCGACGTTATTTAGCCAAGAGTTCTTTTCGGACGATTGCCGCGCCGGCACTTAACGCATTGAGTTTGCCTCTTGCGACGAGACGAGATAAAGGCGTCATGCCACAGTTGGTAGACGGATAGAGCTTGTCAGCATCCACAAACTGAAGGGCTTTTCGTAACGTATCGGCGACTTCCTCTGGCGTCTCAATGGTATTGGTTGCCACGTCAATGGCACCTACCATCACTTTTTTACCGCGAATGAGTTCAATAAGATCCATTGGAACCCGAGAGTTCTGACATTCCAGTGAAATGATATCGATAGCCGATGTTTGCAGTTTAGGAAAAATTTCTTCATATTGCCGCCACTCAGACCCCAGCGTCTTTTTCCAATCGGTATTGGCTTTGATGCCATAGCCATAGCAAATGTGCACCGCAGTTTCACATTTAAGCCCTTCAACGGCTCTTTCTAACGCGGCAATGCCCCAATCATTCACCTCATCAAAGAAAACATTAAATGCAGGCTCATCAAATTGGATAATGTCGACACCCGCCGCCTCTAACTCTTTAGCTTCTTGATTCAGAATGGTGGCAAATTCCCAGGCGAGTTTTTCGCGACTTTTATAGTGGCTATCATAAAGCGTATCGATCATTGTCATGGGGCCAGGCAGGGCCCATTTAATCGGTTGCGTAGTTTGTTGACGTAAAAATTTGGCGTCTTCAACAAAAACGGGCTTTTGGCGAACCACTGCACCAATGACTGTCGGCACGCTCGCGTCATAGCGATTACGAATTTTAACGATCTCACGTTTCTCGAAATCAACACCGCTGAGGTGTTCAATAAACGTCGTGACAAAATGTTGACGCGTTTGCTCGCCATCACTGACAATGTCAATCCCCGCTTGCTGTTGCTCTGCCAGGCTTAAACGTAGCGCATCTTGTTTACCCTCAATCAATTCCTCACCTTGCAATTTCCAGGGTGACCACAGTGTTTCAGGCTGCGCCAGCCAAGAGGGTTTAGGTAAGCTGCCAGCGGTTGAGGTGGGTAGCAATATTTTCATAATAATCAGTGACCTTGTATGTTTGGTTAATCAAAGAACGTAATTAGCAGACCATTGCTCAAGAATAGCGTGGTATGGTTTGATGAAGTTTTTCTCCGTAAACTTTCCCTGCTCGATAGCCAACAGGCTACGTTCTTCTCGATCATAAACAATTTGAGTGAAGGAATGATCCTGATGATTCAGGCTTGGCTGATAGCATTGACCTGCCGGAGAGTTCGCATTGTAAATCTCAGGTCGGTAAATCTTTTGAAACGTCTCCATCGTGCTGATGGTACTGATCAGCTCAAGATTCGTATAATCACTCAGTAAGTCACCAGAAAAATAGAAGGCCAAAGGCGCAACGCTATTTGGCGGCATAAAATAGCGAGCCTGTAATCCCATTTTATGGAAGTATTGGTCGGTCAATGAATATTCATCTTGCTGGTATTCGATGCCTAATACGGGATGTTGATTTCCAGTCCTGTGATAGGTGTTTTTACTTGAAACACTGAGGCATATCACTGGCGCTTTACTAAAATTCTCTTTATAGCTCTTCGAGTTCACGAAGCATTTAAAGATATTGCCATGCAACTCGCCAAAGTTATCTGGGGTGCTAAATCCAGGGTTGCTTTTATTATGATCTGACAGCAATACGCTAAAATCATAATCTCGCACGTAGGAAGAGAAATTATTCCCTACAATGCCTTCAATGCGCGCGTTGGTTTCTTTATCAACAACATTCGTTTTCAATATTTCAATGACAGGGAAGGTGTTGCCATTGCCTTCAATATCAATTTCAACGGAAATGATATCGAGTTCAACAGCGTAACGATCGCTTTTAGGGTTATCCCAATGCGCCAGAGAATTGAAACGGTTGTCAATCATTGTTAAGGCATTGCGCAAGTTTTCCTGGCGGTTCTTGCCTCTCGCCAAATTCGCAAAATTGGTCGTGATACGCGTATTTTCGGACGGGTTATAGTTCTCATCGAAACGCGTGTTCTTAATCGTAAATGTAAAATTCGTATTCATCGCGATCTAACATCCTAATTGTTGATATCAACCTGGTTTTATGTCTTTCTTTTCGAAGATTTTCAGGTCTTATCATTCAGCAGATTTCATATTGTCTCTAGCAGCTTGTCTCTAACTACTGCAATTGCACAATTTATGCCAGAGTCACTGCGTGAGTAAAAGTGATTTAATTTCAATAGACATGAACCATCTTCATGACTTGGGGGACGGCCCGCATCGGTGCCGTTGTAAAGCCCTCTGTTAAATAAATTTTGTTTTTATAATTCATGTGGTTAGTGATGTTTGCTTACATGGCTTCATGGTAAGGCTAAAGTGGAAAACTTACCAGTTTTTCACGTCTAAGGGACTGAGGCGTCTGCGTTTGGCTCCTTGCCCTACATGGATGACAGGAAAACGAACTAAGAATGGTATTATCCCAGTCAGATGATGCATGCATCAACGGACGTAGACCTTAACCCCTGAGGATGGCTTATGAACAATGAAATACCGCTTAAATTTTATGACATCACGGATGAGTATGCGACGGAATCTGAAAAGCCGGTGAGCGAGTCAGAACGTGGCGCACTGGCGCGCTATTTCCAACTGCTGATCACTCGTTTAATGAATAACGAAGAAATCAGTGAAGAGGCGCAGAAGGAGATGGCCCGTGACGCTGGGATCGACGCGCATCGTATTGATGAGATCGCGACATTCCTGAATCAATGGGGCAATGAGTAACGCTCATTCAGGGCATATTGAAAAAGATGCAAGGTGAGTGTGGAGATACCCGCTGCACAGCTTAACTCATAGTTATAAGCGGCTAAAAAACATCCCGCCTGTATTTTCTGAAGCGGGATTTTCACATTGCCAGTTCCTTACCGGGGCAAGTCAGGGCAGGGAACGTATTCGATCAATATCGCGTACTAAATAGTATTTAGACTGTCTGTGGCTGTAACTGATAAACCCATGCCGTAACCTGATGGTTTTCGGCTGTAGTAACCATAACCTCAACGCGATCGTAGCCCTCTTCAAATTCATCCAGCATTGGCCAGTGTGCCTCAAGGTTAGCGGACGAAAACAGGTAACCGCTAACGCGCGACCCGCGATCATCCAGGACTATCCCAGGAAAATCTGCGGCGGCACCCCAACCACGCTCATAAAACGTGCCTGTGACGTAACCCGGCAGCCAGTCTCCACCGATGTTTTCCAAAATATAGGCATTTTCGTGACCCGGGCGCAGCGTACCGTAGACAAACAAGCGTTCCATTTTTCCTCGTCAATCGAAATAGTGAATATCCAAAGGGTGAAGAGCAATACTCACGTTAGGGCTTAATAAAGCGGTTCGCAACAGGTTCTTCAGCGCTGATGAGCGGGTGCGGAGTGAATTGTATTTTCCGCATCTGGGGCCGGGGGCAATAGGTACTACCATTGCTGCTGTACTGCATGACGTTAACCGTACGCCAGTCCTTTGCGGACGTACTGCGCATCCGCAATGAGTTCTGCGTCACGATGATGGTGGAATTGTGGTGCCAGGACCGGTATTGAGCAATTTGGTGACTATCAGCCATCCATTCGATCTAGTGTTTGTCGCGGTGACAACGACGTCATTCAACCTGACGTTATTCATAGTATATTGAGAGCATTGTTTACTATCAGGCTGAGTACATGTCTTACTCCATCGGTGAATTTTCCCGGCTTTGTGGGATAAATGCGACGACGCTCCGCGCTTGGCAGCGTCGTTACGGCCTGCTCAAACCGATGCGCACAGACGGTGGCCATCGGTTGTACAGCGATGACGACGTCCAACAGGCGTTAAAAATTCTCGACTGGGTGAAAAAAGGGGTCCCGGTCAGCCAAGTGAAACCGCTGTTGGCTCGCCCAGGCACGCGTCGAACAAATAATTGGCTTGCCCTGCAGGAAAGCATGTTGCAGCGGTTGAAAGAGGGAAAAATCGAATCACTGCGCCAGATGATTTACGACGCAGGCCGCGAGTATCCGCGTACGGAACTGGTCCGTGAAGTATTGCGCCCGCTGCGCAGCAAAGTCTCGGCCAATATTCCGGCGATGATGACCCTGCGCGAAATCCTCGATGGCATCATCATCTCCTACACGTCGTTTTGCCTCGAAGGGGATAAAAGAGCGCCAGGTGATAACTATCTGATTACCGGCTGGCATCTGAGCGATCCGTGCGAAATTTGGCTCGAAGCGCTTATGCGCACCGGTCAGGGGCTTCGCATTGACGTCCTTCCCGTACCGCCAGCCACTCTGGCGCCGGAGATTTTCCCGGAGCGAAAATGGCTGCTGGTCACCACCGGTAAACTCACCGCGGCTCGCAAAAAACAGATTGACCTTTGGCAACAGCACGTCACTTCCTTAGACGTCATTCCTCTGTAATTCCGCTTTTCCATCTCCCAATCCTTCACGTCGTTGCCACCTGAAAAGGTGGCGGACGGGTGACGTCTTCTAATAATAGAAAATTTCACCTGTAAAATAGATATAAATAACCAATTGAAATTATTGTTAAATAAAAAATAACACCGGTAAAACTTGGACAAATAAAAATAATTGTGTAGATTTTAATTATGCGATTACGCCACGTTGTTCCAAGCCCAGGTGAGACTCATGAACACATTGTCATCCGTCATCAACCGATTTGTGGATTACTACACCGAGCTGGATACCCAGCAGCCATCGGCGCTGGCCGAGATTTATCATCCGGATGCTTCGCTTATCGACCCGTTTGGTGAACATGAGGGGCTGGTTGCGATCCAGCGTTACTTCACCCATCTGCTGGCTAACGTTGAGCAGTGCCGCTTTTCCATTGACCCTTCCCTCAGCAGCGGCCATCGTTTTGCCGTAACCTGGATCATGCACTGGGCCCACCCGCGAGTTGCCGGGGGAGACGCACTTACCCTGGAAGGATGCTCAATCGTGGATATTCAGGACGATCTGATTATTCGTCAGCGCGATTATTACGACGCCGGAGAGATGATCTACGAACACCTGCCGTTACTGGGCTGGGCGGTGCGCGGTGTGAAAAGGAGGGTGCGTTCATGAAAACGGTCCTCATCACGGGTGCAAGCTCTGGCATAGGCGAGGGGCTCACAAAATCCTGGGCCGATGACGGCTACCGCGTCATCGCTTGCGGGCGAGATCCAGACCGGCTGGAGGCGTTACAACAATACAGCCCAAACATCACGGTTAGGTCGTTCGATATGACCGATCCTGCGGCCTGCCGTCAGGCGCTGTCCAACTGCGCTGCCGATTTGGTCATTCTCTGTGCGGGAACCTGTGAATATCTGGATCATGGCGTTGTGGATGCCGCGCTGGTGGAACGGGTGATGACCACCAATGTTCTGGGGCCGGTAAACTGTCTGGCCGCGCTACAGGGGCAGCTGGTTTCGGGAAACCGCGTGGTGCTGGTCAGCTCCATGGCGCACTGGCTGCACTTCCCACGGGCAGAGGCTTATGGTGCATCGAAAGCGGCGCTGACTTGGTTTGCCAATAGCCTGCGTCTGGATTGGGAGCCAAAAGGGATTGCCGTCACGGTCGTCTCACCGGGCTTTGTTGACACGCCACTGACCCGCAAAAATGATTTTGCCATGCCCGGTCAGGTGAGCGTGGACAGCGCCGTGGAGGCTATCCGTCGTGGTCTGGCTAAAGGAAAAGATCACATCGCGTTCCCGACAGGCTTCAGCCTGATTTTGCGCCTGCTGGCAGGGCTGCCGAATTTTCTTCAACGCGCGTTGCTGCGCAGGATGGTGCGTTCATGAACATTGCTATTATCGGCAGCGGTATCGCCGGGTTGACTTGTGCCTGGCGACTGGCCGGACACCACCAGATTACGCTTTTCGAGGCTGAACCCACGTTAGGTGGGCATACCGCTACGGTTGATGTCACCACTCCGCAGGGGACGTATGCCATCGATACCGGGTTTATCGTCTATAACGACCGCACCTATCCGCGTTTTATGGGCCTGCTCAGCGAGTTGGGCATCCGTGGGCAAAAAACGCAAATGAGCTTCTCCGTGCATAACCCAGAGAACGGTCTGGAGTATAACGGCCATACTGTCGCTTCGCTGTTTGCCCAGCGCCGTAATCTTGTCAATCCGACATTCTGGGGGCTGCTGAAATCGATCGTACGTTTTAATCGATTGGCAAAAGAAGCGTTGGCGGGGGAGGTGGACGAGAGCGCAACGCTACAGACTTTCCTCGATCAGCACCATTTCAGCGGTTTTTTCGCCCGTCATTACATTTTGCCGATGGGGGCCGCTATCTGGTCGTCGTCGCTTCAGGAGATGCGCCGCTTCCCGCTGCCGCTATTTTTGCGTTTCTTTGAGCACCACGGTCTGCTGGATATCGCTCATCGTCCGCAGTGGTACGTGGTGCCCGGTGGTTCGCGGGAGTACATTCGCGCTATGCTGGCACAGCTGGGCGATCGCCTGACCCTTCATCTCAACGCGCCGGTGCAGAAGGTGATGCGCCACGACGGAAGCGTTCAGATCCAGCTTGAGGAATCGAGCTATACGTTCGATCAGGTGATTTTCGCCTGCCACTCCGCGCAGGCATTGGCGATGCTTGACGAGCCGACGTCTGCCGAGCGTGAGGTGCTGGGGGATATCGGCTGGCAGCGTAACGAGGTGGTGTTACACAGCGACCCGCGCTGGCTGCCGGTGCGCCAGCGCGCCTGGGCCAGTTGGAACTATCGCCTGAGTGAGCGTGAACAGGATAGCGCCTGTGTCACCTATAACATGAATATCTTACAAGGGTTGCCAGAGGGCAGCCCCCTGTTCTGCGTTACTCTGAACCCGGAAACACCGATTGACGAGCGCTATGTCTGGAAGCGCTTTGTCTATGAACACCCGCTGTTTAACCCCAAAAGCTGGCGTGCACAGGCGCGGCGCGGTGAGATTAACGGCTGTCAGCGGAGCTGGTATTGCGGGGCTTACTGGTACAACGGTTTTCATGAAGATGGCGTACGTAGTGCACTCGATGTGGTGAAGGGGATCGCCGCCGCAGGAGAGGGGAACTGAAATGAACAGTTGCCTGTATCAGGGAGTTTTACGCCATCGGCGGCTCCAGCCGAAAGTGCACCATTTTCGCTACAGTATGTTTATGGCTTGGCTCGATCTTGATGAACTCGACGTGCTGCCATCGGCAGGCATCCGCCGTAACCGATTTGCTGCTGCCGCTTTCCACGATGCGGACTACCCGCTCGGCACGCCGCTCAAAGATAACGTCCTTGACCGGCTTGAAAGCCTGACCGGCGAGCGACCTTATGGCCGGGTTATGCTTCTGACCCAGTTGCGCTATTTCGGGTTCCACTTTAATCCGGTCAATTTTTACTACTGCTATGACCATATGGGCATCCTGCGCTGGATACTGGCCGAGGTGCGCAATACCCCGTGGGACGAGCGTCACTACTACGCGGTCGATGGCCAGACGACCCGCCCGCTGGAAAAGGCGTTCCACGTCTCCCCCTTTAACCCGATGGACATGGTTTACCACTGGCGTTTCAACAGCCCCGGTAAAACGCTGCATATGCATATCGAAAATCACCAGGAATCCAAAGTATTCGATGCCACGTTGGTGCTGCGCCGTGAACCACTGACGCGCGCAAACCTGACGTCACTTCTGCTGCGTATACCGTTGATGACGCTGAAAACTGTGTTCGCTATTTATTGGCAGGCGCTGCGGCTATGGCTTAAGCGTGTGCCGCTGTACAACCATCCCGTCAGCAGGAGTGAACGCTCATGACCGATCCCGTCTTTGCGCTTGAACCCGACATCCCGCGCAATGCTCGTATCGCGCGCTGGCTGCTCTTTCGTTTGCTAAGTGGTATCCGCGAGGGCGCGATCACGGTACGTGAAGGGGCGCAGGCTTTCCATTTTGGCGATGCTGCCGCCACACTGCGCGCCGACGTGCAGATCCTTGCTCCAAGCGTGTACTGGCGTTTGCTGACTGGCGGCAGCCTCGGCGCTGCTGAAGCCTGGATAGACGGCGAGTGGGAGACCAATCAGCTCACCCCGCTGTTGCAGATTCTTGCGCTCAACAGCAAGGTGCTAGAGCAGATGGAAAGCGGTTTTCGTCTGCTGGGCAGGCCCGTTGAGCGACTTCGCCACTGGACGCGGCGCAACCATCGGCAGCAGGCGCGGGAAAACATCGCTGCCCATTACGATCTGGGCAATGAGTTCTACGCACATTTTCTCGATGAGGAAATGCTCTACTCCAGTGCGCTGTTCACCGCCGACGAGCAGGATCTTACCCTGGCTCAGCGGGCAAAGATGACCCGCCTGTGTGAACAACTGACGCTGACGGCCAGCGATCACCTGTTGGAAATCGGCACCGGTTGGGGGGCGATGGCGGAGTTCGCCGCTCGTCATTACGGCTGCCGCGTCACCACTACCACGCTGTCGCAGGAGCAATATGACTGGGCGAAAGCGCGGATTGCCCGCGCGGGGTTACAGGATCGGGTGCAGGTCCTGCTGTGTGACTACCGCGATCTGACCGGCGAGTTCGATAAGCTGGTATCGGTCGAGATGATAGAAGCGGTAGGACAACGCTACCTGCCAGACTTCTTCCGCACCTGTCAGGCACGTTTGCGCCCGGGAGGAAAAATGGTGATTCAGGCCATCACCATTCAGGATCAGCGCTACCACGACTACAGCAAAAGCGTCGATTTTATCCAGCGCTACATCTTCCCCGGCGGTTTTTTACCAAGCATTACGGTGATGAGTGAGTTGATGACGCGACACACCGATTTTGTCGTCCGCAATCTGTTCGACATGGGGCCTGACTACGCCCGCACGCTGGCACAGTGGCGGCAGCGGTTTGTACACGCCTGGCAGGATATTGAAAAGCTCGGTTTTGATGACCGGTTTCGTCGTATGTGGCTCTACTACTTTGGCTACTGCGAAGCCGGATTTAATGCACGTACTATCAGTGCGGTGCAACTGACTGCGGAGCGCGTATGAAGCGCTATGTGCAGGTCTTTCTGATGGCAATAGCGTTCGATCTTTACTGGACGCTGGTGGTGTTGTTTCGTGAACGAGGCCTGTTTTTGTGGCTTGCTCTCGCGATACTGGCCTGCCTGATGTTGTCGCCTGCACACCGTCTTTACGCCCTCCTGCTCGCCGCGGCGGGGAGCAGTCTTGATGCGTTCTGGGTGTGGACGGGGTTGATCGACTTTGACGGCGACGTGCTGCTGCCGCTGTGGATGGTGGCGCTGTGGTTGATGTTCGCTACCGTCTGGACTGAACTGACCCGCACGACCACGCTGCCGGTGTGGCTACTGACGCTGATGGCGACTTTTGGCGGGCCAGTGGCGTACATCATCGGCGAACGTCTGGGTGCGATGACCTTCCTGAAGCCTGACATGATCGTCGCCAGTTGGATGGCGTCGGGCTGGCTGATTCTGATGCTGTTTTTCCACATGTTGATGGGGAAGCGACAATGAGAACCGCGTTATTGATGTTGCTGTGGCTGACGGCCATCACGCCAGTCGCCCATTCCGCCGACTGGTTAAGCTGGCGCAAAGTGGGTGATGCAACCCTAACCTGGGGGCCGTTCACCGTCTATACTTCCCAACTACTCACGCCGGACGGCCGGTATAACGGTCCGGAGCAGGATCAGGCGTTAATTATTACCTACAAACGCAATATCGACCGCGACGAGCTGGTCGAGGCCACTCGCGATCAGTGGCAGGCGCAGGGCGTTCTGGCACGCGAACTGCAGAGCGAATCCTGGCTGCGTATGCTGCATTCCCTCTGGCCCGACGTCACACCGGGGGCGCAGCTGGCCTTTGTGTTTAACGGTAAGCAAGGGCAATTCTGGTACCGCGCCTCGGCGTCACAAAAAAGTTTTGCCCCGCTCGGTCCGAGCCAGCCTGCAACCTTTAGTACATGTTTTCTGGCCATCTGGCTCGATCCTCGCACGCAATATCCCGAACTGCGTCAGCAGTTGATCGGAGGTAAAAAATGAAACGTATTCTGACACTGTGCCTGATGCTGGTAATGCTGACAGGCTGCAGCACAGAGGTTACTGACTACCGACAACAACAGCCGTCGCTAGATATCTTCCAGTATTTTCAGGGGAAAACCGAAGCGTGGGGCATGGTGCAGGATCGCAGCGGTAAACAGCTGCGTCGCTTCCACGTCGACATCACCGGTAACGTCATCGGCGACACGCTGACGCTTAACGAGCATTTCGTCTATGACGATGGTGAGCAACAGCAGCGCGTGTGGCATATCCGGCGCATCGCTGCCGATCGCTACGAGGGCACCGCGGGCGATATTGAAGGTGTGGCGACAGGTCAGGCTGCGGGCAATGCTTTTAACTGGCGTTACAGTATGAACGTTAAAGCTGACGGCCGTACCTGGCTGTTACACTTTGACGACTGGATGTACCTACAGGACGGCACGCATCTTTTTAATAAAACAGAGATGAAGAAATTCGGGATCACCGTCGGGACGGTCACGCTTTTCTTCACCCGAAATACGCAGTAAAGAGGGGAGTGCCATGACCATTCAACCCGTCATTGGGATCAGCGGATGTTTAACCGGCTCGGCCGTACGGTTTGACGGCGGGCATAAACGCATGAACTTTGTCATGGATGAACTGGCGCAGTGGGTGACCTTCAAACCCGTCTGCCCGGAGATGTCCATCGGCCTGCCCGTGCCCCGTCCGGCTCTGCGTCTGGTACAGACGGCGGAAGGCGACATTCGCATGCGCTTCAGTCATGCCCCACACGACGATGTAACGGAGAAAATGGCCGACTTCGCCGAGACTTACCTCTCACGTTTGGATCAACTGTCGGGCTTTATCGTTTGTGCCAAATCGCCGAGCTGCGGTATGGAGCGCGTGCGGCTGTATGACGAAAAAGGCAATCGCGGGCGTAAAGAGGGGGTTGGTCTTTTTACCGCTTCATTACTGGAGAAATACCCGTGGTTACCGGTTGAAGAAGATGGTCGCCTGCACGATCCGGTGCTGCGGGAGAACTTTGTCGAGCGTGTTTTCGCCCTACATGAGCTGAACGCTCTGCGTGCCAACGGCCTCACGCGCCGCGCGCTGCTGGACTTCCACAGCCGCTATAAACTTCAACTGCTGGCACACCACCAGGCGGGCTACCGTGAGATCGGGCCGTTTGTCGCGTCGCTGCATGAATGGGAAAACCTGGATGATTTCTTTGTGGCCTATCGCGAAAAACTGATGACAATCCTGAAGAAACCCGCTTCGCGGAAAAATCACACCAACGTACTAATGCATATTCAGGGTTATTTCCGTAATCAGTTGACCCTCCGCCAGCGTGGTGAACTGCGCGAGGTGATCCTGCACTATCGCGATGGACTGTTGCCCATCCTCGCCCCACTTACGCTGCTGAAGCACTATCTGGCCGAATACCCCGACCGCTATCTGCTAACTCAAAATTACTTTGACCCCTATCCGCAGAGTTTGGGTCTTCGCCTCCCGGTTCACTGAGGGAGAAAGAGGGAAAGGGCATGATAAATGGGGCAAAGGTTACTTAGAGCCTATCCCAATTATAAGTAACTGAGAATTTTTGAGGACGTAGCATGACTGGCAGCACGTGGCGGATTAGTGATGAACTCTGGGAAAAAATAGCGCCGCTTATTCCTGAACATAAAACTAACCATCCACTGGGAATGCACCGAAAGCGTGTTGATGACCGGGCTGCTATGGACGCCATTTTCTTTGTGCTACGCACCGGATGCCAGTGGAACGCACTGAATTAAACGGGGATCTGTTCGTCGAGTTCCGCACACCGCCGCTTTCAGGAATGGCGCGCAGCGGGGGTTTTTGAGCGTTTCTGGCAGAACGGATTGATGGTCAGTGAACAACTGAAAGTCATTGACTGGTCATGGTTGTCGATGGACGGCTGTATGACAAAATCCCCGCTGGCAGGCTCAAAAAAACAGGCCGCAATCCCACGGACCTGGGGAAACAGGGGGTAAAGTGTAGTCTGATGACCGATGGGAACGGGCTACCGCTCTCTCTGGTTGTCGCAGGGGCGAATACCCACGATATCAGGTTAGTCACAGATACCCTTGATGCCCTCCAGACGGGCAGGCTCGGCAGAAGGCTCAATATCTGTCTGGATAAGGGGTATGACGCGGAATGGCTGGAAAGCGAACTGAAAAATCGGCGTTATGAACCGCATATCGAGTCGCGTAAGGAAGAATCCGATGCCAGCAAAGAGAATATGAATGACAAAGCCCGTCGGTGGGTTGTGGAGAGAACGCACAGCTGGATGAATCGCTTCCGTCGGCTTCAGACTCGTTGGGAGAAAAAAGTCGAAAACGATGAGGCGATGCTGCATTTTTCCTGCGGCATTATTGTCTGGAATAAAATCCTATTGGGATAGGCTCTAAGTGACATGACGGTTCCCTCCGATTGTTGGTAAAAACGAAATCGAACCAGCTTTACCAGTATTTTTACCAGCAAAAGTGTATGGCTTCGAGTGTTTTTTAGTGAACGAGGGCGAACCTGAAGAAGGGGATAACCAATTGATAAAAAGCAAAAAAGCAGACGTTAGTGAACGCCTGCTTTCTCTAAATTTGGCTCCTCTGACTGGGATCGCCTTTGCCAGTAACTGGCTAATTAATAAGCTAAACCTGAATTGCTAGTCTGTCAAGACCACCATAATGACCACCAATTGCTGAAGGTTTCATAAAACTGTTTTGAAAGGTCTGTTGTAAGTGAAAATGCGTTGATACAACATTTCAAGCAAGATAAAAGTCGTCAACCATGCCCTTAAAAGCCCGGGAGGCAAGTAACAAAAGCTAGTTCGCCATCTTAGATGAAAGAAATACTAGAGCATTGGTGCTTGTCATCTCCACAGGGACGTGTAGAGGTTGTGGTGCGGATCCGACACAACTTATAGTAGAGTGATATCGTCACGTCGTTCTGCATAGGTGTAAGATAGACTTACCACCAAAATGATCCCCGATTGGATTGGGTTGCACAAAAGGAGTTTGACTGTACTTGCTGTAAGTTGTGAACATTACTATGATGTTTCGGAAAAGGTAGAGCTATGAAGAAATAGTTCATGTCACATATCATAATGGTATGTAACGAGGGTGGAAGCCTGTTTATGACTGAAAGTCAGCATTACTCTAATCTACAGAGGATTGATTATCAAATTATATAAATAATATATTAAATAGGGAGGGGTTATGAGGGGGAATAAATTACATTTAGGCGCTAGAATCTCCTTGTTTATAGTGTCATATCTTCCACTTTTTTTTATAATGTGCTTTGTTCAGCTTTATACATATAAGAGTTATTTAAACTGGGCAGGCATTACTCTTGAGTCAGTGATGACTTTTCTTGAATATTTTGGGACTGTAACTATATTGGTTTTATTGTCTTTATTTGGTCTTGTGGGCTTGATGATTTTTTTAAAAAATATAAAGCGTCGATGCCAAACAAGCGGTAGGACTGTAAAGATTCTAGATATAGAAAATAAAAATAATGAATCAATAAGCTATCTATTTACATACCTAATACCGTTCGTTTTTCAAGATTTATCAAAATTATCTAATGTAATACCTATTGCGGTTTTATTGATGGTAACTGCTCTGATATACATAAATTCAAGCATGATTCTTATAAACCCTACTATAAGCATAAAGTACACATTATATCAAATAAGTTATTTAGATATAGAGAGTAATAAGAAACGTACTGGAATGATCTTAACTAAATCAAAATATTTAGAAGAAGATGATCTTCTTGACATTGAAGATGTAGGCCCAAAACTTTTTTACGCTGAATCTCATAAGGAATAAAAATGTTAAAGCTTGATGAGTTATTAGAATACGCAGAGCAACTTAAAGAAGATGATAAGGCAAAAATTTCTTTGTATTTTGTTACGAGACACCTCAAGAATGGCATGAGCAAAACGGCGAAAGTTACGGATAAATACGATTTTAAAGTTATTAAAGCTCCTATAGCTCCAGATATAGCTAAATTTTTTAAAAACACATTATCAAATCAAATAATTTCTCATGCATCAAAGGATGATATTGAGATGAAAAATTATACAGTAATAGATGATGATATTGATAATAAAATTTATGCATATGCAATGAATAACGCCATTTCATTTTCGAAAGTTATAAATGAAGATATCAAAAATGATAAACCTAAAGTTCTTACTTCGTTAGCCGAAATACAAGAGGATTTATGGGCTTATTGCATTAAAGTCCAGAAGAACTCAGAGCTTACTTATTCTTTCCGAAAAATAAGTAAAGGTAAAGTCACAACGAATGAACCTCAGGATGTTGTTCAAAGAATATTCGCTTTATTTGATAAGTCGGATAAAGAATTGAGATCATTTGATGGTAGTGCAGTTAATTTTGATGACAAGATCGACTGCATTTATATTAAAGAGCAATTCTATGTGTTCCATAAAAAAAGCTTCGAATCTATTGTGGGGCTTGAGGCGGAATTTACAGAGGCAGCACAAAAAACTTTAAATACCATAAAGGAATTTGATCTGGTTGAGGGATTGGATATTATTGAACAAGCCATATTACATAAGCCATCATTAAGGAAGATTCTTGCACATATAGCTGAGAAAGGTAATCACACTTCGTTGGATAGGAATGAAGTGGCATCAATGAATAGTGTTCTTAAAATGTTTCAAAATGAAGAATTTACTATCAATAATGACGGAAGAATAGTTATTGAAGATGAAAAGCAAGGGAGGAATTTTCTTAGACTTCTCAATGACTATTATAAACAAGGGATGACTACAAAAAAATACTATGGTACCGATAGTGGTAATTTAGTTAGTCCAGTTACAAAATAATTACTATCAAATGAAACGCTCTTTGGTATGGGCGTTTTATTCTTTTCAAAGGAATGTAAAAGATGTTTAAAAAAAATTTTGAAATTCTCTTTACAAGGAAAAATAAATTTTTATTTATAAGGTTTCTTATGCTACTCCTGAATTTCTAGAGGGTGTTCTATCTTCATCTGCGTTGGAGTTAATTACAAGACACATTCATGCGTAAAGGGGCGCACTTTTTGAAGCCAGTTAACACATTTAGTTTAAAAAAATCAGTACCAAATCACACATGGTAAGACATGAGACATCTAATATTATTAAATGTCTCATATTTAAAACTCAATTGTTTTTTCTCTTGCGAGAAATAATTGCTTTTGCAATTATGGCTGAATATGCAATGGCACCATTAACACCCATAACATCTGAAATATATAACAAATGACTTCCGATTAAATTCTCGTCAAAGTTGTGTTTAATTGCATCCGTTGTTAATTTATCAAGGTCTGGTTCATTTTTTAAGGTTAAGGTTGGCTCAACAGTGTTCTTTGATTGATTTCGATAATCAACTGGTATTTCAATCTGCTGTTGTTTTGGCAAGGAAGAATCAAATTTTTTATTTTCAGGGGAGTGAGCTTTAGAATTTAATTGCTTTAAAGTTGAAGTATTACGACGTTTAAGCAAAAATGATTGATTAAACTCAGATATCATCCATTGATAAAAGTATTGGTAAGTATCCGTGCTGTTACTTCTGAATTCTTCTGATATTGGCTTTATTTCGCCAAAAGGTGGGAACACAATTTTTCCATCCTGTATACCAACAAAATCTAATGAAGAAGTAGGAGCATTCCATTCCGATGTGTCAGGGAATGCAAAGCTATTACACTCATTGCCTTGAGAGAGAGCATATAATCTCTCTGCATCATAAACTATGTATGATTGATCCTGTAATTCTTGAGGTGGTCGTGTTCCTTCAATGTATCCTCTTAACGCACCAACCATAGTGGCAATAGAGTCGGTATCTGTACCAAGTTCATTAACAATATCAAGCATTAATGAAGATAAATTATTCGACTTCAAATATGATGCAGCCAGTGCTGCAATTGCAGTTAATGTGCCACTTCCTCTTGTTTTTTTATCTTTCAAGTTAAGAACTTTTACTAAAGAGCTATATGATTTGTTTTCTGCCGTTTCCCACTGTTCGACAATATCAAGAAGGTGTACTAATTCTTGGTATACTTCATCATAGGCTTCTTCAAGATTTGTTGATGTTTGGGATTCAAAAAATGGAACCCAGGCAGTATTAAGATTTATGTCGCTATATATTTTTTTCGGAATTTCATTAATCCATTTAAGTAAAAGTCGAGCATCTGAAATTGATGGTATATCTTTATTTGTCAGAATATGACTTAAGCACAAAGCATGAAAAACAGCTCCAGCAATGGCTCTGGGATGCCCATGTGTTGTAAGCGAGTTTTTGATTATATCAAGAAGGAATGATTCTACTCTTTCTGGTGTCCGACTTGCCCAAACATGGGGCTGGATTCGCATTGCTGCACCATTACCTCCAGAGTATACATAATTTGTTTTCTTTGATTGATAAAAGTTGTTATACCAAGTGACAGTTTTTTTTCCAAGAGATTCAGCTGCCAGCTTCGAAGATATACCAGCCCCTAAAGCATAAGAAGACCAAATAGGGAGCTCTACTTTTGAAAATGCATTTACGTCAAAATAATTATTATGATTAATTGCTCGCGACGTCGATAACCGCAGTTGGGTATCATCTGAGTAAGCGCCAGAAGGTATTGATATTAAAGGTCCATACACTCCGCCAACTTGTCTTCTCCATTCAACTAAGCCAGACAAATGGTCTTGACCGGTTCTTTTTACCAGCATACTGCGGTCTGCCAGTTCAGATATGAACCCCAGAGCATCCCCATAAGCAGCCCAAAGACTTGAGTTAACAGTGTTTTCGATTTTGTTAATTGTCATTGATATCATCTCTAAACTTGTTGGGACAAACTTCTACATCCAAGACTAAACCTAACACAGCCAATTGTGCCATGATACTGGCTTTATCCTCAAAGTTTGATACATAAACCTTTGCCAGATGCTCTAAAGTTAGTCTTCCAGGGTACAAAATTTCAGCTTGCTCACAGGTTGTCCACGAAGGTAAATGTGATGAGCCTCTGGAAATTATTTTCTGGTACTTACCAACAATAGGGTCGCGAAACATCCTTTCGAAACATTCAATACCTTCCCCTCTAAGGCAGGATGGATAAATGTTGTTTGTGGTTGTAAAGTAAACACCTGAATCCATGATAATTTCTGGTGAAAAAGATAATATTACCCAATAGATATCAGAATATTGGTGAACGTTTCGCGAGTGCTCAAAGAACTCAAAATTTAATTTTGTTACGGATAGGTTGACATAATTTAACCACTTTGAATCTCGCTCTCTTCTTTTCAGGGAATTCTGTTGAAAAATAAAAGCTAAAGTATCTTCTTCTTTTAATTTGGAATTAGGCAGTACAGCTCCAGTCCTCAGGATTCCTAAAAGCCCTTGATTTGTCGTGAAATGAAGTATCTCATTAATTCCTTTCGACTTTATTGACGTCTCAAATTCGTTCATAGTACTACCTTCTGGAACGTATTAGTGTCCAAATGATCGATAAAAAATGGCCTCGTATTGAAGCGATATCCTAGGATAATACTTACCTTAGCTCTCGTAATTCCCATTGAAATTAGTTTGATTATAGAGGCGTAATCAGAGTCTTGACTATCCGCAAAACTAAAAGAAAAATGATTCTCCTCAAGCCCAAGAATAAAAACGTGATCAAACTCTAGTCCTTTGGCTGAGTGAATCGTCGACAAGGCTATGTTCGTTTCGTTCGGCGGCCAAGAACTTTCTCCTGATATTTCAACGAATGGCAGATTTTGTTTTCTAAGTGAATCTTTTATTCCACCCGCTCGTTCAAACCATCCGCCACCTTTGGCATGTAAAAATCCAACAGTTTCCTGAGCTAAATCTACATTCTCTAATATGTAATTAATCACAAAATCTAACTGTTGATTAAACCTTCCCTCTAAGACAAGTGGGACAGGACCATGTCTCTTAATTGCATCAAGTATTGGCAGTGTTCCATCATCGTCTATTGCAATGGCTGCATTTTCGATTAACCTACTTGCAAAAGTAGCTATTTCGACTGTGTTTCTATAATTGAACTCTAACCGCGCATATCGAGTATTAGTAATATTAATACCAGCTTCTTTCCAAGTGAATCCTCGCTTATATATTTTTTGATTACTGTCAAGGATAATTGTAGTGAAATTGATGTCAGATAATTGGTTGGTTATTGCTTTAAGTTGGTTAGCTGAAAAATCTTGGGCTTCATCAATAATGGCTATGTGAATATTGTCTATTTTATTTTTTGTAAATAAAGTTGCAATGTCGTTCCAATCCAGAATTTTATCGACTTCCTTTGATCTAATATAAGGGTAAACGACTTCATCAAGAATCCTCCTTCGTAGTGGTTTTTCCATTCTAGGCATAGTACCGCGACCAGTACGCTCTATCTCAAGATAATCTTCTAAACCTTCCTCATCTAATCTTCCTAAAAGATATTCTACTTCATCTATCAAAAATTGATTGCTCAAGGGAATTAAATGACCAATGCGACTTATCCGATTTGCTTGGTCTTGAAAACTTAAAATTCTTGGATAACCATCAATTCTGTTGTACATATATTTAGATAATGTCAACACTTCAATGTTTAACCGGCTATGGTTTTCGGGCGCTGATAGCAAGGTTTCGCTTATTACTAGGTCGTTAATATAGGCCGAAAGTGTTTTATTAAAGGTGAAAATTCTAATGTTAATTTTTTCATTAATACCAAGTCTAGCGAATTCTTCTAAAAAATATCCTATAGATAGCTTCATCATTAAAATAGAAGTGGTTGTTTTACCGCTGCCTGCTGCACCACGAATGATTAACGTGCCAGGTCTGGGCCTTACCATCAACTTCAATTGTTCATCAGTAGGTTTGACAGATTGTAGAGTTTTCATTACCAGTGCATCCTTACGCAACCATGTTTTAGTAAATCAATTAAAATTACACTAGTTTGTATGGTTTGTTTTCACCTTTAATCATCTTGACAATATTTAAATACTTTTGGATGAATATCTCGCCCACGAAGATGCTTGAAAAGAGTATCAACTCTTAATTTGGACTCATTAATTGTCTTTGCCGCATTAACAAGTCTGAACTTCCCATCATCACCGATTTGTAGACCATCAAATATGAGCACTTTATTTAGTATCTGTCTGGCAGACTCAAAACGAGCTTGATTATTAGTGTGGCGAGCGGGTGCCATTATAAGCATAATAAAAGCAGCAACATTGTTACCACACCGATCAGTTTGCTGCCGAGCCATCAAAATGATATAGATCCGTCGCTATTTGGTTGAATGCTCAGATGTATCCTCAATCCCTCTAGATATGAAAAACTGATCTAACAGACTACCACTAACAAGCTCTCGGGCAATCGATTCAAAGTGATCGGGATTAAACACCGGAAATGATGCCATGTAACTAGTCCACCCAAAGAACCATACCTATCTATTATAGTGCTCGAAATTTCAACTAAATGGAATAGTGACCTGATTTATTTGTGTATCTCATCACTATGAACTTACCCAATGATAGAGGACACGCAACTAAGTAAATGAGCTTTTGGGAAGAGGTCGGATACACTGCCAACTCAGATCTGAGCTATTCAACTACCAACCCCTTTCTCACCGCCGCAGACCAAAGGGCGCTACGCCCGCCTATGCAGGGTCAATTTTTTCTCCCGTGTGCCTTCCGTTCCCGTATCAGCTTCCGGTTAATCGTTTCCCAACACAACCCGTCCCGCAAGGGTAAATGGCACGCATTCTGCGCCCTTGCAGTACAGAACGATGCCGGGAAAGCGAACCGTCAGGCGATACGAAGACGAAAATCACACCACTGACGGAGAAAAAACCATGACGATTTCCCTGCATACCCAGACTAGCGCCCCTAACACAGCAACGGCGACCAGCGTATCCCCGCTGGAGCAGTCAGGCTCCTCAAAAACGAAATTTTCCAAAACTAAAACCGATATTTATCAGACTGTCACCAATAGCATCATTACCGCACTGGAAGCTGGTGTAAAACCGTGGTCTTGCCCGTGGCAACGAGTGCCGGGCATGTCTGGCTTGCCTTCCAACTTCGCAACCGGTATCGCGTATAGCGGAATGAATATCATGCTGTTGTGGTGCAGTGCATCAGAACAGGGCTTCGGTGATTCACGCTGGATGACCTACAAACAGGCGCAGGCAGTAGGTGGGCAGGTTCGCAAAGGCGAGCACGGCACGACGGCAATTTTCTATACAACCTTAGAGAAAGAAAACGAAGACGGTGAAATCGACCAGATCCCGGTGCTGAAAACCTTCAATGTGTTCAATGTTGAACAAATTGATGACCTTCCACTGACAACCGAAACAGTCAGCCCAGAAGCAACCTTTGACTCGTTGCCGGAGGCTGAAAATCTGTTCCAGAAGAGCGGCGCAAACATCATTGAGAAAGGACAAAACGCCTTTTTCAGGCCCTCAACTGATGAAGTCTGGCTGCCAGAGCGCCATCTGTTTTCAGATGCAGCTAATTTCTATGCTACCGGACTGCATGAGTTGGTTCACTGGAGTGGTGGTAAAAAACGACTTAACCGTGAAATGAAAGGGAAATTTGGCAGTGCAGATTATGCGGAGGAGGAATTAGTGGCGGAGCTGGGAAGTGCTTTTCTGATGGCGGATCTGGGGATCATCGGAGAGGTTCAGCATGAAAGCTATATTGCCTCATGGCTCCAGGCGCTGAAAAACGATAAGCGCTATGTTTTCAAAGCGGCCAGCGCCGCCTCAAAAGCACATCGTTACCTAATGGATAAAATTTGAGTCGGAGATGATAAGCCGCAAAGGAGTGCGGCTTTAATCTTATTGCGGAGCGGCAGAATGACAAAATTCGCAGGCTGCGGGCGGCAAAGAGCCCGCTCATCCCGCAAACGGCGTTTGTACATCGGTGATTGCTGTAAACGACGGCTTAGGTATGACGACTGACTGTGAAGTTTGCAGGACTGCAACGGTAGCCGGGCCTCTTTTTGGTGTTATGATAAGTGTATTGTGCCGTGTAATGCGCACATGTTTCATGCAGGAGAGAAACCATGACCGCGAAACAACGCAACACGCAGAGCGTGACCATGACGGTGGAGCGTGCCTTACTGGTAAGAGCGCGTGAAGCGGGTATTAACCTGAGTGCTACTCTGTCAACCGCACTGGATGCGGAGCTTCGCCGTCATGAAGCGAAAAAATGGCAGAAAGAAAACAGGGAGGCTATCGACGCATTAAATCGTTTTCATGATGAAAACGGCTGTTTCAGCGATGAATACAGGACGTTTTAACCATGCAATTCACCGTATACGGTAATACCGGGAAAAGCGTCGTTTACCCGCTGCTGCTCGATGTCACGAGCGATATTATTGGACAATTGAATCGTCGGATAGTGATCCCATTGCTCCCTATTGAAAAGTATCCGGCAGGTCGCCGCCCGGATCGCCTTGTCCCCGTCGTCATGCTGACGGACGGCAAAGAATACGCCGTAATGACCCACGAGCTGGCAAGTATCCCTGTCTAGGCCCTGGGTGCGGTGTTTTGTGATGCTTCGCAGTACCGTTCTCAGGTAAAGGCTGCAATAGACTTCCTCATCGACGGGTTCTGACGTTTCTTTCTATTCTGTTAAACAAGCATTGCCTTTAATCGTGGCTGACGGGAGCCTATTCCAGTTCGTCGATAGTGCGGAACAGAAACATCTGTCGTCAAACGGAACCGGAATACCGTTCCTTGCCACCGTTCTGATACTGTCAAACAGCCTAACCAGACCGTTGCTGTTAGTATTCAGAAAATTAGCCCACCATTGCAGCATCAGACGACGCTGTTCAAGGTGCTTGGTGATTTTACTCTCTGTCCGCTCCGTGCCAGCAGCGGACGTTGCTCATACCCATCAATGCAATGAAAATCCGTACTCATGGGGAAGACCAGAATGTCCCTGCGTTTTTCAAAGAAAGCAGCTAAGAGCGCGTATCACCCCAAAATCTCTGCAAGTGTGACCTTATGAACTGAGCATATCTAAACCTTGCTCTCCAGATACTCGTTTCCAATGGACTTAGGCTTTGTTGATGAAATCAGATTTTGAGCGAACATCTCTGTAGCTGGTTGTGTTTTCAGGCAATACATACTCTTTCAGGCATACCTGCCTTTTTCATTTTGTTCAGCGCATGCACCATGGCCATTGCCTCCCCAAACTAGCTATCGTAATCACTCAGCGTCAGTAAACCACTGAGCAGTTGTTTTACCTTGTATATCAATAATGCCAAATAACACACCAAAAAAACGATAGAAATTACACCGACAGGCAGCAGGCAATGAGAATGATCTTAAATATCTTGACTGCCAGTGAGGTTTGGTTTTATAAATGGATTTACGAATTTAAAAGGATAAGTTGAAATGAGCGAAAGGAAAAAAATCGAAGATCAGGTTCTTCTCTATCATTTAACATGTATGGATAATCTGCCTAATATTTTAGACACAGGATTAAGATCTCGTGCGTCATTAAAGGGCGAGTTTGTTGATGTGGCCGACGGTGAAATAATAACAGGTCGCGAATCTTTAAATTTGCAAACAATGGTTCCTTTTCATTTCTTTACTAAAAATCCATTTGATGGAAGAGTCCTGAGAGATAATAAAGAAAAATCATTTTGCATTATTTCGGTTAGACGAACATTTGCCAATGAAAATGGTTGGAAAGTTATTCCTAAACATCCATTATCCTCCAGTTCTGTTGTAAGCCTCTTAGATTATGACCAAGGAATGGCCCAAATTAACTGGGAGCTTATGAATACAAGGGATTATAAAAATGCAGAATGCAAATCTGTATGTATGGCTGAGTGTTTATCAAGTGTAACGGTCGAGCCGAAAAATTTTTGCTGCATCTATGTCAAAAATGACGACGAAAAAAAATATGTTGAAGGCTTGATAAAAAAACAAGGGTTAAGTATATTTGTAACAGTCAACTCTTATATGTTCTAATTCTATGATTAAGTATGCAAGCGGAAATCTTCTAACTTCTACATCGCAGGCTCTTGTGAATGCTGTAAACTGCCAAGGAGTCATGGGAAAGGGTATTGCTTTGGCTTTCAAAGAAAGTTTTCCCAATAATTTTGAAGTTTATAAAAGAGCTTGTGGCACTGGTACAATGAAAATTGGACAGGTTTTACTTGTTGAGGAAAAGGGAAAGATAATCGTAAACTTTCCCACTAAGGATAGTTGGAGAAAAAAATCAACATATGATTTTATCTCGCAAGGTCTTGAATCTTTAGCAAAATTCATAGTCGAAAAAAAAATCACATCAATATCAATACCACCTTTAGGATGTGGTAATGGAGGCCTCGATTGGAATAAAGTTGAGGCTCTTATTTTAAAAACTTTTCAAAATTTAGATGATATTGAGGTGGTGATTTACCCGCCTGCAACTAATAATCAACTTTCAAAAAATAAAAAAATTATTAATGCTAAACATCTTTTGGTTCACTACGCCTATGGAAAATTAAAAGTTAAGCAAAAATTCTCCCTTTATACAGTTTTTTATATTTGCGAATGTATTGAGAAAGCAAATCTTTTCTTATTCGATTTTAAACATGGCCGGCCATATTCTTCTGAGTTAGAAAGTGTTATGAAGGATATAGCAAGCCTTAAAGTCGAGTTGCAGGGCGATTTTGATTCTTTTATTGAAGATTATATTAATACTCATCAATCCAAAGAGTTACAAATCGAGTTTGGTAAGCTAATCTCAACTTTAAATCCAAGTATCAATTTTCTCAATGATCTTAAAAATAAGATTGATTATACAGATAGCGTACATGTGATCACGAGAATTGCCAAAGAAAAAGATCATGGCTTGCATATTGATGATTTCAAAGAACATAAAAACATTGTGCAACATTTAATTAAAAATGGATTGGTAATCGAAGATATCTTTAACGAACTAAAAATAAAGGGAAGTTAGTAGTGCTATTTTATATTTTTTTGCTAAAATTGCGCAGTACTCCCTCTCACGCATTATAGATGCGACGTAAATCCCGTCAAGGGAGTGTTATTTAATAAATCGAACTTTTTCTGCATTGAAGGATCAGATCACGCATTCCCTGACAACGCAGGCACTTTCTTGGCTAAGCAGAGATTCAGAGTAACCAACTGGCACTCTTACAACAATTCTCTTATCAATTGCGGCTCCATGACTTTCTGGCTGGACGACGAAGCAATTAAGACGTGGTATGAGTCGGTGCGGTTTGTATAAGTGGTATCATGCTGAATAACTGGAATTGACCTGCTCCCCGTTCATTAATACACCGCGATGTTAATAATGTCTTCTTCAATAACGTGAGGACATTCCCATGAAGAAGCATTTTTCCGACGAACAGATCATCAGCATCCTTCGCGAGGCCGAAGCCGGGGTTTCTGCCCAGGAACTCTGCCACAAACACACTATTTCGGACGCTACTTTCTACACTTGGCGCAAGAAGTTTGGCGGCATGGAAGTATCCGAAGTGAAGCGGCCCAAGCTATAAGTATCCCAGAAAATCGCGCCAGTAACATTTGAAGCCCCCTTGTAATCTAATTAAGTCAACTTCCGCTCCTCGCTCTTAGCCGACCATGAGATTTGGCAACGCCAGATCCTGCTTATGAATATTGCTTCGGCTCCAGTTGTCGCAGCTCGTCGAGAGTATAAATACGAAAAACATTGCGGTGACGTGCTTCCAGAGGGATAGGTTGATGGTTAACGATAACGTGCCTGATGCTGCTAAACAGCAGTTCAAGCGCCCGTTTTTTCTGTAGGTCCGGTACGATGTAAAAGACGTAAATCCAGTGTTTTTGTGTCCGGGCCAGCAAATGGCTGGCGATGATTGACTGATAGCGGGCTTTGGTCTTCAGGCGGCGCTCGGTTTCTACTGCGATGACCTGTCCGTCAGGGAGTGTGATGAGTCCATCCGGACGGTGTTTGACCTGATACTGGCTGAGGAACGTTGAGCGATCGCCGTTTATCCACCCGGATGCGCCTTTTTTCTCCAGAATCAGCCTAGCCACCTGATTATCAAGGTGGTGCTCCAGCGTCCAACCGGTAATTTTTGAAGGCTCAAATCGTGCCGGGAAAATGTCATCGTCCGGAGTTAAAACGATAGCCAGTCCGTCGCTGGTTATGCCCCACAATGACATTTTCATCGTCCGTGATTCAAATACATACTTTTGTATTAACCCCATTCGCTCAGTTTTTGTCAGCAACGTATACAGCGATTTATGATCCCTGAAGTCAAACAGCAGCATCAGTGTTTTAAAGTCGCTGTAGGTTTCTTCTTTCAGGAAATTCAGCAGCCTTTTTATCTTTTCTCTGTTGCGGGCGGTGCGCTCGCTATGCGTTGCGATAAGCATTATGCCTCCTAAAAATTGAGCAAGGATGGTGTCTCGTCATCATCAGATCTCGATTTTGCTGATTTACTTTCCCCTTTAAAGAAAAGATCAGGCTGGGTTGCCGTGACATTGGTCGTTGAAGCGGATGTCGCTCCTTCCTCGTCGAAGTCCAGTGCGATTTTTGCCGGTACTGCCGATGCGGCAATATCCGGAGACACGGAATAGATCTCCAGTTCGCGTTTTTGTACCTTAATGGGGGAAATCAGTGAGGCGGAGGGAAGCGTTCTCGTCGTAAAGATAAAGCTGACAAAGTCGGGCAGGTTCAGGATCATATTGCTGTCGATAAAGAAACGCTCTGCCTGTCTGATAGTTCGTTCACCGTCGATGGTTTCCGTCAGTACGGCATCAGTTTTGGCTTTGCGGATTTCATCATCCACTAAGATGGTGCCAGACATTCTCGCTACCCATTCCGCTGTATCCGGGTCCATAACGCGGTATACCAGCTTGAATTTAGCGTTTTCAACGACTGCACCGACAACAGCATCGCCTTTTAAATCTGCCGGGCAGTCTTTTAAATCGGCGACGGACTGATGGGCCATGATGATATGTACGCCTTTATCCCGTGCTGCGCCTAACCCCTCCAGCGCTGGTTTTGATAGGTGGTATTTCAGTTCGTCGAGAAAGATGGCTATGGGGCGGGGCGTTTCTTTTACCCGGTCGCGCCTTTCTGCTAATTGGTAAAGTCGCACCAGCAGCATTCGCTGGGCGGTGATAATCTTGCTATTGCGCATTGAGCCGATGACATAGCAGCAGCCACCTTCATCAAAAACCGATTGGAGTGAAAATCCTGTCGGCGCGTTGATGGCATTGAGCAATGCCAGTTCTTCAATCTTGCCGAAAAAGGCTTTGATATCCTCCGCGATACCTTGAACATATTCGCCGTTATAAATATTGCGGATAGTCGAAGAGGGATGACTGCTGACAAATTGTGCCGCCATACGTGCCGCTTTTCGGTCGTCGATACGATAAAAATCGGATTCCTGACCTTTTTCCGCCAAGCTGAATCCCGCAACAAACAATTCCTCCAGTTCGTCAGGCGTAATATTTTCAATCAGATTTAATTGGTATTGCGGTTTTCGCAGGTCAATTAAGCAAAAGGGTTTACCTGCATCCTCGCAGGCTTTCCGATAAAGATGTGGTGCCCATTCATCATCCTTGGGGTCCATAATAAATACCCCTTCACCCGCCAGGATACTTTGATAAAGCAATATACCGATTGCTACACCTTTACCGGCTCCGGTGGTGCCGATAATATCCGCGTGTTGTTTTTGCCAGTCTCCTAACGGCAGATACATCGGTTTTTCATCACGGTCTATCCCGATAAAAATGCCCTTGTTTAGATCGATATAACACAGCGGGTTATAATGCAGCGTTTCCGGCAGTAGGAATTTTACCGTGCGTACATCGGTGCGTAATTCCCGCTCAAGACTGCTCTTTTTGATGAGTTGTTTTTTTATTTTATCCAGTTCAGGCGTTAATACCCGACGAAGAGTAATATGGAAAATAAACCCTGCCACGGTAAATATGATTAATATTGACCAGTCCAGAATGGGTGTGCGGGTAAGTATCCGACCGTTATAAAGCCACTGAAAAAGACTAATGAGTAATGGTCCCATTGTGCCAAACAGAAAACACAGCAGGGAAAAACTGATAATCAGTTTTTTCCATAGCGGAGCTTTCTGCCGTTCATCGTTTTTCATTGAGGCAAAAAATGGCAGGGTCAGGCCCGATAATAGCGCCAGCATCAATTGATGCTGTTGAATAACATCAATAAAGGCCAGCGTACCATTCACTATTGGCGACAGTGAAACGGCAAGCTTATTTAAAATCATGATGCCTCCTTCGTCAGCGACTCGCCCCAAGGCATCGCCCCATCAATTCGCCCCACGGTGTTGGGCGAAAAGGCGGGGCGAACGTCTGGGGCGAAGAAGGTGACCGCTCTGCGGCCATGTGTCGGAAAGCAGGCTTCCCGACACGAAACAGCGTGCGCCAGTTCATGCGGGCTGGACGCCCTTATTACCTGTCACATGGGGGTAATGTCGTGGCTGGACGCCGCGCCAAAACCCCCAAGGTCAACGGCGGCACACCGTCGCCTGCTACGCGCGACCACCCCCTTTGAGACGCCGTTTTTCGCCTATTTTTTCTTTTGTCCGTTCCGGCCAAGCGAAAAAATGGGAAAACGCCTTCAAAGCGGGTGGTCGCGCCACGCTACCGGCTTTTGGCCGGAGACTTAGCTGCGACGGTGTGCGGGGCAAGCCCCCCAAATAAACCGCTATCGTGGGCGATAGCTTTTCGCTCGCTGGGGCGGCGAAATTTATTCGGCTCCCCCGGCCTGCAAAATCCGCGTGGGCGCGTCTGTTTGCAGATGGGTTCGGTGACGCAAATTAGCTATTTCTACGAAATAGAATTTACTCGCCTTACGCCACTTTTAAATTTTTGCTATTCGCATAAATTTAAAAGCCTAAAACCGTCACGACCGGTGCCGAGTTTGCCATCTCGATTTGACAGGGGAATCGGTAATAATCCAGATATTGTTATTACCGTTTTTCATTGATTTCAATTACGCACACGGCCAAATTTATTAATTATCTGGTCTATGATTTTCGGCTCGGCTGATTTGCATTCGAGTAATAAGGCTTCTCGTGCATCGGCGGTACGGTTGGGGTGAAATCCGTGTCTGTTCTTTTTCACAACCTTAAAGAAGGAACGTTCAGCAGACTGACATTCATTTCCTCCCCCCTTACCGGTTGTTCTACCGTACAGACATAAAACAATCTCGCAGGCATCAGCGGCCATTACGGAAGAGGGTAGTAGTAAACTCATGCAGAAAAGACAGGCGGTGAATAGGATCGTTTTCATATCAAATACCTTTATTGGAAATAACAGGCGATTTAGCTATTTTTATCTGAAGGTTTCTTTCATTTGATGAAGGTGTATCGGTTTGAAATAAATATCCCCCATCCGACGAATATCACCGTGAATATCTACGCTGACGATGATATCTACGCATTTAAGCACCTTGCGTAGCAGTACATCGAACGGGATATTTTTGCAGTCAGGGTTCTCATAGCAGCGGTCAATGACCCCTTCAATACATTCTTCCGGGCTGCCTGCGTGCAGGGAGGTGATAAGACCTTCATGCCCAGAGCCGATAATTTTCAGTGCGTCCCATGACTCCCGCCCACGAATTTCCGCCAGCAGAATACGGTCGGGATTCATGCGATAATTCGCACGAATAAGCCTGCCGGGCGTGATAATCGCATCCTCTCCAGCATCCGCCGGGTAAAATAGATGAACATAATTAGCATGGTGGTAAAACCGGATTTCGGGATTATCTTCAATCGTGGTTAGCCTGAGATGTGGCGGAATATAGTGCAGCAACGTCTTCATATAGGTGGTTTTACCGGAACCAGTTTCACCCACAATAAAGAGGGTTTTGCCATACTCGACGGCCTTTTCGATAAAGTGGGGAATATCGCCATTGTTATAACAGCGGATCAGTTCATCATCTTTGCTTTCGTTTCTCTCCTTACCCGCTATCCGGTTATAAAAACCTGCATCAATCCAGGATTGATGTGTTTTCTGCTCAAATGACGGATTTCTCAGCGTAATCGATACGGTATTCCGCTCGCAGGCTGGGGGGATAATGGTCTGGACACGTTCACCTGATCCTAATGTAGCGGAAAGGATAGGGGAGGTATCATCGATATTGTCCTCATTCCATGAGGCCAGTGCTTTGGCAAACGCATGGCACTGACGCAATGTAATAGAGGAATCATGCTTCTGCCATCGACCATTTATTTTGGTGTGAATCTCTCCGGGTCGGTTGATGGCGATTTCCGTTAGGCCTGCCAGTGGCAGAAACTCACCAAATAACTGGTTTTTCATAAAATCCAGCGACAGGTTTTCAGCGTTCATACCACCTCTTTTTTAGACGCAGTTGATAAACGGAAGAGAAATCGATATCCGTACCGGTCATGATCCCGATCACATCGCCCTGATTGAGGTACATCGTGGGCGGGATATTGATACTGTTTTCTAACGCCGTTTTCGCCATTTCTGACGCGGAAGCGCGGGTGTTTTCGGTGTAATCGGTATTGCGGTCTTTCCCCGGTGCTGAATTGGATGCGGCGGCGGCCACATCTTGTACAGTGCTCAACATCAACGCATTGCCGAACCGTTCCCAGAAGTGGGTATCAATCCAGCCGCTAATCCCGGCTTCACCCAATGGACCAGTAGCTTCGGTATCAATCAGCGGGATTTGCAGGCTACCGGGTTCTGGTGTGCGTAATTCCGTCCAGATGACAAACATTCGGCTCCGGCCATGTTGCATCGCCCCGGTGCGGTAAAACCCTCTGGCGACGGTTCCGGCAGGGAGCAACTTCACGTAATGGTTAGCGCTGTAGACATCTTCGCCGATGAGGCAAGAAATACGACCGCCTACGTCAGAGACAAAACGTCGCATCATTGAGCACGGAATATAACGATCAACCGGAAGATAGAGATTGGGATCGAGACCCAGTCGCCTGACGCTGGCCACTGTTGCAATACCGGGATTGGCGTCGTTAGCCTCTTTGCCAGATGTGGTTGCAGGCGTGTCTTTGCTCTGATTGCGTTGTGTGCCGGAAGGTGCCGTTTGTGAAGCCAGAGCATGACCGCTCTGTGCGGAATCAACGGCACTATTTGACCCATCGGTCAGTGCTGCTGCCTTATTTAAAACGGTAGGCTCTGACGGTGGTGCCGTTTGTATTGGATGATTATCTGTTGCGGTTTCCTGTTTGTCCTGACCGAACAGGCCGAACGGATTGTTGTCCATACCGAGGTTTTTACGCTCATGTTGCCCCGTACTGGCTGATGGCGGGGTTGTGGTTTCAGCCGCCTTATCATCGCTTTGCTTTAATGATGCAAGGAAGCGATCTCCACCCAATGCCAGCGCAATCAGTGCGCCCAGACTTAGCAGGCTGACCAGCAGTGTCCGGCGGCTTGAGGCTTTTTTGAAGCGGGTGACTTCGGGTTGGCCGGGAGGTGTGTTTTGCTCTGGTGCTTGGTTCGCCATCGCTGAACGGGCGCGTTCACGGGCTTCAGCCTCCAGCTCCGCCACGGTTTTTTCCGTTGTCTCTGGGTCTGCTTTATCAGTCATCTGGCCTCCAGTGTGACGACAGGTGATACGGTGTCACCGCTGCCAGTAGTGGCGTTGCCGAATGACGTATTCTCAATCCCGACTACCGCGCTGCCGTAGCGCAATACCAACTGTGGCGACATTGCCCGCACGACGACCACGGTGTAGTTTCCGTGTTTGGTTATGCGAGGTGTTACGGTCTGTTCCTGCCCGTTAACGACCCGAAAGAGAGACGGAAGGATTTTGGTGGGAGAAAAACCCAGATAGATAAAGCGGCCATCATCGTAAGTAAAATCTGGTGCTATGTAGGCTGAACCCGTCGCGACTCGCTTGGTATAAAGCCAGTTACGCGGCGTGGTAGCTTGCTCGAAGGCTGTCGTTATCTGCTGCTTTTCCTGTGTTTCACGCAGGAGCTTCAGGCGAGCTGCGCTGGCTGCTTCTGATCGCCTGCGCTCGTCATCCGGATAGCGAAAACGGATAATAAAGGCCTGCGAAGGCGAGTCATTCTCCAGCACGTTTAGTTCCAGACTGTAATCGCGCTTCGATGTCACGACAAAGAGATTGGTTCTCCATTCGCTCGCCGTTGGCAGAAACACTTTATTGACGTTGTTGCCGTTATCATCGGTTACCGGCTGGGTGATAGGGTTTGGACTGACACTGACTCGGTTATCACTTTTTGTGACTTTCCAACCCTTTGGAAAACCTGCCTGCGCGTCGATGACTTCTTCATCGTCATCAAACAGGAGTGTGGTGAGGTAGCCGGGGCGGGTGTTGACGATGGTCGCATTTTGGCTGTTATAGGTGACATTCTGCATTCGGCTGTCATACGTGCTGCTGTGCGGTATCGCCGCGCTCCAAGCTGTTGATGACATCAGAAGGAGGCTCAAAATCACGGTTGTTTTCAGCATCATTCACCCCTCAGTTCTTTATCGCGTTGGTAGCTGGTCACGATGAACCCCAGCGGGTTCACTTCTCGCTGGCTGTCTGTCAGTTGTTTTCGTGGGAGGTAGCGATAAGTCAGACGGATGTTCCAGACATCTGCTTTAACCGAGTTATCGACAATGCGGCGGATAGTGCGTTTAATGCGTAAGGTCGCCAGATGGTCAGGCGCTGTCGCGGTCGCGTGAACGTTGGAAATAATGTCGATAGACACGACATATTCCGCTTTATTGAAAATGACATCGGGTGCCTGATTGCTGTTAAACCCGTCGAGATAATCCCTGTTCACACTGTCGCTGTTGAATAACTGCACATCGTCATAATCACGCTGGAGAGCAAAATAGTTATACCCCTCGCGGAGCCTGACGTAATGCGCCGCTAACGCCTGAGCCAGTGCTTTTTCAGAGGAAATATCCTGCTCTTTAATCCGAGTCATATATTCATAACGCCCGGTTTGTTTATCCACCGACCATAATTCTATTTCGGTGTTTTTCAGCGGTAGCAGAATAATCAGTGCGGTGATCGCCATAGCGGCCAAAGCAAACCCTATGGCTGCTATGCGCCACGCCAGTTTTTTTTCCCGTTCATCCTTTTCTAGCAGGACAGATTCAAAGGTACGGGATGACGCAATGATGTTTTCTGTTTCAGACATGCTTTGTCAGCTCCTGAATAATCGCGGGGGAATTAACCGGTTGAGGATCGCCAGATACTGGCGTCAAATCGTGCTGACGCTGTGCACAGCCCGTGAGGACGCACAGCATCAGAAAAATGAGGCTGGATTTCATATCGATTCCTGTGTTTGTCGAAGACAGAAATACCATACCGATGGCGGTTGCCACGGCATGCGGTGGAGAGACTACGTTAGAAGGGGATTAGCGGTTACGCTGTTGGTTGAAGCGCTTCATACTATCGATAGACGCCGCACGTTTTTGCCATGCGGATAGGGCTTTGTTGGTGCCTGCGGCGATAAGTGAACCTGTTGCAGTAGCGGCGTTGACGCCCGCTTTTGCCGCTAGCCGGGCACCCGCCGCCCCGGCTTTCATAGCGGGTTTCGCCGCGTCAGAAGACGGTTTTGTCAGCCCACGTAGACCGCCCATAGCGGCACCCTGTAGTGCGACCTGAACAGCGACGCCGCCTAATGCGTTCGCGATTTTTGCTGCAAACCAGATAATGACGCCAGAAATAATACCTGCAACGCAGCACTGAACACCCAGTGTGATGATATTGGCGCTATCTGCAAAATTAACCGCTTTATCTAATAGCCCATTAAGATAGTTGATGACAATCCTGATAGATAACGCGGAAAACATAATCGTCAGAATCACCGTGAAGATAATTTTCAGCCAGTTGTTAAACATCGGAATAAGGAATCCATACAGCAGGCAGAAAATAAATAACGGTGCGGTGGTGGTCATTAATACAATGATTATTCCGGCTAACAGGTTAACCGCCGAACCAAATAGCAAAGTGACGATTGCACCTCCCCAGACCAGAAGTTGGGCAATACCGCCGTTGAGCTTTACATAGGTGGAATCATCCTGTTGATAAAGCTTTTGTCCTATCGTTTGCGCTTTCGCCCAGACGGTATCCAGTAAGACCCAGACATTGTCATCCCCGCTGACGCCGTCAGTTAATCCGTTAATGGCAGAAATGGCTAAATCCAGCCAGCCATCGAGATTTAAAACGAATGTCATAATTAATAGCATTCGCCCGACATCCCATATGACATCTTCTACTGGTGTTTGAAGTTTTCCTGCCAGGGTTTGATAACCCCGATAAGTGACAAATAACGTGAAGGAGCTGACGGCGATAACGCTTACCATATCGCCGTACACGGAGGTTTGTCCCCGCAGTACGGCATGTAAACCGTCAGTGATCGTGTTGTTCATTCCAACAAACATACCACCTGACATAGATTACCCCTTTAATTCAAATCGGGAACCTTGGCATTTTCCTGACGGAGTTCAAATCGCGCTTCTCGCGCATTTTTGCAATCCAGGGAGTCATCACCAGATGATTCACACGCCTTATATCTCTGACTCATTTCATCCGGATGTTCTTTGTACCACTGCGTTGATTTCGGGTTGTCGCACCCCGCCAGAAATAATGAGCCTAAAATAATCGGAAAAATGCAAAGTGACGTTTTCATTCTTACCCTCTCAATGATTAAAGTCAGGAATCGGGGAGACGAGTTGTTGTTCATTGAATGCTTTTTGCCGCTGTTGAGTCAACATCACGGATCGCTGTTCAGCCTGCTTGACTGACATTTCCCATTGGCTGGTTAATGCGTTCAATTGTACGCTTTTGGCTGCCACCGCGTTAGCCAGGTCCTGTGACTCTTTCGAGTCTTTGGCGTTGGCAATGCGGTCAGATAAGTCTGATATGTCGTTTAATGTGCTATTAATCTTATTTTGGACCTCACTGGTATTCTCAATCGATACCGCCTGATTGAGGACAAGCTGTTTGCAACTTTCCAGATACCGTTGCGATGAACTGAACTGATTACAAATATCAAACGATTGATATTTGCTATATAGGCGCTGAAGGTCAGAAGAGTAATAACCGCTTGGGTTGGTCAGCAGGTCATCCAGTGAAATACCATTTTTACGCAGATGTTCGATATCGTTTTTCAGGCTTTTCGCCTCGCGGAGAAACCCCTGAATATCCCGTATGCCTGTTGCGGTCGCTAATTGCTGCTTATAGGCGTCAAGCTCGCTTTTATAGTGGGCGACTGTTTCCTGCCATTGCTGGAGTTTCTGTACCCATTGGTTAATCGACTCGGTATTACTGGCTGCATCAAACACCGGGATACCCGCGCTGAGTACGGGTGTGGAAACTAATAGCGATAACGCCAGAAAGACGTTTCTGGTTTGCATGGTGATAACCTCCGAGGTAAATATCAGATAGCCTGGTTAAGGAACGTTTCTTTCCAGTCGGTGGGTGACATACCTTCCTGATAAATGGCATCAAATATTTTCAGGTTGTCTTCACTGCCGCTTAGGATTTTGGTGATGTTCCCGAGGCCCGATAAATCCATTCTTGCCATGGCGACAAACGGGCGAGTTTCACCAGCACGCAGTGGTGTTTTCAGGACGACCATATAGTGCTCGCTCGGATCGAGGTTGCGGACAATGTCGTAAACGCTTTCCGGGACTTTCATTTTCTCCACGTAATCCGCATGGCTGGCTTTGGGATTGGCGAGAAAAATTTGGGTACTGCACTGCTCAATAATCGCCGGAGCGATGGGATGCCTGACGATTTCATCGGGCGACTGGGTAGCGGGGATAAAAACGCCGTTCAGTTTGCGGATCACCTTGAGCATATTGAGGGAGAATTTAGAAAACTCGACATCAGCCAGCCATTTCCAGAACTCATCCATAAACATCACCAGTCGGCGACCATCCAGCAGGCTGGTGACGCGGTATAGCAGGTAAAAGGTGATCGGCCCGCGTATGTCGTCATCATCCAGGAATTCCGTACCGTCGATACCAAAGTTATCAATATTGCTGATGTTGAATGTGTCCTCCTCGTTATCGAATACCCAGCCGAATTCACCGCCTTGCGCCCACTGTTTCAGGCGTATACGCAGACCGTTGGTTCGTGCCTCTTTGGTCGGTGGCTCTGGCAACACTTCCAGCAATCGGGTAATACCATAACGGCGATATTCCGGCGGGTAGTCCAGCATAATGGTATCCACCGCAGTGCTGATACGCTCTTCATCGCGGGGATCAAGTGGCTTACCGTCACGACGGCACAGCATCCGGATCAGCCGCTTGATAAAGCTGATGTTCCGTTGAGTGGGTGCAAGTGAAAACGGGTTGAATCCGGTAGGGATACCGGTTCGGATACGGAAGTAGCGACCGCCCATCTGGCGGATAGACATCTCCGCCGCTCTGTCTTTATCAAAGTAAACAGTGGTCAGCCGTTTGAGGGTGGAAGAGGCGGCAAATGTCGCCGGATTGCGGTACTTCTGCATCAACTGTTTCATCATCGTCATCAGCAGGGTCTTTCCTGAACCTGTTTTACCGATGATGGCGGTATTCCCCGGCGTTTTCTCATTGAAGTCATTCCGTCCTGCCTGACTGTCATGCAGGTTCAGATAATAACCGCCACCACCAGGTGATTTCAGGATGGCGATAGCCTCACCCCATGGATTGCCGTTTCTCTTGTGAGAATGAAAGTTATGCAGACTCCCCATATCCGCGTAATTCTGGCTACTGACCACCACCAGACGGGGTCGTAACGTATAGACGCCGGGAAGTTGAGCCAGATAGGCGGCTGGTAACGACAACGTAGATAGGGATGTCATGATGCCGAGATCGTTAAAAGGCTGGGCCAGCGCATTGGTCTCCTTGACTACCTGAGCGGCGCTGACGGACGAGACCAGCAGCGAGAAGTGATACTTGCCGCAAGACACATGCCCGGACTGGAGCAGGTCGCGTAAGACGATCAATTCCTCTCGCTGTGAAATAGCGTCATCGTCGGTTGAGTTCAGCCGTTTTTCTGCCAGTCGGATATGATTTTGTGCTTCATCCCGTGCCATACAGGTGAAAGACTGCGTCAACACATACTCGCTTTCGGCATACAACAGCGCATCCAGCAGGCCGGTATAGGTTTCCGGTGAATAGTCTTTAATTTCCAGACTGCGGAAGAAACGAGAACCGCCGACCGTCTGACATTCGGCGGTATCGGTGGTAAAGAACACATCCGGTGTGCTGAGTGCGTGATAAAACGGTGTGCGTGTCACCGCCACGTTCTGCCATTTGCCCATAATCAGCCGATGGTAGAAAGCGAGTTGCGAAGAGTAAACCCGACCTTTTTCCTCATAGAGGCCCAATGGTGTTGCCACGTAACGTGACAGGGCGGTGTTGATGGCTTCATGGTGCTCCAGCATCCCTTTCAGAGCATCATCCAGTGCTACTTTCCTTTTTCCGGCGGTCTGCGTCTTCATGATTTTTTTCTCCAGCGTGGAGAAAGGGGCATAACAGACGCTGAAAAACAGCCGATGTCGCCAGAGTGGTTTCTCTTTTAGTGGCTGGTAATAGCGTTTCGTGACTTCATCCGCAAAGGGAATGCCCGAACTGGCCTCAAAGCCATCCTGATATTTCTCTCGTATGCGGTGGATATAGAAGGTGATCGGTAGCCCTTCATACGAGCGGATCAGGTTGTTAAGGTGGCTTGCCAAAAATGTCAGATGATGTTCATCTTCACATTCAAAAACAGTACCGTCCAATTCCCAGGTAGCGACTAAATCACCGGCACGATTTCTTATGATGTGTGGGTGAATGTGGGAGGAGTAGGGAATGTATTTATCCAGCGTGATGCGCTCGTTTAATTTCATCTTATCGGTAAACTCCGAAACATCGACGGCGTCATAGTGGCTTGCCAGCATGGCACTAGCACCGAAATGGCGATCCGTGGCAAATCGCCCACGGGTTTTAAAGGCCAGCCACAGAAGTTCGAAATAATGAATATCCGTTCGAGCTTTTGCCTTCATTTCCAGCCAGGCTGGGATCAATAACGACGCAAGGTAATAGCTGATATAGACCGACAGCAGGACGATAGCCCCGCTGACGATCACGAACGGGACGAGAGGGATACCCATAATGGCGGCAGGGCGGGTCAGCGCTTTGTTCAGGGTGGTCATCGGTTCCTCCTATGATGCCCAATAGGCACCAAAGCCCGATGCACCGACAATCAGGATGGCTCCGATAATGACGTTGCGCATATCATGCAAACTTTTACCGTCAAACAGCACCTTGTAACCCACCCACATGGTTGCCAGCGTGATCGTGACGGCGGCCAGCCCGAGCAAGCCAGTGGAGGTGTTACTCAGCGTATCGTTGGCTTTATTAAATCCGCTCCCGGCTGCCAGTGTTTGGGTCGATATCAGCAGGGAAGAAAACGCAGACCAGTATTTACGTGTTTGCATCGTCATTTCTCCTCTTTAATTACAGGTAGGGATACATCGCCGCGAATGACGGCGTTGGGATAGTGCAAGGAGGTTAAAGCCGGTGTGGTTTTATCGGTAAGTTCACCGCGCAGGACGGTGGTCGGGTAATGAACATCTGATGTGGATTGGCTGGTGGTATTGTGCTTGAGAGCTGCTCGCGTAGACGGGACCACATAGCCAATACGCTGGATATAACTGGTTTGGTTAAAGGCGGATTCTGGCTGCTGACCCGTATCGAAATTGCCGGAATAGTAACAACTGAGTGCTCTTTTCAGCGTGCCGCCTCGCTGGTAGCAGTCGGTGAGGATGCGCTCAAAAACGAACAGATTAGTGCAGGGGTCTAACAAGTCATGGGCCGTCACGCCGTAATGCTGGAAGTTGGTACTGGTGATTTGCATCAGCCCGACCGAATAGCGGCGACCTTTTTCCTTTACCCGGTTGATGATGTTGACGGCAGCTTGCTTGCTGGTGGGCTGATGAGAAATGACGCCTATGCTATCGGGCGCTCTTTCTTCCTTTGGTACAATTTCAGCGACAGCGTAAGGATTAAAGCTGGATTCTGCTTTCGCCACATCAAACGCGGTCGATGGGTGAATAGTGGCGGCACACTGCATGGCCGCCGCCAGAAAGGCAGTGGGGGAAAGCATGGTTGCCTCGGTAAAAAGTCGAGCCACACGTAATCATCAGTCTGTCGGTGGCAGAGGAAAGGTACGTGAGGGGGACGGGTTAATCGTGCAGGGAGGCTTGCGGTATGTCGCTATCGTCCCTTGGTTCAAGGAGCACCAACTTACCGGAGACAGCAATACCGGGTGTCAGCACGATGTTCAATCCCGGTTTTCCGTTATGAGCGAACGCCACGCCGACCTTTGTCCAGTAGGTGTTTTTCTCTCTGCCGGCATCGGGTTGGCTTTCCTGCGTGACAAATACGTGATAGGTAGGTTTTCTCATGCTATTTCCTTCAATAAAAAGTCATGGTGAATAACTCAATCGATCACATTCCGATTCTGCATTCCGGTTTCAACGGGTCAGCGAGAACATTCAGCGGCACCCTGAATTGTGGTTGTGTGACAGCCCGACTCGTATTGTTAAAGAGCAATACCCGCCCCGGACGAATAAACGTCCATAAAGCTCGCCAGTAGAAAGTGACGCGATTAGAATGTGAGATCAGAGACAGGATGAGAATGCTAAAATCAAAAAGGAAGTGAGAGAGATAATACATAGCGTGGTAATTATTGCGATGGTAAGTTGGATTAGATTTGAACTGGTGCTTTATAGCCCATAGAAATACCTAACCTGACAGGCGGCTGTGTGCCAGGAGCGGACTCTGCTAACATAGAAAAATTTGAATGCAGTGAGACACTGTAGCAAGATAAGAGTATTCATTGAAGTCTGGATAATCTTGATAAAATTGTAAGAAGTACATATAGACTGAGTATGATGTATTCCGAACAACATTCAGCATGCTACTTATCCTGCCAACATAAGCCCGGAGTTGCTCAGAAACTTTCTCCTATCGCCTGTTCAGTGGTAGTGCTTTAGGACTCTTTACTCCAGGTTGAGTTATCATCTCTAACAGAATAAATTAGCATTATGACTTTTGATATAAAAAATTTCAAAAAAAATCTAATTGATATAATGGTAAATAATTTTTATTTTGAGAAGTGTTTTTTATAAAAAAAATGGAGATTAATATGAGAGCCATCATCAGAAGTGTGCAAGAAGTTTCAGATGATATTAAGCTAACCATTGAGGGGAGAGGGGGGCTTTATGATGAGAGCATCATAACTGAAGGATTTTACAGTAACTTATTTGACAATATCATAAAACACTTTTCACATCTAACAAAACTGACAATGGAACGCTTTTATAGTGAGTCTGATAGAGTTCTTAGATATGGAATAATCAATAGTGGAAAAATTGGTGGATTTGCTTGCGTTGGAAAAAAAACATAGATTTCATTGGAATTAACTTTGGTACCATATCAATGGTATCAGCAATTTTCACCAGAATGATGAGCAATCCTAATATTCTTCCACGAATTGGATTCTCTAATCTCGAAGAAAACACTGAGAAAACAATTTATATACCAAGTGAAGAAGATTTTAACATCTTCTCACCTTGTCAACCCACCTGCCGAATTAGAAGATTATTTTCAATGCATCTTATTATGACTGGATTGGATTTTATTTTCGGACATGAAATTACGCATATCACTAATGGTCATTTTGGCATAATTAATAAAATAAAATCTTCGGCTCAAAACGTAAAGCGTCCACAATTATCAATATTAGAAAAACAAGCGCTTGAGCGTGATGCTGATTATGGTGCAATAGGATGGACATTGATTTTCACTGAGTTGGTGAGAGGGTGGCGTTCAGAGCTAAAAGTTGAAAATAATGAACCTTTGGGCATTTCATGGAGAGCGTTTTATCAAAATGAAAATGAGACAATGAAATACTGTTTCATGACTAGTTATATTACGCTAAGAATGCATGCCCCCAGCTACTGGGATCCCAACGATCAGTTACAGGTACCCCAACCTTTACCTCCATATAGAATGGCATTACTAATGCATTCTTATTGCCTAGCTCTTTCTGATTTTGACGAAGCACAGTTTGAACTATCAAGGTCTAAAGTATATGAGTGGTGCATTGAATCCGAACAAGCCTTTGCTGACCTCTTGGACGATTCCGGTAAGGGGGAGCTGAATATTGATGCAATTACACATTTCTTTAAATTGGGTGGGGATTATAACAATAAAGTTGATGATGCTTATAATAAACTTGCCGAAGAACTAGCAGATTATGTGATGCCTGAAGTACTACCCAAAAAAACCAGCGATTATATAGTGATGAAAGGATTAAGAAAGAACATTATTTTTATCCTTGAGGGGCAAATTGCTGAAGAGAACCCGAATCAAATTAACATGCTTTGCTTCATTAAAAATGAATATAAAATTTCAGCCATGCCATTCCCCATATGGTTCCGCCCTGAGTTTGATGGCGATTTTCTTGATACAGCATTGACATCTGATGGAGCAAATTATGCTGTCAGTACAGAAAGCCTTACATTATCCGATTTAGAGAAAGTTGAACTTAGCTCGATCCAGAACTGCAATCCATTGTTAAATTTTATCCTTGAAAATAGTAACTGCTTGAAGCTAAAGAGAGAAATAATTCAACTTCAGGGGACATATAAATGACATTCAGTAATTATAGGGGCATATATCACAGATTACTATACCAATACTGCTCTCCAATTAGAAACGATGTTAGATTAAAAAAATGCAACTCAATCATAAGCGGATTTAGGTATGCCTTGTGACTATAGCTATCAGATCAATTACATGTTTTTTAAACTTTAATTTTTTATTATTGGGGGAATAATTCTTATGTGGATCTTACCTTGACCAAGACTTAATCTCACTGTGAAGTATTGTCTTTTGTTGTCCGTTATTAACTGTGAGTTCAACGGGGGGATGCAACATTAACTTTATAATCTTAATATTTCCAAGGCCGCGAAATTGGTATGCTAGCCAAATATTTTGCAACATTTCACTAGCGTTGAAAAATGTTTCTGATAGAGGCGTGGCAATGTTTATAAAGTACCCACTTTTTTATCTCTAATTAGTGATATTGATAAGTATGTATCTCAAAGTTTTCAAAAAAATATTAAACATGTTTAATGCCTTTTTTTTATTTGTGCGTTATATGCAATAATATGATTATGTTTGTGCTTTAGTAACTAACCTTTTTAAATACACATTTTCTTTTTTTGTAAAACATGAGGAAACTATGTTTTTTGATATAAATGAAATGAAGCCGCAACTAGACGAACTAGTGTCTTTCCTTAAAAGTTCGGATGTCATCCCAGAAACCGGTTCAGGTTTGGAAGATGATTATTTAGAAGCCATGGACTATTTTGAAAAGTACAACCAAACACCACAACCGGCTCTATCTGAAAAGGGACGGATTGCATTTATGGGATTGCATGAACTTTATCGATGGATTTGGTCTGTCAAAGATTGTGAAGAATTTTATAAACTTATTCCTCATTTAAAACTTTTAGTTGAAGCTGTTCCTAAAATTAATAGAAAAGCTAATTTTTTGAGTAACGTTACAGGTAAGCAAGACGACAAAACCAATAAATTCATTGAGCTGATTTTTGGTTTATTTGCGGTGTCAGCAGGAAAAAATGTTACCTTGGATGATCTCGTTCATTCCTCTGATGGTACGAACCCTGATGTAATATTCGATTTTAATGGTACAGTCACATCTATCGCTTGCAAGACATTAAACAGTAACAATCCCAAGACGGTGGTTGATAATATCAGGTCTGCTGCAAAACAGATTAATCGTGCACAATGTAATACTGGTTATATTTTATTAAATGCAATGAATATTGCTGAACATGCTAAGATAGAAGGAAATGTGTATGACGATTACCCTCAAGCCATTAATATTATTAACCATGATATCTACCAAATAATAAATAAGATTAAAGTTGAATTAAAAGATGAGATTGAGGAAATATTTAACAATTATCCTAAGGCACTCCCTCTGATAATCATCGTATTACACTCCTCAACAAGGATCAAAAGCCCCCTTGGAAATATAGCTGTGTCGTTAAAGATAACATTGATTGATAACATTTCAAACGCTGATTACATTCAGCCTGATAATTACAACCTGCCTAACGCATTTAATGATTTTCTCCATAACAAATAATGTATTTTTACTAATTATGCTCTAATCTAATTAGGGCATAAAAATATCGATTATGAATTTATTTTTTAATTTAGATAACTGTGCATATTATTCATTATTTCCCCCAATCTTCACTGTTTGGATATGGGTTTATTTTCTTTCTAATTCGCTGAATAACTAGTTACTGAAGAAACCTATGAAGCTATTTATGATAAACTTCCGCTCCTCGCTCATAACTGCCATTCACATCAGTTATGGCTTAAAAAGCAGACATGAGGTTTGGGAACCAGCAATAGTGAAAGAAATAGGACCTATTGGTGCGTGGCGAACAAAATACATAGGGCAGGAACAAAAAAGCCCGCAAAAGTGAGTTTTCATATCACCAGGGATCCAAGGCTGCTTTGCGTATCCCTTTGGGTCTCCTCACAGTCTGGTCGATGTTCTGATGAGACTGTTAAATTCCTGTTATTGCTAGTGGTGCCCTATCACTGTCCAATCATGATTGGCGGAGCTGGATTGAAGCGACACCAAATACTAACTATCTGATTTTTTTATGAATGTAATGGAAGTCAATGCCACAGCACTATGTGGCAAAGGTTAGCCCTGCTTCACGACTCAAAGCACTGTTTATAGAAACAGTGCTTCTATGATCTGAATCACAATTAGTCTTTGCAATGACGTTGTTATTAATGTTTTTCTTCACTACTATATATGGGTGTAATTGTTCTTATGCTGTCAATATATTGTATTCCTCTCGGAGGTATTCTATGTCTATCAACAAAAAACAATCCTCACCTAAGCTCGCCTCTCAAGCAGCGAAAGCTCTACAAAATGAAAATTCCTCTGAAATTAAGAAGAAGCTTGCTGCCTCCGTGGTTGCCCAAGCTCGTACAGGTAAGCAAACTGGTGCTGAGTTGGAGACGATAGCTTCCGATGTTATGCAAAGTTCAAAGTACAGCGAGGAAACCAAAAGCTATGCAGCGTCACTGTTATCGCAGTCGAATAAATCTCGTTAAGTTCAGCTAAAGGAATTGATCAGTGGCAAGGACTGAAGAGCAGCGAGCTCAGGCAACAGCAATTTTCGCAACTTACAAAGCAGAAGTTGATAAGCGTGAGCTCTCTAATACTGACAACTATGATAAGAACATTCTGACGTTATCATCTGCTGGCCTTGCCATCTCATTAACTGTCTTTAAAGATATAGCCCCTCAAGGTCAAACAGCACATATTTGGCTGCTTTACTCCGCATGGGTATTATTTGGATGTGCAATATTAGCAACTATATTTAGTTTCTTGATTAGTAATGCAGCACTGAGGGCTGAGCTAGAAATTGCTCATAAATATTACATCGAAGAAGATGAAAGTGTTTATGGAACAGTAAGCCTGATATCAAAGGTTTTGAGTTGGGTGAACAGATTCTCAGGTATTTTTTTTGTTCTAGCTATAATCTCGGTCATCACATTTGGTGTGATCAACTTTGATAGAAGAGCAGAGGTTAGCAAAAGCGATATGGTAAAAAAAACGCAGCAAATTAATAACGATGGGTTGCCACCGCCAGTGATGCAAAAAGTACCTATCGATAAAGGTGCTACGGTTCAATTCATGCAACCAGTAACACCAACGAATCAGCCAGATACACCTGCGATTGACTCACAGCCATCTGCAGGTTCCCCCAAAGAATAAGTTAAGGATAGGAGATAGCTTGAACGATAAGTCTAAGACAATACAGTCAGTTTCAGCCATCACGGAGGGAGCCCCTATTCCCTCCATGCAGCGCGTATTTATAGGAAATGGTGCAAATGTTCCTCAGATGCAGGCGATCCCTACCGCACCCGCTCCTCAGCAATCCTCTGGAGGGTCTAATCAGCAACCTTCTACAACTTCGTCCAATAGCCGTGAATAAATAAGGAGCCTAGTAATGAGTTCAAATAATTACAAAGCAGTTCGTATTGGAGATGGTGCTATATCACCTATGATGGTTAAAGTATCAAACTCTAGCATTGAGAAACATGGCGCAACGATGCCGAAAATGCAGCCAGTTCCCAGTCAATCATCAGGTACTGCACCCTCAGCCACTAAAACAACGAATAATAAACAGTAGACAAACCATCGATATGGGCCTTTACGCTGAAGTAAAGGCTTGTCATTACACATATACCTGACCTGCTCCCTATGACTCAGGACACCTTGATGTAAGTATGCATTCCGAACTTCCGCTTTTCGCTGTGAGTTCAATCCGACTTGATCGGCGGCTTCGTGCCAAGAAGCGGACCTCTACGATATCATGAAGTCAGTTTAGCAACTGGAGCAGGTCAACTAATTAATGGTTCCCATGAGAATTCCAGTTGATTATACAAAGAGGTCCTGGGTCTCCTTCATCTAATATAACCAATGTACTGACTAAAACATTGGCGCGTGCACGGGGGCCAAGCCGTTCTTCCCGCCTCCATCCATCAATTTCTAATACATCAATGATGCGAGATGCGTCTATAAGGCATTTGATTTTATATTCGATTTCATCTTTACCGTAGGCTTCAATCAATTCGTTAAATTTAGCTACTGCCGCATCAAATCCTCTTGGTGGGGCTAAATCTGCAAGCACGAAGAGTAACTTCACTTCAGGAAAAGGAATGTAACGTAATAGTTCACGTGTGGGCATCTCTGGCCCCCATTTTATCAGACCGATGCTCATTAGCTCTTCAATAATATCTGTATCCACAAAGTCTTCGTACAAAATCGTACTTCCCGTATGCTGTGTCAGATACCAATGAGCAGCCTCCTGAGAGACCTGATTCATAACATCCGCAAGCTGATCGCGACGGTTCAATGAACCTCTGAGACCGAACTCTTCAGCGATAAACTCCCTGGGAAGCCATGGCTCCTCGGCTTCTTCAATATATCTGTCTAAAAGTGGCCAGCGGATACCGCATCGGATTGCTTCAAGGATAGCAGGCCAGCGAGAGGAAAAACCTGGCTCATAAAGAAATGCAGAAAGTTGGTTTTTAAAGAAGGGAATTCCTTCCTGATAGCGAGCAAAAAGCTCAATTTCATGACCAACCAGGTTTATATGGAATGGCGTCAGCGAGGGCTCTGGGGGCGTAGGTAAGACGATATTCTTCCTAAAACAATGCGCTTCATGAAGTGGCGTTTTAAGGCCGTGAAATTTTATCTGAGGGGGCCAGTCATCAGGCCAGGGATTGCGACGTAAAACTTGCGGGTAAGCTTTTAACAAGTTCGCCATTTCAGGCGAAGAAGCATGGGCTTTAGCGGAAAGAATTCTCTTTTTTACTTGTTCCAGAGCTTTCAAAGCTTCTGCATATTTCGCAAGGCGGCCATCTATTTCGTCTTTATAGCGCGCTAATTTATTACACTCATTTTGTATCCGCGTCTGAATCGGGTACGACTGTATATCCCATCCTGAATATTCTTCAGCCGCGATAGTGGCTGTATCATTAAACCAGCGCTCAACTATACGCTCCTGAGGAAGGATACTGGCTAACCTGTGCTCGACAGCTTCACGTGCTGTTATTGCCCGGTCATATGCAAGGCTCAAAGCAATAGCCAATGGATCTTTTGATTTTGACATGAAACTTTCTCGTTCCGTAACGGACTGATTTGCTCCTCGTGGATTAGTGTACTCTAATTTTACTCATATTTTCATTATGCCCTTGTAAGTATCCCGGCAAAGCGGACCATTCTCTTTCAGAGATCTTCAAGCAAGCGGATTAGTTTACCTTTAAAGCGCACTTCCGCTCCTCGCTCGTGCCGACTGTCAGGTTCTATCGAGTTTTAACACAGAACACGACTAGGGCGAGTCTGAGCTTACACAGATAAGTAATAACGTTAGCACGATTCCTGTTCAGTTCTTCACTGTTTAAAATATGAATATCGATTTATCCAGATGATAAAAACGCGCAGAGAAGGGCATTTCTCTGCGCGTATGATTACATATTATCAGCTCTGACGACGCTCAAGAATGGTTTGGCATTCCGTACAGGTTGTCACGCCCGGCAGGGTTTGCCGTCTCTGCTCGGGAATAGGTTCACCGCATAAACGACAGTAATGTAATGAAGGCGTGGTTGCTGGCTTAAAACGATTCTGTTCAATCATTTCTTCCAGGCGTTGCTCATTAAATTCCTGATCGCGATCGATCTCATCTGGCATGCGATGTCCTCCTGTTCAGTGCTTCTTTCTCACAAAGGGTGATACGGTTCCAGACGGCGGTCAGGGAGAGCCCTTTTTCGCGGGAAGACAATGATTCAGTAACCTGCATCATTGCTTCCAGCGCGTCAGGTGTATCAAGGTTTTCAGTGCGTTTCTTTTGCCATGACAGCCAGATTTCGGCATCAACGGTTTCATCTGGAATAGGCGTTCGGCCATAAGGGATGGTGACACCCAGCAACCGGCGGCGAGTGCAGACCTCATTTGAGGTGAGTCCAAAAAAATGATTAAGGAGTGCGATAGATCCCCCCAATATGATGGCCCGATTAATCTGTTGCTGGCGTTGCGCCTCTTGGCGGGACAACGCCAGAATCTGTTGTAGAACGTCGTGACGAACAGTGATCGACATAAACTGTGCGGATGCCCGGCTGACAATAAATAGTTCGTCGAGGGATAGCTGATTGAGGGCATTCAATTCGTCGAATGTGAATCCTAACGTTTCACAATAACGAAAATTGCCTTCCTTAAGCGCGGCAAGGGCGTTTGTTAACACCGCGTAATTCAGTGAGGGGAACATAATGCTGTATCTCCCTTCATCGCGTTAAGCGGTTAGCTAATTTGAGGTTAATCCATTCGTCAATTTCAGATTCCAGCCAAGCGACGCTGGCAGGTCCAATCTTTATTGAAGAGGGAAAGGTGCCTTCTTTCATGTACAGGTAGATTTGCGAGCGTTTCAGACCGGTTTTTACTTCCACTTGTTTCAGACGTAATAACTGATGAGCTGTCATAAATACCTCCAGTGCAGAAATGGGATATGCCCGGAGATGACAAAAAAACACAGTGAGGAAAGGAGTGAAAGTTGAAGAGCCCGTATTACGGACACCACAATCCTTAATACGGGTTTTTAGATTGAAGCGTGTAATGTCATTTTAATTGGGTGCCTAAACGGACGTCGGTGAACCACGTTCAAGCGCCGTTTTTAACGTATCGCCGCTGAATCGATCGGTCATGCCTTCGTCTGAGGCCCACTGTTCAAAGATGGACAGAAGCTTATAGGGTTGCCTGATTAATGGTCTGATAGACTCATTGTTTTTACAGGCAAGCCAGAACAATCTGGATAACGGCGTAGATATACGTGTTGAGGAGGGAGGAGAAGTATCGTTTTTGGCTGGCATGTTAATTAATTTCTCAAGTTCGGCATGTTTGATGACAAAACAGGCATCCTTTGGTAAATCGTGAATCGGAAAATATTCTCGATGGCTATACTGCCTTGTTTTCTGGTATGGGATTTTTTCAGTAATATGTGATGCAATATTTTTAGGGAGCTTCATTATTTGCTGTTTTACTCTTTCGCGATACCTGATTTTCTCAAATATTTGAAAGTGATCGTCGCCGATATTGACAGTAAGACCATAGTTAACGTGACTTTCTCCGATTACGGGTAGTGGAATACCCAGAGATCTCGCTAATAAACGTTGAACCAGAACGTATTCATAGCCGATAAGCGTTGTATCAATCACTTGTTGTGTGGGGTAAGTATATTTCCCCTCGGTGGTGACGATTAAGTTTCTGTTATTGATGAAACAGTTTTTTTCGAGAATGCATAGCTGGTTAATCAAATGATTGCCTATAGGCTTAAGTTTTGCCTTAGCATTTGATGTTTTGATTCTTCGTAAGATGACTGGAGATTGGAAGTAGATCGAAAGGTTGATATCTCCGTATAAGGCATGGCGATAAATATCAGCTTCTGTTAACGGTGAGCTTCGTATCTGAGTTGCTATCACTATGGCTTCTGGTATCGTAATCCAGTTAAATTTATCACTCGAGGTATTGAAAATCCTATTTTTCATTATCATGATTCATCTCCTTTATATGAAAATGATATATGCATAGGTGGCTAACGTTTCCTTATGCAGCCATGACGTATAGATAGGATTCTAAAAATGAGGAATAGGATTAGTGAGGGGTTATTGTGATAACGGTGATGTTATTAATTGCTTTTCGCTAGCCGTCACAAAATGTTCGAACTGGGGGGTTATTACCAGATAGGCTAACTTCCTCATATCATTTTTTATGCCATTAAGTACACCTGAGATATTAAATGTAAAAAATATCGTTATTATCTGATTGATTAAAAATAAGTTTAATTATTATTTTTTGTCATTTTCTTAAGATTTTTTTGTAAATTTATTATTTGTAATTTAATAATATATTGCACCTAGAGTGCTTTTGTAAAATATTTTAAGGAGAGAATATGGATCATATTAGAACGAATACATTTATGTTTGATAATGGTGAGCGATATTGCCATGTTATTAACAGTCTGACAGGAGAGCCGCTTTTTGATCCTAATCTTTATATAACGACAAACGTCAGGAGCAAATCAGTGTCGATTAATACAATGGAGGTGGTTGCCGGAAGTCTGGTATTACTTTATCGATTTTTTCATATGAGAGAAATAGACATCGTGGATCGGATCACCCGAATGGAATTTTTAAGTTCTTATGAAATTGATGCACTGGCTGATTTCGCTTCGAAAAACTTCAAAAATAGGGAAAAAACGTCCGGTAGCAGAAGTGTGAAAGCGCCGACAAAGTATTTCAGACTGACGTTTATTTGCCATTACCTTGACTGGCTATACCATCATCACTTACCGCATTCGGTAGACGTAAATCTTGACGCCCGGATCACAAGGATGGTGGCTGAACTGAAAAATAAAAGACCTGATTCTGACGGATATCGTGACTATATCCCTGAAAAGTCCTTAACGAAGGCGCAGCAAGATATTCTGTTTAACGTAGTCAGCGTCGGGTCTGCATTAAATCCGTTTTCTCCTGAGGTTCAGACACGGAACAGGCTCATCATTTTATTACTGTTCAGTTACGGGATCAGAGCCGGTGAGCTTTTAAATCTCCGGATCAGTGATATTGATTTTGCCTGTTCCTCTATTACTATCCAGCGCCGCGCCAATGACAAATCAGATCCAAGGGTTAAGCAGCCGCTTGTCAAAACGCGGGGAAGGGTGCTCCTCTCTGAGGAAGCGGTCATGTCTGAATTATATAATTACATCCAGCAAGACAGGCTAAAAATAAGAAATGCAAAGAAAAATGATTTTCTTTTTATTACCTATAAGAAAGGGGATACAGAGGGAAATCCCCTGTCGATGTCGGCTTACCGGAAAATCATCCATACGATTAGCCAGTGCTCACCGGAGTTGTACGGGGTAACCGGGCATCAACTGAGACACACATGGAATGATCACTTTTCTTCCATGTCAGATGCCCATGGTCTTTCTGAGGTGAGAGAAGGGCAATGCAGAGTGTATTGTATGGGCTGGGTGCCGGGCTCTGAGATGGCGATGATCTACAACAAAAGACATCTTACTAAAAAGGCAAATGAAACCTCACTGGCTGTTCAGCAAGAAATCATCAGGGAGATGTTATGAATAAAGTGAAAGAAAACAAACCCTGTTTAATGGCAACACGTTCAGGTTATTCATTTTCTCTCTCCGATACACGGTGGCATCTGGATAAGGATAATACGGTCAATGTTTATTCTGTATTGCAAACATTAACCCCGTCATTGCATGAGGGGTATCTCAATACACTGGCTTTTTTTTCCTGTAAACGGAGTGCGGGTTATGTGGTGAAGATCAATAACACCATGAGGCGGTTTATCCGTGAGATGTCCCCTGATTATATTGATGAGTCAGCGATCCTGAATTACAGAGCTTCACCTGCAACGCCGCTGGCAAGTCTGATTGTGCTGAGATGTTTTCTGATTAAGTGGCATTCCCTGGGCTATGCGGGTATCGATGACAATGCCATTACGCTGTTGAAAGCCATGAGAATAAAGGTTAAAGCGCCCGGAGACGTTGTAAAACAGGAAAGCCCTGAAAAGGGCCCCTTAACGGATACGGAGCATAAGGGATTAAATAGGGCGATCCACCATGCCGGGAAAAACGGCAGGATCACGCTGTCTGAGTCTGCAATGGCATTGCTGGTCAGCCTGACCGGAAGACGACCCTTGCAAATCACCTCATTAAAATATCAGGACATAAAAGAAGAGAATAATAGTGATGCTGGCTATTTCATCAACTTCCCCAGGATCAAACAGGGGGGCGGATTCAGGACGACCTTCAGGCTCCTGAACGTTGATAAATATCTGTTTGATATTGTCAGGCAACAGGCAGAGGCGTCGGTAAGCCGGATTGAGAAGGCTATCGGCAGGGCGCTTCAACCGGCAGAAAAAGAGGATGTGCCTGTTTTTCTGTGTGAGTCGCAATGTCGTCTGAGCGAAGGTCAGAATATGACGGCGTTACTGGCGTCGGACAGACTTCATGCTTCCCGAAACGGGGTTAATGATGCACTGATCAACGTGGTTAATACCGAGCAGGTCATCTCTGAAAGAACCGGTGAAATCATGAAAATAAGTCCCCAACGACTCCGTTATACCCTTGGCACCAGGATGGCGCGTGACGGGTATGATGTGCAATACATTGCAGAGTTGTTAGATCACTCTTCCACGGCCTGTGCCGGGATTTATGTTGAAAATTTACCGGATAGTGTCGTCAGGATTAACGATGCTGTTTCTGACAAATTATCCTTTATTGCCGATGTTTTTCTTGGGAAAGAAAAGCCGAAAGTAAAAAGCTGTTCATCCTGTGCGACAGCCATTCCGTGTCATCAGTGCCTTTATTTCAGACCTTTCACTCACCAGAATAATGACGAGGTGGCGCATGGGTAACGTGACCGTATTCAAATCTCAGGCCGGGTTGAGTGCGGAAAAGAATACCGGTGATTTTATTGTTTTTTGCCGGGATAAGCTGACCGTATTTGGTGCGGATTTAAACTGGCATTCACCTGTCTGGAAAGGTATTGCAACGTTTTGCAAGCTGGGGACGGGGAGAGGCGCAGTCAGCAATGAATGTGCCATGGACAGCGATTTCATTTCTTTTGCCAAAAGCTATATCCGTTACCAGCAGGCGTTACGCCCGGTCAAACGTCACGGTGCGGCACTCATGGCACTGAGGTGTCTGGAAAAAGCGCTGTTGCAGGTTTGCCGGAATGCCCATATCTATAACACGTCGGTTCTGGTGCTGGATGAAGCGATGCAGACCGCCAGACAGTATTATAAAGATAATGTGTTATACCAGTGTGGCACACAGCTTGAAAAACTGGCGCAGTTTCTTACGACCCACGGCTTCGTTACCTGTGGTTTTTTTCGCTGGTGCAATCCGGCTAAACCCGATTTCAAAAATCATTATCTGCCTGAGAAAGAAGATCCGGACAGAAAGCATAAATTACCGGACGAACGGGCTTTACTCGCTATCGCTGAAATTTTTTCACGACCGGATGATGAACTCAGTGAGCGGGATTTGTTTACCACCTCGGTCTTTGCCCTGCTGATGTGCTCACCAAACCGTATTTCAGAAATTCTGGCATTACCGGCAGACTGTGAGATCACCCGGAAAGATAAAAATGGCGTGGAGCGTTACGGGCTTCGCTTTCATGCCGTCAAGGGCTATGGGGCCACTATCAAGTGGGTGCCTGATGTTATGGTGCCGGTTGCCAGAAAAGCGGTCAGCCGGTTACGCCTTCTGTCGGAAAACGCCCGTTCAATAGCGAAACGGGCAGAAAATCAAACATGTTCAGCAAAACCTGAGACTGCTGCACGCTCTGTAAACGAGAAGGTGATGCCGTGTCTGCCTGCGGATTTTCCCTGGTTTGATAAAGAAAAGTCTGTGCGATATAGCAATGCGCTGTGTCTGCTGAACAAATATCAGGGCTGTGAGAAAAGGGAGACGCGGGACGTTCAGATTTGCAGGCCAGCGTATCATTTCTTTGCCTCTGATATTGCAAAGACGAGACCTTCCGGCACGGTGAAGAATATCTTTGCACGTCATGGTTATATCGATGATGAGGGGAACCCCTTATTTCTGCGCTCCCATCAGCCGAGGCACCTTCTCAACACGCTGGCGCATCAGGGGGAACTTTCAGAAATGGAGATCGCCAAATGGTCAGGCAGAGTCAGTGTCATGCAGAACCGTGCCTATAATCATGTCTCTCAGGAAGAGATGCACGAGAAAATCAAAGCGCTGAAGCTGGGGGCTCATGGTTACGCTCTGCCTGTCAGTATTCCGGTTATCACAGAAGAGCCGGATCACGGTGCGGTTCACGTCACGCCCTACGGTTATTGTGTTCATGACTACCTGATGCTCCCCTGCAAGAAATTAGCCAGCACGTTGTATTACGGCTGGGCAGGGGGAATGAACGGGCATGAGCCTGTCAAAAAAATCCGTCAGCACCTTCGGATGGCGAAAAAGGCAGTGAAAGGCGCGTATTTTGGTGCGGATAAATGGGTGGCTCACCACGAAGCCGTATTGTCTGTTTTAGAGAAAATGCAGAGTAAAAAATAAAAATATCTTATAAAAATTAATCATCAGGAGGCCGTATGGCAAAACATTTAACATCATCAGATATCACAGTCATTAAAAAAACGCTTCAGGGCTGGCAAGGAAAATTAACATGGGAAGCGCTTTGTATCGAAGTTGAAAAATTTATCGGAAAGAAACCCAGTCGTCAGTCATTGAGTATGCATGAAGATATCGTGGCTGCCTATTTAATGAAAAAGAAAATGATACAGACAAGCCGCGTTGAACCAAAGAAACCCGCCAGCCTGAAAATTGCGGCGCAGAGAATACGACATATTGAAAACAAGATGGCAATGCTTGAGCAGCAAAACAACCGTTATAAAGAGCAGTTTTCCCTGTGGCAGTATAACGCCAATAAATATGGGATGAAATCGCACCAACTTAATGAACCGTTACCTGAAAAAAAGTGACTGTAAACGAAAACAGGTGGCGTAAATATATTTTTACGAATTGCTTGATTTTTAATTTAATGGTGATATTGGTATGTTGTCAGGACGACAATTAATAATAATTTAAATGCAAGGATGCATAGTTATGAAAAAAATAAATATGAGTTTAATGGAAAGGTATCTGCTGTTGCTGGACAGGTTTGTTGATAAGCTCGATGAATCGGGCTTTTCAGAAGCGGAAATCACCGAGCAGTCTTATCTTTTTTGTGCCGGATTTTATATTAAATACCAGCAGGACATAGAAAATCTGACGTTTTCAAACCGAGAAGTGGTGCTGAGCTTTTTACTTCTCTCTTACTATTCTCATATCGAAAAAATCAGTGATGATTTGATTGATAAACCCCGTCTGAATAAAGTCTTTCTTTCTATCATCAGCTTCATCATCAACAACGGTGGAAGAACAGAAAGAATCTATGTGCATGAGAAAAAGAAGTATGACGCCAACAAGCTGATAAGAGCCTCAACGAGCGTCAGGAAGAGTGGTTGTCGATTGTGATGACATGTGTTAGCTAAGACCCGATCTGGCACAGTTGCTGCGCAGAGCTAAGCGTAATCTGACGGGCAGCTCTGTGCCAAGAGCGGACTTTGGGGGAAATTTAGAATAATATCCTAACTAAAAGTGTTTAATACTAAATTTTAGCCTTAGTAACTCAATAAAAACATTGCAATATCTTTAATGAATACTATTACCGTTATTAGGTCAAAGCGGCCCTACACTTACCTTTCGATTTTCGATTTTCGATTTTTGATTTGAAGTTCTTCCCGCCGTATAACGTTCAATTCTCCATACGATTTGTCAGTACAGATCCTGATTTAGTTTTTTCGTATCTCAGTACGTTAAGGGACTGTAAATAAAAGTTACCTAGCAGACCTGGAGACCTTTCATCCAACCTGCTACCAATCAATCATTGAAATGAGGCTATTTTCAGTTTTGGTGAGGTGGAATGATTATTGCTTTAGAGTTTAATAGGATACTTCTGTCACTTTCTTCGTGTCTCGACGTAAAACCTCCTATTTTTGCCTCCAAGAAATCAAACCAATTACGTCCCAGATTATCTATAAAATCAACAAATGAATCATCAGTTCGATCACTGTAGCTTGGTGCCCAAATTAATTGAGGTTCATTTGAACCATCGAGTTCTACATAGCGATTGATGGTCATGTATAAAAAACAATCTATTGAGGAATAGGAATGAGTTAATGCATCACAAGCTAAGGCTTGAACTAAAAAAGGTGAAATACCAGTAAAACCATCATTGACAAAAAACAATACCCCTTTTGCATTAGGGACATGAAAATGTTTTTTTGTTTCTTTAATTTGATTGTTTGCTTTCTTTAAAATCCTGGTAATCCCCGGCCGAGCCAGCCTTATAAATTCAATCTTAAACCAATCTGGATAATCATCCTTCCCTCCCATAAGAGAAGGTTTCCAATTTGGGCGTTCATTTAATAATCTCCCCATCATTTCGGAAAATTTTATTTTTGCACTTTCTTGGTTAAGGAATTCAGTCTCGATTTCCTTTAACTCCCCGATTATATTATTATTTTTGAATGAATAATCAGCATTTTCAAATGATGGGTTTCCAGGTAATATTTCAGAAACAACACACCCCCCATACTTTCGGACAAACGAATGAAATGTTTTTTCCACAGGCAACGGGGAATGAGGTCCAATGTCCCAAAATTTTTCAGAATTACTCATATCAACCTCATAATTAAATTCACCTAATACATAACAAAGTAAATCAACCTAAATTCACATTACTAAATAGTATTAAAATCTGTGTAATTGAGCCTTAATATAGCCTCTCACCGGATCGTGGTTATGTCAATAAGTATTAATATTTTGATTTCAGCGTCCACTATACTAAAAACCTACACTGGGATTTGTAGGTATTGATTGAAATACATACAAAAGAAGTGCCTTTTCTGGGGGCCATCTAAAGGCCGCTGTTCGCTCAAAGTGGACCTTATGATCTTACTTTCTGTCCGCTCCTGGCACTGAGCGGATTGTCAGATTAGGGTGCCATCGCTGTGTCAGGAAGAGTGGTGGTAGGATGTGATGAAAAGCCCGTAGCGGTGAAACTACGGGCTGATGCTTTCCCTGATGCTGCTTATGACTTATAGGTTATTTCGACGGCGAGACTTTCCACTTGCCTTCAAATTTAAAGAACTTGAGCTCCATGGTTGATGTTCTTTCACCCAAAAACGGGATCTTGGCATTGTATTCGAGTGTGCATTTGTAACCGCCGTCACTGTCTTTCTCTTTGCATGCAATTTTCTTGGCTGAATTGAAAACGACTCTTGCTGATTCGGACGGTGCTCCTTTGTTCATCTCTTCAGTAAAAGACTGCATTGCCTTAGATACGTCAGCATCTGACGGTTCGCTGTCACAGCCGGTGAGAAAAAAGGACAGCACCAGTAATAAACCTAAGGATAGTTTTTTATTCATCATTGCTCTCGTTCTGATTATTGCTGAACTTAAAAGGATTTAAAAGGCACCACGTTTCATTTCACTAGCATTGGCAGTGAATTCATACGAACTGACTTTTTCACCTTTAAATGTAATGAGAATTGATTTTTCTTCAATATCCGTTCCACCAGTCAGTATTCCGACAATCGGAATATATGATGTTGGTTTACTGCGATAGTTATGCATAGAATAAGACCATTTCTCCTCATCATCTGAGGTGATACGTTTATCCGGCTCACCAAAGGCGGTTAATACTTCTGACTTGGTGGTTTTTCCTTTTACAATTTTAGCTTTTACGTCTTCCTGCGTTACATTTTTCAGAGTCTGATTACCGAAGGAATAACATCCAGAGAGAGTGAGTGATACCAATGTTACGATGATAAATTTTTTCATTAATTTAAACCTTTAAGGATTTACTATTATTAGGTCTTAACGTGTAAATGAAATAACCAGACGATTGAACTTGATATTAAATTTGCTAGACCTGATGTTTAACCATCTGATGAGGACATGACAGACCAGTGTTGATAACAAATAGATATCCCATAGATCATCATTTTTAAAATCAAAAAGGAAAATAATAAATGAAACGGCAGAGATAATATTAGTTACGATAAAGGTAACAGGGAAAAAGCTTGGGACGGGCATAGCAGAATTATAGGCACTAGCAGTAAATCTTACTATAGGTCGAATAAACAAAAGCAGAGTCAATGTCGTTAATCCGAAGACAATAAAACATTTTTCCGGCACGTTTACATGCCGTTCTTTGGTGGTTTCATTAACGATCAGTGCATCATGAAATGATGCATAGGAATGATGGTCATGATAGCCATTGAATTCGTATTTTTTAATACGATGCGATTCACGGAACGGTAGCCCATGCGCGGAAATTTGTGTCTCATCCCCAGCATCTGTTTTTACCCAGATAGTGTCATTATTCGGGTTGTAGCTGATGACCGTGCCTGAGAGCGTTTCCTGAAACGTATATGCACGACCGCAAAATTCAAATTTTTCAGTAGTGATTTTCTCTTCCCACTGTTGGCGGATCCAGATTCTGGAATCTGCGTCTTCTTTCCTATTTTTGTTGTAGGCAAAAAAAGCCCAGATGAGCAGGGGAGCACTGATAGGTAGCCAGAGCCACCAAAGCTGAATTGCACCTGCCATAAAAAGCCAGTCGATAAACACAGGAAGCAATACGCCGATCCAGAAACGTCTCATGAATAAAAGGCTCATACAAATTCCTTAATAGCTGAGTGAAAGTCATATTCGATGTATGAAGAGGTCAGGAACTATGTATGAGACGAAATTTGTCATTGCTGAACCTATATCGTTAGTTGAATAAGTAAATAGACCAGTTAAATCAGTCTATTATGGGAAAAGGAACAGCTACATTTTGAACAGTTGTGATCAAACAAAGCAAATCGCTTATAACGATCGATGGTTTACTTGTGATAGATAAAAGCTATCATAAATTAAATATAGATCGGTATTAACGATCGTTAATCTTGTGTTTTTTGTATGAAGAAAGGCTTGCTGGACGGCTTCTCAGCCCTACATTTGGAATGATGATGGGTGTGATTTTTGCGGAGTTTGGATGGTGGTTTTTGGTGTTGCCGTAATTTCTATCATCTTCACGCCAGTGATGGTGTTGTGTTTGTCTGGGCGTTTGAGTGTCGGGATTTTGAGTTTTTTCAACATGCCAATGATGATGTTGAGGTAGGGAATGGTTTCTAACCATCTGAAGCTGGTCTGAATCATAGAGAGGGTCTTTCTGTGGTGAGCTTCTTTTGCCGCTTCGGTTGAATGTGCTTCTTTAGCATCTGCACCAGCTTCTTTTGCCGCTTCGGTTGCATACACTTCTTTGTTACTTGCAACAGCTTCATTGTGAAGCGTTGTAGGATAATTGATAGCGTATTCGTCCTGACCGCCGTCTTTGTTGGGGGTAAGCGTTTCGGCGGGGCTGTTAACGTCTTCTTTGATGATTTCAGGGGTATCTATAGCATTGGTCATATCAAGAGCTTCGCTAACCGATGCCTTACTGACTGAGGGCATTTTCAGTTCAAACAGGAAAGCATTGTCGCGTTCCGGCTGGTAATCGAGCCTGTTTTGTAAGGCAGACCAGGAATAACACTTACCTAACTGCGAAGCTTTGAAAGCAATCCCGTGGTATTCGAATGAAAACCCATTCATCTTTCCGGTAGAAGCGATATTCGGGACTGCCCTGATGTTTCGTGCCACAAGCTGTGTCACAAACTCAGTCATTGATGGTTTACCGGCAAGCAATTCTTCCAGGGCTTCCTGGATTACCGATTTGGGCGATAGCTCTTCTTTATACTTCTCCATCATCGCTTCGTTACGCGACAGCTTTTTAGGCTTTGGTTTTGCGCCCATCGGTTTCTGGGGCGGGGATTTTCTGGATAGCGAAGGAGGGAAGGGCGAAGCTGGGGATGGTGATGCTACCAATTCTGGCCCTTTGGTTCTTAGTGAATAGTCGCGTTCAAGCTGCTGAATGATACGTGTGCTGATGAGATTTTCGTTTTTACCCAAGTAAAGGCTTCCATTGGTGAGATTGATACGACTGGCAATAATGTGGATGTGTTGGCCTTCAGTGTCGTCATGCAACACATAGCATCTCAGGTGCGTTTCAGAGAAGCCCATTCGTGACATGTAATCATCAGCAATCTCTGACCATTGAGCATCTGTCAGCGCTTCGTTCTTCGGTAATCGAAGCGAATTATGCCATACGGGTTTAGCCACATCCGGGCGAAGCGTTTTTGTGGTATTGAATTCAGCGATCAGATCTCCGGCTATATCCCCCAGCATGTTCCCACCAATTACTATCGGATCTTTTCTATGGTGAGAGCCTGGCTTTAATGCGTAGAGAACAACACCAGCGAAACCCTTACCCCTGCGGATTTTTTGCATTCCCTTCATGGGAAGCACTCCACATATTATCAGTAAGTAAGTGCTGGCGAAGCTCTGAGATCTGACGCCTCACTGCAAAGAGTTCCGTTTGTGAGAGTGGGCTGTCATTACCTTTGTTGTCCAGATGAACGACAAGCCTGTTTAACTTCTGCGAAATCTCACCAAGGGTTTTCCATGCTTCGAGATTAATCGATGGAATAACCGAGGGGAGGTTATGCAGAAACGCCATCCGCAGCCATTCACCTTTGCGATGACTGCCACGCCTTTCATTCAGAAGCGACAACTCTTCATTATTTAATCTGACACTGACGCAATGGCTGCGAAGGATATTATTAAAAGTATTATTTTCGATCATATGAACTCCTTTTCATATAATTAAATCAAAGCATATTCCTTATGCTTAGACTTACTTATATGGCAGAAGCTAACAATGTCAATGCATGGTGTTGATTTTGCTTTTAATTTTTTTCAACCGAAGGGCGAAAAAAACAAGGGAGAACTCGGAGAAGCCAGCGTAGCGCTTCGGAGAGTTAGCCCTTGTTTAATTATATTATGTTTGTTTCGTGAAAATATTTGCTTTTAATTTCTTCTCGTGATACGTACATATGTGGGGTCAATTAAGCTAAATGAGGTAATTTATGAATAATGATATAAGATGGGCTGTGGGTTTTTTGGTCGGTTTTTTTATTCTTTTTGTCTATATAATATTAGGTTTCTTTTATTTTAATTTTAATATTTTGGCTCAAGTTGGTGATAGTCCCAATGGATTACAGATAATATGGTTTGGTGCTATAACCCTTTTTTGTATTTTAGGCCCGATATATATTCCCTATTCAATTTCATTACTCATTAAAAATTATAAAAAATGAGATACACTCAGATAGGACATAGTAATCTGATTGTTATTTTACTATTTTTTTTCTTTCATCATAAAAATCTTTAAAAGAAAAAAATAATTTTATTGAGGCGAAAGCGACAAATATTTCTAATATGAAAAATGAAGATATGCGTATTAATTCATTTTTCATAAGTGAATTGAAAGAAATTTCAAATACATTAAACACCACTAAAACAGCTGTTACTAACGCTGAGAATATAGTAACCATATCTGCCATTTTTCTCAAGTAATTTATGTTGGATGGAGATTTTTTGTTAATTACTCGATAAAAAAACCATGCATAATAAATTGGAATTAAAACTATAACGTCATAAGGTTTTCTTTCAAAGAAAAGACTTGCTAAAAATAAAAAAAATATTAATGTGAGTGGAAGGCCGAATTCATGGAATATAGAAATTTTCGTGTATTTTTTACACTCCATCTCTTGGTTTTCTTTTTCTGTGAGGCTTGTTTCTCCAATTATATCTTTTAAGTCAATTTCTCCAGTTAATAATATTTTTATTTTCTTGTCTTTAATTGTTTTGTTTTCAATTTTTTCTGACATTATTATCTCTCGATTAATTAATATTAACAAATAAAAGAAACTTCAGGATATGCACCTTGCTGCAATCTGCATCCTGGGCACCAAGATTGAACTATATAACGACCATCTCCCATGTTTCTCATACCAAAGTCCTGATGACGATAAAAAACATGCGAACCATTCTTACATGAACAAGAAGGACAACTTTTATAGTATTCATTACCAACCTCTGCAATTACGGATTCATGCAGAGAGTTCTGACAAGCAGGACACATATCCATAGAAATAACCTCTCATCAAGATAGTTAGCTTTGAAATAGTTATTCTGTTATCTAATTTGGTTTTTTACTTAATGGGCCAAGCAACGAAAACATGCTACAAAAAATTGGGAAAACAAGGGGGGGTGATCATGTTCACTAAAGTAAATAATTAGCTTTCTATTTTTATTAATTATTTGAAATGCTAGTGGTTAGCACTAGATAAATTTCAATCATTAGTATATAAAACAATAATAAAAATGTAGTTTTTTGTTTTTTTGATCTGATTAAAAAGGATGTTTTAATTGAAAATTGAAGATGTCTTTGGAGTTAGTGGAAAGCAGGTTGCTAGTTACTTGGAAAGAGAGAATGTGGATAGTAGATTTATAGATGCATTAAGAACCGACAAGCAAATAATAGTATATGGTGCATCTAAGCAAGGTAAAACAGCACTTGTAAAAAAATATATAAACTATGATGATAATATACTTATCAGCCTTTCCCCTAAAACTGAATTAAAGGATATTTATCAGTCTATTTTGAGGAAGTCTGGTGTAATCCTTAGAACTTCTTATTCTGAGGGGACTGGAGATAAATCAAAAGTCAGCACTAAAGCAACGATTAAAGGGGCTGTTGCTATGGTGCTTAAAGGAGAAGTAAATTTAGGATACGATAAAGAAAAAAGCAAAAACATAAGTGAGCAATATGATGAAATTGAATTTAATTTGCAATTACCTGATGATGTGGCGGATCTGATACATCGTGTTGGAAATAAAAAGATTGTTATATTAGAAAATTTCCATTACTTACCAGAAGAACTACAGCGTTCATTTGCATTCGATCTCCGAACATTTCAGGATCTGAGAATAAGATTTATAATATTAGGGGTTTGGAAAGAGGCGAATAGACTTGCTCAATTTAATGGAGAGCTACTTGATAGAGTTTCTGAAATTCCTGTAGAACCTTGGTCTGAGGATGATTTCAGATTAATTTGTAGAAAAGGAGAAAGTATCTTAAATATTACATTCTCTTCTGTGATTTTAAATGAGTGTATTGAAAATGCTTTTTCTAGTGTTGGTGTTTTTCAAGAGTTGTTAAAAAACACATGTATCGAAAATGGAGTTAATAATAAAAAAACAGAAAATTTCTTTATTGATGATATAAAAGCATTTAAACGGGCTATTGTGTTAAAAACTGAAGAGTATTCAGGGAGGCACTATCGAAATTTAGAATCTATCGCATCAGGTAATGGTTCATCGATTGCTAAAGACGCACCTTTACCTTATTTTCTTCATTACTATATTGTCATGCATATATTGAAGTTGGGTTTTCATGGTGTAAATGGGGGGATAAGTAAGGAAAATTTACTTCATAGTATAAAACAAATACATCATAGAAGGGATGAATTAAAAGGGTCACAACTTATATTTGTCCTTAAAGGGTTAGCTGAATTACAAGCTAATAAAGGTATTAATCCACCTGTGATTGCATATGACTCGAACTCAAGACAACTTAAGATAGTTGACTCCACGCTCTACTTCTTCTTAAAAAATGCAGACTTAGAAGAAATAAAATCTGAGATAATATGTCCTATGGATGGATTTTGAATTTATATAATTTATCATGTTAATAAATTTAATTTTTCTTAAAAAAGATACGATGAATTAATTATTATGGCCAAATTTATGTTTCTACAAGAGGGGTTATGGATCGAGAAAAAATAAGGGGTATTAAAAATTCCATGATGTGTTTGACTACTTTCTCTAGGTCAATTCATATTTTTTTCTCTTTATATGAAAGGCTTGATTTCTTAGACTATAATTCAGGTGATTTATTTCCGTTCCGAAGTGTCTGTAATGCCTTGATCGGTGATGCTGCAATAAACTGGTGTAGGGTTTTTGGTTCTGATATTGAAGAAACACATTGGAAAAATATTACAGATGACCATACTGGTTTTCGTAGTTTGTTATTTTCTGAAATTAGAATGACTGAAAGTCAATTTAAATTATATTGGAAAGAAATGACTGCTTTTAGAAACAATGTAATAGCACATTTTAATTCAGAGCATTTTTCTAAAGGTAGTACTCCTGAATTTGATACTGCCATAGTGTCCGCATCTGTTGCTCATGAATATTTTAGAAAGAGTTTACCTTCAAATGTAAATTATACCGGTCCAACTGATTTGATTAGTTATGGGAGAGAATCTGCGAATGCTGTCATAGGAAAATTAAATATATAAAGTTAAAGCTCGGATTTGAAAATATTAAAATATCTTATTCCAAATCCGACTGAAAAAGTATGTGCATTAATCTCGTATTATTATTGAACAGTTCCTTGAGAATGAAAGTCCTGATATAACCAGTCGAGTCTTTCCCAGAGGATGAACGTCAAAATCTCTTTGGCTTGAGGATTCTTGGTTTCGATAACAGCGTAGAGCAACGCTCTGCACTGATCGATGATTTCTTCCTGCTCTAAAGGTGTGTTATCGAACATAGCCCACCCCCATAGTATCTTTCCGGAAGCGATTATAATAACGCTTAACGTGTTTAAGGTGCTTATCAATAAGGGAATTGCTAGACTTGCTAATAGCCATGGCGTTAGTTCCTCTAACGGTGTGGTTAGCCCCTGCCTGGTAGTCGCATACCTTTCAGGGGCGAAACTGGTGATGAGTGTAATGTGCCTTTGTGATAGTGTACGTACCTATAAAATTCATCATAGTTAAAAAGGTACGTACATGTCAACGATAAAACGCGATACGAAAAAATCTTCATCAACAGGTAAATCACCGACTTTCCAGATACGCATCTCGCCTGAACTCCGAGAGCAGCTTGATGAGGTAGTTGCAAAAGAAGGTGTCAGTCTCGGAAACTGGTTCAAAGAGCTTGCTCGTCAGGAATTGAGAAAGCAGGGGATTGAGCCGAAGGGATGAATGGGCCTTCTCTCCCTTTCCTGGTCTTGCCCAAAAACTAGCAAAACCTATCTCACAGGAAATGTAAGTGAACGATGAAGTCGAAGAGCTCTTGGTTGCAGCAATAGACTTGGCAGCGAAATACAAAAAACTTACAGGTAAGCCGCTCGGAATAACTGGTGAAGTAGCAGAGTTTTATGCCGCTAAGCTATTAGGTTTGAAGCTAATGGAAGCACGTAGTGCTGGCTATGACGCTATTGGCTCTGAGGCTCGTAAAATCCAAATCAAAGGCCGTTCTCTTGCTGATAGTTCAAAACCGGGGCAAAGGGTGGGAGCTATCAGGTTAGAGCATGAGTGGGATTCTGTGATTTTGGTATTGATGGATGATGTATTCACTGTCAAAGAGATGTGGGAAGCCTACCGCCCTGAAGTCACATACGCATTACTCGCACCTGGTTCTAAATCTCGTAATGAACGAGGCTCGTTATCTGTCAGTAAATTTAAGCAGATTGGCCGGAAGGTTTGGTCAGGATATTTTTAGTAGGTATGAATTATTATGGGGGAAGAAGATACCACTGAGTTATTTAAAGTTAATTAAATTATAGTGCTATGCACTATAATTGTGATTTATAATAGGTTTGGATTAAATAAAATTTTCTTATGAATAGCCATGTTATCAATACTCAGAGTTTTCTACATTTCCAGTAGGTGGTAATTAACATGATTAAATTATAAGATTTTTATTGCATTGCTAAATGTATACTAATTCTTATTATAGCCATTTCATTTTATCTTAATAATCTAAGCCAGTAGAAATATATCACTGGCTGTTTTAAACGAAGGTTACCACTATTGAATTTTACGTAATGGAAATTTTTTCCTAGGCCTACTGAGCCATTTTGACCACGGTATATCTCTACCTGGATATGCAGGGTCTTTTATTTTCCAGTAGCTATCAATCCATTCCCGAATAAATTTTTCGACACTCAAAGAGAGTTGTGTATCGACAATTGTTATATTAAACCAGTAATAAATAGCAACATCACTGCCTTCAAATACTGAAGGGAAAATATACACACATCCGAAGCATGTAAGTTCATCAGGATCTAATATTATATAGGAAAAACCAATTCTATTCTTAAAATCTTCATAATCCTCTTCTATATAATTCAAGTTGTCCTCAGCACTATTGATGTCTTCCGGCCAGCTATCGGAAAAAATATCACTCAATATTGATTTACTTTTCATCACTGCATCATAATCTAGGTCGGAATATTCCGGAGTTAGGGGGCGGAGAATAAAACCATTACCTTTAACAATCAAGGGGACATCAAAATCATCAGGAACTATTTTATTATATATAATCATGATTTTATCTCTTTCTTTTGAATTTAAGGCCATGATAATCATGGTTTTCTATATTTGTTAAAGTAGGGCGTTGAGGTTGAGAATAAGAGTGGAAAGCTAAAAGAAAACAATTTTTACAGATATCTAGACTGTAATCTATATTTCCCTCTTTATGTTGGAATGTGAATATACCTGATGAGTTATCCCCATCTGTATTGATTTTCTGCATCTTTCCGCATTTATCACATTTACAGACACTTATAATCATCACGAATTCTCCATAACCTTAAAATGAGGAAAGACCTGATAAACCACATGCTGCGCCTTGATGGCCATTTATGACACCAGGTTCATTAATCCCAATTGCCGCTCTTGTTAAATTCCCGATCATTTTTCCACGTAGAGTAATAAAACCATGCACAATTGATGAGTTACCTTCTTTTATGATTCCCTGTGCATTGATGGACTGCATATAAGATGAATTACCAATAATTCTTTCTTGCACTACCCATAAAGAATTACTTGAGAGAGCATCGTGCAGCGCCTTTATCCATTCATCACTATCACATAGCCAACTACAGATAATATCTGTTCCACCATAACCATCAGCAGGTTTTAGAATAAAATTAAGAGCATAAAATGATTCTATATTCGTTTTTGTTAGAATATCTCCCATTGGGAAAATATTTTCTATCTCTTTAGCCTGTTCATTGGGGAGTGTGGCAATAGCATGTTTGATGATCCATGGTATAAATGCTTTATTTGAAAAGATCATTTCCCTAAACCCAAGCAGAGAAATAATTCTTTTTTCATACAACGCTTCTAGAAAAAGACTGTATCTTGATTTACTTTCAGATAACTCATTTAGAGTGAACATTGGAATAAAATAAGTCACTTCATGACCTTTAAATAGAATATTATTTTCGGTTATATGAAAATCCTCAATAGTTCCTGGTATATATATGTATGAACTATTTTTATTCATGTTCATGGCAAAACTATCTAAATAAAAACTATACTTTTCATACCCCTCTGATGTTTCAACTACAGGGATAATAACCAAATTATCAGCTATGATATCATGTATATGATCTGACAAAAATTGAAATGAGTTATCTAATGGAGCAATATTAATACCATTGCTACTATGGGCATAAAAGTCTGTGCGGATATCGTTAATTGGGAAACTATTTAGTCCACCTAGGCAGAATCCAGTATTAATCTCAATAATTTTCCACTGCTCACCAATAAATATAGCATCCCAACGCATAGGCATAGGTATTGCTTGATTATCAAGAGCGATAAAAGGATATATCCATTCGGGGATTCCTAATTCTTTCATCAGTAAGTCAGGATTATGATTATAAGAATCCCATAGTGATTCCATCAATTTCTCTATTGTAAATAAAGATATTTCAAGGTTTTTTAACTGATTTTTTTTGTATTCGATAGATGTTAATAACCATTCCCATGATGGATCTATTATGCCATGCTCTATAGCCTGCAACCTGTATTCATTCGCGTATGAAAGATTTTCAATTCTGTTGATCAAATAGTGATTATTATTTGTCATTGAACCACCCTTTTAATTGCTGAAAAGCATAATGCTCTTTACTTTTATACTCATTATTTTCCATCATAATCATATGTGCTTTTTTATGATTCTCAACACTAACCCAAGGTAATAGGTGATGCACCAAATGGTATCCATCAAATCTTGGCATTAAAAGAGCGCTAAGAATTCGATTTTTAATGATGAAATTTCTCGATTTATCTACAGGTGTATCATTATTTAGTAATCCGCCGTGGTCGAGTACGTCAGTGAGATGTTTCTGCACCTGGTAGAAATAGCAATACGGTAGAATAAATAGGAAAAAAAACCATAGGGGAAAATAAAAACAAAGTAAAATTAGTATTGTTATATATGTGCCACGTAGAGTATTTGCCCAGAGTGGAGCATCTTTGTCGTATAAAACGAAGAAGAATGTATCTCTAATTTGCAACAACATCAGTGCTTGGCTAATGTGCTTAATTACTCGTTTTTGTGTCATTTTTTTATGTAGTCCATATTTTCTTATACTATAAAAATCCATATCTCTTTGCATGTCACCTAAATATTTATGGTGTGAAAGGTGCTCTTTTCTTACTAATTTGAATTTAGAAAACTCAGCCACCGCGAATATCTCACCAAAAAATTCATTGAATCTTCTAGAATGACAGTAGCTGAAATGAATGCATTCATGAGACATGTTGTTAATAGCTCTGAAGCGGGTTCCTATATAAAAAGAGACAAACGGGAAAAGAACATAAAAAAAGGCATTTATAGTGGTCAGCCAACAGGTTAATAAAATAACAACCCAAGGGATTAGGATATTATTAAATGCGACAATTGAGGCCGATAGTAATGATTTTTTTCTATTCTCATTCTTTATTTTTTCAATCAAAAAATTGTCCATAGTAATTTAACCCCCTAATCCGTTGAACTTGGTTATTGTTCCTCTGTATGTGACATAGGTTAATATAATAAAAAACAAAGTACTAAATAATAAATTTTCAATCATCCATTCATTTTTTTCGAGAAGTAGTGATATAGGAAGTGAAGCAGAAAATGCCATGGGTAATATAAATAAAAGCCATTTGGCTATCGCTGAAGGATAAAGTGAAATAGGAATAAATGATAATTCATAAATCATTTCATGAAAATATTCGACTGGCATTTTTCTGTTTGTAATAAAAGTCATGAAATTAAAAATCATGAAAAAACATATATTTATGATAATTATACAGCATAGGGATATTGTAAACGAGAACCAATCCATCTCATTATATGATTTATTTGGAAAGTCAACAAAAAAATAAGCACACACGCAGAGAACAATAAAGTTAATTATGTTTAATGGTTTGCACCATCCAAATAACATAATGAGCCATATAGAAATCGGTTTTGTTAGATATACTTCAATTTTTCCATCTGCTACCTTGTCAAAAAAAATCTCAATAGAATTCGTAAAAATACTTAACAACATTCCAAGTAGGACAAAAACAACAAATATCAAATGGATTTCTTCTCTACTGTAATCTCCCAAGCCATTTGAGAAGGAAGATACTTGATCAATAAATATGAATTGGATCAAATAATAACATAGTGACAATATAAATTCGCCTGCTAGATTTTTTCCATAGACACACTGTCTTCTTATATTCATTGTAATATAATAAGAAATGGTTTTCATATCACCCCCCAGCTCCATTATATATTTTAAGCCCTTTATTCCAGAGAATAAAAATTATCACTAAAAATGCAGTAATATAAAAAAAACTACCTAGTATAAAATGGTGAAATACAGTTTCATTATAATTTGTGAGAAATTCAGCTGGCGCGGATATTGTAAAACGATAAGGATTAAATTGCATTAATGGGACAAGCCAGTCTGGCCAAAAAGTAGGTGGTAAAAGGACTCCACCAAGGAGAGCTGAGCTAAGTATACTGAAAGACAGTAATATATTGTATTCAATTACCCAGAAACTGAGTAAGGATAGACTGAAAGATAGCAAAAAACAGAGTAACTGTGATATGACAACAATGAATACAATCATCATAAAATAAGTTATTAAGTTAAAAAACATGAGGTTATTTTCTGATGATGGGCTGTTTTTAAAAAAACAAACGAGTAATAACGGTGTGGTATATAAAATGCTTTCACCGAAAAAAGTGAAAAGTTTCTGAGCTATATAGTTTAATGGCTTTGTGAGATAGACTTCTAGTTCGCCCTCTCTTATTTTCTCAGAGAGAGAGCGAATTAAATCATAACCATTATTTAATCGTGAAAATATCAAAGCGAAAATATAATAATAAATCATATCATTAAAACTAAAACCATTTATATGGTCTCTCTCTTCAGAGAAAATTGCTCTCCATAAAATGAGTTGAATAATGAATGGCGATAGTGTTCCCATGACAAAGTCAGTAAAAAACATTGCTCTGTCATTCACAATCGTTAGTAGACCATTTTTTGCATAATAATACATAACAAGTAATCGATTAGTTAAATTCTTTAAACTTAACACGGAGCATCTCCTCAAGGGAAGGTGTGGAAACTGAGAAAACGCAGTTTAGTTCTGTCGTCAGCGTTTGTATAAAACGTGGATAGTTATCTCGATGTAATGAAATTTCTAGTGATAAATCTTCATTGTTCAACTGTTTGCTTTCCAGTTTAATTGATTCTTTTATCGCAATTTCATTGACTCGTTGTAGGGCAACCGATTGTTCCATTGAATTTTCATGAAAAAGAGTAATTCTGACCAAGGATGAGATCATATTTTTAAGAGAGTTGATATCTCCATGGTATTTTTTTTCTCCTTTATGTAAAAGAATTATATCATCAACATAACCATCAATATCCCCCATGTCATGGCTGGTTATTACATACCCAATACCGTTTTCTTGTTTTAAACGTTTAAGTAATTCTCTTATCTCATGTTTCGATGTAATATCTAGTCCGATCGTCGGTTCATCCAAAAAAAGAATTTTCGGTCTAAAGGATAAATTAAAAGCAAGCTCACTTTTTACCCGTTCGCCTAAGCTTAATAATCGTACCGGCTTATCCATGAGATGAGTGATATTTAATAAAGTAGCAATCTCTTTTATATCGTGATTAAATGTTATTTTATCGAGATCATATAATGGCTGAACCATCTCCAGGCTGTAACGCAACGGCAAATCCCACCATAGGCAATTCTTATGTCCAAATACAACACCTAATTCTTTAAACAGATTTTTTCTCTTTTTATAAGGATCTATACCCAGCACTTTAACGCAGCCCTTGTCAGCATACTGGATACCGGAAAGAATCTTAATCAGAGTCGATTTCCCTGCGCCATTAGGGCCAAGTATCGCTAGTGACTTACCTGTATGCAGGTTGAAACTTATATCATTGAGAACCTTACTATATGTATAGGTTGGACGAAATAAACCTATTATCCTTTCTTTGAAATTACCTTCATTTAGCTTATTACAATAGCTTTTTGACACATTATTGAACTCAATCAAAGGTGATGTCATTCGTCTCTCCTAGAACTAAATTATATCCTGACTTTATATTCATATAGTCTTTTATAACATTGCTCCGGTCGCCAGAAAATATAAACATACCTAAGCAATCTTTATGGCAGTAAAATTCCCCAGATGCAACATCTCCAATTTTTGGCAAAATATTAATTTTCAATGTCGGCAACTCTTTTAGATTGGGGGTCTCGACACTTATCACTCTTTTTTCATGATCTGAATGGTGATCTTTTGGATAGACTAAATAGGCATAAGTGCTATTTTTTGCAAAAATAGTAAGGTCATGAATCAGGCCTAATTGTGCGCCTAAATGTATTAACCGCAGATCTATACCATAAGTATGCATGATAGCGTCGACTACACCTGCGCCACCTGGCCTGTATGCTATTTCCAATAGTTCAGGCTCTTCATTTGTGCGATAAAAAGCCTCTATATGAAAAACTCCATCAGGAAGATTAAATGCTATTTTCAATCTTTCTGTAAAGGGGTGCCAGATCTCAACAACTTGCTTATATGGAACTGATATGCAGCCAAGTTCGTAACCTTGGAGGTAGTTTAAAGGGGTGCCGTCATAAGCACCAACTGATATAAACTCAATGCGCCCAGCTATGATGACACAGTCAATATGGAAAATATCACTGGAATTGTAAGCCTCAAACATGTGCTGCGCATCATCCATATCCCGATAATCATCACCAGAATGTTCTTTTAATAAAGGGAGATCAGAAATACTATAGAGCAACTTTATTCCAACAGAACCAGCCAAAGATCTAGGCTTTATTATCAGAGGGAAGTTTGCCTCGCCGCGTAAAATATCGTCTCTATTGTATTCTTTTGGGGTCGGAATACCATGAAGAGATGCTATTTTTTTCATCATTTTCTTATCGCGGAATTTTTGAGCAATATAGCACGTCATCCCTTCAAGTTTTAGTTTTTGGCGAACATATGCCGCGATAAAAACTGAAAACTCGTCATTAGATATTACTTTAGTTATCTGATGATAAAGACAAATTCGTTCTACTGTCACCGCTATATCAGCATGAAAAGCAAAATTGCGAACAACAAAATGTCGGTCGTCCTCTATAACACTTCCAGTTGCCGTAAAATCCTCAATAAGAAAAATGAAATTTTCAGAAGGAATTCCGAAAAAATTTTTTAGCTCAGAGAGTTTTTGGGGAATATCCAATTCACATGAAACAACTAGTATTTTTTCCATATTGGTATTCAGCATTTATTAATAACAGTTCTTCGTTTGTAACTTTTTTCTGCCGGTATCTTATCCAACAATACAGGAAGGACACTGACATCATGAGAAAAAATCTTACTAATATGAGATTGAAATGCTTTAAATATATTACCATTCTGAGTGACTGTAGGGATTCGGGGAACATAGAGCACTTCAATTCTATCAGGGGCGAGTTGCACAACACGAAATTCTGCAATATTAGCATCATCCTGACAAAAGAAACGTTCTACTGCATCTAGAATGCTTCCTGGTGGAATTGTTGTTCCATGCAGAGTCGTGAGTGCTTGATCAGCCCTGCCGTGAAGTTTTTTTAACTGATGGAAGTGACTTCCACACGTACAAACCCCACCACTGACCTCCATTTCACATAGATCCCCCTGTTCGTAACGAATCATCGGCATCGCTTCATTCCAGAGATCAGTACCGACAATTTCACCCACTCCATGACTGTCACAATTGATGACTTCTATATGCACATCGTCTTCAACTACATGGTAATGTTTGTCTCGACATTGCATAGCCATAATGTCAAGTTCTTCAGAAGAATACTCATCTCTTACTGGAACGTGAAAAATACTCTCGTAACGATTACGTTCTTCTTGGGTTGTGGTCTCTGAGTTGGTTGATACCAGTTCTACACCATGTACATCTAAACGTTCACCAAGGGCAGCTAACTGCTCCAGATAGCTACCAATAGATGATATAATCTGCGGTTTGAGTTTTTTAATGTGCTCTAGAGCAAAGAACCCAGGACAGTCTTGGCTCAGGGTGAATACCCTATAGTCTCCTAGAATTGAAGTATGCCACCACACGCAATAGTGAATGTTGTATAGCCAACGATCAGGATCTACGGGGCGGCCAGACATAAACTCAAACATCCTATACTTATGTAAAATATCAAGATTGGCGCGAGATTGAGGAAGGATGATCTGAACCTGTTTACCAGAAGAACCGGAACTACTCATCCAACGGCATGTAGCTGGATCATATTCATTAGATGGTAAACCCACAGGAAAATTATTTATAACATCATCTTTATTAATAGTAGGCAATTTGGCGAAATCGTTAAACGAGCGAATTGCCCCTTTTTCATAACCACAATTCCGGTATTTTTCCCGATAGAAAGGTGAGGTGGAAAATGCCCAGTCCACTAAATTACTGAGTCTGTTTAACTTCCATACATCAAGTTCTTCACGATCAAGTGTGAGCCTTGATCTAAAATCAGTGTACTTTTTATCAAGCAGTTCACGCATACCCTTTTGCCGTTCAATAGTCTCAACCCCTAGAGGTTCTACATTCGAGTGGTAAATGATAGCGTCAATATTGCAGTGATGTTTCCTTACGTCATAAAGATTAGACATAGGATTTCAAACTCCCGCTACGTTTAACATCAAGGGTTGCACAGTGAAATGACCCACCAAAGGTTTGGAAATGCTTAAAAGGACATAAAATCGTTTTAAATCCCCATTTATTGAATGCTTTTTTCAACAATTCTTCATCTTTTTCAACAACAACGGTTTTATCATCCAACATCAATACATTAGTATGTATCCATTTCGACGTCATAAACAGTGGATGAGCATCATCAAGCATTGACGGTGGTGGTGTAAGAATTTCCCAGTCTTTGAAAATATCAGGTATTTTAGAAACCCATGCCTTATTTACTAATACTCTTCCTGGAGCCAAGGGAAGTATGGTTGTATCAATATGCATAGGAGATGCGTCATCGAATTCATAAATATGAATTCGATATTCATCGCCCAGAGCTCTACGCAGCCACTCAACTCCTTTTTGGTTGGTGACATGACTACGTTGCCCAATAATGTCTTTTCCCATTTTCATAAAGTCTGCTGCATCAAAAACCGGCTCTGATTCATTAATAATTGAATCAAATCTTTCTTCTTGTTCACAGTCATGTCCAATTTTCCATAAACTGTCTTTTAGCATGGGTTTTGGTGCCGCCAACCATTCCGCCCCCTGGGAAAAATAGTCATTCAGTATTTCCCTGAATGCAAATGTTTCAAAGTAACGGCTGCGCCAAGCCATAGGAACTTCAATGATTTTTTTCCCAATAGCGAAAAGACAATCGCGAGGCATCGCCGAATAAAATCCTCCACCTGTGCTGAAATGTGGTGTGATAATAGTCTTATGATGATTTACCTCTTCAGGCCTACGAACGCGAATACCTTCACTTTGCAGAATATCAGCTAACTGGTTTACTTCTTTTTTAGCGAGCGTGATTAACTCTTTTGGAAAACGACCACCGGCATTATTTTTAAAGAAGCTTTTTGATTTCTTTGGTATTACAGCATCAAGCCCTGGATCCCATTCAGGAACACGAATATCATCAATATCGCCAACAATTATTTCTTCAAGAGGATCCCATTCTGTATAAACTTCAACAGGACAAGTTTTTTGAGTGGAAAACCACGGTTCTTCTTTTTGAAAATCCATTTTTTCTTCTCTAGAATTAAATGTTATTACGTAATGAAGTAGGAATTATAGTCGATTTTATAATTGATTGCCTGTCGATAAATTTTGGTTTATAAGGAAGGTTTTCAAGTTTATTAGTCATCCTTTCGACAATATCTTCACATTCAAAATTTGCTCCGACCAGCCAAACCCAATTTTGTTCTTCCATTTCAAAGAATACTGTGCTTGTAAAACTATCATGAAATCTCTTTATTGCATTATTTAACGTGCTATTTCTCCAGTATGTGGTACATCCTGCCTGTGAGATAAATACCCCTTTAGGAGTGAGGAGCTTTTTGATCTTATTATTAAATTCAGCACTATATAGACGATTTTGTTGCGCACAGTCTTCTTGTTCGTCAGGCAAGTCCAGTACTATAATGTCAAACATGTCATTTCTGGCTATTGCATCATCAATATATTTATAACCATCACCTATGATGATGTGGATTGGACCTTTGTTTTCTTTTGCAGTATTAACTTCCTCTAAGGTATAACCATAAGGCAGATATTTTGCGCAAGCATCAACACAGTCAGCATCAATATCTACATGTGTCACTTTTTTTGCACCTAATTCAACAGCAAGCTTACTGATGACTCCTTCACTGGAGCCTATGATTAGCACATTATTGATTTCACCACAAAATAAAGCAGCAGGGATAATCTGACCTTCATGATATATAAGTTGTGACTCTTCGACACTTTGTCGTTCGTTATTGCAGAATAGGCTTATCCCCTGAGCTGTTTTGGCTATAATCATATCTTGAAAAGGTGTTTTTTTCTGATAAATTATATTCTCTAATTCCCATATGCGGCTTACCCCTTTACCAATTGGCTCAATAATTTTATTTTGCATTTTTTATTTCTCCTCTAATGACGCTTGTTGATTGAATTTTTGTTGGATTTAATGCCATTTCTATTTCCTTGATAGCTAAGCTTGGATTGCAGTCACCACAAGTAAAGATATCAATAAAAGCAGCCGAAAAATTTGGGTAGGTGTGAATTGATGCATGTGATTCAGATAATAAAAATAATGCGGTTACTCCTTCTGGATCGAATTTATGTGATGTTTCTTGAAGAATAGTTGCGCCCGTAGCTTCAACAGCAGAACGCATTACTTTTATAAGAGTATATTGATCATTGAGGAGGGCATTATCTACACCGTAGAATTCTGCAAAAACATGCTTTCCGCTGAAAGAATAATCGGAGCAATCCTTTTTACCCGATGACACCATTATGATGACCTCTTGAAGAAATTAAAAGGCAACAATCCATTCACATCCTATTTACTTTTTTATCATGCAAAAAAAATTTAGTCAAATACTTTCATATATCTATTTTTTGAAGAAAAAATGCTCATGGAAAAAATTCCAATGAATTTGTTTTTAGTGGTTATATGTTAATAAATATAATTATAGTAATTATAATTTTCATGCTAACTAATTGGTGTCACCTGAATGCATCTCTTTATTTACGATATTGGTTAATATAGGAATTGTAATTTAATTCTTTCAGTGTGTCTGGCTCAATCTCTACCGGGGAAGCGGTTGTCTTCAACATCTCCCTCGGTTTATAGAAATACTATCAATAGTTTTTGGCATAAAACACTGTAGTAAATAAATTTCATGGGATAATATAAAATCTCTATTTAGGTAGAGTGAGAGAGGTATGAATGTCTGAATTTAAATGTCTTTTATTGTGGTGTCTTTAGATACTTTTATGAAGAATTGTGATCCAGAAGATAAAAATCAGAATCAGAAGGAGGGGGGGTTCTGGTTCAACATCAGGATGACTTTAGTTTTCTGAAAAAAACCATACTACAAATAATGGAGAAATCCACATTACCTGAAATCTTGTTGGTATAGATCTTACCGGAGGTGACTATTTTCTCTTGTGAATATAAAAATGAGAGAGAAAATTAGTAGAGGTATTGATATTTTTATGAAGTAGTGTCGTCCTTGACTTTTTAAAATGACCTTGTACATGATTCTGTGTAAATGCCATTTCTCAGAAGTGACCGTCCAGGCGGTCACCGAACTCGATAATAAAGCGGCTCATCGCCAGCCGCCAGTTTTGGATCGGCATCGTCCATTTTTTTGATGCCGACTGTATTGCCAGCCACACCACTTTCCTTACTGAGTCATCTGTCGGGAACACCTTGCGTTTCTTTATGGCATGCCGGATGACGCTGTTCAGTGATTCAATGGCATTGGTCGTGTAAATCACCTTACGGATGTCACTCGGGTACGCGAAGAATGTTGACAGATTCGCCCAGTTTGCACGCCAGCTCCGGCTGATTTGCGGGTAGCGCTCATCCCAGACCCTGGCGAATGTTTCCAGCTCCTGCAACGCCGCTTCTTCCGTCGCGGCCCCATAAACCGCCTTCAGGTCGCGAGTGACGGCCTTATAGTCCTTCCATGAGACGAAGCGCAGGCTGTTGCGCACCATATGGACTATACACAACTGGATGCGGGTTTGCGGATAGACCGCATTGATAGCGTCAGGGAAGCCTTTCAGACCGTCAACGCAGGCGATGAGAATGTCGTTCAGACCTCTGTTTTTCAGCTCCGTCAGCACATTCAGCCAGAACTTCGCCCCTTCATTTTCCGCCAGCCACATACCCAGTAGTTCTTTCTGACCATCGATATTGATGCCCAAGGCCAGGAACACGGATTTGTTGATGACACGACTATCCTGACGGACCTTAAGGACAATACAGTCAAGATAAACAATGGGATAAAGGCTATCCAACGGCCGATTCTGCCATTCAACAACCTGCTCCATCACTGCGTCCGTGACCTTTGAAATCAGGGCCGGCGACACATCTGAGTCATACAGTTCCTTAAACGTCGCGACGATCTCTCGGGTAGTCATGCCTTTGGCGTATAACGACAGGATTTGGTTATCCATGCTGGTTATCCGGGTCTGATTTTTCTTCACCAGTTGAGGTTCGAATGTGGCATCACGATCTCGCGGAGTACGCAGTTCGAGCGGGCCATCGCCAGTAATGACCGTTTTTGTGGAATAACCGTTACGTGCGTTAAGACCCGCTTTGGGCTGGTTTTTCTCGTACCCGAGATGGTGGGACATTTCAGCATTAAGGGCGGCTTCAACACTGATTTTTTTCAGCAGGCGATCGAACTGGCTGAGATCATCAGGTGTTTTAAGATTTTTGGCCAGTTCGTTAGCCAGTGCCTGTAATTGTTTTTCGTCCATAAATTAACCTGCTTTTGATGTTGGATTGAACATATCAAAATCAGGCAATTACACAAATTTATGTACAGGCTCTTTAAAATCTATCCTTTTTGTGCAAACTCAAACGGGCTAACTATTCCATTGCGGTTCGCATCCAGAAAATCAGCCCACCATTGCAGCATCAGTTTACGCTGGTCAAGATGGCTAACTTTATGGGTATAAGCAGATCTAACGGTGTTTTTTTCTTTATGGCTCATTTGAAGCTCAACCGTGTCTTCCGACCATAATCCCGATTCCGTCAATGCACTACAGGCTAACGTGCGAAAGCCATGCCCACACAGATCCGTTTTGGTGTCATATCCCATACGCTGAAGGGCTTTATTGATAGTTCCTGAACTCATCGCAGAATCACTGTCGTAAAACCCGGTGAAAATAAACCCGTCACCCGCTTTTTCACCATAAGTGATCTTTTTAACCTCTTTCAAGATCTCAACCGCCTGCCTGCACAGTGGGACAAAATGCTTTCTCTTCATTTTGGCACCACGACCAGAGTGTTTTACCCCTTTAACTTCCTTTCGTTGTTCAGGGATAACCCAGAGAGATTTTTTGAAGTCGATTTCACTCCATCGGGCAAAGCGTAACTCACTTGACCTGACAAAAACCAATAATGTGAGCCTGATCGCTAATTCTGTTAAAAGACCTCGACCACGGTAGTTGTCGAGTTTTTGTAAGAGATCGGGAATTTCATAGATTTCGATAGAAGGGCGGTGCGCTGTCTCACCTTTTTCGATAGTGCCTTGCAAATCATAAGCAGGGTTATAACTGATGATCTTCTGCTGGACGGCGTATCGCATGATAGAGGTTGTATACTGCTTCAGGCGCATGGCGATGTCGAGATAGCCTAACTTCTCAACTTTTTTGAGGGGGATGAGTAAATCGCTGGTATCAAGCTCTGATACATCACGATTTCCCAGATATGGCAGAAGGTAGTTTTCAATGCGTCTCCAGACCTTAACTTTGTAGTCTTCTGACCACTTGGTTTTGGTCTCAGCCCATGCACGAGCCATTACAGCAAAGGATCGGGACTCATCGTGTGTTCCTTGTCGCTCCCGGCCTGATTTTTTTCTGGCTCCTGGATCAATCCCATTAGCAATCAGCTTACGCGCTTCATCACGACGCTCCCTTGCGTCAGTCAAAGAAATAGCAGGGTAAACCCCCAACGCTAACAGTTTTTGCTTCTGTGCAAAGCGGTAGGAAAGCCGCCAGTATTTAGATCCGTTCGGGTGGACAAGCAGGTGCATACCAAAACCATCAGTAAGCTTGTATTCTTTCTCAAGAGGTTTAGCTTTTTTTACTTTGGTGTCAGTAAGTGACATAGATTCTCTTTCCTTTTTGTTGGTATAAGGAAAATCTAACCAGAACTACCAAGAAATCTACCAACAAAATTGCTGGATATAGGTGTATTTCAGTGGATGTTAGTAGACAAGAGAGGGGAGGCAAGTGATTGATTAAATGCAAAAATGTAGACGCCCGTAGGCATCTACATTCTTTAATTTGGCTCCTCTGACTGGACTCGAACCAGTGACATACGGATTAACAGTCCGCCGTTCTACCGACTGAACTACAGAGGAATCGTGTGAACGGGGCGCATAATATCCGCCACCTGCGGTACTGTCAACGGCAAAATCAGCTTTATTGTCTGACTGCCTAGGCTATGTACAATTCGCTGTTTTTTTATGAGTTAGTAGATGGATGGTGCACGGTAGTTGACGCTGCTTTGCCAGTTTTTTAGGCGGGCGAGCGGATCTTGTCGATAGAATTTTTGAAAGCAGCGGTACATGTCGGGGAAACGATCGTCGAGAAGTTCGGGGGCGCTGAAGAAGTATTCCGACAGCACCGCAAAGCACTCTGCCGGATCGTGGGCGGCATAGGGATCCATACTGGTGGCGTCTTCACCGACCAGATCAATCTCTTCCTGCAAAGCATCCATCGCGCCACGCAGATGTTGTTCCCAGACAGCAATATCGCGCAGGGGAATTAGGGGAACGCCAGTTGCTTCGCCGCTGCTGCGAATATCCAGCTTGTGTGCGACTTCATGAATGATGAGGTTGAAACCGGAGAGATCGAAAGAGTCTTGCACTTCTTGCCAGTTGATGACAATCGGCCCCTGATCCCAGCTTTGCCCGGACTGTACCATTTTCCCCGTATGCACGAGTCCGATGTCGTCCTGCCACTCTTCTTCGACAATAAACGGGCCGGGATAAACCAGAACTTCGTGGAAACCATCCAGCGCATCCATTCCCAGCGACAAGACCGGCAGGGAAAACAACAGGGCGATGCGTTGCTGCATGATTTCCGTTAACACTAGCTCCTGCAACGGAATCAGGCGTTTTTGCTTCAGAAACTGATCGGCAAGTGCGACCAACTGCTGAAGTTCTTCATCGCTTAAGGGGGCGAGAAGTGGGATGGAGACCGCAGCTTGCCAGTGTTCAAGTGTCTGCACCTGAGGTTGAGTGTTTTTCCATGGCCATTTAATCATCGTTATTGCTCGTTAAGTCGTCACTTGAATTTAAAGGCGAGGGCGTGTGTTGTTAAACTAACTCGTTGTTAACATGCCGTAAAAGCGGGCATCATGGCAACAGTTAAACGGAGAGATGCCGGAGCGGCTGAACGGACCAGTCTCGAAAACTGGAGTAGGGGCAACTCTACCGGGGGTTCAAATCCCCCTATCTCCGCCACTCATTCTTTAAAATCAATAAGTTACCGTTAAGTTTTTCTCATGCCATGCATCAGGTAATGCATTAAAAATCCATTAATAACAGCCTGTTCCGACGCACTCATTTCTATCATGTTGCACTCATTCGAGCATTCATTTTTATCTCCTCTGGCTCACACTCTCAAAACAATTTATCTTTAGGTCATTGTTGGCACGAGAAAATCGGCTCTGGCTGACGGGTGAGTTACGTTAGGGAGAAATGGAATACAGATGAAAGCCAGCGACACAATGAAGGCTGTTAAGCAGTGGTTCAAGTTAAGCAACTATGATGTCCTTCAAGAGATCACAGTTAACGACCTAAGTTATGAAATCAGTCGGCGCGTATCATTGCACCGACATGATTTTACTAAAGAAGAACATTCCCGGCATGAACGCTATCTGGAAGAAGAAGCCAAGATTCTGGCTGGTCATCCTCTTTTAGCGAGTTCGACAGAAAGAACCGCCCCTACCACTAAAAAGAAAAACCCTTTAGTGGATGCGCGGCTGCATGTCAGACATATGACCGTCAACGACATTAGTCGCTACGAGGCACGGCTACGGGACCTTGAGCTACTTCACCGAGTAGGTTACTCAGCTGATGCATCGTCTGTCCCGACATCAAAAGAGGATGGGATGCGGAAGCTGAGAGACATTGACGAGTTTGATGATGGGCATCCACTGTATTTGTGGTTAAACATTAAGTTTCTGACTGACGATGAGGTTATTGAGCATATCAAAAGAATGCTCCCTCAATGGCGAAAGGAGCATACCGTTGGCGAGCCAGCAATTGGTTCGTTTCGGTTCGGACTAAGCACTGTCAAAAAGGTGATCAACCTCAGGGTTATCCCAATGCTTGATCTGCTGCTTTGGGCGAAGCGGAATGATGCCAAAATCTCTTATGAGCAGTTTTCCCGTCTCCTCTACCCTAACGACTCTGAGGTCATCAGAGGCGGCTCTCAAATCAAGGATACCGACAAGCCTTTTACTGAAAAAGTTCTCAAGCGCGAATTTGAGCGACTGTTTAACCTCTGGCTGAGTAAAAACGATTACATGATGGATACCAAGGTAGCCGAAGCGATGAAAATGAACGAAAAAGAAGAGGAAGACGAGAGAAAAGGGAAGTAACTCACTTCCTGCATGTAGGGGACTACCGTCAAGTCTGGTCCCCATTCTTCAAAACCAGCGAAATCCACAAACTCCCATTTTCCCCGAAAATCATTTCTTTCGACTTCCTCATAAAAATCTTGTTTGCCAATCTCTGCATCCTGCGATCTCAATTTTTCCTACTATAGCTCTTGTCGAAACAACAGAGGAAAAGACAAATGAGAAATGAAATCGCAGGTAAAAGATTAATCCGTGTTCCTGAAGTTCTGAGAAGAGTCGGATTTAGTCGAACCACAATGTATGAGCTTATTAAGGAAGGCCGATTCCCGGATAAGGTAATCATAGGGGCAAGATGTGTAGCTTTTGTAGAAAGTGAGATTGATGCATGGATTGAAAATACTATTTCCGATTCACGCAAAAATAATAAATAACATATAAGAGGAAGCGAAAATGAAAGTGCAAAAAATAGGAATAAATGTTAGTAATGATGATACAAAATACTTTGTTCTGAAAAGTGGCGAAGACTATGACTACTATTTGCGATGTATGCATGAGTATATGGGGGAAAGATTCTATCATAATCTTGAAGATGATGGTTATATGGAAGGTGTTTTAAAATCAATAATAGAGAATGGTAAGAAAGATTTTAATGAGTTCTTGAAAAAACATAAATATAAAGCATCGCTTAAAAACGTATATTTTGATGAAGTGCTTGTCAACCTGAGGCAGATACATCATATGATGAGTCACTATATTTTACATACATAATCGCTGGCGTCATCTATTCGGCCCCGCAAGGGGCTAATAACAAACGAAATGAATAAAAAGCATTTAATTATGAGGGTATAAATATGACTAAAGAAAATATTATTGAAAACAAATCAACAGAACTTTTTTATGATCTTGCTTGTAGATCATTTTGCGCAAGCTGGAATATGTTTATGGAAGTTAATGGCGATGGAGATGCCAATGATTATTTGGATGATCCTGATTTTATGAGTCCATTTATTATTTATGTGATTGACCATATTCAGAATAACTTTGAGAGATTCACCAAGCAAGAAGAAAACTGTGGTGATATTCATGAGGTTAACTTTGAACAAGTAGCAGCGCTGCTGGTAGGGTATTCAGAAAACTTTAGAAAGTAAGAACTAATCTTGCCCCGGAAGGGGCTAACTATAAACAATAGGAAAAACAGATGAAGAATGATATGTCAGTAATCGTAAGTATGTTATGTGAAAAAACACCTAAAGTGATGAACCTTATCCAAGAGAGCTTGGATATATTTATCGCATTAAGAGGTAGCTCTGTCGAAGAAATAATGAATGATAAGACCTTGTTAGATGATTTAAATCGTTATGTAAATGAGACACTGTATGATGAGATGGATCTGGAATATGGTTCTGTAATCATCAAAATAGTATCTAATAAATAGTATTAATACCTTCTCGATATTTATCTAATATTTATCTAATATTTAACTTAAGAAAAGGAATCAGTATGAAAGAGATTGTTTTAAATGAAAGCAATAAAATGTCAATAAACCTTATCACAAATGTATTACAGGGATATTGCGAAACGATCTATAGTATCTCTGAAAAACAGCCTGAAACAGCCATGAATATTTTAACAGGGGAAATGTTATCAGAGATACTTTATGATGTTTTGATTGCTTGTGAAGTTGAAGACTCTGTTAAAAGTGGAAGAGGCAAAGATGTATCTGAGATCAATATGGATGAGTTGAAAGATACTATCTTATACTGGCATAAAGAACATATCATTGAGCTTGTACTGAAAAACATCAAACCGGATGATGTGGATGAACGTATTTTCTGGAAGTTAAAAATGACTGTGAATCAGTATTGAAACATGGCAATATTCCCTCGTGCAGAGGGAAATAATCCTGTAATCAAACGGAGATAACCATATGATTGATGAATTTCATGTTATGTATATGTATAAAAAAATACAAGCTGAAGCTGCGACAACAGATATGAAAACACTGGAACAGCTTTTGAAGAAGTTCCGTCAAGTCGTTGCGGAACGCCGGGAAGAATACTATCAGGAGATTGGTGAGAAAAAGGCTCAGAAATTGAGAGCCAAGAGATTACAACAGTTGCTTGAGAAAATGGGGCGTGATCGTGTATCACTGGAGGATCTATTTATATGATTCAGTAATGAACTATATTTTAACTATCACCGAAATGTCTATCATGCATGGCGAATAAATAAAACATTATGACATATTGAAATTTTCAGTTTTCTGACCATTAACGTCCTGAGAAGTAAATTGAATAAACTCCAATGCTTAAGAACCCTGAGAAGTACTGCTTCTGAGCAATGATACTTCCGTTGGTTCAAGGGCCCCTAAAGATGTTCATTGCCTAGAATTTGCAGACGAGGTGTTACGATCAGCTAGGCTTCTTTCCACTCCGGTACTATGTCCGATAGGCAGGAGCAGCTATATACCACCGCTCCTGCAGCGCTAATGCGGAGATAGCACTCCGCTCAGTAAAGCTTGTATTTTCATAAACCGCAATAATTTTAACTTAAGCCTTAATGTAAAGTTAACAATTGATTCAGGCAGTTATGTAATTTCG